>ONSU01000002.1 GCA_900320545.1 uncultured Bacteroidales bacterium | reverse complement strand
TTTCTTTGTCTCTGCTGATCTTGTCGCCCAGGAAATCAATGTCTTTCGTCGGACGAGCCTTGAACTTTTCGTAGGCGAAGAGAAGTGCACTTCCTTTCAGGCAGAAGTTATCCCGATACTGGCTCATCGACAGCCTGTACAACATCCGCTCTTGGATGTATCTGAGCAGAACTTGCATATATTCGGTCCCGGGCTCTGAATTCCGGATGTTCAGGAGTTTCGCCCGAACCGACTTTGCTACATTTTTCTTTTCCATATTACAGCCCCATTTCAAGGTATTGTCTCATTGTTGACAGCACTCTCATTTGTTTTGCGTAATCCATAAGACGGGAAATGTTACGATCCTTGCGCTTGAGATAGTTCTTAAGAATCTCAACAGCCACCTCAGTCCCGATCTTGTTGCGAAACTTTACAGCGTCGCAGACGCTTTTCTCAATGCAGAAAATCTTAACCTTATGATTGGCAATGTCAGTTTCTTCAACGCCCATCGTGCAGTATTTTTCTTCCCAATAGCAGAGAACGATGCCTGAAATCTCAGGGACCACCACTTTCCTGTGCTTTTCAATAGCGACGTAGAATCCGTCAGGGATTTGAGTGGTAAGCCCATAATAATCCCATGCGGAATACATGCAAACGACACCGCCGGGGACGATTCTTTCGACATCGACCATTGTGGTGGCCAGTTCTTCGGGGAGAATGTACACACCATTCTTGAGTCTGATGACATTGCCAGATTTTATACCCTTGCTGATTCCATAATAAGCCCTGGGCTCACGCAGCTCATGAGTCCGTATTGTTCCTCCGCTCGCGGAAATATCTTGATAAAATTTGGCCATAGGCGTTAATTTGCGACAAATATACGGCTAATTTTTGAAATGGCCGTAGTTTTTTGCATTTTATTTTAATAATGATGGCTCTATCTGGAAAACCCGTTCCGGCAATACTTCCGTGAATTAGTGCAATGGGGCTTCTATCTTTATTGGGGAATAAAATGTGACCAAATGCGACCAAATTTGGTGAATAGAAAAATTAAAGACTTTGTAAGTGCCTGAAAATTAGCAACATACAAAGTCTTTAATGTGCCTCGGGCGGGAATCGAACCCGCACGGCCGTTTCGGGCCAAGGGATTTTAAGTCCCTCGTGTCTACCATTCCACCACCAAGGCGTTTCCCGCAAGGGAGCGGGACTGCAAAGATAACAAAATATTTTCCATTCGGGAAATTCTTTGTATATTTAACCCGACATTTAAACCCTTATAATTATGGCATCTCTCAAAGAACTGATCTCTGCCCAGGTTTCGTCCCTCGGCGGCAATGCGAACATTCCCGGCGACCTTAAGGACAAGGTCCTCGGCGGCCTTTCCGATTCCGTTCTCGGCAGTCTGACGCAGACGGTTACCAAACCCGGCGGCGTCGATCAGATCAAGGATCTGGTGACGGGGAAGGTCAAAGCCGCGGATTCGCCCGTGACGGCTCTGGCGGGCAACATCTTCGACAACGACATTCTCAAGAACCTCAACCTGGGAGCGGCCGGTGACAAGCTCAAAGGCCTTGTTCCGCTTGCGATGGGCAAGCTCGGCGGCATCATCAAGGATCAGGACGGCGACGGCGACATCGACCTCGACGACCTCATTCTGATGCTCAAGGGCGGAGACGGCATTCTCGGCGTGGCCAAGGGCATCATCGGCTCCCTTTTCGGCAAGAATTAACGCCTAATAATATTTCTTCTCTTCGCGATAGAGCGCGATGAAGATAAAGATGAGGATGGTGAAGGCCCAGAGAGAGGATCCTCCATAACTCAGCAGCGGGAGCGGTATGCCGATGACCGGCATCAGGCCTACCGTCATGCCGACGTTGATAAACAGATGCATAAAGATGCAGGCCGCCACGCAGTAGCCATAGGCGGCCGTAAAGGGGTCGCGGCAGCGCTCGGAGTCCACGATCAGCCGGATGATCATCAGCACGTACAGCAGGATCACCGCGGCGCAGCCGATGAAACCCCATTCCTCGCCGACCGTGCAGAAGATGAAGTCGGTCGACTGTTCGGGCACGAAGCCGTAGGAGGTCTGCGTCCCGTTGAGGTATCCTTTCCCGGTAAAACCGCCCGACCCGATGGCGATCATGCTCTGGTTGACGTTGTAGCCCACGCCGGTCGGGTCGTCCTTGAGACCGAGCAGCACCTCGATGCGCTTGTGCTGATGGTCGGGCAGATGGTTGAAGATAAACGGCGTCGTCAGCACGAGGAGGAGGCCGGTCAGGTACGCGGCGATCGACAGATATCCGGCCGCATCCCGCTTGCGGAAGGCCTTGACGGCGAAATAGGGAAGTGCGGCCGCGCTCATTGCGAGCAGCAGGTAAATGGGTTTGAATCCCTTGAGGAATCCCAGCGGAACGTGCGGCTCTTTCCCGGGAAGGGTGACGGTGTAGGTGCTGTCGATCTGCGCCTGTGCCGCCGTGATGGAGCCGCTGATCAGGGAGTGGATCCAGGGCAGCAGCGAAAGGACCAGGATAGATCCGGCCAGAATCCAGAACCATCGCCAGAAATGCTTTTCGCCGAGGGCGTTGATAAAGGAGATGATGCCGATCATCAGCAGGATGGCCGTGTAGGGAGAGGCCGTCAGCGTCACGATAAACAGCAGGATGACCATTCCCACCAGGCCGATGATCCAGCCCGAGAGGCCGAACCGGTACAGCACGAAGATGAATCCGATGTACACCAGCGCGGAGCCGGTCTCCTTCTCGCACAGGATGGCCAGCATCGGGAGGCCGATGATCAGCGCAGCCATCCCGAGGTTCTTGGCCGTCATCACCTTCAGGTTGGGCTGGGCCAGAAAGGACGCCAGCAGCAGGGCGGTGGATATTTTCGAGATTTCCGCCGGCTGGAAACTTACCGGGCCGAACTGGAACCACGAATGGGAGCCTTTCACCTCGCTTCCGAGAAAGATGACGGCGATGAGGAGGATGACGACGAAACCATAGATCGGCAGGGACGCCTGCTGCCAGATGCCCGGGCGGATGACGAAGATGATCAGGGCGGCCAGCACGATGGCCGAGGCGATCCACACGATCTGTTTTCCCGCGCGGAACTCCCAGTCGAAGATGGAGGAAGGCATCGCCGACTGGGTGGAGGCGTAAATGTTGATCCACCCGAAGAAGACCAGCAGCAGGTAGTACAGTATCAGCCGCCAGTCCAGCGAATGCCGAAGCCCTCTTTCGTGAATGTTCCCCTGCATTACCGTTTCCTCACTTTATAGAGCAGATTGCCGCCCCGCATCCGGGCTTCCAGATCCTTCCGTTCGCCCTGGGCGATCTCTCCGTTCAGGTATTTTTCCACCATCAGGGATGCGATGGGCGCGGCCCAGGCCGCTCCGAATCCGCCGTTCTCCACATAGGCGGCGACGGCGATCTTCGGATGGTCCATCGGTGCGAAGCACATGAACACCGAGTTGTCGTCTCCCCGCGGATTCTGGGCGGTGCCCGTCTTGCCGCAGATATTCAGTCCCGGCACGTGGGCGACCGAGGCCGTTCCGCCGGATCCTGCGCCGCTGTTGACCGCCCGCCACATGCCCCGGATCACCTTCTTGAACTGCGTCGTGTCCACCATTGTATACTGGCGCTCGTGGTACTTGGGGTCGATGGAGATGTCCTCGGAGTCCTTGATGACGTGGGGAATGTAATAGTAGCCCCGGTTGGCGACCGTCGCGCAGAAGTTCGCCAGGTGCAGGGGCGTGACGCCGATTTCGCCCTGGCCGATCGACAGGGAGATGACCGTGAGGGCGTTCCAGCGCCCCTTGTACATCTTGTCGTACCGCTTGGCCGTCGGAATGTTGCCGCCGAGTTCGGCAGGGAAGTCGCTTCCCAGCTTGCGTCCGAATCCGAAACTCTCCACATAGTCGTGCCAGGCGGTGAACGCCTCTTCCAGCGAGGCGTATTTCTTATTCTCCAGAATGTTCTTCAGGACATAGCAGTAGTAGGCGTTGCACGACATCATGATCGACTCTTCCATATTGAGGGGCGATTTGTGCACGTGGCATCCCAGCACCTGGTTGCCGTAATGGTATCCCTTATAGCAGGGGTAGGAGTTCTCCGGACGCAGCACCCCTTCCTGGAGGCCGATCAGGCCGTTGACGACCTTGAAGCAGGATCCCGGCGGGTAAGAGGCCTGCACCGCGCGGTTGAACATCGGCTTGTACGGGTTGGAGGAGATGCTTTCCCAGTGTTTCCCGATGTCGGACAGGACGTTGACGTCGATGCCCGGCGAGGAGATCATCGCCAGGATCTCTCCGGTGGAGGGCTCGATGGCGACGAGGGCGCCCACCTTGCCCCTCATCAGGGTCTGCCCGTAGCGCTGGAGTTCGGCGTCGATGGTCGTCACGATGTCTTTTCCCGGGACGGCTTCCTTGTCCATCTCCCCGTCTTTGTACCGCCCTTCGATCTTGCCCCGGGAGTTCTTGATGTAGATGTTGTAACCCTTCTCCCCGCGGAGATCCTTCTCCCGGGCCGATTCGATGCCGGTCCGGCCGGCGTAGTCGCCGCTCTTGTATTCGCCCTCGTGCTTTTTGATGTAGTCGGCGTCCACCTCGGAAACATAGCCGAGGAGGTTGCCGCCGGCATTGATGGGATATTCCCGGACGCTGCGTGCCTGTCCCCGGAAGCCGGGGAATTTGTAGATTTTCTCGCTGAAACGGTAATAGGTCTCGACCGGCACCTGCTTGAGCATGACGACGGAGTTGTAGCCGATCTTGCGGAGATCCCGGTTGTATTCTTCCATCTTCTCGCGGACGAAATCCGGCTCCACCCCGAGCAGGGCGGCGAATTCCAGCGTGTCGAATTCCGTCACTTCCTGTGGCGTCACCATGATGTCGTAGGCGACTTTGTTGCCCACCAGGATCTTGCCGTTGCGGTCGTAGATGACCCCGCGGGTGGGATAGACCACCTCGTACAGCATCGAATTGTGGGACGCGTCCCGCTTATACTTCGGGTTGAGGATCTGGATGGAAAAAATCCGTCCCAGCAGCAGCAGGGCGACCACGCCCAATCCGATCAGGAGTGTGGTGACGCGGGGATTTCTCATTTCCGGGAAGAATCAGGCGCGAGGGCGTCGACCAGCAGGATCGAGACGACATAGCCGGCCGAAAGGGAGGCCGCGAAGCGGGCGAGGTTGAAGGAGAACGGCCGCGTGCCTGCGCTGTCCGCCAGGATGTATACCACCAGGAACAGGGCCTGGACGATGATAAGGGCGATGGAGACCTTGCCGAGTCCGCTTTTCTCGATGGAGAAATCTTCGTTTCGCGCGAAAACCTCTTCGCCGAAGACCAGCTGGATGACGACCTTCCGGACAAAGGCGACGGGAACGATGGCGAGGGTGTTGATGCCGAGCAGGCCCTCCGACAGGAGGTCTACAAGGAGCCCCGTCACGAAGGCGATGCACAGGGCCATCGTCGTGGAATAGCGGATCGGGATGCACAGCACCATGACCGGCAGGATGCTCAGCAGGATGTAGGCCGACAGATGGAAATAATTGCAGATCACCATCTGGATCAGGACGAGCAGCGCGTATGTGAGGAAGAAGTTGTACTGTTTCATTGCACAAGCGCATTGATTTCGTCCCGGGAGAGATTCCCCACGACCGTTACGTAGCGCAGCGCCGTGAAATCCTGGAACAGTTCGACTTTGACTTCGTTGGAGGAGCCGTTCACGACCCGCGACGTGCCGGCGGTTCCGAGCGGAATGTCGGGCGGGAAGATGGCGGAGAAGCCGCTCGTGTAGACGGTGTCTCCCTCCTCATAGTTGAAATGGAGCGGGATGTCCCGTACGACGCAGTGCGAGGAGCCGGTACCCGTCCAGGTCAGCGATCCCACCGCGCCTTCCGTCCCGAGCCGGGCGCTGACGCTGATGTCGGTGTTCATCAGAGAGAGGGCATACGAATGGTGCTTGCCCACCGCGTCGATGATGCCGACCACGCCGCGGCCGGTGATGATGCCGGAATTCTCCACGACGCCGTCCTCGTAGCCCTTGTTGATGATGAGGTAGTTGTGCTGCTTGTTGCGGCTGATCTTCACCACCTCCGCCGGGATGTAACTGAAATCCCTGACGTACTTGATGAACGGGATGCTCCGGGAAATGGAATCGATGTACGCTTCGCTCCCTTCGCCGCTCAGGCGGACGAGTTCGGTCCGGAGGTTGAAATTCTCCAGGGCGAGCGCCTTATTTTCCTTGCCCAGCGAGAAATAGTGCTTGATATTCTCGCTCCCGCCCCATACGGCCGCCATGAAACGGTGGGCGCCGCGGGCGAACCAGATGTCCTGGAGGGAGTCGTTCCGGCGGATCAAGTGGATAGCAGCAATCTCCATCAGGATGAAGATTGCTGCGCTTACGATGAACGGAACGATTTTCCTTTCCTTGGGCATCAGCGCATCAGGAATGAATAGTTGTCCGTATTCTTGAGGGCGATGCAGGTGCCCCTGGCCACGGCGTGGAGCGGATCCTCACTCACGTGGAACGGGATGTTGACCTTCTCGGAGAGACGCTGGTCGAGTCCGCGGAGAAGGGCGCCGCCGCCCGAGAGGAAGATGCCGTTGGTGACGATGTCGGAATAGAGTTCCGGCGGGGTCTGCTCCAGCACGTGGAGGATGGCCGCCTCGATACGTGCGATGGACTTGTCGAGGCAGTGGGCGATCTCCTGGTAGGTGATGGTCGCTTCGACCGGATGGGCCGTCATCATGTTCGGGCCCTGGGCCTTGTACGGCTCCGGCTCCACCTCCAGTTCGGGGATGACGCTGCCCACCGCGATCTTGATCTTCTCGGCGGTCGTCTCGCCGACCCGGATGTTGTGCTGCTGGCGGAGATAGTTCTGGATGTCGCTCGTGAAGACGTCGCCCGCCACGCGGATGCTGTCCTGTACGACGATGCCGCCGAGGGAGATGACGGCGATCTCGGTGGTGCCGCCGCCGATGTCGACGACCATGTTGCCTTTCGGGGCCTCCACGTCAAGGCCGATACCGAGGGCGGCCGCCATCGGCTCGAAAATCAGGAAGACGTCCCGGCCGCCGGCGTGCTCCGAGGAGTCGCGCACGGCCCTGATCTCGACTTCCGTCGAGCCGGAAGGAATGCCGACGACGATCTTGAGGTTGGGGGCGAAGATGGTTTTGCGCCGGTTGTTGACCTGCTTGATGAAGCCGCGGATCATCATCTCCGCGGCGTTGAAGTCCGCGATGACGCCGTCCCGGAGGGGGCGGACCGTCTTGATGCCGGGGTTGGTACGCTCGTTCATCAGCTTGGCCGTCTGACCGAGGGCCTTGAGTTTGCCGGTGGCGTTGTCGATGGCGACGATGCTCGGCTCGTCCAGGACGATCTCGTCATTCTGGAAGATGACGGTGTTGGCCGTACCGAGGTCGATGGCCAGCTGCTGCGTCATGAAGGGGAAAAACGAAAATGCCATATTTTTTCTTTTAGGGTCTGAAACTCGTGTAGTCCGACAAAATTACGAAAATTTTCTATATTTGCATAATTATATGTCACTGCAGCGAAAGAAATATCTGATCGTGACGGACGCCGTTCCCGGTCGGGAAATCTCCGGTCGGGACATCCTCCGGATCTCTATCCGGAAATTCGTGGACGTCTGCCCGGATATCCGCGTGCTGGTCATCCTGCCCGCAGGCAGGGTGGGACAGTGGATGGATTACTGCAGCGTCAACAATTTCAACATCCCCCAGTCGGTGGTCACGGCGGCTTTCACACCGTATCATTCCATCCGGAAGGCCCTGGAGCGGATTCCCGACGACGCGGTCGTCGCGGTGCACGACGGGCGGCGACCTCTTGTGAGCTCACGGCTGATCCGCGATATGTTCGACCGGATGGATGAGGGCGCCCGGGCGCTGGTCCCCGTCGTCACGGCGAATGAAGGGACGATGACGCTTTCGGAGGACATGCTCATTCCCGTTTCCGCGTCTTGCCTTTCGCAGACGCCCCAGATGTTTCTTTCCGAAGACCTCAAGGCAGCGTACCGGCAGGCCTACGACCTCCGTTTCGTCGATCCCGCTTCCGTCGCCGCGGGGATAAACATACCTCTCACCCCGGTTGAGGGAGAGAGGTACAATATCCGGATCGACACCGAGGAGGACCTGGCCGCAGCCCGGGCCCTCTGGCGGGTCCTTACTGACGCGAATAACTGACGTTCTTGAAATCCTTGACCCAGACCTGGCGTTCGATGGCTTCGTCGAGCGAGATCATCGTTTCCGTCGACTGGATGTAGGGGATTTTCTGGATCGTGTTCAGGAGTATCTCCATCAGGTGGTCATTGTCGAGGCAGTAGGCCTTGGCAAGGATGCCGTACTTGCCGGTTACAAAATGACACTCGACAATTTCGGGGATTTTTTTGAGGTTGGCCACCACTTCGGGATACTTGTTGGCCTCGGAGAGACTGATGCTGATGAACGCGCAGACGTTGAGTCCGAGCGCCTGGGGCTTGACGAGCAGGCGGGATCCGGTGATGACACCGTTCGCCTCCAATCGTTTGACCCGTTGGTGGATGGCCGCGCCGGACACGCCGCACTCCCTGGCGATCTCCAGGAAAGGCATCCGGGCGTTCTTGACGAGAAAAGAGAGAATTTTCTGGTCGGTCTGGTCGATGTGATAATTTGCCATTTCGTTCGTTTATTGAAGTCCAACGGCAAATATAGAAATAATTTTTAAAATATTTGATTACGGAATGTTACTTTTTTCGTGTAAATTTCCGAAAAGTCTTTTTTGCGGGGCCGGATTCGTTGATAATGGATAGGCACTCCGCCTCCGTCAGCGTCGCGGCGTCTTTTCCGCGGGGGATTTTGTAGTTGGTTCCGTCCTTCTTGAGGTACGGTCCGTATCTTCCGTTGATGATCTGGATGCCGCTCTCCTCGAAATCGGCGATGACGGCATTCAGCGGCGTCTTCCCGCTGTCCCCCTCGATGAGGGCGGCGCATTCCTCCAGCGTGACCGACAGCGGATCCGTGCCCCTCGGGAGCGAAACATTCTTGTCGCCGTATTTGAGATAGGGACCGTAGCGGCCTTTCGTGGCGATGACGGGGATGCCGCCGATCTCTCCGACGGTCCGCGGGAGTTCGAACAGTTTCAGCGCCTCCTCCAGCGTGATGGTTTCGATCAGCTGCCCCTTGCCGAGGGATGCGAACTGACGGTTGTCGCCGTCCCCTTTCTGGATGTAGGCGCCGAATTTGCCGAACTTGGCCGTCAGCGGCGCTCCCGTCGCCGGATCGTTTCCGATCAGGCGCTCCACCTTCCCGGGCGCCGCGGTGTTCATCACCCGGCTGACCACGTTGTGGAACGGGGAGTAGAACGACGACAGGGTGCTTTCCCAGGAAACTTCCCCCTCGGCGATGCGGTCGAAATCCTCTTCCACGCGGGCGGTAAAGTCATAGTCCATAATCTCCGGGAATTCTTTGACGAGGAAGTCCGAGACGATGATGCCGATTTCCTGCGGCATCAGTTTTCGCTTCTCCGCCCCGACCGTCTCGATTTTCTGCGAGGCCTTGATGGTGCTGCCGGTGAGGGTGAGGTTCTCCACCTCGAATTTCCGCCCCTCCTTGTCGCCTTCGGTGATGTAGCCCCTGCCGGCCGAAAGGGTGGAGACGATGGTCCCCCAGGTGGAGGGCCGGCCGATGCCGAGTTCCTCCAGTTTGCGGGTCAGGGTGCCCTGTGTGTAGCGCTGGGGCGGAAGGGTGAATTTGCACTGGGCGCTGATGGTCTTCGCCTCCATCACGTCGCCGATATGGATTTCCGGGAGAAGGGCCTCTCCGTTTTCCGCCTCGTCTTCCTCCTCCCCTCCGGTGTATAGTTTGAGGAAGCCGTCGAAGAGAATCTCCGCGGCGTTCGCCGCATAGCGCTCGCTCCGGTGGTCCTGGGCGATTTTAACGGTGGTGGAGAGGACGCGGGCGTCCGCCATCTGGCTGGCCAGGGTCCGTTTCCAGATCATTCGGTAGAGTTTCTTTTCCTGCGCGGTACCCTCGATGTCGGTATTGGTGATGAAGGTCGGCCGGATGGCCTCGTGGGCCTCCTGGGCGCCTTTCGCGCGGGTCTTGTACTGGCGGACCCGGGAATACTCCTCGCCCCACTGAGCGATGATGAATTTCTTGGCGGTGCTGATCGCGAGGCCGCTGAGGTTGGTGGAGTCGGTTCTCATATAAGTGATGAGACCGCGTTCATACAGTTGCTGGGCGACGCGCATCGTTGTATTGACGGGGAAGTGCAGTTTGCGCGAGGCCTCCTGCTGAAGGGTGGATGTGGTAAAAGGAGCCGCGGGGCTGCGCGTCCCTTCCTTCTTCTCGACGCTCTCTACGGTGTAGCGGGCCCCGATGCTGTCCTCCAGGAAGGCGCGGGCTTCCTCTTCGCCTGCGAATTTCTTGTCCAGCAGGGCCTTGACCTTGACACCGGCCGGGGCGCCCGCGGGATGGAAAGTCCCTTCCACTTTATAGTAGGGCTCGCTCTCGAAGGCCATGATCTCTTTTTCCCGTTCGACGATAAGACGGAGGGCGACGCTCTGTACGCGGCCGGCCGAGAGTTTCGGCTGGATTTTGCGCCAGAGGACGGGGGAGAGTTCGAAGCCGACCAGACGGTCGAGAATGCGGCGCGCCTGCTGGGCGTCCACGAGGTTCATGTCGATCTGCCGGGGATGCTGAATGGCTTCCCGTACGGCGTCCGGGGTGATTTCGTGGTAGGTGATCCGCCGGGTGCGGGCGGGGTCGAGGCCGAGCACCTGCGCGAGGTGCCAGGAAATGGCTTCACCCTCGCGGTCGGGATCGGAGGCCAGATAGACCGTCTCCGCCTTGTCGGCAAGGGCCTTGAGTTCCCTGACGACGCGGACCTTGTCGGCCGGGATCTCGTATTCCGGACGGAATCCGTGGGCGATGTCCACGCTGAGTTTCTTTTCGCTCAGGTCACGGATGTGCCCGCGGGAAGAAACGACCTTGTACTGCACGGGCTCCTTTTTCAGGAACTCGCTGATTTCCCTGGCCTTGGTAGGTGACTCGACAATGAATAAATTCCCCTCCATATCGGTACAAATTTTTTGCAAACATACGACAAAGCGGGGAAAATAAAAAATTGAATTTTTTCAAAAATAATCCTTATTTTTGTAATTCATATTGAATTTGAAGACAAACGCGCGCCGATGATAACGAAGAAAAAGTTTTTCTGCTGGTTCTGGGGACTTCTCGCCCTCCCATTCCTGGGTGTGGCGCTTCTCCTGGTACTGGTAAATACATTTGCCGACATTCCCACTTTCGAGGAATTGGAAAACCCTCCGACGATGCTGGCCACGCAGGTCATCTCCCGGGATCGTCAGGTCCTCACGACATACCACATCGAAAACCGTGTCTACATCCCCCAGGACGGCATTCCCGACAACCTGATCCACGCGGCCGTCGCCACCGAAGACGTCCGGTTCTACGAGCATTCCGGCATCGACATCAAGAGTCTGTTCCGCGTGCTTTTCAAGACCATCCTGATGAGCCGCAGCAGCCAGGGCGGCGGCAGCACCATCTCCCAGCAGCTTGCCAAGGCGCTCTACCCGCGTCCCGAGGACGAGCGCATCAGCAAGCCCAGGATGGTCGTCATCAAGCTCAAGGAGTGGATCACGGCAGTCAAGCTGGAGAAATTCTTCACCAAGGAAGAGATCATGAACATGTATCTCAACGAGGTGTTCTTCGGTTCCCATTCCTACGGTATCCAGGCGGCCTCCAAGCATTTCTTCGCCAAGGATCCCATCAAGCTCCGGCCCGAGGAGAGCGCCGTGCTGATCGGCGCCATCAACAAGCCGACGCGCTACAACCCCAATCTCAACCCCGAGAATTCCCTCAAACGTCGCAATTTCGTCCTCTCCCAGATGGAGAAAGCCGGGTTCCTGACCGAGCGTCAGCTGGATTCCATCCAGAAGATTCCGATCAGGACCGCCACCGCCGTCGAGGACCGCACCATCGGCACCGCCCCGTACTTCCGCGACATGCTCCGCAAATATATGGAAGCGGAGAAGCCCCGCAAGCGTTCTTACCAGCAGGAAGAGGAATACCGGGTGGATTCCCTCCTTTGGGAGGATGACCCGCTCTACGGCTGGCTCAACAAGAATGTCCGCAACGACGGCGCCCGCTACGACCTCGACCGCGACGGTCTCCGCATCTATACGACCCTTGATTCGCGGATGCAGCGCTATGCCGAGCAGGCCGTGGCCGAGCATCTCGGCAAGACCCTTCAGAAGACCCTGGATTCCGAGCTGAAGTGGCGCAAGCATTTTCCCTTCTCCAATAATGTCTCCGACAAGATCATCGCCACGACGATGGCGCAGGGACGCGAATGGAGCGACCGCACCCGGATGATGCGCCTCGACGGCAAGAGCGACCGCGAGATCGCCAGGAGTTTCGGGGAGAAGCAGAAGATGCGGCTGTTTACCTGGAACGCTCCCGGCTACGTCGACACCCTGATGACCCCGGACGATTCCATCCGCTACTACAAGTCCTTCCTCCGGGCGGCTTTCATGGCCATCGAACCCGGCTCCGGTCATGTCCGCGCCTATGTCGGCGGCCCCGATTACCGCTACTTCAAGTACGACAACGTCCGCCAGGGCAAGCGGCAGGTGGGATCCACCATCAAGCCGTATCTCTATACCCTCGCGATGGAGAGCGGGATGGATCCCTGTACCGAAATCGACACCAAGGATGTCCAGATCAACATCGGCCGCGGCCGTTTCTGGGCTCCGAAGGATGCGCATCAGGCCGGCATAATGAGTCTCCGCAGCGGCCTCGCCGCCTCTTCCAATATGGCTTCCGCCTACCTGATGCGTGAGTTCGGCCCCGACGCCGTGATCCGCACGATGCACAAGATGGGCATCACTTCGTATGTGGAGCCGGTCGTTTCGCTCTGCGTGGGTTCGGCCGACCTGTCCGTCTTCGAGATGGTAGCCGCTTACAATACTTTCCCCGGCTATGGCGTATACTCTTCCCCGATGTTCGTCACCAAGATCGAAGACCGCGAGGGCAACATCATCTCCGAGTTCTCCGAGCACCGCCGTGCGGCCATCTCGGCCCGTGCGGCCTCCGCGATGATCTCGATGATGCAGTCGGTGGTCGACGGCGGTACCGGCGGCCGTCTCCGTTACGCCTACGGCCTGCGGGGCCAGATCGCGGGCAAGACCGGCACCACCAATGACAACTCCGACGGCTGGTTCATCGGCTACACCCCCAAGATCACGGCCGGCGTCTGGGTCGGTGCGGAAGACCGTTATGTCCACTTCACTTCCACCGCGCTCGGACAGGGCGCCAATATGGCGCTCCCCATCTGGGGGCTCTGGATGAAGAAAGTCCTTGCCGACGGAACGCTGGGCATCTCCGCGACGGATACGTTCTCATCCGCTGTCGGCGTGGGCTGTTCGACGCCGCCCCGCCAGCGGGAGGAAACCAAGGCACTTGAAGAAGAATATTTCTAGATATGGCAAAGTACAAGATCATCGCCGTAATTTACGGCAGCGATTCATCGGAATGGGAGGTCTCCTGCCGGAGCGGCGAATATACCGCCTCCTGCATCGACGGGGCCACGTACGATGTGTATGAGATTTTCGCCCGTTTCGGGCGGTGGGAACTGGTCGCGATGCGCCGTCGCAATTCGATGCGGGTGCCGTTCCCGGAAGGATCGCGTCCCGAGGTCGACAAGTCGGATTTTTCCGTGAACGTGTTCGGCGAGAAGATCAACTTCGAGTTCGCCTATATCATGCAGCACGGATTCCCGGGCGAGACGGGTCAGATGCAGGGCTATCTGGAGATGCTCGGCATCCCGTTCGCGGGCTGCAGTTCCTTCGTTTCGGCCGTCGCCTTCGACAAGTTCTCCTGCAAATGCTATCTGGAGGGAATGGACTGTGTCAAGCTGCCGGATTTCGACCTTGTCCGCGAGGGTGTCGATGACGTGGAGGCCTTCTCCGCGAAGATTCTTTCCCGTCTGCACCTGCCGATTTTCGTCAAGCCCACCGGCGCCGGTTCTTCCTTCGGCATCACCAAGGTCAAGATGTCCTCGGCGCTTCCCGAGGCCATCCGTTTCGCCTTTACAGAGGGGCCGACCGTCATCGTCGAGGAATCCGTCCACGGCCGGGAACTGACCTGTGCCGTCTATTTTGACGGGCAGGTCATCCGGGCCCTCCCGGTCATCGAGATCGTTACCGAGAACGAATACTTCGACTACGACGCCAAGTACAACGGCCACAGCCGCGAACTCTGCCCGGCGCCCATCCCCGACGAGATGGCCGCCGAAGTGCAGGAGGCTTCCCGCCAGATTTACGCCCGCCTGGGCTGCCGGGGCGTGGTCCGGATGGACTACATCCGCTCCGATGACGGCCTGTACTTCCTGGAGGTCAACACCATCCCCGGCATGACGAGCGCCTCGCTCGTGCCGAAGATGGTCAGGACCGCCGGCATCGATATGACGGCCTTCCTCTCGTCGATCATCGAGAACTCCTGATGCTGCTTTCCGCATTTCTGCGAAAGGGAATGTCCGCGCTTTCGCCCCGCTATCCGGAGGCCGAGGCGCGGAGTATTCTTCTGATGCTTTGCGGGGAGATGCTGGGGACGAAGAGTTATACGCACCTGATCGAACCTTCCTATACCGTGGACCCGTCCCGGGAGGCGGACCTGGAGGAGGCGCTGGCGCGCTTACGGGAAGGGGAGCCCGTTCAATATGTATTGGGGAAGGCCACTTTTTTCGGAAGGGACTTCCGGGTCGGCCCCGGCGTACTGATTCCGCGTCCCGAGACGGAGCAGCTCTGCGAGATGGCCCTTTCCGCCTGCCGGGAGATGTCGAACCCCGCCGTGCTGGATCTCTGCACGGGGAGCGGAAACATCGCCTGGACGCTAGCCCTGGAGCATCCCGGGGCCCGCGTCGTCGGTGTGGACAAGTCTCCCGCCGCGCTGGCTTTCGCGTCCGGCCAGCCCTTTGACGTCCCGGAGCCTCCCCGGTTCATCCGGGCGGACATTCTCGCCGATCCGGAGGGCCTCCCCGCCGGAGAATTCGATCTGGTCGTTTCCAATCCGCCCTATATTCTGGAGTCGGAGCGGCGGATGATGCGTGACAACGTGCTGTGCTACGAGCCGGAGGAGGCGCTGTTCGCCCCGGATGAGGATCCCCTGCTGTTTTACCGCGCCGTCGCGAGGTGGGCGGACGCCGTTTTGCGCCCCGGCGGAAAAATTTTTGCGGAAATCAACGAGACCCTCGGACTTTCGGCTAAGGCGCTGATGGAGGATTTCGGGTTCCACAATGTGTTGATCATCAAGGATTTCTATGGGAAGGACCGTTTCGTGTCCTGTTGCAAGTTGCAGTGATTTCCGTTCTTTTTTGAATTTTTAACGCACTGATTTTCAGTGTGTTGAAAAATGAAAATGCACTTAGCCGTCAGTGGTTTGCACTAACGGCTATTTCTTGTTCTCTTTGCATCCGGACCAAATTATTGACAGTTATGAAAAAGAGAACTTACCCTGCAAGGAAACTTGTCCTTGTCACCCTCGCCCTTTCGCTCCTCGCGTGCGAGCATCTCGATGACGATCTTCGCGACCACACGTCCGGCAAAGATCCCCTTCCCTCTTACGTGACTCTCGAAGAGGTCGCGCAAATCCTCTCCTCGGTGCCGATCGGATCCTCCCAGATGGGGGAAGTCCACGATGCGGTCACCTCCTCCACCGGAAACGGCTACGATGAGGAGTATACGATGAAGGACCTGTTCGAGACGCCCGGAGCCGGCGTCGGAGACAGTCCTGTCAAGGCCTCCTCCAAGACCTACGACACCCCGCTCCGGGCGCTGCTTACCGAGGCGGTTACCGCCCGCTACGGCACCAAAGCGGCGGACGGCGGCGTGAGCGCGGAAGAATTCCTCGACGCCCTTACGGCATCCGACGTGCAGATTTACTGGCCTTTCTCCGACGGGTGGGACGGAGAGACTTCGCCCGTCATCACCTTCGACCCCGAAGACAATTCCGACAAGAACCTCGGTTTCGTGGCCGGCGATGACGGGACGCTCCGGAGCGTCGTCGTCGACGAGGAGATGGCCCGCTCCCGGCCCGTATGGGTCATCAACCGTAACGACGACGCTTCTTTCCAGAGTCTGGAAGTGCTGCGCCGCGAGAATCCCGACTGGGGCACCGGCGGCGGTCTCATCAGCGTCAAGGCGGACGCCGGCGGCGACATCAGGACCTGGGTGCTCCGTTCCTTCAAGGCCAACCGGTGTTACGACACCTGGTTCGCCGGCGCGTCGGAGTTCTTCGTCCGCTGCGGCGCCGTAGAGAACTTTACCGCCGCGACCGTCGAGGACATCTCGCTGTACACCCCTTCCATCACGGACTTTATGATCGTCGTCAAGCGCGACCAGATCGGCCAGGAGATTCCTTTCAACGCCGTCCTGGTGTCGGAATGGACGGGACAGCTCGATAACGTCGCCTTTATGATTACCGAGGATGACGGCGGCAAGAGGACTACCTGGCACTGCTCCACCAAGGTGACGGTCAAGTCCAAGGTTTTCGGGATCGACATCGACCTTCCGCTCAAATCTGCCGACGATATCGTCTGGCGCGGGCAGCTTTCCCGCCGTTATGTGGAGAAGTATAGCGGCAAGAAGGGTACCTTCGGCGATGTGGAACTGGCATT
The DNA here is from genome assembly GCA_900320545.1 of uncultured Bacteroidales bacterium. Taxonomy (GTDB): domain Bacteria; phylum Bacteroidota; class Bacteroidia; order Bacteroidales; family UBA932; genus Cryptobacteroides. The sequence continues at coordinate 123,725 of ONSU01000002.1, read as the reverse complement.
GGAACTGCTATGACGGCGGCAGCGGCCCAAAAGGTTGTTACAGATTTGTTTTTCTGTAATAATCTTCCTACCTTTGTCATTGAAATCGACAAAGGTATGGAAACGACAGTCATCCGCATCGGCAACAGCCGGGGCATCATTATCCCTTCCGCCCTTCTGAAGAAGATCGGCGCCAAAGAAGGATCCAAGGTGGAAATCGAACAGAAAGAGGACGGCGCGCTCTCGCTCCGCTTCCTTCCGGCCGCGGAGCCGTATACCGGGCCCTTTACCGGGCCGTTCAAGGCCCTGGCGAAACTCGTGGACGAGGACGCCTGGGGAGGGAGGGATATGGATCCCGTCGAGTATGTCCGTCAGCTTCGGGACGATACGGGAAAAGAAACACGTGAATTACCCTGGTAGCTTATGTATCTGATTGATTCTGACACTTTGATTTCCTTGGGCCGGGGCAATACATCCGTCCAGGACCGGATGAACCGGGCCGGTTTGACCAAATGCGCCATTTCGGAAATCAGTTTGGCCGAACTGTATGTCGGTGTCTATAAGGGAGACAAGAAGAGATTGGAGCCTATTCTGAGCTTTTTGGAGGAGACTCTCCCGATTGTGCCGATATCATCCGCAGTGAAGACTTACGCCCGGACTCGAGCCCGTCTCGAATCCGAAGGAATCGGCTTGAAAGATATGGATCTGTTTATTGCCGCGACGGCCCTTGCAAACGGGTATACGCTGGTTACGCATAACGTCCGGCACTTCTCCCGCATTCCGGGTCTTAAGATTGCGGACTGGATAACTCCTTAGCCGAGTACGGTCATTTCGCAGCGGGCGCAGTCGAAGCCGAGTCGGAGACTGCGCCCGTTGTTGACCAGCCGGAGCGCCCCCGTGTCGGCCGCGCCCTGATGGACGGGGCAGAGGCCCAGTTCGTAGCGGATACAGTACTTCGAACGCATCAGTTCGGCTCCCGGGACCGGCTCGCATTCGTAGGCCTTGCCGATTTCCCGCGCGCCGCGGGACCGGTACGTTTCCTCGGCCAGGTGGTTTGCGACATTCTCCTTGTAGGAGATAGCCGGGGGAGCCGCGACGGTAAAGGTCCGTCCGGAAGCCATCGGGATGGCTTTGCAGGGGAGTGCGTTCAGTTTTTCGCAGAGGGTTCTTCGGATTGCGTTCAGGAAAGCGGCGCTCATCAGGGGGATGCTCCCGTCTGTCCGAAGACTGCGGACCTTGTCGGTCTTGAAGGCGTAGATATCGGTTTTTTTGCTGAGCTGGCCGCGTATGACGGCCTCCATCCGATCCTTGTCGCGGGCGGTTTCCGCCGGGACGGGAATCGTGGCGGAAACGTGCCGCCCGTCCTCGGAGCGGGCCTCCGCCGTGAGTCCGTCATCCCTGAGGAGGACATCGACGTGCACGTCCATCTCCCGGGCGCTTTTTTCGGCACGGAGGCGTTTTTCAAATGCGGCGCTGATATTGCGCCAGATCCTGACGCCCGGCCGCAGGCCGCCGACGGCCTTGCATCGGATGACATTCCCCTCGCAGACATCTCCCCGAAATCCCACGGCTTCTCCTCCCGGACCCGCAAAGCAGAATCCGTCGCCGTTGGCGAGGACGATGTCCCTTCCGTCGGGCCTGACGGTCACCCGCAGATTGTCTCCGATCGCCTTGACGGCGGTGACGACCCCGATATTCTCTCCGATGCTGCCGGCCGTGTCCATAGAGGACATCCCGCGTTGCCGTCCGTTCAGAAACAGTGTGGTATAGCCCCTGTTGAAGGTTTTATCAAGGTCGGGCGTAAAAGCGGTGGTCCCGTGGCCGAATGCGGCCCGGGTGAATTCGCCGGGGTGCGTCCGGCAGAGGGCGTCAAGGGCTTCGGAATAGGCCTTCACCGTATTCATTACATACGAGCGGCTCTTGAGCCGCCCTTCAATCTTGAAGGAACACGCGCCCGCGCGTGCGAGATCCTCTACATGCCCGATGAGGTTCATATCCTTCAGGGACAGGAGGGCCTTTTTCTTCACGAGCGTGATCCCTTTCGCATCTACGAGGTCGTACAGGCTCCGGCAGGCCTGGATGCATCGGCCCCGGTTGGCGCTCCGGCCTTCGATGGCCTGCGAAAGATAGCACTGTCCATTGTAACATACGCAGACGGCTCCGTGTACGAAAACCTCGATTTCGGCTTCCACGGCTTCCGAAACGGCCCGTATTTCCTCCAGGGAGAGTTCCCGCTCCAGGACCAGCCGCGAGAAACCGAGACTTTCCAGGAACCGGGCCCTCTCCGGCGTCCGGATTGAGCACTGGGTGGAAGCGTGCATCGGAATCTTTACGCCCCGCTCCCGGGCCAGGGCGAGGACGGCCGGATCCTGTACGATCAGCGCGTCGGCCCCCGCCGCCGTCAATGCCTCCACGAGGTCGCCGGCCCGGGACAGTTCATCGTCATAAAGGATGGTGTTGACCGTGACGAAAATCCTGGCTCCGAACCGGTGCGCATAGGTGCAGAGCGCCGCGATGTCCGCGACGCTGTTGCCCGCATCCTGCCTGGCTCCGAACTCCCCGGCGGCGATATACACCGCATCGGCACCGCAGTCAATGGCTGCGATGCCGATGTCAAGGGTCCTTGCCGGAGCAAGCAGTTCGAGGTGCGTCATTTGATCGTGGCGAGCTGCTGCTTGGCGGCTTCCGCGTATTTGGCGCTGGAGAGCAGTTGGTTGTAGTACTCGCGGGCTGTCGCCTTGTCGCCGACCTTCTGGGCGCTGGCGGCGATCGTGTACTTCACGTCTTCGGCATCCTTGGCCTTGGGATCGAGTTCAAGATATTTGACGTAGGCCTCGTTGGCTTCCTTCACTTTGCCCATCTTGGAGTACAGGACTCCCAGCGAGCGGAAGTTGCCGGCGCTCTCGACATATTCGTTGGCAGTATTCATCGCCTCGATGGCATCGGCGAACTTCCCGGCTTTCTGTGCGAGGATCGCTTTCTGCTGGAAGATCTTGGCGATCCGGGGATTGGCCTGCTTGTCCTTGCCGTTGGCGGCGGCGAGCTTGTATGCCTCTACGGCCTCGTCGACCTTGCCGAGCGACTGCAGGGCGATGGCGGATTTCAGATGGGTTTGCCCGTCCTCGGGATTGGCCTCGAGCACTTTGGCGAAGTCGGCGAGGGCGGCCTCGAAGTTCTTATCGGCGAAGAGTTTGGATCCGCGGCGGTTGTAGACGGTGATGAACAGGTCGGGAATCTCGAACAGGACGTCGGGGTTGTCATATTCCTTGGCGGCGGCTTCCGTGGCGGTCAGGTTCTCGAGGGCTGCGTCGAATTCACCTTCGTTGATGTGCGACTTGGCAATCGAAAGCATCAGCGGAGGGATGGCGTTTTTGCAGTTACCCACGAGTTCGGCGCCTTCGTCACCGAGGGCTTCGCCCTGCTTGAGGGCCTCTTTGAGCCCGTCCAGTGCGGCGGCTTTGTCGTTCTCCGCCAGCGAAAGGGCGGTGTTGTACGTTTCAAGCGCGGCATTGAGATCCTGGGCGAAAGCGACTCCCGCAGTCAATGCGAGCGCAGCAAGAAGGGTGACAATCTTTTTCATCTCACAAAAATTTTAATCGTTCGTTTTCCGGTCAGAATGCAAATTTAATGATTTTGTTTTAATTTTGCATCTGAAAAATTATTTCAATGGACCGACTGAGGAAACATATCCTTTTCGTTACGGCCGTGCTGTGTATCTCAATAAGTGTGCCAGCACGGGAACTGCCGCGTCTCCCGGCCGAGAAAAATATCCGTGTCGGAACCCTTGAAAACGGCATCCAATACTATCTCGCGGCCGTTCCGGACAAGAAAGGATTTGCCGATATCGCACTGGTCCGGAAAGGGGAAGTTCCTTCCGCGGCGACGGTTTCCCAGATGCAGGGCATTGAAAAATTCGCCGGTACCACCCCGGAGCGTTTCCTGCTCCGCAACGGCATCGGCCCCGGCCGGCGGGGCTATTTCGAGGACCGGGACGGGTCGACTGTTTTCCGCTTCTCCGATGTCCCGATGTACGATACTGCGGTGGCGGATTCCACGCTGCTGCTCTGTTTCGCCCTGGTCGCCGAATCGCCCGCCCCGCAGGCGGTGATGATCGCCGGGGATATCGCTCCCGACGAGATTTTCCGCAAGATGGGCCTATTCTCGATGCTTGTCCCCTATCAGCGCCGCGAGGCGGTGGAGGATGATTATGTCTGGGAACCGTATATTTCCCCGTCCTTCACATTCTCCCGTCTGGAGGGGACGGATGAGGCGTCGGTCTCCGTCACCTACTTTGCGCCCCGTACGCCGAGACGGTATATGGACACCGCCCAGCCGCTCATTATGGATATCTTCGCCAAAGAGTTCGAAGTCATCGTCAAGGAGCGGCTTCGTGACGCCCTGCAGGAGAAGTCGATACCCTTTTCCTCCATCAGTGTCGCCTATCTCCGCAGCGCCGATACTTCGGGCGACGTCAAATATACGATCACCGTCGACACGGACAAGAAATATGTGGACGCCGCGATGGAGGAGATATCCCGGAGCGTGGCCTCCCTGGCGGAGTTCGGCGTGGAAAAAGACGATTTCGTGGATGCGCGGGGGCACCTTCTGCCGCTTTTCCGAAACCGCGCCAGGACCCGTCCTTCCAACCGGTCCTACCTCGACCGGTGCATCCGCTCCTGGCTGTACGGTTCGTCTCTCGCCTCGCGGGGAGAGGAATACCGCATTTTTTCCCGTCGCCCGTCTCTGGATTCTTCCGGCCTCGCATTTTTCAACCGGATGGCGGCCTCGTTCCTCAATCCGTCCTGCAATGCGGATATCCTGTATGAGGCCCCGCTGGATACGCTGGACGATATGGAGGCCTTCTTCCGGTACAACCTGACTTATCTGGAGGGATCGACGATTGCGCCCCGTCACAGGGACTGTTCTCCGAGGGGTGATACGCTTTCACTTGTCGGTAAAGGACCGCGGGTCAAGGTCCGCAAGGAGGCCGTGGATCCCGTCACGGGCGGTACCGTATGGACGCTTTCCAATGGCTTTCGCATCATCTGCAACCATGTGAAGGATGCGGAGGACCTGCATTATGGTTTCGTTTTCCCGCAGGGGTACGCCGCGGCGAATCCCGTGGCGGGAGAGGGCGGTTTCTATTCGGACCTGTTGGGAATGTATCTGCCGAAGGAGATGCTGTCCGCCAATGGAATCGGGATCGAAGCCGAGGTGGGCGCCGCCCGGACAACGGTTACCGGAACGGTCCGTCCGTCACGGTTTCCGCTCCTGCTGCGCGCAGTCATGACCGCCCTCCATACGCCTTCGGCCCCCGATACGGCCCGGCTGCGGGCCTATTATTCGGGCGAGCGCCTCAGGCTGTCCTCCCGCAGGATGATGTCATACCGGATGAAGGCGCAGGATTATGCCGTACTGCATCCGGGGTACTCCCTGACTCCTTTTAAGGACCCGGCTGTCCTCGAGGATGACCTCGGCGCGAAAGCGGACCGGTTTTTCCGGGAGAAGCTGTTCCCGTCGGCCGCGAAGGGGTTCCTGGTCCTGAGCGGAAATGTGGATCCGATGGAAATCCGGAAAGTCCTTGTGACCTATCTGGGACATATTCGTCCCTCTTCCTCGACCGCTTCGTCCCGCCAGGTCCGGTATGCTTTTGCCGACGGGCGGCAGGCGCTGGGCGTGCAGGCCCTTCCCGGGACGGTCCTTCTTCGGGCGGAGTGCCCGTTCGCGCTTACCGGGAAGACCCGCTATCTGACCGGGCCGGTTACCGAGACGGTTCGCCGGGCGTTTGTCCGTGCAGCCGGGCTCCGGGCGCGGAATGTCCGCGTGGAATGCCGTTTCGACACCTGGCCCGAGGAGCATCTGGTGCTGGAAATCTCCTATACCCTTGTCTCCGGACGGAACGGGGAGGTGGTCGACGATGTCCTTAAGGCCCTTTCCTCCGGGAATGTGCTCAACAACAAGGATGCAGTGGCTTTCCGTGCGATGGCTCTCGCCGCGGCGGAGGCCTCCTTCAAGACACCGGAGGGCGTGAATGCGCTCGTACTGGCACGCTACGCCGACAATAAGGATTTCAAGACCCGGTACGAATCCAATATCCGGTCCATTACCCGCGAGGATATCGCCGGGGCGGTCAACGCCCTCGCCGCCGGGTCGTGGGCCATAAACATCGCCAAATGGGGAAAAGACAATTCGGAACCATCATCCAGATAGGGGATGTCCTCGTCTCGGAGGACGTCGTGCTGGAATACTTTGCGTGCGATTATCCGGTGTGCAAAGGGTGCTGCTGCATCATCGGCGACAGCGGTGCGCCGCTGGAGGAGGAGGAACTGGAGCCGATCGAGCGGGAGTATCCCCTCTATGCTCCCCTGATGCGGGAGGAGGGCCGCCGGACGGTGGATGAGAAGGGCTTTTTCGAGATTGACCGCGACGGAGACATTGTGACGCCGCTCGTCCCGGGAAGCGAAGAATGCGCTTTCTGCCATTTCGAAGGGGAGAATTGCTTCTGTGCGATGGAGCGCCTCTTTCTGGCGGGGAAGACTTCATTCCGGAAACCGGTTTCCTGCTGGCTCTATCCCATCCGGGTCACTCCGCTTACCGGCGGCGGCAAAGCGCTTAATGTAGACCGCCAGGCCATCTGCAAGGAGGCCTTTGAAAAGGGCCGCCGCGAAGGAATCCGGGTGTATCAGTTCCTTCGCGAGCCGCTTATCTATCTGTTCGGAGAAGAGTTTTATTCCGCGCTTTCGGCGGCGGCGATGAGACTCATCGCTTCGTCGTAGTCGTCGGCGTTGACTTTGACCTCGATGCTCCGGGCGAAACCCAGCGAGGGGTAGGAGGAGTCATAGCCGAATACGGAAGCCGGGATGCCATGGTCGTTGAGCATCGCGGCCGTAATGCGCGCCATCATCAGTTCATTGTAGGTGGCGACAGTCTTGAAATCCTTGTTTTCCATATCAGGAGAGTTTTCGTTCGACGGAGAAGGAGATTCTCGCCAGGTCGCGGGCGAGACCTTCTAGGGTGAGGGTGCCGCCTTCGAGGGTGGCCGTAATGCGGTCTTCGCCGAGGCGGGTGATGCGGTTGTAGACGGAGCGGCTCCGGAAAATGGCCCGGTTGTGCTGCTGTTTCTCCAGGATGTAATCTCTTTCTTCAAGGGCCTCCTGCACTTTGGCGAGCGGATCTTCCCCGGCTCCGGAGGCATCCAGGGTACGTTTACGGTAGCCGAGCATAGGGTAGAGGGCGGAAAAACCCGCCAGCATCAGGGCGATCCATCCCACCGAGGTCCAGCCCTGGCTGAAGGCCTTGTCGATATCCTTGTCCACCCATCCGGCCGCCATCATGATCCCGATGATCAGCGTCAGGATCACGGCCATCTGGATAAAGTATTTAACGGAGCGAATAAAATATCTCATATCTCATACAGTCGTTTTACAAAAATAGCAAATAATTCTTGAAATTGTGTAAATTTGCAATATGAGCGCACAGGAAAGAATTCAGAAGGCCCTTTCCATCGCAACGGACACGAAAGTGTTCGAAATGGGCCGTGGCGCCGCGGATAAGGCGGCCGAAGTTTTTAACGACTGCTTCCCCGGCAGAAAGGCGATGATTGTCGCGGACATTCACACCTGGCCGGCTCTCGGGGAGAAGGTTTTCGCCTCCTTCCGGGCGGCCGGGATTCCCGTGGAATGCGACATCATTCAGGAGGAAGAATTCCACGCGGAGTGGGGTTACGTGGAGCGGGTGGACGCACTGCTGGACGCCAATCCTGACGCCGTGCTGGTGTCGGTGGGTTCCGGAGTCATCAACGACCTCTGCAAACTCTCGTCCCATCACCACGGCCAGTCCTATCTGACCCTGCCGACGGCCGCGTCGGTGGACGGATACACGTCCTTCGGCGCTTCCATTACTTATAAGGGCCTCAAGCAGACCTTCGAGTGCCCGGCTCCGGTGGCGGTCGTCGCGGATATCGACGTGATCGCCGCCGCGCCGAAAGAACTCACCGCGGCCGGCTATGCCGATCTGGCGGCCAAGGTGCCCTGCGGAGCGGAGTGGATGATTGCCGATCTGTTCGGGACAGAGCCCATCCATCCCGCCGCCTGGCACGTCCTGCAGGATGTCCTGGACGAGATGCTCTCCGATCCGGAGGGTGTCGCGGCGGGCGATCCCGACGCGATCGCCCTGCTCTTCGAGGGCCTCACATACAGCGGATTCGCGATGCAGGCCGCCCGTTCCAGCCGGCCGGCCTCCTGCACCGACCACCTCTTCAGCCATTATCTGGATATGACGGCGCACCGCTACAAAGGGAAACTCCAGAGCCACGGCTTTCAGGTTGCCATCGGCACGCTGACGATGTGCGCTTTCTTCGACGCGTTCCTCAAGATGGATCTCACTTCGCTCGATATCGATGCCTGCGTAGCCGCCTGGCCGTCCCTCGAAGAGGAGCAGGCCCGCGCCCGGAAGGTCTTCGCGGGCTTCGTCGATCCTGAACTCGGTGTCCGTGAGATTACCAAAAAGTATGGTGACAAGGCGGCGGTCCGGGAGCAGCTGACAAAGGTCCGGGACAACTGGCCGGCGCTGAAGGAGCAATACCGTGCCCAGGTGTGGCCTTTCGGGAAGATGCAGGAGTGCTTCCGGATTGTCGGCGCTCCGACCGATCCTTCCGATATCGGCGTGAGCCGCCAAATGTTGAAGGATATGGTCCCATACACCCAGCTGATGCGCTACCGCATCAATCTGCTGGACCTCGCCAAACGGGCGGGTATTTACGATGATCTCGTAGAGAAAGTCTTCGGTCCCGGCGGTCCCTGGGACGTTAATGCCTGATTGTTACCACTGCGTGTGGAAGAATTCCCCGCGCGGGCGGTCGGTGCGCTCATAAGTGTGGGCGCCGAACAGGTCGCGCTGCGCTTGAAGCAGGTTGGCGCCTGACCGGGCGCAGCGATAGCCATCGTAATAGGAGAGAGCGCTGCTGAGGGCCGGGACCGGTATGCCGAGGCGGGTGGCCGTACAGACCGCTTGCCGCCAACCTTCCTGGGCGCGGGCGAGCGTGTCGCGGAACCAGGGGGCCAGCATCAGGTTCTGCAGGCCGGGCTGCTCCCGGAAGGCATCGTGGATGGTGTCGAGAAAGACGCTCCGGATGATGCAGCCGCCCCGCCAGAGGCGGGCGATCCGCCCGCAGTCCAGCTGCCAGCCGTATTCTTCAGAGGCGGCCCGAAGGAGGTCGAAGCCCTGGGCGTAAGAGACGATCTTGGCGGCGAGGAGGGCGTCTTTCAGCTGGCCGGTCAGGTCTTGATTTCCCCCGGCTCGACCGGGAATCTCCGGCCCGGAGAGCACCCCGGCTGCGGCGACCCGCTCCTCCTTTCGGGCGGAGAGGCAGCGGGCGAAGACCGCTTCTCCGATGAGTGTCAGGGGAATTCCCTCGTCCAGAGCAGCCTGTACGGTCCATTTCCCCGTTCCTTTCTGCCCGGCGGTATCCAGGATGGAGTCGATGAGAAAGCCGTCGTCCGGGGAATCCTTTTTCCCCAGGATCTGCGACGTGATGCCGATAAGGTAACTGCCCAGTTCCCCTTCGTTCCACCTCATGAAAGTCTCCTGCATTTCCGGATTCGTCAGACCCAGCCCGTCCCGCATCAGCTGGTAACACTCGCAAATGAGTTCGATATCCCCGTACTCGATGCCGTTGTGGACCATTTTGACGAAATGGCCGCTGCCGTCGGGACCGATCCAGTCGCAGCAGGGCGTTCCGTCCGCCGCTTTGGCCGCGATGGCCTGGAAAATCGGACGGATGAGCGGCCAGGCTTCCGGAGATCCGCCTGGCATCATGGCAGGGCCCTTCAAGGCGCCTTCTTCTCCGCCGGACACCCCGCATCCGACGAAGCGGATGCCCTTGGCGGTGAGCATTTCGTGGCGACGGCGGGTATCGTGGAAATCGGAATTGCCCCCGTCGATGATGACATCGCCCGGAGCGAGCAGCGGGACCAGTTCGGAGAGGACAGCATCCACCGCTTTCCCTGCCGTAACCATCAAAAAGACCTTCCTCGGTACCGACAGCGAGGCGACAAGCGATGCGTAGGAGGTGGCACCGTAGAAATTCTTCCCTTTCCCGGGCCCTTCAAGGAACTCGGCGGTCACGGAAGGAATGTAATTGAATACGCTGACGTGGAATCCTTTCGATTCCATATTGCGGGCGAGGGACGCTCCCATCACGCCGAGGCCGACAAGGCCGATATCAGAAGGATTTGTCATCTTTTTACTCTTGCGTTGCCGTTCCAGATGCTCCATATCTGCTCCTCGTCGGCAGGGCGGGCATAGTCGGTCTCCAGCGTGACGGCAAGCACTCCGCAGGCCCAGCCGAACTGCGCGCACTTCTCGATGTCCCAATTCTTCAGAAGTCCGTACAGGAGTCCGCCGACGAAACCGTCTCCGCCGCCGATGCGGTCCAGCACGCTGATCACTTTGGGCGGAATGACGGCCGTCCGCTCCGGATCGGACACGATGGCGCCCCAGAGATGCGTTTCGGCGTCGAGAACCTCCCGAAGTGTCGTCGCGACCACCTTCGCCCGAGGATATTGCCGCCGGATATCTCCGATCATGGCGCGGAAGGCGTCCGTCTTTCCGGCGAGATCCTTCCCGCCGGCCGCGGGTCCCTCGATTCCCAGGCACAGCTGGAAATCCTCTTCGTTGCCGATCAGGATATCCGAAAGGGAGGCGATGGCCTTGAAGGTGTCCCGGAGCTCCGCCTCTCGGCCCTCCCAGAAAGAGGCCCGGTAATTGAGATCGAAACTGATGCGGGTGCCATATTGCATCGCCGTTTCGGCGAGCGTGAGACTGAAAGTGGGGGCGAGCGCGGCGATGAGTCCGCTCAGATGGATCATTTCCACGCCTTCATCCTCGAAGATGCGGTCCAGGTCGAAATCTTCCGCGCTGAGCGTCCGGCCGACTTCTCCGGCGCGGTCGTTCCAGACGCGCGGTCCCCGGAGTCCCGCCCCGCTGTCGGCGATGTTGATCTGGTGCCGATAGCCCCATGGGCCGCCCTGGGGCACTTCCGGCCCCTCGACGTCCATCCCCCGTCCGCAGAGATCGGCCCGGATGAATGCCGCGAAAGGATGCCCTTTGACAAAGGTGGTCAGGACCTTGACGGGAAGGCCCAGACTGGATGAAATGCTGGCGACATTGGTTTCGGCGCTGGTGGCCTGGAGGGTAAAGGTCCCGCCGGTATGGGCGGGCTGGCGGCCGGCCGGCGTGAGGCGGACACCCATACTTGTGGGAACCAGAAGGGAATAGGACATGATCAGATCAGTTTTCCGAGCGCGACGACGCCCGTGTACGATACGACGCAGGCGAAAACCAGCGCCAGGGCCATCAGGATGTTGAAGACGATCCCGGGACGGGCGGTGCCCATCACCGACTTCTTGTTGATCAGGAAGATCATCGACAGGATTACCAGCGGCAGCACGAAGACGAGCGTTACCTGGGAGGCGATCTGCGTGATGACGGGCTGTGTGCCCAGGATGGGGATGGTAAGCCCGACGAGGGCTGCGATGCCGGTAAGAATGCGGAACAGCGGCGTCCCGGTCTTCATTTCCCCTTCGCGGTAGTCGCTGATGAGTTCGGGCGCAAGCATCATGATGGGGAAGATGGACGAAAGTCCGGCGCTCAGGAGGCCCGTGACGAAGAGCGCTACGGCGAACCGGCCGGCGACCGGCTCGAGAACATAGATCATATCCAGCACCTTCTCGACCTGGATACCTCGCGTGAAGAGCACACCCGCCGCGCAGATCATAATGGATGCGCTGATGATGAAGGTCAGGGATGCGCTCACGATGGCGTCGCGCCGCTGCAATTTTCCGTCACCGGGGCCCCAGCCCTTGCTTTTGAGGATCATCGGCCGGATGACGAAGGTCGGCGAAGACATGGTCGTGCCGACGAAGGCGGCGATGAAAAGTTTGGCATCGGCCGATTCCGGGATGGAGGGGACGAACCCGCGGACGATGGTGCCGGGAGCGGGGAGGGAGATGAACATCGAGAGGATGAAGGCGAATCCCATCAGGGTCACCAGCACGGATAGAATCTTCTCGAAGGTGGAATAATTGCCCTTGTTGAGGATGGTCCAGACCGTGCCGGCAATCAGGACGGCCGCCCCGAGCACGATCCAGTAACTGGCCGAAGGGGTGAGTCCGGGGATGCATAGGTAGAGGACTTCCGAGACGGCGTTGGAGGTGATGTTGAGGATGCTGGAAAGGCTGATCCACTGACTGACGACGAGCCCGGCGATGAGGATGACCGCCCAGGTTTTTCCGCCTTTCAGATGGGTTTTGACGCCGTGGATGGCGGTGTCGCCGGTCGCGATGCCGTAGCGGCCGTAGGCGTCGGTCATCACCCAGGTGAAGAAAGCGCTGATGGCGAGCACCCATAGCAGGCCGGTGCCGAACATGCTGCCGGACTTGACCATCGATGTGACGCTGCCCGTACCGATGGTAAAGCCCAGACAAAACAGTCCGGGCCCGACCAGCGCGATCCAGCGCAGAATCTTTTTGAAAAAATCAGCCATTTAGGAGAACAGGCAGCCGCCGTTGATGTCGACGCCGTTGCCCGTGATATAGGCCGAAGCGTCACTGGCGAGGAAACTGACGAGGTTCGCCACTTCCGCCGCTTCCCCTTCCCGCCGGAGCGGAGCGCTGCGGTGCAGGGCTTCCCGGCCTTCCGGCGCGGTGAAGGTGTCGTGGAAATAGGTATTGATCATTCCGGGGCAGACCGCGTTGACGCGGATGCTGCGGGGGCCGAGTTCCTTGGCCATCGCGCGGGTATGGCAAAGCATCGCCGCCTTGCCGCACGCGTAGATGGACGATCCGGGACCGCCTCCGTCGCGGGCCGCCTGGGAGGAAATGTTGACGATGCTGCCGCCGTTTTTCATATAGGAAAGCACGTCGCGGGTGCAGAGCCAGCAGCTCTTGAAGTTAAGGTCCATCAGCTTCTGAAACCACTCCTCGTCCTGCTCCTCGATCCCTTTGCGCCCGACGATGCCGCCGGCATTGTTCACGAGAATATCGATCTGCCCGCCGAAAGCCTTGGCGGCCTCCTCAAACATCCTCTTGACGTCTTCCGCCCTGGAGACATCCGCCTTGACGAGAATGGCCTCTCCGCCTATGCTCCTGACGGCTTCCAGCGTCTCCTGGGCCTTGGCTTCATTGTGACAATAATTGATGCAAACTTTGGCCCCCTCGGCTGCCAGTTTCATCGAGATGGCCCGGCCGATGTCCCGGGAACCGCCGGTCACGACCGCAACTTTTCCTTTCAAAGCGTTCATTTTCCTTGTTTATGTGTCCGCACACAAAAATAAAAAAAGAAAAGAAATAATGCAAATTTACCCCGTAAAAAGGACCATTCTCTTGGCTTTGTCACCGGATGTTTATAAATTTGTGTCCTTACACATTTATAATCCGTATGAATAATCTTTTTGACATCAAGGGGAAGGTCGTGGTGATAACCGGCGCCTGCGGCGTGCTCGGCTCCACCATCGCCAAGTATTTTGCTGCCGAGGGATGCAAGGTTGTGTTGCTCTCCAGGGCGCATTCCACAGATAAGGGCAACCAAATGGTTGCGGAAATCAAGGCCGCCGGGGGAGAGGCGATGTTCCTCCCCACGGATGTGCTCTCCGAAGAGGCGCTGGAGCGGAACCTGGCCGATATCCTCGCCGCTTATGGTACTATCGACATTCTGCTGAATGCGGCCGGCGGCAATATGGGACCGGCCAACGTGCAGCCCGACCAGACCATCGAGGATCTCGACATCGAGGCGATGAAGAAGGTCTGCGAACTGAATATCTTCGGCACGGTGATTCCGACCAAGGTCTTCATCCGACCGATGGTGGCGCAGAAGAAAGGCAGCATCATCAACTTCTGCTCGATGTCGTCGTTCCGTCCGCTCACGCGCGTGGCCGGCTACGGCATCGCCAAGGCGGGGATGGCCAGCTGGACGGAGTGGCTCGCCGCGGAACTGGCGATCAAATACGGAGAGGGCATCCGCGTGAACGGCATCGCCCCCGGATTCATCCTCAGCAACCAGAACCGCGCTCTCCTGACCAACCCGGACGGCTCGCTGACCGACCGCTCCCGCAAGATCCTGGGCCATACCCCCTTCGGCCGCTTCCTGGAGGCGGACGAACTGGTCGGCGCCCTGCACTATCTCGCCTCCGACGCTTCCAAGGGCGTCACCGGCACCATCGCCGTGGTGGACGGCGGATTCAATAGCTTCAGCATATGATTTTGATGCGACAATCCTGGCGCTGGTACGGGCCTGATGATCCCGTTACGCTGGACAACATCCGCCAGGCCGGCGTGACCGACATCGTGAGCGCCCTGCACCACATTCCCAACGGGGAAGTGTGGCCCGTCGAAGAAATCGAGAAACGCAAAGCCCGGTGCGCCGAAAAGGGGCTGGTCTGGAGCGTCGTGGAGAGCGTTCCGGTCCACGAGCACATCAAAACGCGGGAAGGCCGCTATCTGGATTATATCGAGAATTACAAGCAGACCATCCGCAATCTGGCCGCCTGCGGCATCCATTGCATCACCTACAACTTTATGCCGGTGTTGGACTGGACGCGGACCGACCTTGCTTACGAGATGCCGGACGGGAGCCGCGCCCTGCGATTCGAGCGGGCTGCGTTTCTGGCCTTTGACCTGTTTATCCTGAGGCGCCCCGGCGCGGAGAAAGAATATTCCGCCGAAGAGATTGCCCGGGCGAAGGCCCGCTATGAGGCGATGTCGCCCGATGAAGTTGCCCTCATTACCCGCAACATGATCGCGGGGCTTCCCGGCAGCGAGGAAAGTTTCACGCTGGAGCAGTTCCAGGCGGCGCTTGACCGCTACAAAGGGATCGACGCCGAGACTCTGCGGGGCAATCTCATCTTCTTCTTGCAGCAGGTGTGCCCCGTATGCGACGAGGTCGGCTCCCGGATGGTCATTCACCCGGACGACCCGCCGTATCCCATTCTCGGTCTGCCGCGCATCATGAGCACGGCGGAAGACTTCCGGAAACTCGTCGCCGCCGTTCCCAATCCTTCCAACGGCCTCAATCTCTGCACCGGCTCGCTCGGCGTCCGCCCCGACAACGACTGCCCCGCGATGATGCGGGAATTCGGTGACCGGGTGGATTTCGTTCATTTGAGAAGCACCAAGCGTGACGCCGACGGCAATTTTTACGAAGCCAATCTGCTGGAAGGCGACGTGCCCGTCTTCGAAATGATGAAGGCGATGCTGGAAGTGGAGCAGAAGCGCGGTTTCCGCATCTTCCTCCGCCCCGACCACGGCCACCAGATGTGCGACGACCTCCACCGCAAATCCAATCCGGGCTATTCCTGCTACGGCCGCTTGCGCTCCCTCGCCGAACTTCGCGGCATCGAGCATGCTTTATCCAAGACGCTTTAATCTTATGTCTCAGCAACTCACCATCAAACAGATAGCCGCCCTGGCCGGGGTCTCCGTGGGGACCGTGGACCGGGTGCTGCACAACCGCGGGCGGGTGTCCGAGGCGGCGATGGCCGCCGTCCAGGCCGTCCTGGAGAAGCAGAATTACAAATACAACCTCCATACTTCCGCCGTGGCGTTCAAGAAGACCGGCAAGACCTTCCGGATCGTCGTGTCCATCCCTTCTTCGGAGAAAGGGGAGTACTGGGACCTGGTCCGCAAGGGCTTCGACAAAGCATTTCGCGAGTACGGCGACATCTCCATCAAGAGCGAATACGTCTTCTTCGACCAGTTCAATTCCCTGTCGTGCCGGGAGGCGTTCGGACGGATCGCCACGATGAACTGCTCCGCTGTCATCCTGGGTACGACCTTCGTGGAAGAGACAAGGGAGCTCTGCGGCCGTCTCGACGGGCGGCATATTCCCTATGTCTTCGTCGATGGAAAGGTGCCCGAGACCCATCCAGTCGCGTCCTATCTGGCCGATCAGGAAACCTGCGGGCGGCTGATGGCGCGCCTGATGGACGGATTCACGCCCGCCGGAAAGGAATTGGCGCTGCTGCTTCCGCGTCGCGTCGGAACGCAGATGTCCAACAACTCGGCCATCCGCCTCGCGGCATTCAAAGCGTTTTTCGAGGAGCAAGGACGCGAAAGGACCCTGCGCGAGGTGAGTTTCCCGGCTGCCAGCCCCGACGAAGCGCACGAAGAGATCCGCTCATTCCTGAAGGCGAATCCCGATGTCGGCGGCGTCGCCGTCGTCATCTCGACCGGCTACCTGATTTCCGATGCCGTAAAAGGGGAGTCCCGGCGTCCGGTCATCGGCGGCTTCGACGTGACATCCGGTAACGAGCGCTGCATCCGCGAGGGCTCCCTGGACTTCCTGATCAACCAGCACCCCGAGCACCAGGGCTTCAGCGCCGTCGAATCCCTGCTGCACTATCTTCTCTACGGCGTCCCGGACCATACGCTCCGGGAGTGCCAGCCCATCGATATCGTCCTCCGCGAAAACCTCGACTACTGGACCGACGAGGTATAAATACGAAAACGCGCCCCTTTTTTGAGGCGCGCCTTTTTGTAGCGTTGGCGGAAATCCGCTATTCAGCGTCTTCGATGGCCGTCACGGTAACGGTGATGTCGGAAAGGTTGAGGCAGGATTTCTTGCTCGAGTAACTGTAGTTGGCACGGGATCCGACCACGATGCGGTCACCGGCCTTGAGCGTCATTCCGGTGTAATTGAAGGTCTGCCAGGATGTGTCGTTGTTGACGGTGAACGCATTGTATATCGTGGAGGGGCGGTCGTCCGGCCAGGAGAAGTCGGAAGTGTTTTCGTCCTGCATATTGGCTCCGCCGCCGTTGGCTCCGTTGTTGGAGGAATTGTTGAGGATTCCCAATGCGTAGTCTCCCGTGGCACCGGTCATGCCCTTCCGGGCGGTCAGCGAGACGGTGACGATGGCGACCTTCCCGTCGGGAATCGGGAACGGAGGCGTAAGCAGCCATGCCTTCTGGTTGTTGGTGAAGGATCCGAGGGTGATGTATCCGGGATGCACCCTTACCCGGGCATCCGTTCCTGCATCCCGCGCCCATTTATTGAGGCGGCTGGAAGCGAAGGCTCCGGAGGTGAAGACCTGATAGGCGCCGACATTCTCTGCGAATTTCACTGGATCGGTTCCCTGGACGGTGAAGTTGGTCTGGGTGTCCGGAGCGGCCATACCGACGCAGCCCTGCCCGTATTCGAAGTCCCACGTGAAGAGGCTGAAGTCTTCGGCAAGGATAACTCCCGGTCCCGTGATGGAGGCGGGAATCGTGACGACCGTAAATGCGGCTGTCTTTGCGGGGACGATATTGGATTTCTGTCCGTTTCCGTCCGATACCCTGAAATAGTACTGGGTACCGGCATTCAATCCCGCGAAGATGAACTTGGGATATTTATCCCGCCAGAGCGAGGTTCCCTGCCCCTCGGCAAAACTGTAGGAAAGTACCGGACTGGTGCAGGCGACGTCGCTGTAGAGTGTCGCCGTGTAGGCCAGATTGGCGTCGTCGGCCGCCTCGCCGCCCTCGTTCCATTCAAACGACAGCGTGGAGGAAGTGGCCTCCAGGAGACTGGCGGCGATGGGGTCGGTAATGACCGTCGGCTCGATCAGTTCCGTGACTTCTACCTTGATGTCTCCGATAAATACGCGGGACTTGGCCTTGTCGGCTCCGTTCTTGGGACCGAAGGTGATGCGGTCTCCGGGAAGGACTTCAAGCCCCTCCGCGCTGACGGTCGTCCACGAAGTGGCGAGCGGGCCGACAAGCTGGTATTTGGTTTCTTCTCCCGGCCAGCTGAAATTCGCTGCATAGCCGCTGACCTTGGCCAGTTCCTCGTTGAGGACGGCAACGGCCCAGTTCTCGTCCTGGCTGGAGTTGTATCTTGCCGCCGTGACGGTCACCTTGACGATGGCCTTGTAGCCTTCCGGAACCGTAAACTGAGGCGTCAGGATCCAGCCCTTGCCGCTGGAAGTTCCCATCTTGAGGTATCCGCAGTGGTAATAGACATTGCTGTCGTAAGCCCATCCTGCAAGGCGGCTGGAGGCAAGCGGAGCCGTGGTGGTCATCTTGACCTCTCCGGAGTTGCTGTTGCCAGCGACATAATTCTTGACATCCGTGGAGGAGAAAGAGGATGTGGTATTGGGGATAAATCCGGAAGCATTTGCCAGCATGTCTCCCTGCCAGCGAATTTCACCGAAATCTTCGGCGAGGACGACACCCGTCGCGTTGATCGATGCAGGCATCTGCACGATGTCGAAGGAGGCGGTGGTGGCTTCCACCACGTTGGACTCGATACTGTCTGTCGTGTCGGTCACTTTGAACCAATATTTCGTGCCCGGCGTGAGCCCTCCGAAAACATAGGTGGGCAGGGTCCTGTTCCAGCATGCGTCCCCGGCGGGAATGTCGAAGGAAGCGACTTCCGCGGAGCAGGCGGCATTGCTATACAGCGTGACGGTGAAAGCATGGGTCTTGTCGCCGTCCCAGTTGAATACCAATGTGGAGGATGTGCTTCCGGATACTTCGGCTGCCGTCAGCGAGGGAACCGGCTCCGTCACCTCCGTCGCGTACATCTTGCCGGCTTCGTAAACCTTTGAAGGCGTGGCGTGAAGGGTCATGACCCCGCCGTTCGCATCCGTGAATTCCGCAGTGAGACCGCCGCTGTAGTCACCTGCCGGGACGGCCAGCATAATGGGCGTCCCGGGAGCGACACCGCCTTCGGGCATCTGGATGGTCACTTCTGAGGAGGCGCCTTCCGCTGCCGCAAAGGTGGAAAAATCGGTCGTGAAGGCTCCGGAAAGTTTCTTCCCGTCATCGGCGGAGAGTTTGATACTCTTGGTGTTGTCCGTTCCGTCTATGACGAATTTGAGGATGCAAAGTGCCGGGGCGAAGGTAAGGGTGGCGTCTGCCTCCGACTTTGCGGTCATTATAAACGCTGCCGGGTCGTAGGACCCTGCAACATAGGTCTGCTCTGCCGGGAGCAGGATGGATGCGATGCCGTCGGCGTAGGCGGTGACGCTCGAAGCCGGATAGACAGCCTTGTAGGGTGCCGCGGCGGATGCGAAGGTGAACTCGGCCTCGCTCTTGCCGTTGTAGGAGGCGTCGAGCGGAGAGGATGCCGTCCCGTTGAGGTTGATGACATCGCCCTCTGCCCAATAGTTGGGATACGAGGTCCCGTCCTTGTCGCCGAGGTAGGATTTGGTTTCTGTCAGGATGGCCTTGACTGTTTTCGCGCCCGGAACTTCCGGCCCTTCCGGCAACTCCGACTTGCAGCCCGCCAGGACGGCGGCTGCACACAGTGTGAATAATACTGACTTTTTCATAATTTTATTCTCCCCAATTGTCTATGCCGGCATCTTCCTCTTCGATGGGGGAGAGCCCGCCGCTGATACATAAGCCCTTTTGAATCGTCAGGGGCTTGATTCTGATCTCAGGCACGGTGTAATACCGATGGGCCGGAGTGATTGTTTTTAAACTGTTCATATCGTCTGGGTATTTATACCTTTAATATATGTGCGCGGACACAGACCTGGTCGAAAATGTCTCCATCCGGATGCAAATATAAAAATTAATTCCGGAAAATGTGTCCGCACACAGTTAAAAACAAAAAAAATATATATATTTGCATCATAATGTTGGATTTGTTAGAGTGTGTCCGCACACACTATTTAGAAAATGTTATAGGATTATGATACAAAAAACACTTGAAATGAAGGCTTTCGCTTCCTACAGCAGCCCCGAAGCAGAGCTGATCTTTCTCGATCCCGAGGAGAACTTCCTGGAAAGCGGGCAGCTGGGCAATGTCGGGGAAGGAGACCCCGGCGAAGACGAATGGTTCAACTAAAAATGAAGACGACAATGAAAAAGATTCTTTTGCTTGCAGGCATTCTTGTCCTTGCATTTTCCTGCGCCAAAGAGCAGGATCTCCCGGAGAATACTTCCGGAGAAATCAAGACTGTCGTCTTCAAGGCCTCCCTCCCCGAGACCAAGGTTTGCCTTGGAGAGAAGGGTGAGGACGGCTATCCGACTCTCTGGCAGGCGGGCGACGTCATCAGTGTCAACGGCATCTCAAGCGTAGCCCTGGAAGATGGCGACGGCTATGTCGGTACCAATTATGCCCAGTTCTCCGTTACGGGCGAGTTGACGGTTCCGTATTATTCAGCTTCTCCGGCTTCGGCGATTTCCGGATATGCCTCCGGAGCGGCGACGGTTACGATTCCCTCGCAACAGGCTTATGTGGCCGGGCAGCACGACCCCGCCGCTTACATCATGCTCGGAAGCGGCAACTCCCCCTCACTGAGTTTCAACCCGATGATGTCGCTCTTCAAGATTACCCCGACCGCCCCGGCCGAGGGTACGCTCAATATCACTTCCATCAAACTGGAGGCCCTGGGCACGGAGAAGATGAGCGGCGTCTTTACGACCGACTTCTCTTCCCTCTCGGGCGGCGAAAACAATTATGTCGAGATTGAGGCCCCCTCGGGCGGCCTTCCGTTCGGAACCCCGGTTACCCTGGCCATCCCGGCGCAGAATTATGCCGGCGGCCTCCGCTTTGTTATCAGTGCGTCTGACGGTACTTCCATGGCCTTCTCCCGCACGTCGGCCTTCAACGCCGCGGCGGGAACGCTGTATCCGATCACGGCTCCGGCGTATGTGCCGTCAGCGGTCGCGATTACCGGCCACTGGGCCGTCAATTCTTCCGCCATCACGATCCGCTGGACCGGCTCCAATCCCGCCAGCGATACGAAGAAGCCTTGGAAAGTTCACGTCTATACCGACAGCGGGTGCACGTCCGAATATGAATCTTACGACCTTCCTGCGTCCGCCGAGTGGAAAGTCGGCGAAGCCCTCCGTTTTGTCATCGGCGGTCTTGCTCCCGGGACAGACTATTGGTTCAAGGTGGAAGACCCTACGGCCGGCGCGTTGAGCGACCCGGTACAGGAGAGCACCAAGGCGTTTACGGTAGTCCAGATGCCCACTTCGGACATTACCGCCGCCGGGGTGGTCTATGCCGAGGACTTCGGCGAGTTCGCCTGGGGAACGGAGTATGTGAAGAACGGCGTGGGATATCTTCCTTCCAACCAGAGCAGTTTCTCCAATCATTCCCTGTCCGGAGCCACGATCAATCCGGACGAGAAGGACTTCCGCGGCACCGGTAATTTCTCCACGGCTATCGCCAACAGCCGCCTTGCCGGCTGGCTGTCCGAGGGCAAGGTTTACATTCACCCCGGATATCTGAAGCTGGGAACGAGCAGCTCTTACGGTTTTGCCCTTACGCCCACATTCCCGATAGAGGAAGGCAAATCTGCGTATGCGGATGTTACCGTAAGCTTCACCAAATATAATGCGGACCAGTCCGATGACTTTATGGTCTGCGTGATCAGCGAGGACGGAGACAAGGGTGGCCGTCAGTCTGACTTCACCTGGCCGGATATAACTGATGTCTCTCTCTACAGGGTCGTCTCCACTACAAAGACCAAGGAGAACACATCTCCCTGGGAGACCGTGACCGTGCGGGGTCTGCGGATACAGAGGGGCAACAGGATAGCATTCGGACGCACAAAAGGAGGTTCGAACAGCAAGGCCCGTGTACTCTTCGATGATATCTCGGTGGATGTCAAGGCGCTGTCGGCTTCGTCGCTCTTTGCCTATCCCGCCGAAGGGGCGACCTCTTCGACCCTGCCGTTTACCTGGAGCGGCGATCCTTCCCACGCTTTCACGGCGGCTCTTTATAGCGATGACGCCTGCACGGTGCCGGTCGCTTCCTTCGATATCCCCGCGGGGGACGCTTGCTGGAGGAGTGCACAGCCGAAATACGTATTCGGCGGACTTACCCCGGCTACGACCTATTATCTGAAGGTGACGGATACGACGGACGGCGTGGTCTCCAACATCGTTTCCGCCACTACGGAAGCCTTTACCGTCGTGCAGATGCCTTCGTCCATTACTTCGACGGGCGTCGCTCTTGCCGAGGACTTCGGGGAACTCCGCTGGCAGTCGGATATGCTCGCCGGTGCGGCCGGGTACGTTCCCAACACGACCTCCTCTTTCTCCTCCACGGATGTCAAGAATTATGTCGCCGGCAACAGCAATTCCGGAGAGGTCAAGATGTCCACCACGGCTCCGCTTGCCTCCAGCCGCCTTGCAGGGTGGGCTTATGACAGCAATGTCTATTACCACTGCGGTTACCTCAAGATGGGTACCGCCAGCGGCAAGGGCTGGATACTGACACCGCAGTTTACGGTGCCGGGCGGAAAGAAGGCCATAGTCAATGTGACCGTCACCGCAGCGAAGTATAACTCCAGTCAGGAGGACAGCTGGGGCATCGCCGTTCTCAACGCCATAGAAGCTAACGTGAGCGGCTATGCGGCGAATTTCAGCTGGCCTGAAGAAAACACCCCGGACAAGTATCAGACCGTCGCGCTCGGGACGGAGTGGACGACCGTCACCGCTGAGGGCTTGACCATCCTTCCTGGAGACCGCATCGCCTTCGGCGCCGCAGAGGGATCATCAAGTTCCAAGGGGCGTGTGTTCATCAGCGACATCAAGGTCGAGGTTACTTCCATTGAGAACGATCCTGTCCGGGTGACAGTCAGGGAAACAAGTTCTTCCACCATAACGGTCGAATGGACGGAAGGTACTTCCGTTGAGGATGATATTACAAAATCCTATACGGCTTTCCTCTATGACAATGCGGAATGCAGTGGGACGCCGGTCCGTTCCTTCAGTTTCGCTGCCAACGCATCCTATTGGAGTACTTCTCACTCCCCGCGATTTGTCTTTGCGGGACTCAGTCCGGATACGACATATTATATAAAGGTAAGCGACGGAGATTCCCAGACATCCACAGCTGTCATTGCCAGGACCAAGCCATTCACTGTCAAGACGATGCCTTCGAGTATCTCCGAAACAGGACTCGCTTTTGCCGAGGACTTCAGCGAACTCTGCTGGAATTCGGATTACAATTCGGATGCGGTGGGTATCGATCCCGACTCCGGATCTTCCTTCAGCAACCAAACTCTTGACAACAGTGATCCTTATGAGTCAGTACAGCTATGCAGATGGTGGTCGCTCTTCCGTCAGACGGGAGCCTTGCCCGGAAGCCGGCTTGCGAACTGGGCATGGGACGCCGTCGGCAACACCAGTTGTATAAATGCCGCAAAGCCGAATTATGGAGCAATATGGGTTCGTCCAGGTTATGTCCAGATAGGAACCAGACTTGCCGATGGCAGTAAATATGACAGTTGTTTAGGCTGGCTCCTGACACCTGAATTCCCGATTGCCGCCGGAAAGGTGGCGACGGTCGAAGTTACCATTACCGCATCTCCTTCTTATGGTGCAAACAAGGGCGAATGGGCGCTTGGCGCCATCACTCAGGCTGGAGCCGCTGTTTCCGGCAACAAGGCGGATTTCAGCTGGCAGGATGACGGAGCGGAAGGCGACCACGTCCGGCGCATCACCTTCAATAAAAATGATGGTGAGACCTGGGAGACAGTCTCCAGGACCTTGAAGATAAAAGCCGGAGACCGGATTATCTTCGGACCTGCGAAAACAAACTTCTCCAAGCCAACCTACGATGATGGTTCAGCCAGCGACAGCCGGAAACCGGTTATTCACCTTTCCGACATCACCGTTACCGTGACGGCCATTAGTGATGAGGGAACACCTGAGAATATTTCCGTAGGAATGGAATAACATAGAATACTATGTGCAGAAGGATTCTACTAATTATCATAGCAGGCCTTGCCGTGCTCGCGGCGTGCAGTAAATTCGAACAGGCGGAGCCGGAGGCTCTCTTGACCGAAATTACCGTCGGTCAAGAGGGAGCGGTTAAGACCAGTCTTTCCGGGACCAGTGTGCTCTGGTCTTCAGGGGACGAAATCAAAGTTTTTGCGCAGGGTAACGGAGCCGGAAATACATTTACTCTGACTGGCGGAGCAGGAACCGGCAGCGGCACCTTCAGCGGCGTCAGGCCCCAATATACCGGCAGTGAGAACTATTTCGTTGTATATCCTTCTACGGCGACATACAATGGCGGCAGTACATTTACTTTCACGCTCCCTTCCGAGGTGGATTATACCGCGGGGACATTTGCTCCCGGCAGCAATCCGATGCTCTCCGGGACCAGCAGTTCTTTCGGAAATTTTACGATGAAGAATCTCTGCGGGGTCCTGAAGCTGCGCCTGAAGGGAAGCATCAAGGTTTCGCGCCTCGAGCTCACTTTCGACAAGGCGGTCACGGGTCCCGGGACCGTTTCCCGTGGCGGTAACACCCTGACAATTACCGGTTCGGCGGACAGCTACAAGACCGTTGCGGTCAATTGCAGTTCCGCCCAGCAGTTGAGTACCTCTTCTGCCAAGGAGTTTATCGTGGTCATTCCTGCCGGATCTTATTCGAGCCTTACCGTGAGTGCTGTCCTCCCGGACGGAAGCATCAGTTCCAAGAGTCTTACGGAGCCGTTCACCATTACCCGGTCGGCCCAGACTACGATGGAGACTACGATGCCCGCCGCCCGCGCCTCGCTCCAGGTGTGGTCCTTCAATGTCGCCTGCCAGAGCAACGATGACAACAGCGACTGGAGCAGCAGCCACTATTGGAGCGTACGCAGGTCGGGAATCTATGCTTTCTTCAATGATAATGAGCCCGACATCATCGGGACGCAGGAATGCGAATACCGTCAGCGGGTAAACATCCTCGACAATACGGAAGGCTACGCCGCCTATGGCCTTGGCGTGGAATACGGGAAGGAGTCCAGCGGATCCACCGGCTACCTCTGGAACAAGAAAGACTACAACACCGACTCCTCCAACGCCATCTTCTACAAGACCGCAAGGTTCGATGTCCTGGACAAGGGAACGTTCTGGCTGTCTTCCAATCCCGCCAGTGTCGGTTCCGGCGGCGGGCGCAACTGCGCCTGGATCAAGTTCCGCATCAAGGCTACCGGAGAAGTATTCTATGTATTCAACACCCACTTCGAAGCACATTATACAGCTGAAGCATACGCCACCCGTAAGGAGGAGGCGGAAATCCTGTACAACCAGATAGAAGCCATCAATACCGGGCATCTTCCGGTCATCGTGACCGGTGATTTCAACGAATCCGCATCGGATATGATGGGCGAGGAGAAGGGTTACACGGGATGGGGTGATTATTACTTTGCCCGCAATGTGGACGGGAAGACAAGCAAGACGGCTTATCCTGTCAGCTACAACAATTTCACGGAAGGTTGTGCCGGATTCTCCTCCATATACGGCAGCGGTACCGTCTCCGGCGGCGGCTCCAATCTCGACCACATCATCTACCGCTACTGCTATGAAGACGCCAAGCACGGGCTTGTCCCCGGCAGCTTCGGAACCGACTTCCGGCCCTATGCCGGCGTGACCTACATCTCCGACCACTGGCCTGTGACGGCGACATTGATTTTTGATTATCAGTAAAATGAAAAAAATCCTGGCTATATTTGTTCTCTTGACATTGATGGCATGTACTCCTGCGGATGATGGTCAGCTGGAGGACATTCCGGCCGACGGCCAGGGTACGATTTATTTCTAAAGCGACCACGATATGAACGGAGCAAGAAAAATTCTCTCGGCAGCGATTCTCCTGCTTGTCACGGCGTTCGCCGCGTTTGCCCAGAGGACGGTTTCCGGCAGGGTAACGGATGCTTCCGGGGAAGGTGTCCCCGGTGCGGGGGTTATTGTAAGCGGAACCTCGAAAGGAACGGTCAGCGACATCGACGGATCGTGGTCGTTGCAAGTGGGTGAAGGGGATGTCCGGCTGGATATCTCCTGCCTGGGCTATACCTCCACATCCATAACTGTTCCCGCATCGCAGAATCAGGCGGACATCGTTCTCGAAGCCGACAACCTGATGCTGGAGGAGACGGTGGTCGTGGGTTACGGTACCCAGAAGAAGGTGAACCTTACGGGCGCCATCACGGCCGTGAAGGGGGATGATATCCAGAACCGTACTTCCGGAGATGTGACCAGTATGCTGCAGGGTTCCGTTCCCGGTCTCAACATCACGTCTTCCACCGGTATTATGAATGAATCCCCGGATATCAATATCCGCGGATACACATCCATCAACGGAGCCGGTCCGATGGTGCTTGTCGACGGGGCGGAGGGTGACCTGAGCCGCGTCAATCCCCAGGACGTGGAGAGCATTTCCGTCATCAAGGACGGATCGGCGGCGGCCATCTACGGAGCCAGGGCGGCATTCGGCGTCATCCTGGTGACCACGAAGGCCGGAACGGACGAGGACGGAAAGGCGACAGTGCGCTACAGCGGCCGGTTCGGATGGCAGTCTCCGACCACCAGCACCGACTTCGAGACCCGGGGCTACTGGAGCGTACATACGCTCAATACCTTCTGGGAGGCCCGCTATCCGGGAGAGAAATACCTCAAGTACAACGACAACGATATGAACGAACTCCTCGCCCGCGTGAATGACGTGACGGAACATCCCGACCGCCCGTGGGTCGTGGAGGAGACGGTCGGAGGGGTGCGTCAATGGAAGTATTACGGCAACACGGACTGGTACCATACCCTGTTCTCCGACCGCAATCCCGTGTTTCAGCAGAACCTTTCCGTCAGCGGCGGCGGCAAGAATTTCAAATACTACATCTCGGGCACCTGGGACCGCCGGCAAGGTATCCTCAAGATTCATCCGGACATTCTGGATAAATACCAGCTGCGCGCCCGGTTCGAAGGCCGTATCGCCAAGTGGGCCACGATTTCCAACAACACGTCCTACTACGATCAGAAGTATTCTTATCTGGCTCAGGGAACGAGCAATCTGGACCGGGCGATCTCCATGCTGACGGCCCACGCGCTTCCGTGCTTTCCGCTTCAGAATCCGGACGGGTCGTGGGTGTACTATTCGCAGTACTTCGTAAACAGTTATGCGGTCGGAAACGGAATGCACGTCAAGTTTTCCGAGAATACGGACCGGCATATCGAGCGGAAATACGACTTCGCCAATACGACGGAACTGAACATCACTCCCGTCAGGCAGCTCAGGCTCACCGGTAATTTCACCTTCCGCCGGCGGCGCAACCATACCACCGCCCGCCAGACCGAGCTCCAGTACAGGCAATATCCCGACGAACCGATGCAGGTACGCTCGACCGGCGTCGGAACCAACCAGCTCGATGAAAAGGCGCGGACCTACAGATACATGTCCGCCAACGTGTTCGCCACCTATGAAGACACGTTCAAAGACGCGCATCATCTGACGGCCGTCATAGGCGGAAACTACGAGACGCAGTACACGCAGTATCTCGAGGCCATCGGATACTATCTCGTTTCCGATACGCTCAACGATCTCTCCCTCGCCGGTACGGATATTACCGGCGCCACCAGGCAGTATATCGACGGTGAGCAGACCGAATATGCCCTCCTGGGCTTTTTCGGACGCGTCAATTATGATTACAAGGGCCGCTATCTGTTTGAGATTTCGGGACGTTACGACGGTTCTTCCCGCTTCGCAAAGGGTCACCGCTGGGGATTCTTCCCCTCGGCGTCGGCCGGCTGGAGGATCAGTGAGGAGCCATTCTTCGCACCTGCCAAGAGGTATGTGAGCAATCTCAAACTGAGGGCCTCCTTCGGCTCCCTGGGCAATCAGGTTGTCAGCAACTACGCCTACATCCGCAAGGTGTCGGTCGATGATGCCAGTTATATGTTCGGCGGCGAGACGCTGGCCAAGACGGCCTCCATTTCGGCTCCGAATGCCGGAGACCTGACGTGGGAGACCGTGCGTCAGTACAACGTCGGCCTTGATGCGGGATTCTTCCACGACCGTCTCCAGTTTACCGGCGAGGCGTATATCCGCAATACGCTGGGGATGCTGGTGTCGGGTGCAGCCCTTCCCGCCGTGTATGGCGCCGCCGCCCCCAAACAGAATACGGCGAACCTCAGGACCCGCGGCTTCGAGTTCTCCCTGAGCTGGAAGGACCAGGTCAAGCTGGGCGGCCATCCTTTCGGATACGGCGTCTCCGCCAATATCAGCAACTACGATTCGTTCATTACCAAGTACGACAACAACCCCAATAAACTGATCAGCGACTACTATGTGGGCCGACATCTCGGGGAGCTCTGGGGTTTCGAGGCGAACGATCTTTTCGCGACGGATATCGAGGCGCAGGATTATGCAGCCGCCGTGGACCTCAGTTATATCACGGCAGGCATGGGATCGGGCTGGAAGGCCGGCGACCTCAAGTACGAAGACCTCGACGGTGACGGGGCCATCGGAGTCGGTGCCAATACGGTGGATGACCCCGGCGACCGCAGAATCGTCGGCAACAGTCTGCCGCGCCTGTCCTACGGCTTCACCGTTTCAATGGATTATTTCGGATTCGACGTGAGCGCATTCTTCCAGGGAACCGGCGACCATCAGTGGTATCCGCCGCGGTTCAATTTCCCCTTCTGGGGACCTTACTCCAATCCGATGCAGTCCTTTATCCGGCGCGATTTTATGAATGATGTCTGGGACTATAACAACCCTGACGCCTACTTCCCGAGAGCCCGCGGATATATCGCGGAGATCTCCGGCGGCTATCTGAACCGGACCAATACCCGTTATCTCCAGAACTGCCGCTATCTGCGCCTCAAGAATCTCACGGTGGGCTACACCGTCCCGCAGAAATGGACGAGAAAGGCCGGGATCGAGAAGATCAGGGTATATTTCTCCGGGGAGAACCTGGCCTGCTGGTCTCCGCTTTTCAAGCACAGCTCGTTCCTCGACCCGGAGGCAATCATGCACGATGACTCCGAAGCGACGGGACGTTCGTTCTATCCCTGGCAGAAAAGTTTTATGTTTGGTCTGGATATCCAGTTTTAATACCGTTTCGCAATGAAAAAGATTTTCCGCATATCACTTGCCCTCGTGGCCCTTCTTTCGGGACTGTCTTGCGAAAAGGCGCTGGATAAGTTCCCCCTGGACGATATTACCGAAGAGGCGTATTTCCAGAATGCCACCCAGCTGCAGATATTTACCAATTCGTTCTACTCTTCCCTCCTTCCGGATGCACCCTACGATGAGCAGAGCGACCTCGTGATCGGAAACAACCCCAGCAACCTCCTGCTGAACGGAAGTTTCCGCACGGTTCCTTCCTCCGGTGGCGGCTGGTCGTGGACGACGCTCCGCAAGATCAACACCTGCCTGGGCAATCTCTACCGCTGCGACAACCCCGATACCCGGAAGGAGTACAGCGCCCTGTGCAAGTTCTTCCGCGCCTGGTTCTACTTCGACAAGCTGCAGCGGTTCGGCGACGTGCCCTGGATCGACCACGAACTCTCTTCTGACGAGGATGACCTTTACAATCCCCGCGACAACCGGGATGTCGTCCTGTCGCATATGATCGAGGATATCGACGAGGCCATAGCCGGCCTTCCCGAGTCCTATTCGTCGGGTAGTTCTTTCCGTGCTACGAAATGGGCCGCTCTCGCCCTCAAGTCCCGTTTCTGCCTGTTCGAAGGTACGTACCGCAAGTATCACGATGGCGACATTACGCTCTGGACGCTTCCGTCGGACGCACAGCCGGCCTCTTATTATCTTGAACTCGCCGCGGCCGCGGCCGAGGAACTGATGACAACGGGGCCCTATGCGCTCTATTCCACGAGTCAACCGGAGTACGACTATCAGAATCTGTTCTCGCAGTACACGGCGGATGCCGGAGAGTATATTCTCGCCATCGACTACGATTACAGCAACAAACTCTTCCACAATGCCACCGGGACCGCGCTGCTGCCCGCCTGCGGAAGGACAAGCCCCACCCGGAATTTCATCGACCACTACCTGATGGCCGACGGGTCGCGCTATTCCTCCGTTCCGGGGTGGAGCACCAAGACCTTTGCCGACCAGGTCGCGGGAAGGGATCCGCGTCTGCACCAGACCATCCGGATTCCCGGCTATACCTACACGACCGTATCGACCAACAGGGCGTCCTTCTGCGATATGGATTGCTCGCTTACCGGTTATTCGGTCAACAAGTTCGTGATGCGGCCGGACAATCTGGTGATGAGCAACGTCCGGGACTACTCGTACAACGATATGCCGGTCATCCGTCTGGCGGAAGTATATCTGAATTTCGCCGAAGCGAAGGCCGAGCTCGGCACGCTGACCCAGCAGGATCTGAACAAGAGCGTCAACCGGCTTCGCCTGCGGGCCGGTATGCCCGACATGAATCTCGCGGAGGCCAATGCCTCCCCGGATCCCTTCCTTACCTCTCCGGAGACCGGCTATCCCAATGTGTCCGGAGTCAACAAGGGGGTGATTCTGGAGATCCGCCGCGAGCGGGTCGTGGAACTGGCACTGGAGGGATTCCGCTATGCCGACCTGCTGCGCTGGGCCGCCGGCGAACGGATCGGGAAGGGTCTATATGGCATGTACTTCCCGGGGCCGGGAGAATACGACTGGGATCGGGACGGTAAGGCGGACATCTGCCTCTACAGCGGTTCCAAACCCTCTTCCCAGGCTACGTTTGTGTACAAGATAGGCACGGACATCACCCTTTCCGACGGGAATAAGGGGTATGTGAATCCGCGTCCGACCTACACCTTCACCTTTGATCCCGAGCGGGATTACCTCTATCCGATCCCGACCGACGAGCGAGTGCTCAACCCCCGTCTGCTGCAGAATCCGGGATGGAATGACGGACTTAATTTCTAAAGTGTTAAATTTGCAAGGATATGAAAAAGTATTTTTTGTTGATTGCCTCGCTTGCGGTACTGTTTGCCTGCGATAAAGAGAAAAACAAAGAAGAAGGCGGCGGTGGCGGCACCAAGGCGACGGTCGTCCGGGTAGGTACGTCCACGCTGCTGTTTGATGCCGTGGACGCTCCGAGCCAGACGCTCAAGGTCTATGCCGACGGCACCTGGACATCGGAATCCCCCGAGTGGATTACGGTCAATCCGGCTTCCGGCAGCGGAACGGTTACCGTTACGGTCAGTGTTACCGACAATGAGTCCGTGGACGGACGTATCGGGGAAGTGGTTTTCGCACCTGAACTGACGGGCTCGACGACCAACAAACTTACCGTTCAGCAGAAGGGCGACAACAAGGTGACGCTCAGGACCGGCGCCCAGCTTGCCGAGTGGCTGTCCGGGCTGACGGACGCGTCGCTGGACGAGGCCCGTATCGCTGCGGATATCGATATGAAGGGAATCACGCTCGAGTCGGCCAAGGGATTCTCCGGCAGCCTCGACGGCGGCGGATTCGCCATCAAGAATCTGACGGCCACGGGGCCGCTGTTCAAGGTCAACAAGGGACGGATCTCCGATGTCACGATCGACGCTTCGTGCTCCTTCGAGCCGGATTCCAATGTCTTCGGCGCCATCGCGGCCCGCAACGAGGGCGTGATCGAGGACTGCATCAACAAGGCCAATGTCTCGCGGACCATTCAGGGAAGCACCCGGGAGAGCAACCTGCTTGCCGGAGTGGTCGGTATGAGCGCGAATACCGAACAACCCGTCAAGGGCTGCAAGAACTATGGAAACATTTCTCTCCTGGTGGAGAACAACGGTTCTTTTACCTCGCAGGGAATCGCCGGAGTCGTGGCCTATACGATCGGAGCCGTGACGGATTGCGAGAATTACGGTGATGTCAGCCTCTCCGGCGGATATCACTCCGGGCGCGCCTGCCCGGCGCGGGATCCCAACGACCTCGACAATATTGAGGCGGGAGAATTCTACAACAAGAAGGTCGGCTCCTCGGTCGGCGGCGTGGTTGCATATGCTTTAGCCGGTCTGAGCGGCTGTAAGAATGAAGGAAAGGTTTCCTGGACGGAGAGCAAACTGGAAGGGATGTCCACTTCTCCGGCAAGACTCTTCACCGGAGGTGTCGCGGGATGTTACTTCGTCGGAGCCTCCGATTGTACCAATTCCGGTGCCGTCGTCATCAAGGTCCTGACCAGCGACAAGAGTGATTATACCGGCCAGAACCACCAGCACTGCATCGGCGGCGTCTTCGGTGCGGTCAACAACCCGGCCGACGACTCTCCCAGCAAGAACAGGGGCGTGGATGTGAGCGGCTGCAATAATACGGGTGCCATAACGATGGAATCCTATGCCAGCAAGAGCTGGACCCATCTCGGCGGCGTCATCGGCTGGCCGGCATCCGACAACGACAACACCAATCCCAGCAACTGGGGGAAGATGTCTTCCTGTACCAACAGCGGCTCCATTACCGTCAGCGGGACCGCCAAATTCCGCTGCGGCGGTGTCGTGGGCGCCACGCCTTATATGGAGAGCTGCTCCAACACCGGGGATATCACGATCAACGGGACCCATATCGATTCGATGGTGGGCGGTATTGCAGGTCGTCACTGGGGTTATGCCCAGGTGGTCCGGAACTGCACCAGTGCTGCCAATATTACGGCCACGGTCCCTGTTGACGGAATTTCCGGCCTGATCGGCTGGATCAGCTGCGCCTCCTCCGCTATCGTGGAGGGTGGCAGTGTTTCGGGCAGCCTCACTGCGGTAAGCGGCTCGAGTTTCGGTATGCTTGCCGGCGGTGGCGGTAAAGAAAGCGGCAGCGTGACGCTCGGGTCTTCCTCCGCTCCCGTCGAGGTGTCCGGTACCGTGAACGGAACATCCATTACATCCTCGAATGCCGCCGACCTCCTGTTCGGCAGCAGTTTCGAGAAAGCTGAACATACCATCAACTATGTCGTCAAATAAAGGGATTTTCACGATTTTGCTTGCGGCGCTCCTGGCCGTTCTTCCCGGTTGCCGCAAGGATCCGGAGAATGGGGGAGGGAAACCTGTTGAAAGTGCGGATCTTCTCGTCTGCACTTTCAACATCCGTTATCCCGAGCCGACCGACGGGGATTATATCTGGGACAACCGAAAGGACGCGCTTTGCAAATTCATCCTGACCCGCAAGCCCGACATCATCGGGATGCAGGAGGTGGAGAAGGTCCAGGCGGAATATATTCTTTCCAAAGTAAAGGACGAGTATGCCTTGTACGGAATCGGCCGTGAGAGCGGGAAAGATATCCTGCAGGTGACAGGCAGCGAGACATCCAATACGATTTTCTACAAGAAGTCCCGTTTTACCCTGTCTTCGAAGGGTACATTCTGGCACAGCGATACGCCTGGTCAGGTGGCTGCGAAGAACAAAGTCAATGATTACGGCTCCTGGCATACGACGCATCCCCTGTGCACCTCCTGGATCAAACTGACCGACGAGGAGAAACTCGGCCGTACGGTATGGCTGTTCAACACCCATTACCAGAACAACAAGAATGCGCCGAATGCGGCTTCCCTGCGGATGATGGAGAGCAATCTTCATCTGAGTCAGATGCCGGCCATCATCGGCGGGGCC
This sequence comes from uncultured Bacteroidales bacterium, assembly GCA_900320545.1. GTDB lineage: Bacteria > Bacteroidota > Bacteroidia > Bacteroidales > UBA932 > Cryptobacteroides. The sequence goes on along the minus strand of ONSU01000002.1, from coordinate 90,441 downwards.
ATCGGATCTTCCTGTAAGGATCCTGTAATCCTGACGGGCGACTTCAACTGCGCGTCCTCGACGGATGAACTGCAGCAGCTGATTAAATTCCCGCTCGGGTATGCCCGGGAGGATGCGGCCAAGTCCAGTTTCCGCACTGTCAATACCTGTAACGATTACGGCAAGAATAACGGCACCCTGATCGACCACATTTTCTTCTGCGGTCCGCTCAAGGCGCTTACGTATTCGGTTGACAAACGGGATTACGGCATTCTGTATATTTCAGACCATTATCCCGTCCTTACGGAATTCGCCTACAAGGACTGACGTCTATTTGCCGACGTGAGGGTCGGCGAAGGTCATCATCCACAGCCAGTCCTGGAGAATCATCCCGTGATCGGACTGTTTGGTTCCGGCACGGCGGACATAACCCAGATTTTCCCCGATGCCTGATGTGCTGCCGGTTGCCGGCCATGCGACGTCAGGCATCCCTTCTTTACCCAGGAACGGCCATACCGGGCTGGCGGCCTTCACGGCGAGGTATTCCCCTTCCGTGTCGAACCAGGTGTGGTTGAATCCGTGCACCAGGCAGGCCCTCGGCGCGATGCAGGCGATGAGCATATGCTGGTCGAACGGCATTGCATACTCATTGTTGGCGTACTTGTAGTAGGCCTTGCAGAACCAGTGGGGATAGTTGCCGGTTTCCGAGGCGACGCTTTCTTTCCCGGGGGTGAGATGCTTGGTGAGGGGGGCGCCGCCGGAGCCGGTCTGGATGGGGACCACCACCTTGAACCGCTCGTCGAAGGCTCCGGCGATGAGGGCGGCCTTCCCGAGGCGGGAGGCACCGGTTACGACCACATTGCTTTCGTCGAGGGTGCTCAACTCTCCGATGAGGTCCAGGCCTCTCATCAGGCCCCAGGCCCAGGCGGCGAGCGCCGTGGTGTTGTCAGTCCGGGATTCGTCCCGCGTGCCCCAGAGAGTGAATACGCGGTTGTAGGCATTGGCTGCGACGAAGGGTTCCGGGTCGCCGGTGATGTCCTCATAGCAGGCGGTCATCAGGGCATACCCCCTCGAAATGAGGAGATTGGTCGGGAAGAAGTACCGGTTGGAGGGATCGATCCAGGTTCCGCGGCCGGAGGCGGCGTTATTCCGGCAGTCGGGGCCCAGCACCTGGGTGTCCGACATCAGATAATGGTTGCCGTAGTAGTTGAGGGTCATGATGACCGGGACGGGGCCGCTGACCGAAGCGGGCCGGATAACCAGCCAGATGACGCTGGGACCGGATTTGTCGGCCTTGAACCACATCCGGTACTGCTCCCTCACGGCCTGTGCCGAGGGATAGCCGGCCAGGGCCGGGAGCGTTGTCGCTCCGCTTTCTACCTTTTCCCAGTAAATGGGGCTTGCGGGAGGCATCTGTCCGTACATTTCCCGCTGGAAAATGTCGAGGATCTCCGTCCGTCTTTCCGGCCACTGGGCGGCGGAAGTGAGTTTCTTACCGTCGGAGAAGGTAAGCGGATCTTCCAGCATCATTCCTCCGGTGGCGGTGACGACGACGCTGCTGATGAGGAGCCGCCCGTCGTTGTCCTGTGCGGGTTTGTAACTCGCCTTGGGGCCGATCATAATGCGGTCGCCGTCTTCGAGACGGATACCGCTGACCGTGATTTTCTGCCACTTGAGCGGGGTGGAGGCCGTGAAATGCTGAATTTTGTAGTCCTCGGACGGATGGTGGTCGAAATCGGAAGTGTAGCCGCTTGCTTTTACATTGTCGGGGGCCATTGCCGCGACGCACCAGACATTGGATGCCGTGTTGGACCAGGTGGCGACTTCGACGGTAATATCTACTGTAATGTTGCTGCCGACCGGAATGCTGAATGGCGGCGTCATCAGGAAGCCTTTCTGTTTGCCGGGGGCGCCGAGTTCGATGGCTCCCGGCCGGATGAAGGCATTCGATTCGCTCACCCAGCCCTTCAGCCTGCTGGCGGGGAGCGCATTCGTCTGCTCCTTCAGTTGCAGGGACGGGGCCTCGTCCGGAAGGACATAGGTTTCCGGGCCGTTGGAGAAGGATGTCCCGTTATGGGGCCTGTAGCCCGAGGCGCCGCTGACGGGATCTCCCTCCCACTGCAACTCTCCGAAGTCTTCCGCAAAGATGACCCCGCTTGTGGACGCCGTAGGTGAAACGAGGGCGAAATCCTCCGTCGTTGCCTCCACGAGGCCGGAATGGTCGCCGGAATCGGGCTTGAGCACTTTGAAATAGTACTTCGTCCCGGGACGGAGCCCTGCGATGACGAAACGCGGCGCTTCCATGAACGTCCCGGCGGGGAAGTCGAATTCCTGCAGGGGAATCTTCCCGGCGGCATCCCCGTAGAGGTAGGCATACCAGGGCTGCGCGATGTTTTCCTCGCCCCATTCGAAGGTAAGGGTCGAAGAAGTCTTGTCAATGAGGCTTACGGCAACGGCCGGGGGATTGGGACCGTCGTTCTCTCCGGGATTATGGTCCTTGCAGGAGAGGACCAGTATCGTCAGGGCTAGTAAAACTGTGAAGCGGGAGGAGGTGCTCATGTTGTTATGGGTTTTGTGTGCGCAAAGATACGCTGATGGTGCACTCCCGCCCGGCGGGAATGGTGACGGAGTATCCCACGATGCTTTTGCCGGGGTTGGGGACATCCCATTCCTCAGTGCCGGCGGCAGGCCAGATTTTGTATTCCGGCGTGACGGAGGGGTCGTCGGAGGAAGCGGAGAGGAGCATGCGATAGCCGCCCTGCTCCAGAAGAATGCCTTCTTCCGTTATTTGGGGAGAAGCGTCCGTGACCATCCGCCACTGAATATCGGCAGGTGCCTCCGGAAGGGCCCGGATGGCGTCCGCAACGAGGAGTGAGTCATTGTCGAGGAGCAGAATTTTCCGGCTGGCGGAGGAAAGCTGTCCCTGAAAGACTTCGGACAGGTCGATGACTCCGCCTCTGGCCGCGTCGGTGTCAACGACATTGAAAATCGCCGCCCTTCCGCCCACGCAATGCTGCATGGAGCCTACCGTGAGGGTGTTGTGTGCCGGATTCCCCAGGCGGAACACTTTCCAGCGCCAGGACTTCTGCTTCATGCTCCAGAAACTTTTCTTGTATTTGCTGAAGGCTTTTTCTACCTCCGCATACGGCTGGGTTCCCAGGTCGCAGGCCCATCTCAGGCCGAAGGCGTCATATACAAAGGATCCTGCATCCATATGTCCGTGGTTGTCGGATGCGCTTCCTCCCTTGAATGCGAGATATCGCTCCTCCGGCGAGCCTTTCCATCCCGTACGGATCAGCACGACGGGAACGGGGCCTTTCCCCGAGAATAACTTTGTCTCGTCCGCCCCGGTTTTCCCGCGAGGCATGGTGAATTTAGAAGCCATACAAGCCGCAAAGGGCGCGAATCGCATCCAGTCGCGGTCTACGAAGTACTTCCCGTCGCGAAGCAGGGCGATCTCGTTCGGGAGCAGGTCCGGTCGTGATTGCCGGGCCGCAAACCACCACATCGCATAAAGGGGAACCACTTCCTCGTCGCTGTCGGCGTAATTGAAACTCTTGCCGGAAGTGCCGGTCATATATTTCATGAATGTGCCGGTTTCCAGGAAGCCCGGCGCATCCGAGAGTCCGGCATCGGACTGATAAACCTCTCTCAGAATTTCGAGCAGCATTACCTCGAATCCGGTCCCGTATGACCAGTAGATGTACCCTTCGGGATAGATGCCGTCGGGGCCGTACATTTTCATCGCTTTCCGGTTGTCGGCCACGGCCGTTTCGAGCAGTTCCCGGCTGACCGACGGATACCACTCGTATGCGGCGACAGCCGCCGCAACCAGGCCGCAGTAGCACACCTGGTTCCAGTTTGTCTCCTGGGTGGTGAACCATTGCCCCTTGTACCGGCTGAGTGCAAAGCGGTCGAGGGCGGCTGCGGCTTCATTCCTGACTTCGGCCGGGAGGCCGTCAAAGCACCAGTCCAGTCCGATGGCTACGGCAAGGGCCATTTCCCCGGTGTCGAGAAAATGCTGTGTATGCCAGTCCGGGAATGCACATACGGTGAGAATGTCCTCCCGGACCCGGGAAAGATAATTGTCCTTTCCTGTCATCCTCCAGGCATAGGCGCAGAAGAAGATCCTTTCGAGCGCGTACCGGGACTGTTCCAGCAGCCGCACCCCGGAGGCGTCGAGCCTGTAGGCAAGCTGCACCGTGTCGTTCACGCATTCATCCGCATGCGAGATGATGGAATTGTGCAGCAGGGCGATATCTTTATTGCGCCGGATCTGCCTGCGCAACATTTTCTTTTCCGTGTCGTTCATCAGAAGCCGCGGATGAGGGATGTCTTTTGCACTGTCCCAGTCGGAAATGACCGGGGCGCTTCGTGCATAAACGGCTACACCGATAAGGAGCGCCAGAAAGAGATGAACGATCTTTTTCATACTGTCTTGAAATGCAGCACGCTGCGGACGGTCATCGACTCGTCGGCGGCGCTGAGGAAGGATACGGAGTAGCGGCGGCCGCCCTTTTCGACGTTCACGACCACGTGGCAGCCCTCGAAAGAGTCGGGCGCGATGTCTTTCATCCAGGCGGCGTCGCCGTCTTTGGCCCGGCGCTCGGCCGGCATGATCGTGGGGCAGATGATCCGGTCGTCCGGATAGATGGAGCGGTCGGAGAGGAGTTCCATGCAGGGCGGAAGGTTGTGGAGCTGGTCCCAGACGCAGCTGACATAAACCTGGGAACGGAGGGCGGCGACGAGTTTGCGGCTCATCGAATTGTGCCCGTGGTGGTTGATCTTGGCGACATTGGCGCGGCCGCAGACCTCGGCGATGTCGTCTTCGATAAAGCGGACCGTGCCGTCGGGGTCTCTGAATTTGGCGGAGAAATCGCCCGCCGTATAGAAGCGGAAAGGACCGTACGAGAAGACCATTCCGAGCGACATCGCGTTCTCGTTGAGTTTCTTCGGGTTCTGCGTTTTCTTCGCCTCGAAGAGGTCTTTGATCCGTCCGTCCGGATAGGCGATGCGCCCGTTGGCGCAGATGTTCCGTACCGAGAAGGAAGGGTATTTCCCGGCGTGGTGGAGCGGGACGATCTGGTTGGTGGCGCCGAGGCGGAATTTCTCGATCTGGAGGCCGCGGTGCTTCTGCATATAAGTGTAGAAGCGCTTCATGTGCATTGCCGTATCGGGGTCTCCGCCCGTCGCGGTGTCCGGGATCGGGTCGTCGTAATCGGGCCAGCAGCGGTCGACGGCCTTGCGGAAGTTTAAGATTTCCGCCGCCTGGGAGAAGCCGCTGAGGGCGTATTCCTCGCCGTCTCGGATGATTTTCTCTGCGAAGAACTTGTCACTGCCGGCGTGGTCGTTGTGATAATGGCTCAGGAGCATATAGTCCACGTCGGTGACGGCGGGATTGACCCGCGTGACATAGCGGGCGATCCATTCCCCGGAATGGCGTTCCGCGCTCGGAAGCAACGGAACGGCCTTCGGCCCCCGGGCCAGTGCGTCGAAGTCGCCGCAGTCCAGTAGCATGGTCGTCCCGTCGGGGAAAATCAGGAACATCGATTCCGCCACTCCGGTATAGATGAAGTGGATCTGGAACTGCCCTTCCTTCCATCCCGGCCACTTCTTGCCGGCGAGCGTGTCCTTGCAGCCCGCCGCAAAGGCCTCTTTCCAGTCCGTCAGCCACAGGGCGGCTCCGCTCAGGAGTGATGCCCTCAGGAAATCTCTTCTGTTCATCTCATTGAATTTTAAGCGTCAGCGGCTTCTGTGTCGCTTTTACCGGGCGGCAGACAGGCCCGCCGGCGAGGCAGGCGACGATTGCGACTTCTTTCCCGATGAGGTCCCGGTCGAAGCGGAGGGTGAGTTCCACGGAGGACTTGTCCCCGCTCCAGGTCGCGTTGGTGACGAGCGTGCCGAAGCCGGTGGATACGGTGCCGGGCTCATGGTAGGCGAAGTGCCAGTTGAGGATGGGGGAGGAAAGCCCGGAGAAATTGTTCCAGCCGCCGCCCCTTCCCGTTTCGATCATGAAGTGCTCGTAGCAGTTGTAGGAATCCTCGCATTCCCTCTCCCAGTTCTCAAGTGCCGTGTCGGCGATCTGCCTGGCGAGGTCGGGGCGGCCGAGGTCGAGCATCGTCTTCCACAGGATCATCTGGTGCGGCATCCAGACGGTGCCGTTCCAGTAGCCGTCCTTCCGGTAATACGGGGCGCGCTGATCCACCGCGGTGATGCCGCAGTCGCTCCAGAGTTCCCCTTTGGTAAAGATGTGTCTGAGCAACGCCTCGCGCTGCGCATCATCGGCGATGCCGGCGACAAGCGGGGTCACGCCGTCCAGGCCCATGTTGAAATTGACGCCGCCTTCCGTCTTGTAAATCCTTTCGGGGCTTCCGGCCGGGTTGTGCTCGACGTAGCCGAAATAGCCGGTCCCGGCATCCCAGGCATTGTCGAGAATGCCTTTCGACATGGCCGCGATGTCGGCGTCGAACTGTTTGATATCGGTCGTGAAAGGTTTCTTCCCCTTGCCTTTTGCCGAGGCCTCGAGATGGGTTGCGAAGAGGCGGAGAATCTTGGCGCAGCGGATGTAATAGGAGGTGGAGACCATCGGCGTGGTCCGGCTGCGGAGCTCTTTTTGCGGACGGAGGGCCCACTGGGGCGGATAGTCGTCCCAGCCGCCGCTGTTGTAGAATATGTTCCAGGTTTCGAGCAGGCCGGAAGGCTTACGGAAGCGCGGACCGGTCATGTAGTCGTAGAAGCGCTTGAGGCGGGGATAGATTTCGCGGAGTTGCTCCATGTCGCAGCCGCCGCGCTCCCAGACGTCGCCGATGGCGAGGATCTGCGTGGCGAGCGGCGTGCCGTGATGCACGAAGGGGGCCTCTTCCTCGGGTGCCGTCGTGTATTGCCGGATGATTTCATATCCCCGGCCCGGATCGATCTCCGCCATCGCCCAGCCGATGAATCCGCAGTCCCAGGTGTAGAGACTGTTCCAGTTCTTTCCCGGGCAGAAATGCCGGATCGGCTCCCCGAACGCGTCGATGGGGTACACGATGTTGGTCAGCAGCGTCGCCTGCAGCAGCTGCACGCCGAGGGGAGAAGGCCGTTCGGCTTTTCCGTCCTTGCCGCTCCCGTCATTCCCTTTCCTTTCCGTCATTCCCGGGCTTGTCCCGGGAATCTCCTCCCCGCAGAAAATCACCATCCGCACCGTCGTGTCGCTCTGCGGGCGGAGCACCACCGGCCGCAGGAAATTGGCCGTGTAATGCCCCTTACGGTCTCCCTTCATATCTTTAAACACGTGGTCGTGCACCTTCCGGGGCATCAACTGCTCCAACTTAGCGCATCGCCATTGCCGGACTTCGCTCATCGGGTAGTCCCAGACGACGCCGTAGGTGGCGTCCACTTCCGGGTATCGCACCGTAAACCAGCCCTCTCCCTGCTTTATCTCCGGCGTCCATTGCTCCGGAGAGCCGCCGGATTTCCGCACGGCCAGCTGCAGGCTGATGTTCTGCAGGAGGTCCGTCCGGTTGACGCACCGTGCCTCCAGCAGGACCTGACGGTCATCGATGATATGATAGGTGGCATCGACAAAGACCCGGTCTTTCCATTCGATTTCCTGGCGGTAGGTGATATGCCGCATGTCGGCGGATACGCTCCAGGGGTGGACATCCGATTCCCAGAGGGCGCAGGGAACCTTTACGTTGCGCCTGTAAGCGCCGGGAACGAGGCAGAATTCCACCTGAATTCCCGAGCGGAGATCGGCGATGTGCGAGATGCCGAAATATTCCTTCGAGTAGGGCCCCCATTGGGCGAGACTCGGGATATCGTGCGAGACGGCACCCTCCGTCGTCAAAGGGAGCAGGACAGCGAGGCTGAGGGACAGCCATTTCAGAAATCTGGTCATAAATGCAAAGATAACTTTTTCCTTCGATAACGGGGAATATTTTTTTTGAAATATGTGTGCGGACACACAATTATTTTTTTGTATATTTGTCGGGATTGAACATTATGGATTTTTTACGTATGATGAAGAAGTTTCTGCTGATCCTATGTGTCGCCTTACTTGCGGCCTGCTCCGCACCCCGCGGCAAGGTGCTTTTTATCGGAATTGACGGTCTCGCGTCCTGGTGCCTGGAAACGGCGCTGGACAGCATTCCGGACCAGCTCCCCAACTTTGTACGCCTTCGTGACGAGGGCCTCTGGACGATGGAGAAGCGGGCCGTTTATCAGACTTCATCGGCCATCAACTGGGCATCCATTCTCATGGGCGTTCCCACCGAAATGCACGGCTATCGCAAATGGAATTCCGATTCTTCGGCGTTTACGCCCTATGCGGTATCGGCCCACGGAATGCCTCCCACTGTTTTTACCCTGCTGCAGGAGCAGCGGCCCGCGGCCCATTCCGTCTGTATTTATGACTGGAACGGCATTGCCCCGTTGATCGACACCCTGGCCGTAACGGAACATCAATTTGTGAAATACCGTCCGGACAGCCTTTCATCCATCGATTATACGAAGGAGTACGGCGTGCCGGTCATCGAAAAGGGGATGCCGGATCTGTTCTTCTTCTATATCGTGGATGTCGATGAGACGGGGCACAAGTATGGCTGGGGCTCTCCCGAATACTATGCCTCCCTTGTACGTGCCGACGAGGCCGTCGGCCTTCTGCTGGACGCCCTGGCGGCTTCTCCGGATTCGAAGGGTACGGCGGTCGTCCTCACCTCCGACCACGGCGGGAAGCCGGACAAGAAGCACGGCACCTACGACCTCCGCGATTTCCGGACACCTCTTTTTATCCGGGACGGAGAGAGAAAGGGAGAGATTTCTTCCTTCATGATGCAGTATGATGTCACGTCTGTGCTGGCGCAGCTTCTCGGCCTTGAAATCCCCGCTGATTGGCGGGGGCGTTCTTCGCTTGATACTTACTAACCCGAAAATAACGATTGACTCGGGCTAAACCAGAAAAAGTATGGGGTAAATGTACTTTATCTCCGAAATTTTTGAAGATAAAGAGCAAAAAGCTTGCACTTTTTATTGTCGGCAAAAGAATAATTGCTATCTTCGCACTGAAATAAAATGCATTTGACATGAAGGCACCCAAGATAATCGCCCGGGAGGCGGAGATGGCTGAACTGAAACGGTGTTACGAGAGTGACCGTTCGGAGTTGGTGATTGTATATGGCCGCAGACGTGTGGGCAAGACGTTCCTTGTGGACACGTTCTTCGAGAAGAAATACGATTTCTCCTTTGTCGGCGGGTTTAAACTTACCAAGGCAAAGCAGTTGCGCGGATTCGCCAAGGCGCTGAAGAAAGCGGCCGGTCTCAAGCTCCAACCTAAGCTTTCTTCATGGGAGGAAGCCTTTGATGCTTTGGAAGAATATATTGAGAGTCTTCCGGAAGATAAACGCAAGGTTATCTTCATTGACGAGATGCCTTGGATTGATACGCCGCAGTCTGAGTTTGTGGAGGCGTTTGAATCCTTCTGGAACAGTTGGGGTTCACGTCGCAGCGACATCATGCTGATTGCAAGCGGTTCGGCTTCATCGTGGATGGTGAACAAGTTCGTGGAGAATATCGGAGGCCTGCACGGAAGAATCACGAATAACATTTATATCCGGCCTTTCAATTTGAAGGAGACGGAGGAGTATCTGCAGAGCAGGGGCTTCCATTGGAGCCGTTACCAGATTCTTCAGTTGTATCAGATTATGGGTGGCGTGCCTTTCTATCTGAGCCTGCTTGACCCGAAACAGACGTTGCTGGCCAATGTTGACCGGCTGTTCTTCCGCCGGAATGCAGAGTTGAAGACGGAATTCGATGAACTGTTCACGGCTGTTTTCAATAAGGTTGACAAGTACCTGGAGGTCGTTTCACTGCTGAACCGCAACCACGACGGATTGACCTTCACAGAAATCCAAAAAGGAACCAGCCTTGACGGAGACCGCCTGACAACCGTCCTGAAGAATCTGGAACGTTGCGATTTCATTATTTCCTTCCAGCAGTTCGGGAATAAGTCCAGGGGCACCCTGTACAGGCTCGTGGATTTCTACACGTTGTTCTATTACAAGTTTGTGAATGCCATTGACAGCAAGGATGAGGAGTGGTGGACACACAATTACAATTCTCATTCGGTGGAATCCTGGCAGGGATATGCTTTTGAACTGATCTGTCTTACCCATCTCCCCCAGATACGCAAGAGCCTGGGTATCTCTGGCATTTCCACGTCGGCATCCTCGTGGCGCCATGTGCCAGGCAAGGATGAAATGGGGAGGAAAGCGCAGATTGACCTGCTGATTGCCCGAGGAGACCATATCATCAACCTTTGTGAGATGAAGTTCTCCGTCGGTCCTTTCGTCATCAAGAAATCCTACGCGGAGGATGTCCGTGAGAGGAAGCAGCTGTTCAAGCAAGTGGAAAAGACCTCTGACGGGCTGGACATCACCTTTGTGACAACTTTCGGCGTGGCCGATGGTGTGAACAAGGATGTCGTGGATTCAGAGGTCGTAGCAGAGGATCTGTTCAGTTAGTCGAATTGAAAACTTCACAATGAAAAACTCATAAAAAGCTCACCGGGATCCCTGCGTTCGGGCCGTTTGTGGAATTATGATTTTTTTGCTATCTTTGTGTGTCCGGACACACATTCCCGGCGTAGCAGTTTATGAATGCTCTCGGCATCCTTCTGGCGGCGCTTTTTTCGCTTTCTTTCAACGACGGAACGATTTCCGGCGTTGAGGGGCAGGCTGCCTTTTTCGATGGTTTTGATTCGCGTATCGTCGTGCCCGCGGCGGAGGTAAAGGCCCCCGAGCGGCATTTCACCGTCGATGTCTGGGTTTGCCCCGTGGCCTTCCCGAAGAGTCCCTGCCCGGTCGTATGCCGTCAGCGGACCGATGTTCCCGGCGGGTGGTCGCTGTGGCTGGACGTGCTCGGGAAGGTGCATTTTCAGGTGGCCGGTGCAGGGGAGTGGGTCTCTGTCGAATCTCCCGAAGGCCTTCCGCTCCGGCAGTGGTCCCGGCTGACGGCCAATTTCCGTTCCGGAAGCGGACTGTTCCTGGCGATTGACGGGAGGGAAGTGGCGAAGATTCCCACCGAGCTTCCCTCCGTGGAGCAGGCCCCCTATGACCTCTGGATCGGCCGTACGCAGGTCAGGACGCCGTCCTTCTTCGAGAATAAGAATATCCCTATCTACAGCAGCCTGGACGGGGCCGTGGATGAGTTGCAGATCCTGGGGGATAAAAATGCCTACAAGGCCATCCTGAAAGAGAAATTCGTGCGCCCGGCCGCACCGGCGTTCGAGGCGCGCGTGCTTCCGTCGGGGCCGGATTCCCTGGCCTTCGGCGCGTGGTACATTCCGCTGAAATATTATAAGGCTTTTGACGACCGCTGGCGGGGGAGTCTGCCCGACGTGGTGGTCGGATTCGGGCCTGAACAACCCTGGAAGGTCGTTTTCTGGCGGGGCATCTCTTACGCGCCCTGCTTCGTGACGGAGAAAGGAAACTGGATGTGCAACGAGTTCATCGAGCGCTCCAAGGTGACCGGCTGGGGGTGCCCGGAGAGTATGAGCGACAAGCATGCTGATTTCTCCTCGGTCCGCATCGTCGAAAATACTCCGGCCCGCACCGTCGTCGTATGGCGCAACCTCCCGGTCGGCGTCAATCAGAAGATTCCTTACCAGAGTGAAGAAACCTGGTGGGGCGACTGCTCGGAGGAAACCTATATCTTCTATCCGGACGGCGCCTGCGTGCGCAGGATGGACCTGTGGACTTCCCATCCTCAGGACTGGTACGAATGGTGCCAGAGCCTGCAGGTACTGCATCCTTCCCAGCGTCCCGAGGACGTGCTCGATGCCGCTAAAATTATGTCCGTCGCCGCGATGGACGGACGGAGCGAGACTTACGGATGGAAACAGGGAGATGCGGCCGTTTTTAATCTTCCGTCGCTTGAGGGAGCGAACATTCAGGTGACGTATCTCAAGAGCCGCTGGAATCCCTATCTGATTCTGGAAGACGGCTCCGGCACCAATGAGAAAGGTGAATCCGGCCCGCGCATCGACCGTTATGCCGGCAAATGGTCGGACTATTCCGCCTTCCCCTGGCGCAACCACTGGCCCGTGGCCCAGGATTACGTCATCGGTCGCTACGCCTGCGTCCCCGATGCTCCGTCCCACACCTATACTGCTACACAGTATAATGCACCGCACAGCGTAGAGGGTATGAAAATGACCAAACTGATGCTTTGCGGCTGTACGGAAGGCGACGCGGCGGATCTGTTGCCGCTCGCGAAATCCTGGCTCCGGGCACCGGAGATGACCCTTGACGGCAAGGCCGTCCCGTACGACGTCACCCAGCGGGCGTATGTGGTCGCGTCATTCCCGGCGGAGGCCGGGAATCTCTCCCTCCGCCTCTCCGCCTCTCCGTCTCACCCTGCCAACGGCCTCTGCCTTATCCTGCCGGGAGTCGATGCGATCCCGCAGGAAGTGAAAGTCAACGGCTCGCCTCTGCCGGGCTTCAAAGCCGGCATCCGCACCGCTTGGGACGGCCCCTCGCTGATCCTATGGCTGCCCGTAACCGCCACCTCTCCCGTCGAGATTGGCACTTTCTTTTAAGAAAAGTGTATATTTTCTTTTGAATTCATTCGGAAAAGTGTATATTTGTACATGTTTTATGTACGGAAAAGTGTATGCTTAAAAGAAAAATTCAAGAGAAAATTGTTGATTATCTGGAGAATGGCTCCAGTAAGATTCTGGTACTCAATGGGGCTCGCCAGATTGGGAAATCCTATATTATCCGTCATGAGGGACAAAAACGGTTCCATAACTATATAGAGATCGATCTCATCGAAGATAAAAAGGGCGATCGGGTTTTCGACGGTGTTACCAGTAAAGAAGATTTTTATCTCCGGCTCAGTACGGTCGCGGGAGACAGGATGGGAGCGAAGGAGGATACACTTGTTTTCCTGGACGAAATCCAGGCGTACCCGGATATGCTTACGCTTCTTAAGTTTCTAAAGCAGGATGACCGTTTTACTTATATTGTGAGTGGCTCACAGCTGGGTATCGCCTTAAATGAAACCCTGTCTAAACCTGGCGGGAAAATTGAGGTAGTGAAGATGTATCAGTTGGACTTCGAAGAGTTTTTATGGGCCAATAATGTCGGAGAGGAATTTATCGGCTCTGTACGGGAATGTTACAGACAGAAAATGGCGTTGACTGAGACTCTCCATAAGCGGATGATGGAATTCTTTAAACTATACCTTCTTGTCGGAGGATTACCGGATGCCGTGAATGCTTTTGTGGAAACACGGAATATTGTCCGGGTCAGAGGGGCGCAGAAAGAAGTGTATGAATTGTATAAAGGGGACGCCGGTCAATATGACAAAGAACACAAATTGAAAATCGAGCGTATATATGAATTGGTCCCGTCCTATTTGGAGAACAAGAAAAAGCGGGTAAGGTTCAAACAGATAGAAAACAAGTCTCAGGCGCGGGCCGTTCAGTATCAGGATGAGTTTGAGTACCTGATTAAAAGCGGAATCTGCAATGAAGTCCGTGCTGTTTCCAATCCAAAGTTCCCGTTGATGGAATCGGAAAGCAAAAATCTGCTGAAATTGTATCTGAATGATGTCGGGCTGCTTACGGGATTGCTTTACCAGTATAACATTTCAGCCGTGATGAATGATCTGCGCAGCATCAATCTCGGTTCCGTGTATGAATCGGTGGTATGCAGTGAACTGTCGGCTCACGGATTTCCGCTCTTTTATTATGACAATAAAAAGAGGGGCGAAGTTGAGTTCCTTATAAATGATTTCGACGCTCTTTCCGTTGTCCCTATTGAGGTGAAGTCCGGGAAAGACTACGACCAGCACGCATCTCTGGATGCATTTGTCCAGACACCGGACTATAACATCAAGAGTGCAATTGTCCTTTCCAATGAAAGGGATGTCTTACAGAAAGGAAGGGTGACCTATCTTCCTGTCTATTACGCTATGTTTCTCCGTCCTTCAACGCCTCCGTCAGAGCTGTTGATTCCTTAATTCCACTCCTCTCTGACATAGTGTTTGACGTCTTCCCAGCGGTAATAGGGCCCCTGGACGGGCGCCAGTTCGGAGATGAGGGTTTCTTTCTCGTTGAGGAGGAATTTGACGAGGACATCCTGCCGTTTGTTGCGGTAGAAGATCATCTGCAGGTTGGCCGCAAAGGGCGTGTAGAGGGAGGCGACCCATTGGCCGTGCGCCTCGTCAAGCGTCATCCGGTCGGATACGCCTTCCAGCCCCAGATAGCAGACCAGACCCAGGAACGGCCAGTCGTGGCCGAAGCGGAGGTCGGCCGCTCTGGGCGTTCCCGCAATCACTTCGTCCGCCCGTGATATGATATCTTCCACCAGCGAAGCCGCCCTCGGGACACGGATGTCCCCCACCTCGGCGGAATTCCCGTGGTTGAGGTAAATATACATGGAGTTGCTTTCGGACCATCTGTACACGACACTCTCGGGCAGGAGACCGTAAATGTTCTCTTTGATGTCCAGGGCTTCCGTGGCCTGGGCTACATTGTAGACATATCGTTCAAACTTTTTGACGGAATGGACATATTCCCGTGCGGCGGCGGGATCCTTGAAGAGCGTGGCCATGATGGCGGTCGTGTCCAGGGGCATGCCTTTATGAAGGGAATCCAGCAGAGGCTTGGTCATGGCCCGGATTTCCTTGGTGTCCCCCTGGGCGATGTAGGCCATGTACTTCTCTCCGGTATCCAGACCGATCTCCAGATCCTTCTGTATGGACATCAGCCGGTTGGTGAAGGCGGCCATGCTGACGATGCAGCGGGGAACCGTGCTGGAGATGGCACAAATCTTCCTGCTCCCTTTTTTGAATACTTCGGGGTAGCGGTGATACATCCGGTCCGCCAGGGAGGCATGTTCCCGGCAGCCCCGCGCCGTCAGGCGACCGCTCATCCCGTTAAACTGCCCGATGACCCTGCGGGTGACAGAGAGAAGCAATTCTCCGTCCGCCGTGAGCTGCCCGTCCGCCCGGGCGTCCGTCAGGATTTTCTCCAGTTTCTCGTAGTTCTTCCCGTCGCTGCTGCCGTTGGTGCGGGAGCCGTGCCGGCCGTAGTGGCTGATGTAAAAAGGTTTGTAGCCCTTGGGAGCGGGGGTGTCGTACAGGGGCTGGAATTCGTAGGAATGCAGGTTGTTGCCGGCCCGCTGGGGGAATTCCCGGATGCTGCGGGACAGCGCGTTGTCGGGAACGGTCTGCGCCGAAAGCGACACCGTCGCCATCGCGAGGAGGAGGATCAGGATTCTTTTCATAACTGCAAAGATAAACATAGTTTTGCACAATTATTGCTATATTTGTCCGCTGGAATAAAAGATTTTAAGTATGGAAAGAGAAGATCCGCTCGAGAGACGCGCCCGCGAAGCGGCCGAGAAAAAGGAAAAACAGTCCGCCAATCTGGGCCTTCAGATCGCCACCGGCGTGCTCGCCGTCATCGCCATAGCCCTCGGTATCGTCCTCTGGACAATGAACAGCCGGAGCTCCACCCTCAAGAAAGAACTCGAGGCCGAGAAGCAGGAACTGGAAGCCAACATCGTCGAACTCCAGGATACCCTGTCAAAGATTACATCCAACTACGAGTCCATCAACCTGCAGCTCGACACTTCGCGCCAGCAGGTCGCCGAACTCATCGACAAACTCAAACATACCCAGGCCACCAACCGCGCCAAGATCCGCCAGTACGAGGGCGAACTCGGCACCCTCCGCTCCATCATGCGGAATTACCTGGTGCAGATCGACTCGCTCAACACGGCCAACCAGAAACTCAAGGCCGAGGTGACCGAGGTCCGGAAAGAGGCCGACGAGACCCGCCGGGCCAACCAGCAGCTCACCAGGAAACTGGAGGATGCCGAGGCGAAAGTGTCCGCCGGATCCGTCCTCAAGGCGCGCGGCATCCGTCTGGAGGCCTATAGCGAATCCAAGCGGCCCACCGACCGCAGCAGCCGTACGGTCCGCCTCCTGACCACCCTCTCGCTGATCGAGAACGCCATCATCACGCCCGGCCCGGTCACGGTCTATATCCGCGTGACCGACCCGATGGGCAACCTCCTTACCAACGCCCGTTCGACCGGCTTCACCTGCAAGGGACAGGCGATGACGGCGTCGGCCAGCCGCGAGGTCGATTATGAAGGCGCCGAGCTGACGGTATCCATCTATCTCAACGACATCCCGGAATACACCAAGGGCGTCTATACCGTGGAAGCGTACACTACCGGCGGCACCCTCGGCAAGGCGGAGTTAATGCTCAAATAATTTGATCTACGTCCACGTCCCGCTGTGCAGGAGTTTCTGCACCTATTGCGGTTTCTATTCGGAGATCGCGGGGGACGCGCTCAAGAATCGGTATGTCGAAGCGCTGACGGCCGAGATCCTTTCCTCGAAAGGGGCGGATCCCGGCCCTCTTCATACTTTGTATTTCGGCGGGGGAACCCCCTCCACGCTGGATATTGCGGATTTCGAACGGATCTTCGCCGCGCTCGGGGAGGCCGGATTCCGCGGTCCCTGGGAGGAATGCACCGTAGAGGTGAATCCGGAAGATATCGTGACCCGGGGTCCTGCCTATGTGGAGGCGCTGATGGCCTTGGGTGTCAACCGTTTCAGCGTCGGGATCCAGTCGCTTGATGACGGGATCCTCCGCTGGATGAACCGCCGTCACGATGCGGCACGGGGACTGCGCGCCCTGGAAATCCTCCGGGGATGCGGAGTCGGCAATCTTTCCGCCGATCTGATTTTCGGCATTGCGGGCCTCCCGGATGCCGTCTGGGAGGATTCGGTCCGCCGCCTGGTGGAAGCCGCGCATCCGGAGCACATCTCCGCTTATCAACTCTCGTTGGAGGAAGGAAGCGCGCTGGTGGAAGGGAACTATCGGGAGGCGCCCGAGGAACTCTGCCGGGGGCAGTACGACCGGCTCTGTGCTTTGATGCGGTCGTATGGCTATGAGCATTACGAGATCTCCAATTTCGCCCTGCCCGGATTCAGGGCCGTCCACAATGCGGGATATTGGAAACGGATTCCGTATCTCGGCTTCGGCGGCGGGGCGCACGGTTTCGACGGCGTGAAACGGTATTGGAATACGTGCCGCGTGAGCGGATATCGCCGTGAAAGTGAAAATATCACCCCGGAAAATAGCAAAATAGAGAGAATTATGCTATCTTTGAGGATGTCCGACGGAGAAGAGGCGTCGTTTCTGCACCGGGCCTGTCGGGAGGAAGTCCTCGCGGGGCTGCTTTCGGAAGGGGCGCTGGTCGAAAGGGACGGCCGCATCCGGATACCGGAAGATCATTTCTTCGTCTCGGACGAGATTATAAAAGAACTTGTATAAAACATTTGCATTATGTCGAGAACCGGATCATTTTTCGCACTGCTGACCGGCATCGCCGCCGGTGTCACCCTGGGTATCCTTTATGCGCCCGACAAGGGCTGGAAGACCCGCGCCCGTGTCCGCAAAGCCGCCGAGAACGGCCTCGAGGACGCCAAGGTCGGCTGGGCCGAGGCCAAGGACAGTTTCAACGACTTCAAGCAGCGCGTGCTGAACAAACTGGATGAGTACGAAGACGCGCTGAAACATCGGCAGGAAGCGCCCCTTTCCGAGGACGCATTTGACGATCAGGAAGGATGAGAACCGAGTTTTCCGCTCCGGCCGAGGAGCTGGCGGAGAAGGGGAAAGAGTATCTGGACGCCCGGGTGGATGACGTCAAACTCCGCCTGGTGAAGGGTCTTTCCATCTCGGTCGGCAAACTGCTCGGCCTGATGCTTTTCCTGCTGGTGGTGTCGGCGTTTCTGCTGGTGCTCTCCTTCGGGATGATCCTCCTGCTTGCCGAATGGTGCAACCTGAGTTACGGATGGACGGCGATGATTGTCGCGGGTGTTCTGCTGATCGCCTCCCTCGTCGTCTTCCTCCTGCGCGACAGACTGTTCCGCAGCGGCCTGGTCCGTCTTTTTGTCAGACTTTTCTTCGGAGGAGAAGACGATGCGTAATTTCAGGGACATCCGGAATCTGGACCAGCTCAACGAAGCGATCCACGACAACGGCGAGAAACTTTCCGCCAAAGAAAAGCAGCTCACGCGCCGCTACGAGAAAGCCCGCGCTTTCTATACTCCGGGACGGCTCGTCACCGAAGGCGGCCGCCGGCTCGTGTCCAAACTTCCCTTTACCGACCTCGCGCTCTTGCTGATCCACAAGCTCCGCAAGATACTCTAGATTATATCGGACGCGTCTTGGCCCGGAGCCAGGTGGAGATTTGGGCGGGAAGGCGTGGGCCGAGTTCGCGGAAGACCCTTTCGTTATAGGCGTTCAGCCAGTCGATTTCATCCCCGGTCAGCAGATCGGGGATGATGGCCGATGTGTCGATGTGGCAGAGGGTGAGGGTCTCGAATCCGAGCCAGGTGCCGAATTCGTTGGTGCCCAGTTCCTTGCACAGCAGGAGATTTTCGTGGCGGATGCCGTGGTGGCCCTCCCGGTAGATGCCCGGCTCGTCCGAGATGACCATCCCGCTGCGGAGCGGCGTGGGGTTGAGGTTCTGCCGGACGTCCTGCGGGCCCTCGTGGACGCAGAGGAAGAAACCGACGCCGTGCCCCGTCCCGTGCCCGAAATTGCGCATCCGCCGCCAGAGCGGCTCCCGGGCGAGGGCGTCGATCCGGCAGCCTGGCGTCCCTTCTGGGAAGACCGCCATTGCCAGGTCGATATGACCCTTCAGGACCAGGGTGTAATCTTCTTTTTCGAGCGCCGTGCACGGCCCGAGCGGAACCGTCCGGGTGATGTCGGTCGTGCCGGAGAGGTATTGCCCGCCGCTGTCGACCAGGTAGAGACCCTGCTCCTGCAGTAGCGCTCCGCCGGAGGCGGGCGTGACATAATGCGGTAGCGCGGCATTCTTCCCGTAGGCCGAAATGGTCTCGAAGCTGTTGCCCATGAATCCGGGAATGTCCGCCCGGATGGAGTCCAGCCGGAACGCCGCTTCCGCTTCGGAGAGGGTATCCACTTCGATTTTCCGCTCCAGCCAGAACAGGAAGCGCTCCATCGCCAGGCCGTCGTCCAGGTGCGCTTCGCGGAGCAGGCTGATTTCCGTGGCGTTCTTGACCGCCTTCATCGGCGCGACCGGGCTGCTCCCGCGCACCGTCCGTTCGATGGACGGGTTGGAGAAGATGACCGTGGAGAGGTTGTAGTTGAGGGTGGAAGGGTCGATGTAGAGCCGGCTGAAATCGTCGGCGGCATCGGAGATCCCCGACAGGACCATTTCCGCTTCGGCGTAGTCCATAATGGCGATGCCGTCCTTCTCCAGTTCTTCGAAGGTGCCGGCCGTGTCGTCGTCCGGTCGCGAGAAGCCCTCTTTGCGCACGAACCAGAGCACCTGCCCCATCGTTACCAGCAGGTAGGACAGCGTGACGGGGTTGTATTCCACGTCTCCGCCCCGGATGTTGAGCGTCCAGGCGATGTCGTCCAGAGCCGTGAGGAGGATGGCGTCGCATTCGCGCTCCACCAGGAAATCCCGGATGGCGGCGATCTTTTCGCTGCGGGGTGACCCCGTCAGGTCGTCGCCGAGCGTGATGACGGGTTTCGAGGGGATGGCGGGGCGGTCTTTCCAGAAGAGCGACAGCAGATCGGGCACGTCGACAATCCGCACCGGCGTCGTGAAGGCGTCCTGGAGCGCTTCCGTCGCGGCCAGACTGTGGCATTTGCCGTCGATGGCCACCCTCACTTCCTCGTCTTCCCAATCCTGCATCGAAAGCCACCGGGGGATCGGGATCTCTTCCGGGACACGGGTCTTGTGGAGTTCGACGCCCGAGCCGCGCAGCTGCTCGACGGCCTGGATAAAGTAGCGGGAGTCGGTCCACAGGCCGGCGTGGTCGAGGGTGATGACCAGGTCGCCCGCCTCACCGGTAAAACCGGAGAGCCATTCGACCTGCTTCCAGCGGGGCGCGGGGTATTCGCTGCCATGCGGATCGCCGCCGGTGATGACGACGGCGTCCCACTGCTTCTCGCGCATGACGGCGCGGAGCGCTTCGATGCGGCTTCTGAACACGGAACCTAGACCGTCAGGATTTCTTTCTCCTTGGCGGCGATGATTTCGTCGATGGCCTTGACTTTCTTGTCGGTCACTTTCTGGAGCTCCTCTTCGCCCTCTTTCTCGCCGTCCTCGGAGAGGCCTTCGTTCTTCTGGGCTTTCTTGAGGAGGTCGATGCCGTCGCGGCGGGCATTGCGGATGCCGACCTTGGCGGTCTCGCCCGCGGCCTTGGCTTTCTTGATGAGGTCGCGTCTGCGCTCTTCGGTGAGGGCGGGGACGACGCAGCGGATGATCTCGCCGTTATTGGAAGGGGTGAGGCCGAGGTTGGCGTCGAGGATGGCCTTCTCGATCTTGCCGATCAGGGTGCGCTCCCAGGGCTGGATGGT
This sequence comes from uncultured Bacteroidales bacterium, assembly GCA_900320545.1. Classification (GTDB taxonomy): domain Bacteria; phylum Bacteroidota; class Bacteroidia; order Bacteroidales; family UBA932; genus Cryptobacteroides. The sequence continues at coordinate 70,061 of ONSU01000002.1, read as the reverse complement.
AATGGTCTTGGCGTCCGGGGTCGCGATGGAGGATACCTGCGGGAGCGGGGTGGGGCTTCCGTAATAGTCGATGGTGACGCCGTTGAAGATGGAAGGGTTGGCCTTGCCGACCCGGTAGGTTTTGAGGTCTTCTTCGAGGAAGTCGACCGTGTCCTGCATCTTGAGGCTGGCGGCCTCTACGATTTCTTTGGCTTTGGGTAACATAGTATGCGTGTTTTTATTTATGTACGACTGTTCCGATCTTGTCGCCTTTCAGGATGCGGGTAAGGTTGCCCGGGGTTTCCATATTGAAGACGAGGATGGGCATGTCGCCGTCGCTGCAGAGGGCGAAGGCGGTGCGGTCCATCACTTTGAGGTTCTGTGAAAGGGCTTCGTCGAAGGTGAGTTCGTCGTATTTGACGGCCGTGGGGTCCTTCTCGGGATCGGCGGTGTAGACCCCGTCGACGCGGGTGCCCTTGAGGAGGGCGTCGGCGCGGATCTCGAGGGCGCGGAGCGCGGCGCCGCTGTCGGTGGTGAAGAACGGGTTGCCGGTGCCGCCGGCGATGATGACGACGGTGCCCTTTTCGAGTTCGGCGACGGCGTCGTCACGCATATAGTAATGGGCGAAGGGCTCCATCGGAACGGATGTGAACACCTTGGCGGGAACGCCTTCGGCCTTGATGAAACCGGAGAGGGCCAGGGCGTTGATCACCGTGGCGAGCATTCCCATCTTGTCGCCGTCCACGCGGTCGAAACCTTTTTCGGCTCCCTGCACGCCGCGGAAAATGTTGCCGCCGCCGTTGACGATGCCGATCTGGAGGCCGGCGCGGGAAGCGTCCGCGATTTCTTTGGCCAGGCCGCGGAGGGCTTCCGTGTTGAAGCCGACGCCGCTGCGGCTGCCGAGGCTTTCGCCGCTGAGTTTGAGTAATACGCGTTTGTACATAGTTGTTCCGTTGTGATTGAATCAAACAAAAGTATAGGAAAATGCTGAATTTTCCAAATGGAATCATTATATTTGCATCTTGTAAACGGCAATTAGTGCCAAGGTAAACAATTCTTATGGCAAACTTTTTCACTTCTTCCATCGGAAGGAAATTCATCCAGAGCGTCAGCGGCGCGTTCCTGATTCTCTTCCTGCTTCTGCACGGGACCATCAACTTCTTTTCGGTAATCGACTCTTGCAAAGGGACATTCGGCCTGTCGGCCGGCGTTCCCTTCGGAGACAGCGGTCTCTTCCAGCTCGGCTGCGACTTTATGGCTACGCCGGTCATTACCATCATGGTGCCCGTCCTGGCCCTGGGATTCCTCGTGCATATCGGCTACGGCATCTACCTGACGGTGGTCAATTTGAAAGCCCGCGGCGGCGTCAAACGCTACGAGGTGGCGAGCAAGGCCAAATCCGACAGCTGGTCCGCCAGCAATATGGTTGTCCTGGGGATCATCGTCCTCGGCTTCCTGGCTTTCCATCTGTGCCATTTCTGGGCCAAGATGCAGTTGCAGGAGTTTACGGGCGCCGAGGCCGAGAATCCGTACGCCCTTCTGCTCCAGACCTTCGGCCAGTGGTGGATCCTCGCCCTCTATATCGTATGGTTCGTAGCCATCTGGCTGCATCTGAATCACGGTTTCTGGAGCATGTTCCAGACCATCGGATGGAACAACAAAGTCTGGCTCAAGCGTCTCCGCATCATCGGCATCATCGTGTCGACCCTCATCGTCGGCCTCTTCCTCTGCACCGCGGTCAATGCCTGTATCGAGGCACATTTCGCCACAGCGTCAGACGTCTATGTAACGGCGCTCGGTTTCTGATGAAACGGGTTGCCATCCAGGGATATCCGGGCTGTTTCCATGAGGAGGCGGCCCGTTTGTTCTATGCGGACGGACCGGTCGAAACGGTGCCCTGCGATACGTTCGACGGACTTTATGCCGCGTTGCAGGGCGGGTGCGCCGATGCGGCCGTGATGGCGGTGGAAAACACCGTGTCGGGCGGTCTGGTGCGCAATTTCGAACTGCTCCGCAGCCATTCCTGGAAGATCAGGGGAGAGATCTATCTCCGGATCCAGCAGAACCTTCTCGCCCTGCCGGGACAGCGCCCGGAGGACATCAGGGAGGTCCGGACGCACTATATGGCCATCAACCAGACCCGCGATTTCTTCGAGCGGGAATGTCCCTGGATCAAGGTGGTCGAGAGCGAGGACACGGCCAAGAGCGCGGCCGAAGTGGCCCGGGAAGGGCTGAGGGGCGTCGGGGCCGTCGCCTCTCTCTTCGCTGCGAAAATGTACGGGCTCGACGTGCTCCGGGAGAGCATCGAGACCTACAAGCAGAATTTCACCCGCTTCATCATTCTGGACGAGGCCCTGGAAATTCCGAAGGAGCGCATCGACAAGGCATCGCTCTGTTTCACGCTTCCCCATACGCCCGGCTCCCTGTCGCACATCCTCACGATCCTTTCATTCTACGGGATGAACCTGACCCGTATCCAGTCGCTGCCGATTCCCGGCCGCACCTGGCAGTATTTCTTCTATGCGGACATCTGCTTCGAGACGTACGACCGCTATCTTCAGGCCCTGTCCGCCGTCCGTCCCCTTGTGGAAGACCTTCAAATCCTTGGTGAATATAAGACTGTATTATGATTATAGAACCCGCCCACAGAACCGCCTCCGTGCGGGAATATTATTTCTCGAGAAAAAACCGTGAACTCGCCGCCCTGGCAAAGACCCGGGAGGATGGCATCGTCAACCTCGGCATCGGCGCCCCCGACCAGGTGCCGCCTCGATCCGCGATGGAAACGCTTTCCCGGACCTGCCTTCTGCCCGATGTGCACAGATATCAGAATTACACCGGCATCCCCGAACTTCGCGAGGCGTTCGCGGCCTGGTACAGGCGGTACTATGGCGTGACGCTGGATCCCGTCAGCGAGATCCAGCCCCTCGTAGGCTCCAAGGAAGGCATCCTGCTGATTTCCCTGGCCTATCTCAACAAGGGCGACAAGGTCCTGGTGCCCGATCCGGGTTATCCGACCTACAATTCCTCGGCGATGCTGGCGGAGGCGGAGATGGTCACTTATCCCCTCAGGCGCGAGAACGGCTGGCGGCCCGACCTGGACGCCCTCCGGAAAATGGACCTCACCGGCGTGAAGCTGATGTGGGTCAATTATCCCAATATGCCGACCGGCGCCCTGGCGACGCCCGAACTTTACCAGGAACTGGTGGACTTCGGCCTTGAGAAGAAAATTCTCATCGTCAATGACAATCCCTACAGCTTCATCCTGACCGAACCGCTGTCGATCTTCTCCGCACGGGGCGCCCGGGAGTGCTGCCTGGAGCTGAATTCGCTCAGCAAGGCGCACAATATGTCGGGCTGGCGTATCGGGATGGTGGCCGGGGCGGCCGAATATGTCTCCGAGATTCTCAAGGTCAAGAGCCAGATGGATTCGGGCCAGTTCCGTCCGATGCAGCTCGCTGCGGTCGCCGCCCTCAATGAAGGGCCGGACTGGTTCGAGCGGCTCAACGCCGAATACCGCCGTCGGAAGGAAGCGGCCGGGAAGCTGTTCGATCTGCTCGGCATCGAGTGGGACCGCGACGGAGGGTCGCTGTTCATCTGGGGATATATTCCCGAGGACTGCGCCCTTGCGGCGGAAGGTCCCGGCGCCACCCGCGGAGAACGGCTGAGCGATGCGCTGCTGTATGGCTGCGGGGTGTTTATGACTCCGGGCGTCGTCTTCGGTAAAGGCGGCGCGGACTACATCCGCGCATCTCTCTGCGCCGATGTCCCCCGTCTGGAGGAGGCCTATCGGAGAATAAAGCGCTTGGCCCTGCGCACGTCGTCCCCGGCGTAGAAATCCACGTAAACCCTGTTTCCGTCCACCGTCAGTTTGTAGGAACCGGCGGTGTCGGACATGCTGTACGCACGGATGCCTTCGCGGTATTCGGCAAAGAGCGCTTCGTTCTGAGGGGTCCTGAGCTTGGGTTTCTCCGCAAAAAGCAGGGTGCCGTATTCGTCTTTCCCTTTCGCGACTTCCTTGTAAATACCGCGGGAGGGATAGGACCAGACGCTGGACATCGTCATCTGGGTGATCCGTCCGCCGTCGCCGTACCAGTCGAGGAATTCGGTGGTGTGGACGTGGCCGCACAGGACGATGGCGTTTCTCTCGGCCAGCAGTCTGCGGACATGGCGGCGGTCGTCCGGCCGGGGATCCTTGCGGCCGCCGAGGAGGAACCACCAGAAGTATTTGGCGTCATCGTAGGGGAACACCGGGCTGTGGACCAGCACGAAGGTATGCCGGGCGTCGGCCGCTTCGGAGAGCATCCGCTCGATCGCGGGAACGTCCGGTTTGGTAAAGTCGATGACGATGAAGGCGTCGGGCCCCTGTCGGAAGAGGTAATTGTTGCCGGTGATCTCCATCCCCAGTTCCTGCGACATCCTTCCGGACATGTATTCGACGTAAGCCTGGGCCGCGACGGCGTCATTGTTGCCCCGGACGTCGTGGTTGCCGACGACGGAGACGAACGGCAGTTCCGGCGCGAGGTCTTTCTTGAACAGATTCATCGCATCTTCCAGGAAGCGTTTGTGGGTTTCGGCATCGACCGTGTCGCCCTGGATCAGGTCGCCCACCTGGAAAATGTAGCGGGTGTCGTCATCCACCAGGCAGGCCGCGCGCTTGACGAGGCCCTGGCAGCGGCCCGACCACATTTTGCCGTTCCGGACAAATTCCTTGCGGTGGGCTTCCTCCCGCTTGGGATTGTCGGGGAGGGTATAGCCGGCGTGATAGCGCTCGGGGTCGGCGTCGTCGTAATGGGTGTCGCCCAGGATGACGATGTTGTAGCGTCCGTCTTTGGCTTTTTTGGCCATCGCATCGGGAAGGCCGAAGGGAAGCGAGAGCCCCACGAGGCCCGTTGCCGAATATTTGAGAAACGTTCTTCTGTCCATAAGGACAAAGATAGGTCATTTTCGTGAGAAAGTGTTATATTTGTAAACTAAAAAATAAGGAAATGAACTTGACAAGCGTACACGATTGGGGATTTTTCACCCTCCCGAGGCCGATGGTGATCGCCGGCCCCTGCAGCGCGGAGAGTGAGGAGCAGGTGATGGAGACAGCCCGCGGGCTCGCCGCCTTCGGCATTCACGTCTTCCGGGCCGGCGTCTGGAAGCCCCGCACCCATCCGGGCAGTTTCGAAGGAGCCGGGATTCCCGCCCTGAAGTGGCTCCAGCGGGTCAGGAAAGAACTCGGAATGAAGGTGGCGACCGAGGTGGCCGGCGCCGGGCACGTCTATGCGTGCCTCAAGTACGGGATCGATATGGTCTGGATCGGGGCGCGTACCACCGCCAATCCTTTCCTCGTGCAGGAAATCGCCGACGCGCTGGAAGATACCGACATCCCGGTGCTCGTCAAGAACCCCGTCAATCCCGACCTGGACCTCTGGGTCGGCGCCCTGGAGCGTCTGAGCCGTGCCGGCGTCACCAAGCTCGGCGTCATTCACCGGGGATTCTCCACCTCCCAGAAGATCGCCTACCGTAACGATCCTATCTGGAAGATTGCCATCGAACTCCGGACCCGTTTCCCGGAGATCCCTTTCTTTGCCGATCCCTCCCACATGGGCGGCAGCCGGGAATACCTGCAGGAAATTTCCCAGCGGGCGCTGGATCTCGGGCTGGAAGGACTGATGATCGAGTCGCATTGCAATCCCTCCTGCGCGCTGAGCGACGCCAGACAGCAACTTACTCCGCCGGAACTCAAGGCAATGCTCGAATCGCTCATCGTGCGTGACAGCGACACCGACAACGACGCCTATCGCAGCGGCATCGAGGCGCTGCGTTCCCGGATCGACGTGCTGGACGAAAATCTGCTCTCCACCCTGGCCTCGCGGCTGGAGGTCAGCCGGAAGATCGGCGCCTACAAGAGAGAGCACAACATCGCCATCATCCAGGCCTCCCGCTGGGACTCCATTCTCGAGAAAATGATTGCGGAGGGGGAGAAAGCGGGCCTTTCCCGCGAATTCGTCACGGCGGTCTTCACCGCCATCCACGAAGAATCCGTCCGCGTACAGAAATAGTTATGGAAAAAATCACCATCCACCTTACCAACGACGGCAAAGACTACGAGATTCCCTACGGCGCTACGCTGGGGGAGGCCTCCCGGATGATTTGCCGGATTGTCCGCGATCCCAAGACCCAGGCGGAATATCCTGTCCTCGCCGCACTGGTCGACCATAAGCTCAAGGGCCTCGACACGCCGATTCTCTGGCCGCACGAGGTTACTTTCATCGGCTACAACCACGACGACGGCCGTCGCACTTATATCCGCTCCCTGCAGTTTGTCCTGCAGAAGGCGGTCCGGGAGCTCTTTCCCGACAAGGTGCTGATGGTGGAGCACGCCCTTCCCAGCGGCCTCTACTGCGAGATCGTGGAAAAGGAGCGGGGAGAGAACGGCATGACGGTCCCTTATCCGACGACGCAGGAAGACATCGACGCACTGCTCCGCCGGATGCGGGCCATCGTGTCGGAGAATCAGCCCTTCTCCCGCCGGAAGATCCATCTGGACGACGCCCTCGACATTTTCCGCAAGAACGGGCAGCCGCTCAAGGTCGAATTGCAGCGGTCCCTCGGCCGGTATTTCTGCAGCGTGTATTATCTGGGCGAACTGGCGGATACTTTCCACGGTCCGCTCGTGCTTTCCTCCGGCTCCCTGCCGGTGTTCGGCCTGGTCAAGGTGGGAGTGGGATTCTGCCTGCAGCCGCCTTCCGAGACCGATATCACGCAGGTCGTCCCCATCCGCGAGCAGACGCGTCTCGGCGCCGCGCTCAAGGAGTACTCCGACTGGTGCAAGATCACCCGGATCGACTGCGTGGGCAGTCTGAACAAGGCCATCTATGACGGCCGGGCGGTAGAAGTCATCAACACCGAGGAAGCCCGTCAGGAGCGTCGCTATGCCGAGATTGCGGATGCGATCAGCCGGGCCGGCCAGCAGATCAAGATCGTCTTTATCGCCGGCCCTTCCTCCAGCGGCAAGACCTCCTCGTCGCTCCGCATCGCGCAGCAGTGCCGCGTGCTGGGGCTCCGGCCGAAGGTCGTGGAACTCGACAATTATTTCGTCGACCGCGGAGAGACGCCCCTGGACGAGGACGGCAATCTCGATTTCGAGTGCCTGGAAGCGATGGATCTCCGCCTGCTCGGGCAGCATCTCAACGCCCTGCTGGCAGGGGAGGAGGTGGAGATTCCGCGGTTCGATTTCCCCGCGGGCGTGAAGCGGTTTGAAGGAAACCGGCTCCGCCTGGATGAGAAAGACATCCTGATCATGGAGGGTATCCACGCCCTCGATCCCGCCATGGTGCCGGATGTGGACAATTCCCGGATTTACCGGATCTATACCTCCTGCCTGACGAGTTTCAACCTGGACGAGAACAACTGTATGTCCACCTCGGACAACCGGCTCCTCCGCCGCATCGTCCGGGACAACCGCGTCCGCGGCATCACGCCGGAGAACACCATCCTCCGGTGGCACAGCGTCCGCCGGGGAGAGAACAAGTACATCTTCCCGTTCCAGGAGAACGCCTCCGTGCTGATGAATACGGCGCTGATCTATGAATTCCCGCTGCTGAAATACTACGCGGAACCGCTTCTGCGGCGGATTCTCCCGTCCTCCCCGGCCTACACCGAGGCGGTCCGCCTGCTGAAGTTCCTCGAATACATCGTCCCGCTCCAGCCTTCCGAGATCGCGGCCATCCCCCCGACCTCCATCATGCGCGAATTCATCGGCGGCCAGACTTTGTAGCCCCACTATGCAACATTTGCGGAATTATTTGCATCTTTAATAAAAATTGAAATATGAAGACAAAATGGTTTTTTGTATATGTCGGAGTGGGTGTCGCGTTTGCGGCGGTATCCCTCTGGGTGCTGCTCTCCGGCGGCCGTAACGCCCGCGCCATCCGTACCAAATACAAACTGGGAGGGATCCTTCTGATGGCCTGGGCGATGCTGTCGTCCTCCACCTGCAACGGCCCCGGTCCGTTCGTTACCTGCTACGAGCCGGTCGTCCAATGCTACGACGTCGCGGTTATAGAGGACAATGTGGAGATCTCCGTCAAGGATAAGACAGGATCCGAACTCCAGTCGGGAGACGTCCTGATCATCAGAATCCTCCGCCCGACGGCCTTGGAATACATTTGCAGGATAACGACCGGAGGGGAGAGTCCGGAGGTGCTTCAGGAAACCGTTTTCAAGGTGTCGGAAGGAAGCCCGGAATCTGTGGAATGGGAGTGGATTCTCCGAACGGCCTATAAGGGAGAGGCGACGGTTGCAGTCTATTCTTCCCGGACGGATGACGAAGGCAAACAGGTCGAACAACAGGTCGGCGGGCAGGGCTTCACGCTGAAATGAAGCCCTCCCTGCACATAGATAACATAGTTTACGAACTTACAGAGGCCTGCAACCAGTGTTGCAGGTTCTGTTATAACTACTGGCGGGACGGAAGTACGCCGTTGCCGCCGCCCGTGCCGCGTCTCGTCCGCAAAACCCTCCGGAAACTGCTGTCCCAGGCATCCGTCGGCACGGTTTCCTTCTCCGGCGGCGAGCCGATGCTCCTCCGTAATATCCACGACCTGGCGATGCTGGCGCGCTTCAGGGGCGCGCACGTCAATGTCCTTACCAACGGCGGACTGCTGACGGAAGATGCGGTCGGGAATTTCAAGAACATCGGCGTCGGAGCGGTCCAGATCCCGCTGCTGAGCGCCGATCCTGCCGTGCACGACTATCTTACGCAGGTCGAGGGATCCTGGGAGAAGGCGGTAGCCGCCACCCGGAGGGCCGTAGCCGCATTCGGGAAAGGTGTATTTACGGTGCTTGTCATCACGAAAGTCAACGCCCCGGGGATAGCGGAAACGCTGCGGCTTATCGGCGACCTCGGTGTCAAAGGCGTAATGGTCAACCGGTTTAATATCGGCGGAATGGGGATCCTGCACAGCCGCGAACTGCTCCTCGACCGCGAAACGCTGCATGGCGCCTTCGCGGCCGTCGAAGCCTTTGCCGCTTCCCGTCCCGACATGCGCTTTGTCAGCGGCGTCTGTACTCCGCTCTGCGTGATGGACCCTTCTCCCTATCCGCACATTCAGTTCACATACTGCACGACGGACTTCAGCCGTCGTCCGGTGACTGTAAACTACAAGGGCGACGTACGGTTCTGCAATCACTCTCCCTACATTCTGGGCAATATATACGACAGGCCCGTCGGGGAGATCCTGACGGATCCGGACATCCTCGCCCGCTATGCGGAAATTCCGGAACGTTGCCGGGACTGCAACCTGCTGAAACGGTGCAACGGCGGCTGCCGCGCCGCTTCGGAACAGGTTTACGGCACTTTCGCCGAGGCCGATCCGATGCTCGGCGGAGTCTGATTTTTTTCGTAAATTTGCAGTCCGCGATGAAACCGAAGCAGTACATATCCATCCACGGGGCGAGGGCCAACAACCTGGCCGGGATATCCGTCGACATTCCGCGCGACGCCTTTGTCGTCGTGACGGGGCTGAGCGGGAGCGGCAAGTCCTCGCTGGCGTTCGACACCCTCTATGCCGAGGGCCAGCGCCGTTATATGGATACGCTGTCCACCTATGCCAAGCATTTTATGGGTATCCTCGAGAAGCCCGAGGTGGACGAGATCACGGGGCTGAGCCCGATCATCGCCATCGAGCAGAAGACGACCGGCAGCAATCCCCGTTCTACGGTGGGCACCATCACCGAGATCTACGACTTCCTCCGTCTCCTGTACGCCAAGGGCTCGCGGGCTTATTCTCCCGTCACCGGGAAGGAGATGGTGCGGTATACGGATGCGCAGATCGTCGACCTGATCATGACGGCCTACCTCGGCCGCAAGTGCATCCTGCTCGCCCCGCTGGTGCGGGGCCGGAAGGGTCACTACCGCGAACTGATGGATTCCCTTCGCCGCCGCGGCTACACCGAAGTGCGGATCGACGGAGAGATCCTTCCGCTCGCCGAAGTCGAGGCCCTGGACCGTTACAAGCCCCATTTCATCGAACTGGTCGTCGACAAACTACGCCCGGAAGAGGGGGATGAGAAAAGGGTGCGCGACAGTGTCGTGACAGGCCTCGGGGCCGGCAAGGGCTCTGTCGCCGTTCTGGACGTGGAGACCGGCGAACTCCGCCATTTCTCCAAGCATCTCGTCGATCCCGACAGCGGCCTTTCCCTTCAGGAACCGCAGCCGCATTCTTTCTCCTTCAATTCCCCGCAGGGGTACTGCCCGCACTGCAAAGGCCTCGGCACCATCGTGGACGTCAACATCGACACCATCATCCCCGACCGGGAAAAATCCATCGCGGACGGCGGCATCGTCCCCCTCGGGAGGGTCCGGGAAAACCATAAGTTCGATATCCTCCGCGCCATCGCGCGCAAATACAATTTCTCGCTCTACGATCCCATCGCGGCCCTGCCCGACGAGGCCGTGACCCTGCTGGTTTACGGCTCCGACGAACTGTTCCGGGTCGGGGAAGGCGCCCTCTCGGAAATGGAGTCCTGGGGCGGTGTCGTGGATGACATTGAGGACCGGATCACCTGCCCGGACTGCGGCGGGACCCGGCTCAACAAGGAGTCGCAGTGCTTCCGGATCGACGGCAAGACCATTTCGGAAGTGTCATCCTATGAGATGACGGAACTCTATGCCTGGCTGCAGACGCTGCCGGGGCACTTCACGGCCCGGGAAAGCGCCATCGCGCGGGACATCCTCAAGGAACTCCTCGACCGGGTGCGCTTCCTGCTCGACGTGGGACTCGATTATCTCTCGCTCGACCGGGCGACGGGTTCGCTCTCCGGCGGGGAGTCGCAGCGCATCCGTCTCGCCACCCAGATCGGATCCAAGCTGGTGGGCGTCCTCTATATTTTGGACGAGCCGTCCATCGGCCTGCACCAGCGGGACAACCGCAAACTTATCGCCTCCCTCCGCCATCTGCGCGACGAGGGCAATTCGGTGATGGTCGTGGAACACGACGCTGAGACGATGCTCAGCGCCGACTGGCTGGTGGATGTCGGGCCCGGGGCGGGGGAGGAAGGCGGCCGGATCTGCCTCAGCGCCCCGCTGGACTACCTGCTTCACGGGGTGAAACCGTCCGCCGATACCCTGAAGCACTGCATCACGGGACCCTCGCTGACGCTGGACTACCTTACGGGGAAGAAGAACATTCCCGTTCCGGAGGTGCGGCGTCCCGGGAACGGACATATGCTGACGCTTTACGGGGCCTCCGGCAACAATCTCAAAAACATCGATGTCTCTTTCCCGCTCGGTTGCTTCATCGGCGTGGCCGGCCTCAGCGGCAGCGGCAAGTCCTCGCTCGTGAACGAGACGCTGATGCCCATTCTCAAAAATAAATTCTACCGGTCCAAGATCAGGCCGCTTCCCTACCGGTCCATCGAGGGGGTGGAGCATATCGACAAGCTCATCGAGATCGACCAGTCGCCCATCGGTCGTACGCCGCGGAGCAATCCGGCGACCTTTACGGGCGTGTTTAACGACATCCGCGCCCTCTTCGAGGATACCCCGGACGCCAAGGTGCGGGGGTTCAAGGCGGGCCGGTTCTCCTTCAACGTCCCCGGCGGCCGCTGCGAGGAGTGCAAGGGTGCGGGCATCAAGGTCATCGAGATGAATTTCCTCCCTTCGGTGAACGTGGTCTGCGACCAGTGCCGCGGGCAGCGTTACAAGGAGGATACGCTGGCCGTCAAATACAAGGGCAAGAATATCAACGACGTGCTGGAAATGCCGATCGGCGAGGCGTACGAATTCTTCAGGCCGATTCCGAAAATCGCTTCCAGACTCAAGGCGATGGTCGACGTGGGGCTCGGCTATATCCATCTCGGGCAGAGCGCCGTGACCCTCTCGGGCGGCGAATCCCAGCGGATGAAACTCGCCGCGGAACTCTCCCGCGCGGGTACCGGCAACACCCTCTACATCCTTGACGAGCCCACGACCGGTCTGCACAGCGCCGACATCAAGGTTCTTCTCGACGTGCTTCAGCGCCTGGTGGATCAGGGCAACACGGTTATCATCATCGAACACAATCTCGATATTCTCAAGAGTGTGGATTATATCCTGGATATGGGTCCGGAAGGCGGTGCCAAGGGCGGATATATCGTCGCCCGGGGCACGCCGGAGCAGCTTGCCGCCGATCCGGCTTCCGTAACCGGCCCCTTCCTCCGCGACGTCCTGAAGCAGTCATAAAAAAAGTCCGCGCCTGCTCGGTGCGGACCTTTTTGTTTCCGTAAAGGAGTTTAGAATTCGATCTTGGAGAAGTACTCCAGGGCCTGTACGGCGGCGGGAATTTCCGGGTCGAACTGGTTCTCGGTGAACTTGTTGAAGACTCCCTTGCCGAGCTTGGTGCACTTGCCGAGTTCCGCGGGAATCGGGCCGGAGAGTTCGTTCTTGGAGACGTTGATGCTCTCGAGGTTGATGAGGTTGCCGATTTCCTTCGGGAGCGGGCCGCTCAGGTGGTTGCGGTCGAGCCAGAGGGTCTTGAGGGTGGTGGCGTTGCCGAGCTCCGCCGGAATGGGTCCGGTGAATTCGTTGTCGTAGAGCTTGAGGGTCTCGATCTTGGGCATATCGCCGAGCTCCTTGGGAAGCTCGCCGGTGAGGCCGAGATCGATGAGCGAGAGGCTGCGGAGGTTGGGCATGTCGCCGATCGAGGCGGGCAGGGTGCCGCTGGTGGACACGCCGCGGAGGAAGACCACTTCGAGGTTCTTGAGGTTGTCGAAAATCGCCTCGGCGGGTAATTCGGTGTTGGGCGCATCGACGGAGCCGATAAACTGCGAGTAGTCGATCTGGAGATGCTTCAGGTCGGTGAGGTTGCCGATCTCGGGGGCGATGCCGCCTTCGAGTTTGGACGGCTCGATATCGAGTCTCTTGAGCCAGAGCTGCTGGTAGACCCATTCCGGGATCTGGCCGGAGAATCCGTAGAGGTCGAGACTCTCGAGGCCGGTAGTGCCGATGGCGGCGGGGTAGGGCGCGTCACTGAAGCTCAGGAAAAGTTTGGTGAGGTTGGTGAGCCCGTCGAGCGGAGGTACTTCGCAGGCGACCTTGCATCTGAGGTGCAGTTCGGTCAGGTTCTCCAGTTTGCCGATGGCGGCGGGAAGGCAGTTCACGGGATCTTCATCTCCGTTTTCCATATTGAGATGGAGCTCCTCGAGTGCGGTGAGACCGCCGATCTCTGCGGGGATGACGCCCTTGGCATCATAGAGGGTCAGGGAAGTGACACGGCCTTCGTCGTTGACTTCGACGCCGTACCAGTCGCCGAGGTTTTCTGCGGTGAGCCAGCCTTCTTTGTGGCTGTCACTCCAGGTCTCTCCGCCGGCCTGGTTGTAGATGAGGGTGAGGATGTCTTTGTCGCTCAGCTGCTTGGGACCGCAGGAGGACAGCAGGGCCGCCGGCAGGAGGGCCGCGGCGATGAGGGAAAGTTTAGAGAGTTTCATATCGGAATGAATTTGGTTTGTCGGTTCAGCGTGTAAATATAGTGAATTTTCAGTTACCTTGATCTTCTTCTTGCAGGGGTTCGTTAAAGGGCTCCAGGAAGGGGTTTGTGGCGCGCTCGGCACCGATGGTGGTGTTGCCGCCGTGACCCGGGATGACGAGCGTGTCGCCGGGAAGGGGGATGAGACGCTCCAGAATGCTCCGGATGAGCGCGTCATAGTCGCTGCCCTTGAAGTCGGTCCGGCCGATGCTGCCGGCGAAGAGCGTGTCGCCCGAGATGAGGATTTCGCCTTCCTCGTTATAGTAGCAGGTGCCGCCCGGGGTATGGCCCGGCGTGGCGATGACCTTGAAGCGGAGCGTGTCGCCGATGCGGATTTCCATTCCGTCCGTCGCGTCGGTCGGGGTGAAGGCGATGTCGGTGTCCATCTTGATGATCTTGCCGAACATCTGGAAGAGGGGGAGCATCTCCCGGTCGGCCGGGCTGAGGTAAGCGGGGATTCCGTACAGTTGCTGCATGTAACGGACGGCGCAGATGTGGTCGGGGTGGCCGTGCGTCAGGAGAATCGCCTCCGGGACGAGCCCTTCCCGGGTGATGAAACCGGTCAGCGCCGCCTTCTCCGCCTCGTTCTGACAGCCGGGATCGAAGATGGCGCAGCGCTTGTCGTCTCCCCATACCAGCGTGCACGCGGCCGCGTACATATTGAAATGGAAGATTTTGTAGTTTACCATACCACAAAGTTACAAATAATTGTTAAATTTGTAGAAATATCACGCACTATGCATATCGGAATCGCCGGAAATATCGGATGCGGCAAGACGACGCTGACGCGGATGCTGGCCGAGCATTACGGATGGACGCCCAAGTTCGAGTCCGTCACCTACAATCCCTATCTCGAAGATTACTACAAGGATATTTCCCGGTGGTCGTTCAACCTGGAGGTATACTTCCTGGCGCAGCGTTTCCAGGATGTGCTGGACATCGGTTCTTCCAAGGATGTCATCATCCAGGACCGCACCCTGTTCGAGGGCGTGTACATCTTCGTCGCGAACAATTACGCGATGGGAAACCTTTCCAAGCGCGACTTCGAGACCTATATGCAGCTTTTCCACGTGATGATGTCCACCGCCAAGGCGCCCGACCTGCTGATCTACCTCCGCAGTTCGATCCCGCACCTGGTGTCGCAGATCCAGAAGCGGGGCCGCGACTACGAGCAGTCCATCAGCATCGAGTACCTTACCGGTCTCAACGAGCGCTACGAGAAATGGATATCCGAGTATAAGGGCCGTCTTCTCATCCTGAACGGCGACGACCTCGATTTCCAGAACCGCCCGGAGGACTTCTCCTTCATCACCGACAAGATCGACGCGGAACTCTACGGCCTCTTCTGAGGTTATTCAAAAATAATGGTTATATTTGTAAGTTATAATAAATTGATTCTATGCATATCGCAGTAGCAGGGAATATCGGCAGCGGCAAGACGACGCTGACCAAGATGCTGGCCGCCCACTATGGCTGGACTCCCAAATTCGAATCCGTCGATTTCAATCCCTATCTGGCTGATTTCTATGAGGATATGGAGCGGTGGTCGTTCAACCTCCAGATCTACTTCCTCAACAAGCGCTTCAAGGATGTCGTGGATATCTCCCGGCAGGACGACGTCATTATCCAGGACCGCACCATCTATGAGGACGCGCGCATCTTCGCGCCGAACCTCCACGCGATGGGCCTGATGTCCACCCGCGACTTCGAAAACTACAGCGACCTCTTCGACCTGATGATGTCGCTCGTGAAGGCGCCGGACCTGATGATCTACCTGCGTTCGAGCATTCCCAACCTCATCGCGCAGATCCAGAAACGCGGCCGCGAATACGAGAAATCCATCCGCATCGACTATATCACCGGCCTGAACGAGCGGTACGAGACCTGGATCAAGGACTACAAGTCCCGCCTGCTGATCATCGATGTCGACAATATCAAGTTCGAGAACCGTCCGGAGGATTTCTCCTTCATCACCAACAAGATCGACGCCGAACTCTTCGGCCTCTTCCCTTCCGAATAACCACATAACCAATTACTATGTCCGAAAGAATAACCCTTATTGACTTTATTGAAAAGTATACGCACAAGTATGCGGACCTGACCTATCTTCGTGAGAAAATAGACGGTGTATGGAAAGAAATCAGTTATACCGAAACCCGTGAGACGGCCTATAAGATCGGCGCGGGCCTGATGGCGCTCGGCCTGGAGAAAGGCGACAAGATCGCCCTCCTGAGCGAGAGCCGCAGCATGTGGATCCTCGCCGAGATGGGAGCTCTCTACGCCGGCGCCGTTGACGTGCCGCTCTCGGTCAATCTCGGCCACGGTAAGGATCTCATCTTCCGCATCAACCATTCCGATTCGCAGTGGATCCTCGTCTCCGCCAATCAGCTTCCCAAGATCCGCGAGATCATCCCGGAATGCCCGGCTGTCAAGAAAGTGATTGTCTTCGACGACACGGCATTCGACCTTGAAACATTGAATGAGAACGAGATGCGTATTTCCGAGGTGGCGAAAACGGGTGAGGAATTCCTCAAGACCCGCTCCGCGGAATTCGAGGCCCGCTATAAGAGCATCGGCCCCGACGATTACGCCAACATCAGTTATACCTCCGGCACCACGGCCGATCCCAAGGGCATCCTTCTCACGCACCGCAACTACACGGCCAACGTCGAGCAGGGCGCGTCCGTCATCCAGACCGAGCGCGGCTACGTGATGCTCATCATCCTGCCGCTCGACCACTGCTTCGCGCATGTCGCCGGTATGTATACGATGATGTACTACGGCGGCAGCATCGCCACCGTTCCGATCGGCAAGAACGCCCTCGCTACCCTCAAGAACATCCCGACCGCCATCAAGGAAGTGCGGCCGCACAATATGCTTTCGGTTCCCGCCCTGGCCCGCAACTTCAAGAAAAACATCGAGGCGGGCATCAAGGCCCAGGGTCCGAAAGTGCAGAAATTGTACGACATCGCGCTCAGGAATGCGATCGCCTACAACAAAGAGTACTACAACCGCGGCGGTTTCCTGTCCTGGTGGCGGAAGCCCCTCATGCGGCTCTTCGACAAGCTCATCTTCAAGAAGGTCCGCGAGAACGCTTTCGGCGGCAGGATGCAGTTCTTCGTGGGCGGCGGCGCCCTCCTCGACATCGAGCTCCAGCGCTACTTCTGCGCCATCGGCATCCCGATGTTCCAGGGGTACGGCCTCTCCGAAGCGACCCCGATCATCTGCTCCAATTCCACCGGCCACGCCATCTTCGGCTCCTCCGGCCGCATCGTCAAGCCGCTCGATCTCAAGATCTGCGACGGCGACGGCAAGGAGGTCCCTTACGGCGAGAAGGGCGAGATCGTCATCCGCGGCGAGAACGTGATGGCGGGTTACTGGAAAAATCCCAAGTCCACCGCTGAGACTGTCGTCGACGGCTGGCTCCATACGGGCGACATGGGCTACATCTGTCCGTTCGACCATGAATTCCTCTATGTGACGGGCCGCTTCAAGTCGCTCCTGATCGGCGCGGACGGCGAGAAATATTCCCCCGAAGGGTTCGAGGACAGTCTTCCCGAGGTCTCCAAGTATGTCAACGCGGCCGTCCTGCACAACAACCAGTGCCCTTACACGATCGCGATGATCGTACCGGAGAAGGACGCCCTGAAGGACTATGTCAAGTCCCTCGGCCTCGATCCGGCTTCCCGCGAAGGCAAGGAGGCGATGCTTAAGAAAATCCAGGAGGAAGTCGATTCTTACAAGAAAGGCGGCGCCCACTACGGCCTCTTCCCGGAGCGCTGGCTGCCGGGAGCCCTCATTATCTGCGACGAGCCTTTCACCATCGCCAACCAGATGCTGAATTCCACGATGAAGATGGTCCGCCGCAAAGTCGAGGAACACTATGCCGACCGCATCGAATACGCGTACACCGCCGAGGGCAAGCAGCTCCTCAACGAGAAGAATATCAATTCCCTGTAGATCAATCAACACACATAAAAAATGGCAACTTCTACCAAACAGCAAGGCAACACCGCGGCCATCATCGTGATGTTCGCCCTCTTCTTTATGATTGCGTTCGTGACGAACCTCGCCGGCTCGATGGGCGTGATCGTAACCAACCAGTTCGGCGCGTCCAAGGCGCTCTCGCAGCTGGGAACCCTCGCCAACTTCATCGCGTATGCCTGTATGGGCATCCCGGCAGGTATCATCCTCAAGCGCAAGGGCTATAAGTTCACGGCGCTTCTGGCCGTGACGGTGGGCCTCGTCGGCGTGGCGATCCAGTTCCTCTCCGGCTATGTGGAGAGTTTCGCGGTCTATGTGACCGGCGCTTTCGTCGCCGGCTTCTCGATGTGCCTTCTGAACATCGTCGTCAACCCGATGCTCAACACCCTCGGCGGCGGCGGCAACAAGGGCAACCAGCTCATCCAGTGGGGCGGCTCCTGCAACTCCATCGGCGGTACGATCGCTCCGATCTTCGTCGGCTGGCTCGTCGGCGGCAGCATCCAGGACGCGACGGTTTCCAAGGCGGCTCCCGTGATGATCATCGCGATGTCGATCTTCGCCCTGGCCTTTGTCGTGATCTGGTTCTCCAATATTCCGGAACCGCATATGGAGAGTGCCGAAGAGAGGGCGGCCCGTCTGTCCGGAAAGGTCGCCAAGGACCCGCACAGCCCGCTTTCATTCCGCCATTTCATCCTCGGCGCCATCGCCATCTTCTTCTATGTCGGCATCGAGGTGGGTATCCCCAATACGGCCAACATTTATTATTCCGGTCTTGACTGGGTCGGTCCCGCGCTGGCCGGTACGATGATCGGCGGATATTGGCTCTGTATGCTGATCGGCCGTCTGGTCGGTGCATCCGTCGGCTCCAAGGTGAGCAGCAAGATGATGCTCGGCGTGATGGCTTCGGTGGCCATCGTGCTCCTGATTGCGGCGATCTTCGTTCCGGAGTCCGTTGCCGTTACCATCAAGGCCTCCAAGATTCCGCTCGCCCTGGGTCTGATGATCCTCTGCGGCTTCTGCACTTCGATCATGTGGGGCGCCATCTTCAACCTCGCCGTCGAGGGCCTCGGCAAATACACGGCTGCGGCTTCCGGCATCTTCATGGCGCTCGTGTGCGGCGGCGGCATCATCCCGTTCCTGCAGAATCTGCTCGCCGACCACGTCGGCTCCCTGCAGAGCTACTGGCTCATCATCGCCTGCCTGTTCTACCTGATTTTCTACGCCTTCATCGGCTCCAGGAATGTAAACAAAGATATTAAAGTCGATTAATGCTATGGCAAAAGAATTTGTAGTCGGAGTCGACGTGGGTGGTCAGACCACCAAGATCGGCGTGGTGAATGCACGCGGAGACGTGCTTTCGCAGACTGTCATCCGTTCGGATGTCTTCGGATCCGACGCGGCGGCATATATCCAGGCGCTTGCTGAGGCCATTAAGATGAATATTTCCCAGTCCGGTCTGGCGGAGGAAGATATCCGCGGCATCGGCGTGGGTGCGCCTAACGGCAATTATTACACCGGAGAGGTGGCCTTTGCACCGAATCTGGCCTGGGCGGCGAATGCGGCCGTTCCTTTCTCCAAGATGCTTCAGGAGGCCGTCGGCCTTCCCGTTTCGTTGACCAATGACGCCAACGCCGCCGCAGTGGGCGAGATGGCATACGGAGCCGCCCGCGGTATGAAGAATTTCATTATGATCACCCTCGGAACCGGTGTCGGTAGCGGCATCGTCATCGACGGAAAGGTGCTCTACGGGCACGACGGTTTCGCCGGCGAACTCGGTCACGTCACCATTCTCCGCGACGGCCGCCAGTGCGGCTGCGGCAGGAAGGGCTGTCTGGAGGCCTATTGCTCGGCCATTGGCATCGCCCGCACCGCCCGCGAGTGGCTCAGCGCCACCGACGAGCCTTCGCTCCTCCGCCTCTGTGACCAGGATAAACTGTCCTCCAAGGACATCTATGACGCCGCGGTGAAGGGAGACAAGATCGCGCTCAAGCTCTTCGAATACACGGGAACCCTCCTGGGCCGCGCCTTCGCGGATTTCATCGCGTTCAGCGCCCCCGAGGCCATCGTCCTCTTCGGCGGCCTCGCCCGCGCCAAGGAGTTCCTCTATGAGCCGATGCTCAAGGCGATGAACGAGAGCGTCCTCAAGATCTGGAAAGACAAAGTCAATATCGTCTTCTCCTCCCTCCCGCTGAACGACGCCGCCATCCTCGGCGCCTCGGCCCTCGCCTGGGAGCTGTAGGGGGATTGCCTGTTACAAGAAAGGGCTTGCGGATTCGCAAGCCCTTTCTTTTTGTCCGTCCTTACGGCGCCACCCTGTTGATATCTCTCGGGAAGAGACTGACTTCCTTGATGTTGGGGATGCCGAGGAAGCCGGAGAGGATGCGCTCGAGGCCGATGGCGAAACCGCCGTGGGGCGGCATGCCGTTACGGAAGGTCTCGAGGTAGAATTTGAAGTTTTCGGGGTGCATTCCGCGCTTGAGCATCTTTTCGATGTACTGCTCTTCTTTGTGGATGCGCTGCCCGCCGGAGGTGATCTCGCGGCCGCGCATCAGCAGGTCGTAGGAGATGGTCAGGGTGGGGTCGTCCGGGTCGTCCATCGCGTAGAAAGCCCTGTGGGAACTCGGGAAATGGGTGATGAAGACGAAGTCGGAATCGAACTCTTTCAGGGCGTAATCACAGATGAGCACTTCTTCCTCGGGAGCCAGGTCGGGCTCGCCGCGGTGGTCCATGGACATCTTGTCGGCGTAGTGCTGCATCAGGATTTCGTGGGTTTCGGAGAGCCGGAATACGGGGATGGTATGCGGCATCTTAGGCAGTTCGGCCTTCAGGAAGGCGAGTTCGTGGGCGCATTCGGATTCGACCGTCCGGATGATGTGCTCCAGCAGGCAGGATTCGAGGAGCATCACGTCCTCCTGTCCTTTGATGAAGCCCATTTCCACATCCAGCGAGATGTATTCGTTCAGGTGGCGGGAAGTGTTGTGCCTTTCCGCGCGGTAGGCGGGGGCGATTTCAAAGACGCGTTCGAAGACGCCGACGCCGATCTGTTTGTAGAACTGCGGGGACTGGGCCAGATAGACATTTTTGCCGAAATAATCCATCGAGAAGACGTTGGCGCCGCCTTCGGCTCCTTCCGCGACAATCTTGGGGGAGAAGATCTGGGTGAAACCGTTCGCCGTCAGGAATTCCGCGAAGGCCTTGACAATGACCGCGTTGACCCGGAAAATGGCCATGTCGCGGGGATTGCGCAGGGTTACCTGGCGATGGTCCAGTTTGAAGGCAAGCGAAGTGTCGGGGTCGAACTGGATGGAGTTCTGGTCGATCAGGTCGGTCGTGCTGGGCGCGGAGATCACGCGGATGGCGTCCGCCGCGATCTCGATCTGGTTGTTGGCCGAGGCCGGATCCTTGATGTTGGAGGCGTTCACGACGCCGTCGACGGCAATGGCGGACTCTCTGGAGAGCGCGTTCAGCGTGATTGCCTCACCCTTTTCGTCCGTGATGACCGTCTTGTCGTTCTGGATGACGATCTGGACCACACCCTCCGGCTTGCGGAGCAGGATGAATCCGCCCCATTTCGTGACCCGGGTGTTGAAAACCATTCCCTGCAACTGCACCGTCTCGCCCGGGGTGAATGTCTTCAGACTCCGGGGCTTGACTAAACTTTTCAATTCGATTTTACTTGCCATAATATCTGTTTTTGTTATTTCCTCATTAACGAATTGCGAATTTAACAAAAAACTCGGTTTGTTCCAAATATGGCCGCCGGGAGGATAAAAAGTGACCGGCTCTCCTCCCCAAGAGAACCGGTCGTATATAAAACGAACTTAACAATAGACACGTTTCCGTGTCCATGGCAAAGGTAAGAATTATAATTATAATACCCAAATTATTTTCAGATTTTAAGCAAATAAAATTTTTTAATAATAATTTTAAAGATTTTTATAATGGTTTGATATGATTTCCGGAACGGGCCCGGAATGAAAAAAAATCGCTACATTTGTCTCTTGGCACAAGAGTTGCCGCACCAAAGCGCCGTATGAAAAAGAAAATGATACTCCTGGCGGCCCTGTCGCTCGCCGTCTCCCTGCCTCTTTCCGCTCAGTCGAAAGGGTTTACCATCGGTCAGTGGACCGAGATCCGCAACGCCATCACCCGGGAACTTAACCGTTCCTATGTCGATTCCCTTCCGGTCGCCCGGATCGAGAAGGCGGCGATCGACGCGATGCTGGAAGAGCTGGATCCCTATACCATCTTCGTGCCCGAGGAAGAAAAGGAGGATTTCCAGATGATGATTGCCGGCACGTACGGCGGCATCGGCGCTATCATTTATAAACCCGACAAAAACGGCAACGTTCTCATCAACGAGCCGTATGCCGGATCCCCGGCGGCCCGGGCGGGACTCCGCTGCTGCGATGAGATCCTGGAAATCGACGGCGTATCCACGCACGGACTTACGGCCTCCGAGGCCAGCGATAAAATGAAGGGCAAGCCCGGGACGAAGGTGAAATTCCTAGTGAAGAAATGCTTCGCCGGGGCGACCTGGGCGGCGGGAGACAACGTCGAGGTGGTCATTACGCGCGAGCGGATCCATCTTCCCGACGTGGAATATGCCGGGATGCTGGACGGGACGACGGGCTATGTGCTCCAGTCCAAATTCACCGAAGGGGTGAGCAACTCCGTCAAGGACGCTTTCCTCCTCCTGAAGAAGCAGGGGATGAAGCGTTTCGTGCTGGATCTTCGCGGCAACGGCGGCGGCCTGCTCAACGAAGCGGTCGGCATCGTGTCGCTGTTTGTGCCCAGGGGTTCCGTCGTCGTGACTTCGCGGGGCCGCATCGAGGGGAGCGGGCAGGTCTTCAAGACGGGATCGGATCCGGTGGATACGGAGATGCCGGTCGTGGTGCTGGTGGATTCCGGCTCGGCGTCGGCCTCCGAGATCGTCGCCGGCGCGCTGCAGGATATGGACCGTGCCACCATCATCGGCACCCGCACCTACGGGAAGGGGCTCGTGCAGTCGATCCGGCCGCTTCCGTACGACAGCCAGCTCAAGGTCACGACGGCGAAATATTACACGCCTTCCGGCCGCTGCGTGCAGGCCATCGATTACACCCATCGCAAGGAAGACGGCAGCGTGGGACACATCCCCGATTCGCTGACGCACGAGTTCAAGACGCTCCACGGCCGCACGGTGAAGGACGGCGGCGGCATCACGCCCGATCACGAAGTGAAGGCGAAAGAATACAGCCGTCTCACGTATTCTCTGGTGCTCAACGGCATCGTGGAGCAGTTTACGCTGGATTATGTCCGCCGTCACGAGAAGATCGCTCCGGTGGAGGAGTTCCACCTGGGGGATGCGGAATTCGACCGGTTCGTCGCTTTTGCCAAGGGGAAGGAGTTCGACTACCGCTCCAGCGCGAAGGCGATGTTCGACGAGATGCGGAAGACCCTCGAGAAGGACGGCCTCTCGGAGAATATGAAGCCGGAACTGGACGCCCTGGCCAAGGCGCTGGAGATTGATAAGGAGCAGTTCCTCCGGATGAAGAAGGATGAAATCATTCCGTTCATCGAGGAGGAGATCGTGGTGCGGTATTACTTCCAGGAAGCCGGCGTCAAACTCCGCCTCCGCTACGATACGCAGCTGAAGGAAGCGCTGACGAAGCCGGCCATCGTCATTCCGGACTAGTTCCTGAATCCACCCACAGATACATCCGGTCGCCCCGCCGGGGATGGATCCGCTCCGCGGCCTCCTTGGCGGGGTGGTCTGTAATCCGGTCCTCCGGCATCCCGTCGACCGGGACGGCGACGGAGCAGTAGACGCCTTTCTCCGCCGCATCGGCGGCCTTCATCTCCACGCGGAGATCTTCTACCCTGAATTCCAGGACACCCGTCGTGGGACCGATGATGAGCGCCTCGTCGCCGACGCGGATCGCGCCGGATTCGACCAGCACCTCCGCGACGCCGATGCGGTTGAACCAGTTGGTCACCTTGCCCACGTAGACTTTCCGGCGGGTGGCCTGGCTGCCGTAGACGTCCGACCATTCGCCGAGCCGCTGTCCCTGATAATAGCCGTCCCAGAACCCGCGGTTGAAGACTTCCGCCAGTTGCTCTTTGAGCCCGGCGGCGAGTTCGGGGGTATAAGTCCCTTCGCAGATGGCGTCCGCGGCCTTCCGGTAGCAGGAGGCGCAGCGGCGGACATATTCCGCGCTGCGGGCACGGCCCTCGATTTTGAATACTCTGACGCCGCTTTCGACGATCCTGTCGAGGAATTCGATGGTGCAGAGGTCTTTCGGCGACATGATGTATTTGTTGTCGACCAGCAGGGTATGACCGGTCTCGACATCTTTCACTTCATAGCCCCGGCGGCAGATCTGGTAGCAGCCGCCGCGGTTGGCCGACTTGCCGTAGGCGTCCAGACTCAGGTAGCATTTTCCTGAAATCGCCATACACATCGCCCCGTGGGCGAACATCTCGATGCGGACGGGGTTGCCGGACGGGCCGGTGATTTCCTCGCGCGCAATGGCCTCCGAGATGGCCTTGACCTGGTCGAGATGGAGTTCCCGCGCGAGGACGACCACGTCGGCGAACTGCGCGTAGAAACGCAGCGCCTCGAGGTTGGAGATGCTCAGCTGCGTGGAAATATGGACTTCGAGGCCGATCTGACGGCAATACAGGATGGCGGCCATGTCGGACGCGATGACGGCGTCCACGCCGGTCGCTTTGGCGGCGTCCAGCACGGCGTATGCTTCGCAGAGTTCGCCATCGTATAGCGTGATATTGAGCGTCATATAGGACCTGACGCCGTATTCCCGGCAGATGCGGGTGATCTCCGGCAGGTCTTCCGGGGCGAAATTGTTGGCCGAATGCGACCGCATATTGAGGTGCCCTATGCCGAAATAAACGGAATTGGCACCGCCCTCGATGGCGGCGGCGAGGCATTCGAAATTGCCCGCCGGAGCCATGATTTCCAGGGAATCCGGTCTCATTTCGCGCGTCCGATCAGTTTTTCGGCAAATTCATCGAGCCGCTGCCGCTGCTCCGCTCCGAGTCCGGCCACGGCCTCCATCGCTTCGTCGCTGAGGCGCCGGATTTCGGCCTGGGCCTCGGAGGGAATGCCGTACCGGTCGTAGAGGGCCTTGACGGCTGCGATTTTTGCAGCCTTCTCCTCCGCCGTCCCGTCCGGAAGGGCGAATGCGTCATCCAGGGCTTTCCGGTCGGGAAGTTTCTCCGTCAGGCGGACGGTAAGCCAGCTCTTCTTGCCGTTGAGGATATCGCCGCCGATGGGTTTGCCGAATACCTTGGCATCGCCGTAGGCGTCCAGATAGTCGTCCGCCACCTGGAAGGCGAGTCCGAGCTTGTAACCGTAGTCATAGATGGCATTGCACAGCGTTTCCGGGGCCTCGGCGATGAGTGCGCCCATCTTGGCGCTGCAGGCAATCAGGACGGCGGTCTTGAGCCCGATCATCTTCATGTAATCCGCCATCGGAACGGCGCTCATCTGCTCGAATTCCATATCATACTGCTGCCCGTCACATACCTCCGCGGCTGTTTTCGAGAAGAGGGCCAGGACCTGCGGAAGGACCTGCGGGGGAGCCGCGGCCATTCGCTTGTAGCTGTCGATGCACATCACGTCGCCCGAAAGGATGGCCGTGTCAGGATTCCATTTTACCCAGACGGTTTCCTGTCCCCTGCGCAGCGGCGACTTGTCCATCATGTCGTCGTGGATCAGGGTAAAGGTATGGAAGACCTCCAGCCCGGCCGCGGGCTCCAGAATCCCTTCCGTAAGGTCGTCACGGAACAGCCCGTAGGCCGTCAGGCAGAGCGTCGGGCGGATCCGCTTCCCGCCTATGGCGATCATATAGCGGAGCGGATCGTACAGTCCCTCCGGCTCCCGGGTAAACTCGATTTCCTCAAACAGCCGCTTTACGGCCGCGTTGATAGTCGCTTGTGTAATCATACTGCAAAGATGGCTTTTTTCGTTCAACCGTCCAATTTTTTTCCTATACGTGATTACAGGGATACTGAAGAACGGTTTTGCTCCAACCGGATGGCAGGAGTAAGGCCGTGCTGACGGATCAGCCACAATTCCAGGAATTTGTCATCCAGATAGTAGGTTTTCTTTGGAGAGCGGGTAAGGAGTTGGCGTTTCAGCAGTGCGCGTGCTGCAGACTGAACGGAACTGACCGAAACCATTCCGTGTTTTTTGATAAAATCTGCGGAGGTGATATTGACGGCGGTTCCTTCCAGTGAGACGGCTTCCAGAAGCGACCGCTGATTAACCGTCAAGCCGGAGAGAATCTCCTGGAACGTGTCCGTGTTGTCCGTAAGAATATTCTCGGTGCACTCCAGCAAAAACGCACTGTCGCAAATCCTGTTTTCGGGAAGAATCGGAAAGGCCTGGTTTAATACCCGCTGCAGATAATAAGTGTATCCTTGCAGCAGATCGTACAGGTCGAAGACAGCGGTCGCTTCTATTTTCTTTCCGTATTGCCGGAACAGGGAGGATACGAAGTTTGTGTATTTCTCTTTGTCGATTGCTTCAAGCGACATTGTTGCCGTGCTTTGATAAAAGGGCCTGGCTGCAGATCCGAACATCTGGGCAAGGACGGACCGTTCACTCCCGGCAAAAATAAAAGTGGTATTATGCATGAATTGAATGCGGCTTCGCAGAATGGCCTCTACATTTTTCTGTTCGTAATTTGCTATTCTCTGGAATTCATCGATGGCTACGATACAAGGCTTATCTGCTTTTTCCAGATAAGAGAATATTTCATCCAGCGTACTCTCCGGCCGGGGGATATCGCCAATGCCGACCGAGAAAGCCGGCATCCCGGTGGTCGGGTCCAGGGAGAAGACTCCGCGCAGGGAAGGAAGGGCGCCCAAAAACCGTTTCAGCACATCAAAGCCCCGTCCGGAAAGCTTGCCGACAATCTCCCGCCCCAGTTTTTGGATGAATTCCTCCATTGAAGCGGTTTCATACAGATCGATGTAAAACGTATAGTAGTTTTTCCGGATTTCCTGCTTCCGGAAGATATGGTGGATAAGTCCGGATTTCCCCATCCGGCGGGGAGACATCAACAATACATTACTTCTTCCTTCAATATGTCTGAGAAGGGTTCGGGTTTCTTTCTCCCGGTCGCAGAAATACGCATCCGGAATATCCGAGGAAAGGAAAAATGGATTAAGAGGTTTAGCGATACGGGTCATCTTTTGCAACATTGTTTTGTGCAAAAGTAATTATATTATTTGAATTATGCAAGATAAATTATTTAAGTTAAATAATCTATCGATTCCGTTGCATTTTTCTCCCTACCGGAATTTCTGGTCCTCCTCGAGCATGCCGAGATAGGAGGTGTAACGCTCGGGGGAGATGGTGCCGGCCTCGAGGGCGGCTTTGACCGCGCAGCCGGGCTCGTGAGTGTGGGTGCAGGGGACGAAACGGCAGTGGTCGGCCACGGCGAGCATTTCGGGGAAGTATTTGCCAATTTCTTCTTTCTCCAGGTCGATGAGGCCGAATCCGCGGAGGCCGGGACTGTCGATGACATAGCCTCCGCTGGAGAGAGGATACATTTCATACAGAGATGTCGTGTGCTTGCCCTGCAAATGTGCAACGGAAATCTGCCCGATCTTAGGGTTGAGCGAAGGGTCGAGCGCTTTGATGAGACTGGATTTGCCGACGCCGGACTCGCCCGAAAAGAGGTTTACATTCCCTTTACAGGCCTCCCGGATGGCGGCGATGCCTTCACCGGTCTTGACGGAAGTCTCAATCACGGGGTAGCCCGTGCCCTCATAAATCCGGCGGAATGCGTCGATCTGCTCCTGCGCTTCTGCCCGGTAGAGGTCCGTTTTGGCCAGTACGATCGTGGCGGGAATGCCGTACACCTCGCAGGTTACGAGAATCCGGTCAAGGAAGGGGAGTTTGACCTCGGGAAAATACAACGAGACAATGATATACGCGCGATCGAGGTTGGCGGCGATGACGTGCGCCTGGCGGGAAAGGTTGGTGGAGCGGCGGATGACGTAATTCTTCCGGGGGATAATCTCGGTAATGGTCGCAGGATTCTCCGGACCGGGTTCTCCCTCCAACTCGTAGCGGACCCTGTCTCCCACCGCCACGGGATTGGTAACGGCACTTCCCCTGAGACGGATTTTTCCCCGCAGGACAGCCGGAAACAGCTGCCACACAGGGAGTTCCGAGAGTACGAAGTGACTCCCGGCATTCTTTACCACCGTCGCCTCGCCGGTCATAGGGCGAGAAGATAAGCGGCCAGAGCGCGAAGTGCCTTGCCCCGGTGGGAAATGGCGTTCTTGGCCTCGGGCGTGAGTTCGGCGGCGGAAAGGCCGTCGCAGCCATCCGGGAGAAATACCGGGTCGTACCCGAAGCCGCCGTTACCGTGCCGCTCCGTCGCGATCTGTCCTTCCATAATTCCCTCGAAAAAATGCCGCTCGCCGCCGAGAATCAGTGTCACGCAGGTATGGAAGCGCGCCCGATGGTTTTCGATGCCCTCCATTTCCCGGAGCAGGCGGTCGATGTTGGCGTTGAAATCCTTTCCGGAAGGATTGCCATAGCGGGCCGTATGTACGCCCGGAGCGCCGTTCAAAGCCTCCACCTCCAGGCCGGTATCATCCGCAAAGCAGTCCAGTCCCGTATGCTCGTACAAGTACAGGGCTTTCTGAAGAGAATTTTCTTCGATGGTTGCTCCCGTTTCGGGGATGTCTTCCGTCACTCCCGCTTCCGCGGCCGCTACGACGTCGAATCGTCCGCAGAGAATCTCGTTGGCTTCCCGGATTTTACCCGGATTGCCGCTGGCAAATACTAGTTTCATACTGCAAAAATACGGAATAATTGCCAGTATTGCACCAAAAAGCGGTTATCTTTGCAGGGAAATGGAAATAAAAGCTCTCAATCGGGAAATCCTGCGGCTCGCGGTGCCCAGTATCCTGGCGAACCTGACGGTGCCGCTGGTGGGGATGGTAGATATTGCCGTTGCAGGGCACCTTACAGCCGGTGCCGGCGGCGCCGCGGCGCTCATCGGCGGCATCTCCATCGGCACGATGCTATTCGACCTGCTGTACTGGAATTTTTCCTTCCTCCGGGTCGGTACGGGCGGGCTCACGGCGCAGGCTTTCGGCCGGGGCGATATGGCGGAGAGCAAGAATATTCTCTGGCGGGCCCTGCTCCTTGCCTGGATAAGCGCCCTTCTGATGATTGCCATCCAGTGGCTGGTCGTCAAGGCGGCCTTCCTCTTTGTGACGTGTACGCCGGAGGTGCAGTCGCTTGCGACGCGGTATTTTTATATCCGCATCTGGGCCGCGCCCGCGACACTTTCACTTTTTGCGCTCAAAGGCTGGTTTATCGGCATGCAGGATACGGTGAGCGCGATGGCGGCAGACCTTATCGTGAATATCGGCAATATGCTCCTGAGCGTCGGCCTTGCTTTCGGGCTGGGGATGGGATTCGACGGTGTCGCCTGGGGCACGGTCATCGCCCAGTGGTCGGGATTCCTGTTCTCGTTCGCGATGCTGGCGACAAAGTACCGCCGCGTGGCGTTTGCGCAAGGGCGGCTTTCCCTGCGGGGACTTGGCCGTTTCTTTGCGATGAACGGCAATCTGGTGCTGCGTTCGCTGGGCCTCATTGCCGTCTATATCGGCTTCACGGTCATTTCGGCCCGGTACGGCGATACGCTGCTGGCCGTGAGCTCGATCGTCATGAAAATTCTGCTGATCTTCTCTTATTTCACGGATGGTTTCGCCTATGCGGGAGAGGCCCTTACCGGGAAGGCGATCGGGATGGGGGACCGGGATCTGCTGCTCGGCACCATCCGGTATACCTTCATATGGAGCATGTCGATCGCGGTGGTCTTTATCGGAATTTACGCCGTGACCGGGGTGCCGCTGTTCCGTCTGATGACTTCCGACACCACTGTCGTAGAGGCGGCGCGGGAATTCCTCCCGTGGCTGCTGGTGATGCCGCTGCTCGGCTGCCCGGCTTTCACCTGGGACGGTATCTACCTGGGCGCGACCGCGTCCGGGGCCTGCCGGAATACTTCCCTGCTCTCCGCGGCGGGCTTCTTCGCCGTCTGGCTGACCGGCCTTGCGGCGGGACATCCTTCCGGAGCCGCCGCCATCCATCTGCTGATGGCGGCCTATTTCGTCCATCTGGCCGTACGGACGCTGTATCAGACGGTTTTCTGGCGGAAGTATATTCTGTCGGAGAAATAGATCCCGGAATGATGTCAGTGCGTCCCCCTGCGGCGGGAGAATAAGCGCTGCGGGAGCTCCATCGCGAGGATGATGCCGAGTACGATGGCGATGGCGGCCTTGGCCGCGGCGAATCCGCTATGGAGGGACAGGGAGAAGGATCCGGAAGTCAGATAATAGGTAAACCAGAAGATGCCCGCGCCGGGGACGAGCGGAAAGATGCCGCACAGCAGGAAGACCTGCGCGGGGCACCGGAACGGAACGGCGGCGAGGCGGGAAAGCAGGCAGACCAGCAGGGCGGCGAACAGCGTCGCGACCGCCGGTGACATTCCTGCGAAGCGGAAAAGCAGCAGGTAGCAGATCCAGCCGACGGAGCCGATGATGCCGGTGGAAAGGTATTCCCGCCGGTCGGTGCCGAAGAGGATGGCGAAGGCGGCGGTTCCGATGAAGGCCGCCAGGGCCTGCCAGCCGAGTCCGGCCGTTCCGGGGTCGACGGACATTCCGCTGAGCTGGATCACGCCCTTGAAGATACCTCCGTCCAGGATGAAAGCCAGGGAGACGCCCAGGGCGATGCAGAAGAAGCCCAGCATCGCATCCGTCAGCCGGGTGATGCCGGCGAGGTAGTCCGAATTCGCCAGGTCGCGGACACCGTTCACGAAGGGCACGCCCGGAATCAGCGGCATGATGGCGCCGATGATGATGTTGCTGAGACTTGCTCCGAAGCCGATTCTCCAGGAAGCGATGCACAGCAGGGTGGCGAGCAGGGCGTTGGCGATGCCGCCCACGATCTTGCTGAGGTATCGTGCGCTGACGCTCAGCGTGAAGATATAGAGCAGCATTCCGACGACAAGGGCGGCGGCGCAGTCCGTCCATCCGCCTCCGAACACCGCGCAGAATCCGGCGGCGCCGAAGGCCGATCCGGCCACCTGCTCCCAGAAAGGTTTCGCGGGGGCGTTTCGGATGGCTTCCAGGCGGCTCCGGGCTTCTTCCAGCGTGCATTTTCCGGCGGCGATGTCATAGCTGAGCCGGTTGACGGCGGTCACTTTCGAGAGCCGGATGCCCCGGATCGGAATGAATTCCACGTTGGCGTAGGTGGAGGCCTGTCCGCCGTCCCTCCGCACCTTTCCGGGCTCCCGGCCCGTGGTGAAGATGCCGTTGGAGAGGACGAAGAAATTGCCCGAACTCACCCCGAAATGCGTGGCGATCCGCGCCATGATATCCTCCACGCGGGAAATCTCCGCACCGTTCTCGAGCAGGATATGTCCCGCCTCCGATGCGACTTCCAGAACGTCTTGAAACCGGTCTTCCATCTTACAGGTCAGTGTTTTTCTTCCGTGTGGGCGAGTTCCCAGGCGTTGACGAGGTTCTGCCAGATGGCGTAAAGGCCGCCGGCGACGGAGGTAACGGGCGTCATATAGTTGAATCCCAGCCAGATGATGAAGGCGGTGTTCTTCTGTCCGAGGGCCTGGCCCGAGGTGATGGATTCGCTGCGCCCGTAGCGGCGGGCCACCCTTCGCCCGAGGATGAACTGAATTAGGCAGCAGACGAGGGAAACGAGCCCGATGCCGAGCGCCACGAGGACGCCGATGCCGCTCGTGACGAGGGCGTAGGTCGCCAGCGACATCGCCATCGTCAGGCAGAAGCCCCAGATGTAGAACGCCCAGTCGACGAAACGCTCCAGCCACCGTTGTACTCCGGGCAGCAGGTACCGGATGGTCCACGCCAGGACGCAGGGCAGCACGAGGATGGCGAAAACCTTCTTGACGATGGCCCAGAACGCGGCCAGGAAGGACACGTCCGTGGAGGGATGCACCATCGGAATCATCAGCGGAATGAGCAGACAGGCAAGCGCATCCGCGAGGACGATATAGGTCATGATGCCCGGCAGGCTCCCGCCGATCTTACGGGTAATGACTCCGGCCGCCGCCGCCGTCGGACAGATGAAGCAGAGCATCGCGCATTCCAGCAGGATCCTGCCCGCCCCGTGCGGAATCCGCGTGGCCGCAAGCGCCAGCGCCCCGAAGAGCACGGCTTGCACGGCGAGCAGCACAAAGTGCCACTTATGGAGTTTGAGGTCCGCCGGAGCCACCACGTTGAGCTGCAGGAACAGCATCACGCTCACAAGCGTCGGCTGCAGCCACCTCGCCACCCCGATGTACCCGCTCTCTTCGAAGGCGGGCACGAAATGCAGGATCAGATAGACGCTGATCCCCGTCACCATCGCGACGGGCAGCATCCACCGCCGCAACCATAGCACTATTCCGCTTTTCTCCATACCCGGTAGGCGCTTAATACTTCATCCCCAGATTAAACATAATGAACGAATAGATGTCCGCCTGCTCCTCCAGGACCTTGGCGAGGGGTTTTCCGCCGCCGTGGCCGGCCTTGGTGTCGATGCGGATGAGCGTGGGGGCGTCACCGGCCTGGCACTTCTGTAGCGTGGCTGCGAACTTAAAGGAGTGCGCGGGCACCACGCGGTCGTCGTGGTCGGCGGTCGTCACCAGCGTCGCCGGATAGACGGTGCCTGGCTTGAGGTTATGCAGTGGAGAGTAGCCCAGGAGGTACCTGAACATCTCCTCGCTGTCTTCGCTGGTGCCGTAGTCCGGGGCCCAGTTCCACCCGATGGTGAACTTGTGGTAGCGGAGCATGTCCATCACGCCCACCTGGGGGATGGCGACGGCGTAGAGGTCCGGGCGCTGCGTCATGCAGGCGCCGACCAGCAGGCCGCCGTTGGAGCCGCCCACGATGGCGAGTTTCTCCGGGGAGGTGTATTTCTCGGCGATCAGCCATTCCGCTGCCGCGATAAAATCGTCGAAAACATTCTGCTTCTGCATCTTTGTGCCGGCGAGATGCCAGGCCTCGCCGTATTCGCCGCCGCCGCGGAGATTGACCTGGGCGTAGACGCCGCCTTTCTCCAGGAAAGGAAGTCGCATCGCGGAGAAGCCGGGATTGAGCGAGATGTCGAATCCGCCGTAACCGTAGAGATAGACCGGGTTGGTTCCGTTCCGTTCGATGCCCTTCTTATAGGTGAGGAACATCGGAATCCGGGTACCGTCCTTCGAGGGGAAGAAGACCTGGACGCTCTCAAAGCCGGAGAGGTCGAAGGCCGTCTTGGGAGCGGCGTACACGGCGCTTTCCATCGTGTCGGTATCGAGACTGTAGATGGTGCCCGGGGTGGTGAAGGAGGTGTAGGCGTAGTAGCACCAGGACTCGCCGATCTTGCCGCTGAAGCCGGCGCTGCCGAGGCCCGGAAGTGGAATCTCCTGCTTGCCGCTACCATCTTTCCCGAAGCGGTAGGCGTGTGTCGCCGCGTCCTGCTGATAAGATGCGATGATCTTGTCGCCCACGAAGGTCACTCCGTCCAGGACGCAGTCGCTCTCCGGGAGGACATCCTTCCAGGCCGTGAAGGCGGGATTGTGGATGTCGGCCGCCACCAGTCTGTTGAGCGGCGCCTCGCGGTTGGTGAGGAGGTAGATGGTGTCGCCGTCCGTCTCGACCGGGCTGCACGAATTCTTCATATCGGCCGTGATCCGGATGAATTTTCCGTCCGGAATACGCAAGTCTTTGACATAGAGATTGTTTCCGACATCCGCTCCGTCCTCGAAGAGGAAGGCCATCGTCTCTTCTTCGTTGGTGTCCAGAAGATAGAACCGCAGCGGCTCGTCCGGGTTCTCGTAGTATACGGTATCTTCGCTCTGCGGGGTGCCGATCTTGTGGTAGAATACCTTGTGGCCCTCGTTTTTGACCGAGAATTCATGCCCCTCCTCGGGAATGCCGTAGGCGCTGTAGAAGAAGCCGTCCCCCAGCCAGGCGGCACCGGAGAATTTGGCCCATTCGATGTGGTCTTCCAGCAGCGCGCCGGTCTTCACGTCCATCACGTAGAATTCCTGCCAGTCGCTTCCGCTGCGGGAGATACCGTATGCCATCAGACTGCCGTCCTTGTTGAAATAAGTGCCCTTGAGCGCGACCGTGCCGTCGTCCGAGAGTTTGTTCGGATCGAGGAAGACGCGCTGCTCCCCGTCCGGCGTATCCATTTCGTACAGGACGCTCTGGTTCTGCAGGCCGTCGTTGCGGTAGATGTACCATTTCCCGTTGCGGCCGTGGCTGGGAACGCCGATTTTCTCGTAATTGCTCACTTCCTTGAGCCGGGAGAGCACTTTGCCCCGGAAGGGAATTCCCTTGAGGTAATGGTCGGTAACCTTGTTCTGGGCCTCCACCCACGCGGCCGTCTCGGCCGAATTGTCATCTTCCAGCCATCTGTAAGGGTCCGCGACCTCCGTTCCGAAATAGGTGTCCACGGTATCGTCTTCCCGCGTCGGGGGAAGTTTGGGCGCGCATGCGCCGATCACTAAACTTGTCATTGCAAGGGTTGCAAGAAGGGTTGCGGTTTTCATATCTGTCATATCAGGATTCGTGTCTTTTTGCGGTATTCGGCGTATCCCGGCTTGTTTTGCAGCTGGCGGCGCTCCATCAGGGGGATGCTGATGAAAAGGAAGAGGGCGGTCATCGCGAGGGGCGCGAGAATCAGCCAGTCCACTCCGTTCAGGGAAGCGTACATGATCCAGAGTCCCCACCACATCTGGACTTCGCCGAAATAGTTGGGATGGCGGCCGTGTTTCCAGAGGCCGGCCTCGCAGATCTTCCCGGGATTGGCCGCCCGGAAGCGGTGCATCTGCGTGTCGGCGACGAGCTGGATCGTGGCCGAGGAAAGGCAGACCGCAAAGCCCAGCCAGGTGACGAGATTGGCTCCCGCCCAGGGGTCGAACAGGCCGAATCCGGGCAGCATGCAGGCAAAGACCAGCAGGGTCGGCATCATGTTCAGCCCGCCGAAATTGGTCAGGTGGAAAAGCGCCGGAGACATCGTCGTCCGGTACTTGGAATAGCGCCAGTCTTCGTGGGCGAGGCCCTTGAAGGTGAAGTACCAGTTGCCGGTCAGGCGGACACCCCAGTACCATACCGCGATCAGCAGGAGGATGACGGGAAGAGACCAACATCCTTTGTAGAAGGCCCAGGCGGTGAACATCACGGGCGGGGCGACGCTCCAGTACGGATCATAGACAGACACGTTCCGGAACAGGAGTCCGAAGCCCCAGACGATGACGGTCGCCACGACGTCGGCCACGAGAAGGGCCCACATTTCCGGCATCCGCTCCCGGATTCCGGCGAAGAGAAGGATGCCTGCGACAGTGGCTAAGGCATAGACCGCGGCAATGATCGCGACGCTGGCGGCTTTGGAGAAATCGTTTTTCATTCTTCGGCTTTTTCCGGCTCCGCCGGCGTTTCAGGTTCGGATTTCTTCAGCTGGGAAGGGTCGGGTTTGACGCTTTCGATGCGGACCGGGTTGAGGGGGACGTCGCGGTTGTCGCGCTTGACCATCGAGATCTTGTCGATGACATCCAGGCCGCTGACGGCCTCGCCGAAGACCGTGTATCCGCCGTCGAGGGGGGCGCAGGCGTCGGCGTCCACGACGAAGTAGAACTGTGAGCCGGAGGATTCGCGGTACGGATTGGCCTCGTCGCCGATCCGGGCGGCGGCAAGGGCCCCTCTCTTATGGGTGTAGCCGGCCTTGACGCCCTGCTCGATCTCGGCGGGGATGGTATAGTCGGGGCCGCCGGTGCCGAATTCAGCCAGTTTGGAAGCGTCCTTGGTGAGGGGATCTCCGCCCTGGATGATGAATCCCGGGATGACCCTGTGGAAGAGCAGCCCGTCGTAATAGCCCGCAAGGGCCAGTTTGACGAAATTGTCCCGGTGCTTCGGGGTGGCCTTGTAGAGTTTGATGCGGATGGTGCCGAGAGACGTGTTCATGTCGAACACCGGCTCCTCGGGGAGGGAAGCGGCAGTGACGGCGGCTTCTTTTTCTTTCTTTTCCAGTTCCTTGGCTTCCGCCTGCGCCTTTTCGACGGCGGCGATGGAATCTGCCCGCGCCTGCTCGGCGGCGGCTTCCCTGCGGGCCCTCCGGGCCTCGTTGTTGCATCCGGTCAGTACGGCCAAAATGCAGAAGAGCGTCAAAATAATTCGTTTCATAACGCAAAAATAACTAATTTTGCTTTTACTATGGCAAATCCGCTCAAACAATTGGCAGGGGAGACCGGCATCTACGGCCTCAGCACCGTCCTTGCCCGTATCGTCAATTTCTGTTTCGTCCCCATCTATACCCGGGTGCTCAGCACGTCGGGTTATGGCGTGGTATCCGAGTTCATGGCATACATCGCGATCCTGCAGGTCTTGCTGGTGCTAGGCCTGGAGACCGGCTGTTTCCGGTTTGCCAATAAGGAAGGCGCCGATCAGAGGAAGGTTTATTCCAGTGCGCTGGTTGCGGTTTTCGGGATAAGCGCGGCTTTCCTGGCCTGTATGATCATCTTTGCGAGACCGCTCGCCGGGATGCTGGGGTATGCGGGTTACGAGTCCGTGATAATGTATATCGGCGGCATCCTTTTCTGCGACAGTATCACGGCCATCCTTTTCGCACGGTTGCGGCAGGATCATGCGGCGGTTCGTTTCGCCGTGATTAAAACCCTCAAGATTCTCACCGAACTGGGCGGCAATCTGTTGCTGTTCTTATGGTTCCCCGGTTACTGCGAGCGCCATCCCGGCAATGTGCTGACGACCTTCGTTCCTCCGACACCGGATTTTTCCTATGCCATTTTCGCCATCTTCGTCAGCTGTGTGCTGTGTCTGGTGCTGTTCCTGCCCGATATCTTCCGGCTGCGGCTTTCCTATGACGGAAAACTGCTCCGCAGGATGCTGTTCTACTCCCTGCCGCTGATGGTCGCGGCGCTTCCCGGCGTCGTCAACGACTTCCTCGACCGGATCCTGTTCCGCTTCCTCGACACCAATGCGGAGGCCTGGCGCTCCAGTCTCGGCGTTTTCCAGGCAGCGGTGAAGTTGAGCGTCATAATGAATCTGTTCATCCAGATGTATCGATTCGCGGCGGAGCCGTTCTTCTTCCAGCGGGCCCGGGACCCGAAGTCCAAGGAAATGTACGCCATCGTGATGGAATTCTTCACGGCCTTCTGCGGCTTGATTTTCCTAGGGGTGATTCTCTACATCGACGTATTCTCGCTGATCCTCGGGCGGGATTTCCGGAGCGGGATCGGCGTCGTGCCGGTGATGCTGCTGAGCTATATGATACTGGGGATGAATTTCAATGTCTCGATGTGGTATAAACTGTCGGAGAAGACCAATATGGCAATCTGGATCACCCTGGCCGGCCTGGTGGTCACGACCGTCGTGAATGTGGTCTTCATGCCGAAGTTCTCCTACTGGGCGGCGGCGTTCGGACACCTGGCGAGCTATGTAGTGATGTTCATCTTCAGCACGGTCCTCGGACAGAAGTATTATCCGATTCCCTACCGCTGGGGGCGGATCCTGCTGTTCTTCGGCCTGATGGGCGTTTTCTACGGCGTCGCATACGGCCTCGGCGTCCGCTTCTGGCCTTCTCCCGGCATCCACTGGGCCCAGCTGGGAGTCAATACGTCCCTGATTCTTCTTTATTGCGGCATCTGCGTCGCGCTGCTCTTCGGCCAGTATAAGAAAATCGGAACTTTGGCCTGAACTGGCACGGGACTTGCAGTTAAAAAGGCAGAGACATAAATATTGATACAGTAATTTATTCCCGGGGTCCGTCGCGAGACAAACCCCGGGATTTTTGCTATATTTGCAGAACAAACACTGGGACTATGACATTTGTAATGATTCTCGAACTGCTGATCGTGCTGGCCGCCCTGTATGTGGGTTCACGCTACGGCAGTCTCGCGCTGGGGGCCATCTCCGGCATCGGCCTCGCCATTCTCGTATTCGGATTCGGGCTCGAGCCCGGAAAGCCGCCGACGGACGTCATCTACATCATCATCGCGGCGGTCACCTGCGCCGGCACCCTGCAGGCGTCGGGGGGTATGGACTGGATGATCCAGATCGCGGAGCGCCTGCTCCGAAGGCATCCCGCGCACATCACCTTCCTCGCTCCGCTCGTGACCTTCTTCCTCACCGTGCTCGTCGGTACCGGCCACGTCGTCTACACGATCATGCCGATCATCTGCGACATCGCCCTCAAGAAGAACATCCGTCCCGAGCGGCCCTGCGGCGTGGCCTCGATCGCCTCGCAGGTGGGTATCACCTGTTCGCCGATCGCGGCGGCCGTCGTGGCCTTCGTGACCATCTCCAACGCCAACGGCTATATGGTGTCGATCCCGCAGGTGCTCATCGTGACCATCCCGGCCTGCCTCATCGGCCTGATGTGCGCCTCCCTGGCCTCCTACAAGCGGGGCAAGGACCTCGACAAGGATCCCGAATTCCAGAAGAGAAAGGCCGATCCGAAGATCCACAAGTATATGTACGGCAATTCTGCGACCACCCTTGACAAGGAGATCAGCAAGTCGGCCAAGGCGTCGGTGTTCATCTTCCTCGGCGCGCTGCTTGTGATCGTCTGCTTCGCGTTCTGCCAGATGTTCCACACCGCCGACGGCCGGAGCTTCGCCGAAGCGATCAATCTTCCCAAGATGAACATCTGCATCCAGATCATCATGCTGATGGCCGCGGCTTTGAACATCATTTTCTGCAAGGTCAACCTGCCCAATACGGTGTCGGGATCGGTCTGGAAGTCGGGTATGGTCGCGGTGATCGCCATCTACGGCATCGCATGGCTGGCGGATACCTACTTCAGCAACTATATGGAAGAGATGCAGGCGATGCTGACCGGGCTAGTCACGAATTATCCCTGGACCATCGCGTTTGTCTTCTTCCTCGTCTCGGTGCTGATCAACTCGCAGGGCGCCGTGGTGGTGGCGATGCTGCCGCTGGCCTACAAGCTCGGCATCGCCGGGCCGGTCCTGCTGGGTGTGCTCCCGAGCGTATACGGGTATTTCTTCATTCCGAATTACCCCTCCGATATCGCCACGGTCAACTTCGACCGTTCGGGCACGACGGTTATCGGCAAGTATCTGCTGAACCATAGTTTCATGATGCCGGGACTGATCTGCACCTTCGTGTCGACGGTCATCGGCTATCTGATTACCAACGTCCTATTCGTACATTATTTCGCCTCCTTCGCGCAATGAGACGCTTCTTCCTTGTCCTGACCGCCCTGACGGCCCTTTCCCTTGCCTGTGAAGCGAAAGGTCAGAAATTCACCTGGCCGGACGGATCGCCCGTGGACAAATGGTTCACCCGGGAGCCGAAAGGACCTTCCGGCAAGGAAGCGCGCCGGTTTTCCGTGCTGGATTACGGCGCGACTCCCGGAGTGGACGGATTGCAGACGGAGGCTATCCAGCGGACAATCGATGCGGCTGCGGCCGCGGGCGGCGGCACGGTGGTCGTCCCGACCGGATGGTACCGCACCGGCGCGTTGTTCTTCAAGCCGCATACGCATCTCTACCTCTGCCCGGACGCAGTGCTGAAGGGGAGTCAGGACATCCGGGATTATCCCGATGCGGAAGTGCATATCGAGGGCGTCCTGCAGCCCTATCCCGCCGCGCTGATCAACGCCTACGGCGTGGACGGATTCAGCATCACCGGAGAGGGAATCATCGACGGGGAAGGCGCCCCCTTCTGGGATGCCTTCTGGGCCCGCCGCAAGGAAAATCCCGCCTGCACCAACCTCGAGGTCCGGCGGCCCCGGCTGGTGTATATCTGCAATTCACGGGATGTCCTCATCGAGGGGAATGAATTCCTCAATCCCGGTTTCTGGAACATCCATCTCTACAAATGCTCGCACGTGCGGGTGCGTGACACCCGGATTTCCGCACCGAAGTATCCCGTCAAGGCCCCCAGTTCGGACGGCATCGACCTCGACGCCTGCACGGACGTGCATATTTCCGGGGCGGACATCCAGGCGGGGGACGACCTGATCGCCATCAAGGGCGGCAAGGGCCCGCACGCCGACAAAGAATCCGCCAACGGCACCAACGCCCGCATCCTGGTGGAGAACTGCGATTTCGGCTACGGACCGGGCGTACTGGTTTTCGGCAGCGAATGCGTGGGGGCGCGGAATGTAATCCTTCGCGACTGCCGGGTGACCGGAAATGACCGGCTTGTCTGGCTCAAGATGCGGCCCGACACGCCGCAGCGGTACGAGTACATCCTCGTGGAGCGAGTGGGCGGAGACGTGGGCAGCGTGATCTACGCCAAGCCCTGGACCCAGTTCTTTGACCTCAAGGGAGAGAAAGAGATTCCGAAATCGTATGCTTCCCATATCACTGTCCGCGACTGCGATCTTCGTTGCCGGCAGCTCCGGCGGATCGAAGAGGCGCCCGACCAGTATGAACTGTCGGATATCTCGACGCGCGGAAATAAACTGAAATTCCTCTTCAACAAGGAGGAGAAAAAGGTAAAACCCTACACGCTGGAGGATCCGCTTACTTTCGCGGACGGACGGAAGGTGGAGACCTCCTTCCGGTGGCCGGAGCGGCGGGAGGAGATCCTTTCGATATTCCAGCGGGAAATGTACGGGCAGATGCCCCCGGCCGCAAAGATTTATCTGGAAAAGCTCGAGGAAGGGTATTCCATCGAGAAATCGGCCGTCCGGCGTCAGGTCCGGATGCGGTTTTCTCCGGACGGGAAGGGCCCGAAAATCGACTGGCTCATCGTAATGCCCCGCTATGCGAAGGGCCCCGTCCCGGTCATCCTGACACTGAATTATTACGGCAACCATACGGTCCTGCCGGACGAGGAGATACTCCTGCCGGACTATCCGCAGGACGAGCCGCTCAAGGAGCGGGGTGTGCTGAGCCGCACCGGCGGCCGGACCATCTATCCCGTGGATATGCTGCTCGCCCGGGGGTATGCCTTCGTGACGGCCTGTTATGAGGATGTGTCCCCGGACCCGGACCCTATTCAGCAGGAGTCGGATGCATATCACCGCATCTTCGATCTATGGGGGCCGCGTGACCCTGCCCGGAAGGACAATACGACGTCGCTTGCCGCCTGGGCCTGGGCCCTGCAGCGGGGCGTGGATATGATTGGGGAAATGCCGGAGCTGGATGCTTCCAGGATTGTCCTGACGGGCAGTTCCCGCCTGGGGAAAGCGGCCCTTCTCGCGAGCGCGTTCGATACGCGCTTCGCCGTTACCGTCATCAACCAGAGCGGGGGAGGCGGCGTCCCGCTGTCGAAACGGAATTTCGGGGAAACGGTCGCATCGGAGGTGATCAAGTTTCCGCACTGGTTCTGCCGGGCCTACGACAAATATGCGGGCGAGGAGAAGAAAATGCCTTTCGACCAGCATCTTCTGCTCTCCTGCGTCGCGCCCCGTCCGCTGCTGATAGAAGGGTTCAACAACCCTTGGTTCGACACCTACGGGGAGTTCCTGTCGCTGAAGGCGGCATCACCCGTCTGGGAATTCCTGGGCGCGTCGGGGCTTCCGGACGTGGCCTGGCCCGAAGAGAATGCGACGGATGCCGTCGGCCGCGACCTCGGCTATGTCCGCCGTCACGGCTCCCACGGAATCTCCGCCCAGGACTGGACCTGGATGCTCGATTTCGCCGACAGGGCTATGGAATGATGAGCACGGCCGGTTTCAGCCCCGCCGCGCGGGCTCTCACGGTAAGGGCGCCCGGGGCCGTCCGGCGGACAATCACGGATGCCTTGCCGTGGAAAGCGGGCAGGGAATGACTGTAAAAAGGAATGTGTGAAGTCGGGTCGCCGGCATCGGTGGCGAGGATAATGCCCGGCCCTTTCACTTCAAATGAAAGGACAGGGGCCGCATCCGGAACAAGCACGCCGGCTTTGTCGAGAATATCCACCGTCACATAGATCAGGTCCGTTCCGTCGTAGTCGACGGAAGCAGCCGCCCTGGCGGCCTTCCCGGCGGTGCGCACTTTGTCGCGCGCCCATTCCCGGCCGTCTTTGTATGCGACGACCTCCACCGTGCCGGGAGCATAGCGGACATCGTTCCACACGATCCGGTAACCTTCTTTCGCCTTGCGACCCTGTGACTTTCCGTTCACGAACAGTTCCGCCTCATCCCCAGAGGTGTAGACATGGACCGGGGTGATTGCGCCTTCGCGGCCGGGCCATGTCCAGTGCGGCAGGATATGGGCCGACGGCAGGTCGGGACGCCAGCGGGCCTGATACAGCCAGAAGCGGTCCTTGGGGAAGCCGGCCAGGTCCAGGATGCCGAAATAACTGCTGCGGGAGGGGAGGGGGACGTCGCTGATGGTCTGCCCCCAGCTCTCCACCATCCGGCGGTAGGCCTCTTTCTCCTCTTCCGTATGGAAGTTCGTAAACACGGAAGGATCCATATTGAAGGGAGTCGGCTCTCCGAGGTAGTCATAACCCGTCCAGACGAATTCGCCGGCGCAGGCGGAAACTTTGTCCTCATACGCCCATTCATAGTCCGGGCACGAAGCCCAGCCCGGGGCGTAGAGGTCGTAGGAACTTACCTGGAAAGGCGGCTCCATCGCCCATCCGCGGCCCTTGTCCTGCTCCACCGGGAAGCGGTAATAGCCCCGGGTCGAAATGCAGGAAGACGTTTCCGAACCCAGTACGGGCTGTCCCGGATGGCTCTCCACGAACTCCTGATACAAGTGCGGCTTGTAATTGAAGCCATAGACGTCCAGAGTGGCGGCGTAAGGCTGGCCGGCCGCCCAGGGGTTGTCGTTGCCGGCGGTGGTGAGGCGGGTCGGATCTTCGCGGTGACAGATATCCGTCAGCATTTGCGGGATCCACCAGCGGGTGCTGTCGCCCTGTTCGCCGCATTCGTTCCCGACGCTCCACAGGATGACGGAAGGATGGTTCCGGTCGCGGCGGATCATCGCGACGAGGTCTTTCTCGGCCCATTCCCCGAACAGGGAGGCGTAGCCGTTGTCTTTCTTGGGCCAGGTCCAGGTGTCGGTGAGTTCGTCCATCACCAGGAAGCCCATCCGGTCCGAGAGGTCCAGGAGTTCCGGTGCGGGCGGATTGTGGCTGCAGCGGATGGCGTTGCAGCCCATCTCCTTGAGTTTGAGGAACCGGCGGATCCAGGCGTCTTCGTTCCAGACTGCGCCCAGCGCGCCGGCGTCGTGATGAAGACAGACGCCTTTCAGGAAGGTTTTCTCTCCGTTGAGGTAGAATCCGTCCGCCCTGAATTCCGCGTCGCGGATGCCGAAGGGGGTTTCATAGACTTCGCCGTCCGCGCCATCCCCGGCGATCGTCGTACGGGCGATATACATTTCGGGCGAGGACGGGGTCCATAACTGCGGATGATCGATTTCGAATTCCTGCATTACGATGCGGCCGTCATAGACCGGTTCCTCACTAGTCTTCGCGGTGATCACTTTCCCATCCCGGAGAATCTGCGTCGTGATCTTCGCCATCCGGGGCTTGTCCGTCGCGACGGTGACTCGCTGGGTAACCACAGCCTTGTCTCCCTCGGTTTTTGTCGTGATAAAAGTGCCCCAATGTGCGACCGACAACTTGCCACTATAACGAAGCCATACGTTGCGGTAAATGCCGCCGCCGGGATACCAGCGGGAACTCTCCGGCTTGTTGTCAAGACGGATTTCGATCCGGTTCTCTCCGGGACGGAGGCGGGATGTCAGATCGACGGACCAGGACGAGTAGCCGTAAGGCCATCCGCCGGCAGGGGTACCGTTTACATTCACCACGGCGTTGGAAAACGCACCGTCAACTTCCAGACTGATGCGTCCGGAGAGCTGGGTTTCGGTGACCTGCAGGGTCTTGCGGTAAGTCGCTTCGCCCCACCACGCGAGTTTGCCGG
This sequence comes from uncultured Bacteroidales bacterium, assembly GCA_900320545.1. Classification (GTDB taxonomy): domain Bacteria; phylum Bacteroidota; class Bacteroidia; order Bacteroidales; family UBA932; genus Cryptobacteroides. The sequence goes on along the minus strand of ONSU01000002.1, from coordinate 26,720 downwards.
TTTCTCCGGGATATTCCTGGCGGAAAGGTCCTTCCACGCCCCAGTCGTGCGGCAGGTCGAGGACGCGCTCCGTTCCATCCTTTTCAAAAGTCCACCCCTCATTCCACGACACACGGCCCGAAGGCTGGGAAAAGGCCGTCAGACTGACAAGCAGCAGGGGAATCAGCAACGCCCTCCCGCTCATAGGATCTCGCGCAACGAAATGGCGAATCCGCCGCCGCGTGCGATGCGGAGGGTGTACTGTTTGGAAGCGTCCACCGTCTCGCGGGTGATGGTGTAGGCCTGCGGTGCCGTCTCGTAATCGGCCTCCGGTGCGTCGGCATAGACCGTCGCCTCATACTGCGCGCCCGGCTTGAGGAAATCGAGCGTAAAGGTCACCGTCTGCTCCTCGGGACCGCCGACACCGCCGACATACCACACGTCGTGGGGCGTGGCGCCCTTAAGTGATTTCGCATCTTCCGGCAGGGCGTAGACAAAGCGTGCGGCACCGCTGATGACATCCTTCCGGCCGTCCGGGAGTTTTGCTAGCGATTCGGCGGATGCATTCAGCGTCGAGAGTTTCGGATGACGTGCTGTCACGATGACCTTCCGGGGCTCCGCCTGGAGATAAATGCTTCTGTCCCAGTCCACCGCGACGTCCTTGATGAACTGGAAGGCGTCCGGGAAGCGCTCGTAATTCTCCGGGAGGTCGGCCGCCATCTGCAGCGGCGAGTAGAAGGTCACATAGAGACCCAGCTGGTTGCAGAGCGTATGGTGCATCTTGCCCTCCTGGCCGGGTGCGGTGATGGACATATCCTGCTCGAAGATGCCCGGGGTGTAATCCATCGGACCGCCCTGGAGACGGGTGAACGGCAGGACGGCGGTGTGGCCGGGGTTGATCCGCGCGCGGAATTCGGTTCCCATCGCGGATTCGTTGCCGATCATATTCGGCCAGGTGCGGCACAGGCCCGTCGGGCGGACGGCCTCGTGGGCGTTCACCATGATGTGGTGCTTCGCCGCCTCCGTAATGGCATAGTGATAATGATTGATAGTCGGCTGGCTGTTGTGGCGCTCGCCGTAGGGAATGATGAACCCGACATAGCCGCTCTTCACCGCGTCATAGCCGTACTGGTTCATCAGCGTGTAGGCCTTCTCCATCCAGCGTTCGTAATTCAGCGTGGATGAGGAGGTCTCGTGGTGCATCACCAGCCGGACACCCTTCTGGTGCGCGTAGGCGTTCAACGCCGGCAGGTCGAAGTCGGGATACGGCGTAAGGAAGTCGAAGACAAAGTCTTTCTTCTTGCCGAACCAGTCCTCCCAGCCTTCGTTCCAGCCCTCCACCAGGACGGCGTCGAAGCCGTTCTCGGCGGCGAAGTCGATGTAGCGGCGGACATTCTCGTTGTTGGCACCGTGCTTCCCGTGCGGAGTCGAGGCGGCATAGTCGGTGACACCGAGCTGCACGGAGGGATAGTCATCGGTATAAGACCACTTCGTCTTGTGGGTGATCATCTCCCACCATACGCCGACATATTTGACGGGATGGATCCAGCTCACGTCCTCGATGACGCAGGGGTCGTTGAGATTGAGGATCAGACGGGAGGCGAGTACGTCGGTAGCACTGGGGCATACCATCATTGTCCTCCACGGGGTCTTGCAAGGGGCCTGGAGGCGGCCCTTGACGCCCTGCGCATCCGGAGTCAGGTGAATCTGGAAGGTCTTCCGGGCCGGATCGTACAGCAGGTTGGCGGCGGGGTAATCCAGCACGGCCGCCTCGTGAATATTCAGGTACAGACCCGCGTCGGTCTTCATCTGGATGGCCGTCTGCACGCCCCAGGGGGAGTAACCCTCCTGCGAGGCGTTCGGGATCCGCATCTCCTCGCAGTAGCGGCTGATCTCCGAAAGGCGGCACTCCTTGAAGTTGTATTCCTGCGAATCGTAGTCGCCGGGCACCCACCAGGCCGTATGGTCGCCGGTGAGGGCGAATTCGGTCAGTTCTTCCCGGATGTTGAAGTACACCAGTTTGTTCTCCAGCGGGAATTCGTAGCGGAAACCGAGGCCGTCGTCATACAGGCGGAACCGGATGTTCATCGCGTTGCCGAGGCTGTCCTTGAGGGAAACCAGGGCTTCGTTGTAATGATTCCGGATCTTGTCCTCTTCGCCCCATACGGGCGTCCAGGTCTCGTCCAGACTGTCCTTCTCGACGCTTACAACGGCGAATCCATCTTTGAGCGAGGTGCCGTCCGTGAGGTCGAATCCGAGTCCGCTCGGGAGAATGACATCCTCCCCGCCCCGTTTGAGGGCGTAGTAAGGCCTTCCGGATCCGGAGAGTCCGAATTGGAGCGTCAGTCCTCCGTCCGGGCTGGTCAGGAGGGTTTCATCCAGGCTGCGGACCGTTTCGCCGCAGGAAATGGCCAGAAGAAGGGCGGCCGCCACCCAAAGTATCATCTTTTTCATAACTTACAAAGATAGTAATTCTGCCACAATAACTGACTTGGCGGGAATCCGCATTTCGTCGGAAAGAAGGATTTTCTCTCCTGTCAGCACATCCGTCGCTTCAGCCGGGCCGGGAACGATTTCGGCATAGTGCGACCAGGGAACGGTCACTTCTTCCGTCGCGTTATTGACAAAAACAAAAACCTTGTCCGTTTCATTGTACCTGAAATAAGCGTAGGTATTGTCCCTTCCCAGGAAATGAAGGGTCTTGCCGTGATGGATGACCGGACATCCCTTGCGCCAGTTGAACAGGCGGGCCGTATATTCATAGAGGTCCGACACGCCACCTTTTTCACGCCCTTCCGGCGTGAAATAATCCACGGGATCTCCCTCCCAGCCTCCCGGGAAATCGATCCGTTTGGCACCGTCATTGTCCCTTCCGCCGTCGGCCGCGAAAAACATTTCATCGCCGTAATACAACTGCGGAATACCCCTGAGCGTAGCGAGAAGCGCCAGTCCGATCTTCATCCGTGCCGGATCGTGCTGCAGGACGTCCGCCATCCGGGAGTGGTCGTGGTTGGCGAGGAAAATCATCATATTCTCCGGATCCGCATACGCGAAATCGTGGGCTATGGAACCATAGACCCGCGCCATTCCCTGTCCCCATCCGGGCGTATCCTCGTTGAGGGCCGCGACCAGCGATTCCCGGAGCGGGAAGTCCATGATACAGGGCAGATGACTGTCGAAGCCGTCGTGGTTCTTCGCGCCGCTTTGCCAGTAGGCCAGCTGGCTCACTTCGGTATCCCAGCATTCGCCGACGATATTCATCCACGGATATTCCTTCCGGACGGCCTCGCACCAGCGGCTCATCGGCCCGGGCTCGTTGTACGGATAGGTATCCACGCGGAATCCGTCCAGGCCCGCGTATTCCGTCCACCAGACGGCCCATTGCTGGAAATACTTGAGTACGAACGGATTGTCCAGGTTCATGTCGGGCATCGAAGGGACGAACCAGCCGCTTTCCTGCAGGTTGCGGTCATATTCGGAAGCGTGCGGATCCATATAGGCCGAGAAGAGGACATTAGTCCCGGTATAAGTCGGAAAGACGTGATACCAGTCCTTGAACGGCGGGTTTTCCATCCACCAGTGACAGGTTCCGCAATGATTGGTAACCACATCCATCACGACCTTCAACCCATGCGTATGGCAGGAGTCCACAAACGCACGGTACAGTTCATTGTCACCGTAGCGGGGATCGATCTGATAGTAATCGCAGCAGGCATAACCGTGATAGGAGGCCTCCGGCTGGTTATCGAGCAGCAGTGGCGTGGACCACACGGCCGTGGCGCCAAGCCCTTCGATATAGTCCAGATGATCCATCATTCCCCGAAGGTCTCCCCCGTGCCGGCCAAAATCCGCACTGCGGTCCGCCCCGTCAGGAAGGCCTTCCACCGTGTCATTGGCAGGGTCCCCGTTCGCAAACCGGTCGGGCATGATCAGGTAGATCATGTCTTCGGAGGAAAAGCTCTTCCGAGGCTCCCGGGAGCGCGCGCCAATCTCATAGGAAATCTTGAAGGATTCTTCCCGGGTTTCAAATATCAGCCAATACGTCCCGGGACTGGCCGATGCGGAGACGGTGACATCGACAAACACATAGTCGGGGCTGTCGCCCGGCGTGACGGACTTTACCCGTACGCCTTTCCCTCCGGCAATCGATACGTTATAAGCGGAAATCTTTTCTCCTTTGACAAGGATTTGAAGGGGTGTCTGCATTCCGGTCCACCACGAAGGCGGCTCCACCCGCTCGATGCGGCCCGGAGCGGCATCCGGCACGTCCGGGGGAGTCGATACGACATTGCACCCCGCCATAAGAAAGGCCAGCGATGCAAGAATGAAGGGTCTTATTCTCATACAACGTGCGTCAATTGAGCGCGAAGACAACCGAGCTGTACGGTCCCATCGTGACGGAGTAATCGCTTACGGAGACTTTTCCGTTGGAGATAAGGATGTTCGAGAGGTTGTTCTGATGCGCACTCCGGTCCACCGTGACAGTACTGCCGGTGACATTGTGGATAACAAGGCAAACTTTGTCGACACCGTTCTGGTGGATGTACCACGAGGCGATACGGTTGTCGCTGTTGCTGTCGTCGTTTTCGATCCAGCCGTCCGCGAGGGCGGGCGACAGGTTCATCGCCTTGCCGAAGGCGCGGTACAGCGCGAGGATGGAATTGTTGTCGGCCGCCTGCGATTCCACGGAGATTTCGGAAGTCAGCATTGCGGCATCCACCTTGTTGTTGACGCCGGCCCTGGCCATACCGGTTCCGTCGGCCTTCCACATGATCGGGGTGCGGATAAATTCATCCCCGTTGCCCTTTGTGCCCCAGTAGCCGAGTTCCTCGCCCTGATAAATGAACGGCTTGCCGCCGGAAGTCAGCAGGAAGCAGGCCGCGAGACCGATTTTCGGCGTAAATTTGCCGAGCGAAGACGCGGTACGGTCCTCATCGTGGTTGGAAAGTTTGATGGAATCAACCCACTTGCCCGGCCGGACCCCCTCGAACCAGCCGCGGATCTCGGAGAGGCGGGCGCCGAACTTCTTGCCTTCCACAAAGGCATTCTCGTTGTTGAGCACATTCCTCAGATCCCACCAGAAACTGAAGTTGAACAGCGACGGGAGGCCTTTGTAGTAAGGCGCGCAGTCACCGGCCCAGGACAGGTTCTCTCCTACCATAAAGATATCCTCCGAATGGTTCGTGCGGTAGGTCTGATTGACCCGGTCATAGAACTTCCGCCAGAATTCCGGATTCTCGTCGGAAGTGGAGTTGTTGTAAACGTGCTTCACGGCATCGAGCCGGAGGCCGTCCACGCCGAGGCCTAGCCACTTGTCGACGCTGGCGGTAATATCCTTGAAGGCGCCGGAAGTCTCGCAGGACGAGACGGGACCGTAGCTGATGTCGGCGAATACGCCCGTGTACTGCGAGGAATGATACTGCCAGGTTTCGCCCTGGGGCATCATGATGTTGTAAACCGCATCGTTGTCGGAAACATTGTGGTAAAGTGTCATCGGAACCCCGTCCTCAAGCTGATCGGAAGGACTCTGGACCCCCCATTTCTTGCCCGGGGTCCAGGTGCCGCCGTTTTCGCCTTCGCGGATCAGGCAACCCCATTCGGACTCGAAGTCGAGCACCATATAATAGAGTCCGGCACCGGATCCCTGGAGGAACTCCGTGCACTGGGAGTCTCCCCACCAGAGATAGTAGCCGCTATGGCCGCCGGAGGTGACGGCTTCGGTGGTCTTCGTAGCCGTCAGTTTGGGAGTTGCGGGACTGGTCCAGTCCAGGTCGAGCCGGTAGCGGACCTTGCCGCCCACGCCGACGGTGACCTGGAACCACTGTCCGCTGTCATAGCCGCTGGAAGCCGTCTGGGGAAGGGTCCTCCATTCCGTCGAAGGATTCTTCGAGAAGGTATAGTAACTCCAATAAGGACTCTCCGGTCCGTTTTTCTTGCAGTCTTCAAACCAGAAGTGCTCGTTGCCGGTATGGTTCACCACATAGTCGAGATACACTTTGATGCCCTTTGCGTGGGCAGCCGTCACCAGACTCTGGAAATCGGCCTCCGTGCCGAAGCGTGGATTGACCTTGGTGTAGTCCTTCACGTCATAGCCATGATAGGACTGCGCCGGATGGATGGGAGAGAGCCAAATCGCCGTGCAGCCGAGCGCGTCGATGTAATTGAGATGCTGCTCGATGCCTTTGAAGTCGCCCCAGCCGTCGCCATTGCTGTCGGCGAAACTGTAAACATTGATTTGATAAGTCAGCCCGGATCGCTTGGTTGTGACGGTTTCTGTCAGAGCGCTTCCGCCGAGCAGGAACCCTGCCTTTCCTTCCGCCACGTGGGAGAATTCCGCCCCGGCGGGAAGGATGTAGGCGATGTTGTTCTCGGGGGAGAGGTAGAAGTCATAGGAACCGGCCGCGCCGAGGGTCATATTGTTGCCGCCCTGGTTCAGTTCCAGTCTGGTGTCTGTCCCGACCCGGGTCGAAGAGCCGTCAACGTAGTTACCGTAGCCGAGATTTACGTCCCAGGAGCCGTTGCAGACAAACTTGAACTGATCCGTGGAAGTCAGTGACACCTCTTTGGCGATATGCCAGTGGCCGTCGACATACATCTTCGTACCGACAGTGGCATCCCATGAGACGTGCGTTCCGACGATGGACCACGGACTCTCGTCCGGAGCGCGGTTGATGAAGGTCCCCTCGCTGTTGTGGGTCCACTCCGCGCCTTCCGGCATCACATAGAGGATGCGGGCCGCTTCGGAGAAATAAACGTCGTAGGTGCCTGCCGCCTTGAGCAGGATGTTGTTGCCTTCGGGGGTGAGGTTGACGCGGGTCTCCTTCTGTATTTCCGTCTTCCCGCCGTCTACATATTTTCCGCTGCCGAAACTCTCGTCCCAGCCGTGATTCTTGCGGATCTTGAAGCTCACGTTCGAGGGCCATTCCACACTTTTCGCCATGGCGAAATTGCCATAATCCAGGAGTTCGATATCCGATCCCCATTCATCCCAGGAGCCGATCAGCGACCAGCCGGTAGGGGCTCCCGGCTTATCCGGGACCGGGCGGTCTTCCGGGTCATCTCCCGGCTCGTCGGGCTCGGCATCCCCTTCGCTGTTGTGCGTCCAGGGGGCTCCGGCGGGCATCAAATACAGGATCAGCGCCCGGGGACTGAAATAGAGATCATAGTCTCCTTCCGCTCCGACATGCATGTCTTTCCCGTCCTGTCCCATGGTGATCCGCTTGTCGACCGGGACCTCCTGGCCGTCGCCCGGTTCGCCCTGCACGCCGGCACCCCAGTTCTCGGTCCAGGATGCGTCCTTGCGGATTTTGAATTTCAGGGTAGGCGTCAGATGCAGATTCTGGTATACCACCCAGTTGCCGAATTCCCGCATGGGCTTGTCGCCATGGTCCCAGTCCCAGCTTCCGATGACGGCATAGGCCGTTTCGTCGCCGAGGATCACGTCGACGGGATCTTCTCCGCTCCCTGCCTCCTGCAAGACGGAAACGCTGCCCGTAATGCGGGTGTTGCCCGTTGCCTTCAGCAACACCGTCGCCTTGCGCACCTCGCCCGTCGTGTTGGCCTCCGCCCGGACGGTCAGCAAGGCGGAACCTTTGCCGGAACGGGGCTCCAGGGTCAGCCAGGGCGCGGAACTCTCGCCGGTCCAGACCAGATCCGTCGTCAGCGACACGGTCTTCTCGCCGCCCGATGCGGGGATGGTCAGCTGATTTTCATCAAAGACCAAAGACCCCTGCACTTCGTTCTCACGGTTGCAGGAGAGGACAAACGGTAACCACGCCGCCAGGGCGACGATCCACAACTTTTTCATATGAAAAGTTTATTTACAAAATACAAGGTAGCCGCCGGGACGGACAACTTGGGCGGAGCCGCCCTCGACGGGGTTGCCGGTGAAGAGTTCCGTGTATTTCCCGTCCGACGGGAGCGTGACGGAGGCGTCGGTCTCGTTGAAGTTGGCGAAGACGATTACCTTGTCGCCCTTCTTCTCGCGGGAGAAGGCCATCACGCCCTCCGGGGCCTCGATCTCGGCGTAAACGCCTCCCCGCTCGCCGGCATCCAGCGCGGGATGGTCATGCTTGAGCTGCACGAGTTTCTTGAAGAATTCCGTGTATTCATTGTCGCTCCAGTCGGTAATGGGGTCCTTCTCGAAGAAGGCCAGACGGCGGCTCAGACCGATCTCCTGTCCGGTGTAGATGAGCGGCTGGCTCTTCGGGAGGGTGAAGCACAGAACGGCGCAGGCATTGGCCGCCTCGCCCATGCGCTCGAATTCGGTACCGGCCCAGGAATTCTCATCGTGGTTGGAGGTGAAGGTCAGGCGGTAGGCCGTCTCGGGGAATTTCTGCGCATCGCGCGAGAGATAATCCTTGATGTCCGTGACGGTCTTCTTATGGCTGGCCACATCGTTGAGGATGTGGTGCAGTTCCCAGGCGTAATTGGCGTCGAAGGTGCTGTCCGGATTGGAAAGGTTCTCCCGTTCCGCTTCGGCGAGGAAGTAGGCCTCCGGATAGTCGGCATTCAGCTTCGGCATCACGCTCTGCCAGAATTTGGCAGGCATTTCGCCGGCTGCGTCGCAGCGGAAGCCGTCCACGCCCTTCTGCAGCCAGAAACGCATGCAGCTGTCCTGAGCTGCCCAGACGGCCTCGTTCTCGTAGTTGAGGCTCCGGGTGTCGGTCCAGTCGTATTCATAAATGGCGTTGCCGAGGGAGTCGCGCTCGTAGAAGTCGGCGGAGCGCTGCGTCATCCAGATATGGTCGGGGGCCGTCTGATTGGCGACCCAGTCGAGGATGACCTTGAACCCGAGCTCGTGGGCCTTGGCAAGCAGGCGGTCGAAATCCTCCATCGTTCCGAATTCCGGATTGACCTTGCAGTAGTCCGAGATGGCATAGTAGGACCCGAGCGTACCCTTGCGGCCCTCGGTGCCGATCTCATACATCGGCATCAGCCACAGGATGTCCACGCCGAGTTCCTTGAGGCGGGGGAGCTGGGCTTCCACACCGGCGAAAGTCCCCTCCGGGGAGAACTGGCGGATGTTTACTTCGTACATCACGGAGTCGTAGGTCCATTCCGGATGATGCGCGGTCTGCGTCTTCTTGCAGCACGCAAATGCGGCAAGCGCGACAATGGCAAAAGCAAAAAATTTCTTCATATAGGTTGCTGTTTAATTCTTGAAAGGATCCAGTGCAGCCGTGGGTTTTCCGCTGCTGAAGGCGCCGTAGCCATAATTGTTGCGGCTCTGCTCGGACTCGGGTTCCCAGTAGAATACGCCTTTGAACCAGTCGTAATCCTTCACGCCGTCCAGCACGAACTGCAGGGCGGCCTTGGCTTTGGCAGGCTCGCTGGCCGGCATACCGAATTCGACCAGCATCACGGGCTTGGAATAGGTATCGTGCAGGGTCTTGAAATTTGCTACGGCGGAGGTGCAGTACGGCGTCCAGTCCGGATAGCCGCCGTCATTCCAATACGACGGATAGAGCGACAGGCCGATCATATCGTAATTGGCTTTACCGGCCTTGACAAGATTGTAGAACCACTTGTTGCCGTTCAGGTCCTGCGCATTGGAGTGATGCAGGATGACAAGGGCATCGGGATAGACAGCCTTGACAGCACTGTACCCGGCATTGGTCAGCAGGCAAAAATTAGAATAATTGCTGCTGCTGAGGCGGCCTGTCTCCCAGAGCATTCCCGTATTGGTCTCGTTGCCGACCTGTACCCAGGCGACATCGATTCCCTCGTTTTTGAGCAGGGTCAGCACATCGGTCGTGTGCTCCGACACGGCTGTGATCATTTCGTTGAGATTCTTTCCCGCCCATGCTGCGGGGACCGGCTGCTTGCCCGGGTCACACCAGGAATCGGAATAATGGAAGTCGATCATGATGGCAAGTCCCAGGGCCTGGGCGCGGCGGGCTTTTGCGAGGACATCCGTCTTGTTGCACCAGCCGCCTGCCGGATTTACCCAGACGCGGTAGCGGACGGCGTTGCAGCCAAGCTGCTTCATCAGCAGCGTGCACTCCGTCTGCGTGCCGTCCTGGGCATAGAATTTATAATTCTTCGACTCCATTTCGGTCACCCAGCTGATGTCAGCACCCTTGGCGAATTCCGGGACCGGCGTATGAATTACTTCGGGGCCTTCCGGCTCCGTGGGGCCGTCATGCGTCTTGCCGCAGCAGGCGAGGAACAGGACCGCCGGCAGGAAAAACAAAAATTTCTTCATAGGTTATTGCTTAAATACGGCCGAGGCATAGGGGCCCAGTTCGACTGCGCTGTACTTCGGCATTGCCAGAACCAGGCCGTTGGAACCGACCAGGTTAGAAAGGTCATCATCTTCCAGCGTCAGCGAGACGGCGGAAGCGGAGAAATTGTGCAGCACCAGCATCTTTTCGCTGCCGCTGGTCCGGTACCAGGCGGCCACCGCCGGAATCTTGGAACTGCTTCCGTATATCGGATGCTGTGACATCGCGCCGTTCTTGCCGAGCGAAGCGTACTGATTCCGGAGTTTGCCGAACTTGCGATATAAGTTGAGAATGGAGTCTTCAGCCTTCTCCTGATTCTCCACGGATTGGGCTGCGTTCAGCATGCCCGGCTCGATCTTGCCACCCAGCGATCCGGTCGCATTGCCGGCGCCGCTCTCGAGCCAGTTAATCGGCGCGCGGACATATTCGTCCCCGCGGCCTTCCTTGACGCCCCAGTAGCCGAGTTCTTCGCCCTGATAGACATAGGGTTCTCCGGATGCGGTCAGCAGCACGCAGGCCGCCAGTTTCATTTTGCCGATGTCCTTGTTGAAATCGCTGCCGACCCGCTGCTCGTCGTGGTTGGAGAGCTTGGTCGCATCGATGGCATTCCAACCGGCGGAAGCGGCATATTGGGCATATTTGGCCTGATTATCCAGCACTTTTTTCGGGAAGGAAGCGCCGGAGCCTGCATTGATGGCATCGCGCAGGTTCCACCAGAAACTGAAATCGAACAGCGCCGGGAGACCCGCATAATACGGGGCCACATAATTGATTCCCTCGAAATTCTCACCGACCATATAGAAGTCACCGGCGTGGCCGCTCGTCTTATAATAATTATTGCAATAGTCGTAGAACTTCTTCAGGAAGATCGGATTCTCATCGGTCGTGGCGTGATGGTAGATGTGGCGGACCGCATCGAGACGGAATCCGTCCACGCCGAGATCGATCCAGTGTTCGGCCGCCTTGCAGACCGCCTGGAAAGCAGCGGACTGCTCACAGGTTGCCGCCGCGCCGTAGTTGAGATCGGCGAAAGCGCCCGTCCAGAAGTGGGAATGATATTTCTCGGACCCGACACCGGTTCCGTACCATTGGCTGGCCTCATATCCATTGCTGCCTTCCCGGGCAATCATGGCGATCTTGCCGGCGGTGATATCCGCCTGCGGGTTGGAGGAAATAATATAATGGTCGCGATACTTGGAAGTCGCGGATTTTTTCGCGTCCAGGAACCAGGGATGCTGGCTCGAAGTGTGGTTGAGCACATAGTCGAGGTAGATCTTGATGCCTTTCTTGTGCGCAGCCTGGCAGAGGAGATACACATCTCCGTCGTTGCCGAATCTTGCGTTGACCTCGTCGTAGCCGATATGGCCTTCCGCGAGGGACGCCGCCGTTGTCGTCACGTCGTAACCATGATACGAAGTGCAGGGGTGGATCGGGGAGAGCCAGATGGCGCTTGCCCCGAGCGCCTCGATGTAATCCAGGTGGTCGATGATGCCCTGGATATCGCCGATTTTATCGTTCTTGATGCCGTCGGCGAAAGAATAGACGAGCAGCTGATAGGTGATGCCGCCTTCTCCGGCGGGGGTCTGTTTCCCGCCTTTGCCGGGTTGGTCGGAAGGGGTGCAGGATAGCGACAGCATCAGGAGCGTCGCCGTCATGAAATGGAATACGGTCTTCATATCAGCGCTGTAGTTTAAGGATAAATAAAAAAAGGAGCGCCGGCGGCCTATTCCTCCGACGCTCCACATAAATATTGTATTACTCGATGGTAATGGTCATAGCGGTCGGGTCAAATTTGACCTTGCCCTTGCCATTGAAGTTGATGTTGGAGTTGGCCCCGGCTTCAAGTTTGTTGACAGCCTGCATGGCCACGCCCTTCTGAGGAGTCGTGCCGTCGGCGACGCCGATGTCACCAGCATCCCAGTTGCCGTAGAGACAAAGCTTGAAGCCCCAGGTGTTGGCACCGTCATAGAGGATCTCGAGTTCGTCGCTGACCCAGATACCACCCTCAAGCTTCATCGGGAAGGTGGAGTTCCACGCGTCATCCTTTCCATCTTTCATGATGTTGCCCTTGACGCCCCAGCCAGGGATCGCGCAGTCGGCGATGGTGACCTTGCCGGTGGTCGGGTTAAAGGAGACGTCGAAGCCGCTGGCCTTCTGGAACTCGAAGTTGTCAGTGCCGGTCAGGGTGTTGCGAGTGCCCGTGTAAGGCTCCATCGCACCGACGCCGTACCACTCGGCCTTCTGGTTCTTGACGACCTTGAAGGCGTCACCGACCTTGTAGGAGAGACCGGAGTAGGTGTAGATGCCCGTCTCGGAGTTGAGGCCCAGCGAGAGATCGAGGTCATCCCAGGTCTTGCCCATGACGCTGCCGACGATGAAGTACTCGTCCGGACGGTCGAGTGCGCGCTCGGCAACATCGACGCCGCCTTCTTCCTCGGTGCCATAGGCAGACGCGTCAAAGCTGTACTCCATATGGTTGTAGTCGAAGTAAACACGGACGTTGCCTGCAGGCGTAGTGATATTGTCACCCCGGTAGGCTGCCTTTCCGTCTTCGGCACCGATACCCCACTGGAGATACCACTTGTCAGCAGCCTGACCGTCGGCCAGGAACTTGAGGCCCTTGCCTTCCTCGAGCGTTACGTCGAGATAGAAGGTGTGCTGCTTCGGGATATACTTCATCTTCGAGTTCTCATCGAATTCTTTCCAACTGTTGAAGTCGCCTACGAGGTACATATAGTCGAATGCCATCGGCTGGTTCTGGGTTGCCCAGGTATCGTGCTGGTCAACCTTCAGTTTATTGGAGGTACGGTCGAAGATCCAATAGTAGAAGTTGTGGTTGAAGATCTTCATATCCTTGGAGGAACCGGCGCAGGCAAGCGTGATCTCTTTAATCTCCGGATGGGTAGGATCGGAATCGTAGAGTTCCTTGGCCTGGGCGTTGACATTGGTTAGTTCGTTCTCGTCGATACCCCAGTTGGCGCTGTCATCCCAGTTGCCGTCGGCCGTAGGGATACGGAGTTTCCAGCCATTGACAGCCTTGGCATTGTAGTAAACGAGACCGGTGTAGACATTGTCCTCACCATACTTGTAGATGTAAGCACCGGCTTTGGCGACACCGTCGCTGCTCCAGCCGTCGAAGTCACCGATCACCTCGATCTTGTCGAGCGCGCTGTCGTCCGGCTTGGCGGCGCAGACGGTGAAGGTCGCCTTCACGAGGTTGGAACGAAGAGAGTTCTTGCCGCGGGAAGAACCGATGTAGGCATAGAGGGCGAATTCGACCTCGGCCTCATCACCGACCGCGAAACCAAGTTTCTGGATAGCGAGGCTCAGGTTGCCCTGCTTCATCGAGATGTTACCGGCAGCGATGTCGGCGTTGACGACGGCCTCATCCTTCATATCGGTACCCGCCTTGGCGACAGCGAGTTCGTAACCGATGCTGGTGGCGACACCGAAGTCGGCGGCCTCAAATGTAGTGGTGATAGGAGCACCCTTGGCGTCAAGGACGGCACCGTCGATAGCCTTCAGAACAGGCGCTTTCTCATCGCCTTCTCCTCCCCCTTCCTGGGGATCCTTGTTGCAGGAAACAATGACCGCTGCGGCCATCAGCCCTGCTGCAAAAATAGAAAAGAGTCTTTTCATACTGTGTTGTTGATTAATAAATAAATAAATAAATATTTGTTTTAGTACATTGAATCAATAACCGGGATTCTGTTCGAGATTCGGATTTACACTGCGGTCGGTCTCGAGAATCGGATAGACATAGCGGTTCTTGTCGGTATTGAAGATCCCGAGACGGATTTCATCCTGACGGCGCTGGCCCTCCCAAAGCATCTCGATGGCCTTGTCCTTGAGGATAGCCTCGACAGTGTAGGAAGACGCATCGTGGCTCAGGCCGGCACGATCGCGAAGCGAGTTGATGTAACCGACAGCCAGGGCATCGGTCGTCGTGCCGCCATTCAGGCGGGCGTCAGCCTCCGCATAAATATAATACATCTCCGGAAGACGGAAGATGGCGACATCGGCGCTGGAGAGTTTCCAGTTCCTGCCGGGATCCTCACGCTCATAGACATTGCCCTTGGAATCGAGGAGGGCCCACTTCCAGAGGCGCCAGCCGGCCGTAGCAGCGGCACGGTCATACTTGTAAGAAGCGGCGGTGGGGTCTTCCTCGATATAGAGACGGAGCCGCTGGTCGCCCACGGTCGGATCATAGCCGAGCGGCTTGGACGAATCATAGGTGATGCCTTCCGCATTGTCCTTAATGAAGGAAGGATTGATACGGTAGCCATTCCAGGATTCGGCGGAAACATAGCCGACCGACACGCCCAGATATTTAGCCACGGCGGAGTTCATCGAATCGTTGAAGGCGCCGGAAGAGTGGGTTGTCGAGCCGCCCCAGCTCTGGGCTTTTTCACTGTCGTAGTCGATGGCGAAGATGAATTCGTCGCCCGAGCAGGTCTCGCTGTTGTCCTGATAGAACAATTCCGCATACACCGGGTGGAGGGAATAGCCGTTGTCTATCACCTGCTTGGCATAGGTCTTGGCATCAGCCCAGCGGTCGGTGCCGGTATAGACCCCGGCATTCAGGTACAAACGGGCGAGGAGGGCCTTGGCGGCATCCTTCGTCGGCCTGGGATACGAAACGGCACCTTTGGCGGGCAGTGCGCTGCCGTCGGAGATCAGATCGAGAAGTTCCTTCTCCAACTCGTTGAAGAAACCGGTGCGGCCCAGCTGTTTCGGCAGTTCGCCGCCGATGTTCTCGGGGGTGCAGTAAGGAGGATTGCCGAATATGTCGAGCAGGATGTAGTTGAACATCGCCCGGTGGAAACGGGCTTCGGCACGGAACTGCGCGACTTCAGCCTTGATGGCATTGTGGCCGCGGGCGGCCAGTTTGTCATCCGCCGTCTGGAGGAGGTACTCATTCACCAGGACAACGCCCTTCAGCGCACGGGTATAGACTGCAGTGATGGCCGTATTGGCGGCATTGGTCCAGCTTTGGTTCTCGATGGGCTCCACATAGGAGTCACCCCAACTGATATCCATCGCGGCGGTCGGAAGGTCGTTGAGGACCGTCCACTGGCGGAGCAATTCGCTCTGTCCTGCATCCGTGAAGGAAGGGAGGTCGGAGGAGCCGGCGTCATTCTGGCTCACGAAGCTATAGTAGGCATTGATGTAAGCCAGGCCTTTGAGATAACTGGCTTCATCCACATAGGCGGACTCGGAAGTCAGGTCGTAGTCGTTCAGCGGCAGCGTATTCAGGTCCTTGACGCAGGAGACGGCAAGGAGGGTGGCCGAAAGCGAAGCGATTGCAAATATCTTTTTCATATCCATTCCTGATTAGAAGTTGATGCTGAGACGGAGCGTGTAAAGCCTCGGACGCGGGATGAAGTTGCTGTCCACGCCGTCGATGGAAGGAAGTTCCGGGTCGAGGCCGGAGTATTTCGTGAAGGTCACGACATTCTGCACAGAGGCCGCGACGCGGAGGGATTCCATCCACTTCTTGTTGAGCTTAAAGGTATAGCCGAGGTTGATGTCGTCGATTTTGAAGAAGGACGCATTCTCGATCCAGAAGTCGGAATATTCCTGCCAGACCTTCATCGGCTCGTTCCACTCGCGCATCAGGTAGTCGTTGTGGAGATTATTCACATAGCCCTTGGAGACCTGGTCGAGCAGGCCGTAGGCGGATGCATAACCCTTGCGGACTTTGTTGATGGCATAGTTGCCGATGCTGCCGTGGCAGTTGATGGAAAAGTCGAGGTTCTTCCAGCTGAGGCGGGTGTTGAGACCGAAGAACATCCAGGGGTTGGGGCTCTTGCCGGTCAGGTAACGGTCGCTCTCGGTCGGGGTCGCCTGATCCGTCTCAACGGCGTTGAATACGGGTTCACCCTTGTAGTAGACCTGTTTGTAGAGATAGAAAGTATAAGGGGCATAGCCAGTCTTGTAAACCGAACTGTAACCTTCGTTGGCTCCCATCGTCTGTCCGACTTCCACCTGATAGTTCTTCTCATCGCCGCCGTCCTGAAGGAGTTTGGTGATCTTGATGTCCTGGAAAGTGACGTTGCCGCCGACGCTCCAGTGCCAGTCCTTGGTCTCGATGATGACGCCGTTGAGGTTGAGTTCGATACCCTTGTTGGCGATCGTACCGACGTTGGTGATGACGCGGTCGGAGAAGTTGGTTCCGAGCGGGGCCGCCACTTCGTTCAGCAAGTCAAAGGTCCTTCTGTAATAGGCCTCGATGCTACCGGTAAGGCGCTCGCCGAGGAAGCCGAAGTCCACGCCGACATTGAAGGTCTCGGTGGTCTCCCACTTCAGGTTCGGGTTGTATGCCTGCGGAGAAAGGGTCGCATAACGGTCGTTACCCATATTATATTGCATATACGGGTTGGTGCTGAAGGTATAGCGGGCCAGGTAAGGATAGTAGGCGATGCCGTTCTGCTGGCCGGTCCGGCCCCATCCGAGGCGGAACTTGAGGGCGTCGACTGCATCCACTCCCTTGAGGAAGTTCTCATTCTTGATGTTCCATGCGAAGGCGGCCGAAGGGAAGAAGCCCCAGCGGTTCTTCGGGCTGAAACGGGAAGAAGCATCCTCGCGGACGGTGAAGGTAAACAGGTAGCGGTCCATCAGGTTGTAGTTCAGACGGCCGAAGAAAGAGACGAGATAGTATTCACTCTGGTTCACCGGGTCGTCCTTGTAAAGATCGGCATCCTGCCACTTCGGATCCATGTTGAGGTAATCCGTGTTGAGGTACTTGTTGTAGTTGTGCTGCCAGGAATAACCGGCCATCACATCCAGGTTATGGATGCCCCAGACGTGGCTGTAATCGGCATAGGCCTCGAATACGGTATTGTACACGAAGTTGCCGTACTGCGTCGCGATATCCGGAGAAGATGCACGGGCGCTGCGGGAACCGAGTTTGTTGTACTTGTAGCCGTCGAGTTTCGCGACGTCATAGCCAAAGTTGGCGTTGAGGCGCAGATCTTCGAAACCGTGGATCTTGTAGTCGACCTGCAGGTTGCCGATCGAACGGAGCGCGCGGTTGTTGTCGATCCACTCATAGAGGTTGGAGAGCGGGTTGACGGAGGCCATCGTGTTGGGAGAGCCGACATTGTCATACCAGTTCCAGATGGTCCCCTTGGCGAAGGTAACGTCGCCCTTTGTCACATCCTCGGGGAAGTAAGCCGGCTTGGTCGGGTCGAAGGACATCGAATTGCCGACGGCGCCGCCGTTGGCCCACTTGGTAGCCTGATAGATTCCCTTCACATTGAGGTTGATGCTCAGGTGATCCTTGAAGAGCTTCGGAGCCAGGCTGAAGTCGAGGTTGGCCTTCTGGTTCTCACCGACCTTCAGGGTCGCCTGGTCGAGGTTGTAACCGGCACTGACGCGGAACGGGACCTTGCCGCCGCCATAGACGGAGAGGTTGTGGTCGGTCTGGATGGCCGGACGGTAGATCTCTTTCTGCCAGTTGGTGTTGTAAACCGTCCCGTCATAACCGAGCAGCGCGGCCGCACCGGCATACTGGGGCGTAGCGTTGATGAAGTCGGCGAACTGAGGTCCGGTCATCATGTTGAAGAACTGGTAGTTCTGTTTCACGGAGACGGAGCCGTCGTAACGGACCTTGACACCTTTGCCGCCGCCCTGGGAGCCCTTCTTGGTGGTGATGATGATAACACCGTTGGAAGCGCGGGAACCGTAGATGGCGGTCGCGGAAGCATCCTTGAGGACGGAATAGCTCTCGATGTCGTTCGGGTTTACCGACGCAAGCGGATTGCCCATTCCGGCACCGCCTTCCGAGGTGATCGGAACGCCGTCGATGACGATGAGCGGGTCATTGGATGCGTTGAGGGATGCGGCGCCGCGGATGCGGATCGTCGCGGATGCGCCGGGCTGTCCGGTAGCAGGGGTCACCAGGAGGCCGGCCACCTTGCCCATGAGCATCTGCTCGGGCGAGTTGACGGCGCCGCGGTTGATCTCGTCGGCCTTGATAGCGACGACCGAGCCGGTCATATCGCTCTTCTTGACCGTACCATAGCCGATCACCACCACATCGTCGAGGAATTCGGTATCCTCCAGGAGGGTGACGGTCGCGGGAACCTCGGAGGCGGTGAAGACCTGCGTTGCGTAGCCGATGCAGCTCACCTCCACCTTGGCCTGGGCGGAAGAGACGGTAAGGACATAGTCGCCGTCGAGCCCGGTGGATGCACCGTTCGCAGTCCCCTGCTCGATGACCGTAGCCCCGATGACGGGACCCTGGGCATCGACGACAACACCTTTAACCTGATATCCGTCCTGAGCGGAAATTGTCGGGCTGAGGAAAGCTCCCAAAAGGAGCACCGCAGCCACTGCGGTTAAAAATCTTTTCATGAATCGCAATTGATTATTGTTGTTTTAATGGTTTGACTTGAATCAGCCGCACGCTCAGCGCACCCAGCACGAGGAACACGCCGGCCACGATGAACATGGCGCTCTGACCGCCTCCGACGGCCTTCAGGACGAAGCCGCCGGTGGCTGCCGCCACGATCTGCGGCAGACAGATGGTGCAGTTGAACAGTCCCAGATAGGATCCCATATAGGGATTGCCCTCCAGGGCGTTCGTAAGGAGCGTGAACGGCAGGGCGAGCATCGCGGCCCAGGCGAAGCCGATGAGGAAGAAACTCCCGAAGAGCACCCACTGGTTGTGGATGAACATCACGGAGGCGAACCCGGCGGCGCCCAGCAGCAGACTGAGCACATAAGCGAGCCGGATGCTCTTGAAGCGCGGCAGGACGGCGGCCCAGAGGATGGACCCGACGGCCTGCACGGCAAAAAGGACTCCGACCCAGTTGCCTGCCGCCTGATAGGCTTCGGACGCGGTGTCGGAGGTATTCCATACATTGTGCGCGATGGCGCCGTTGGTATAGGTCCACATATAGAGGAAGGCGGCCCAGCAGAAGAACTGTACGAGACCGACGGTCCAGAAGGTGGCGGGGGCTTTCCGGAGCAGGGTGAGAAGGCCCTCCTTCGGGGCCTCTTTCTGCGCTTCGAGGTCGATGCCGTGGAATTCGGCGTATTCCTTCGGCGGCATTTCCTTCACCCGGAGGAAGGTGTACATCACGCAGAGGATGAGGGTGGCCGCGCCGGTGTAGAAGGAATAGATGACGCTGTCGGGGACGACGCCCTCGGGGGCGGTGTTCTTAATGCCGATCCAGGTGAAGAAGATGGGGAAGATGTAGCCCATCAGCGACCCGGCGTTGCAGAGGAAGCTCTGGATGGAATAGGCGGTGGTCTTCTGCTCTTCGCCGACCATGTCGCCGACCATCATCTTGAAGGGCTGCATCGCCACGTTGATGCTGGTGTCGAGGAAGATCAGCGAAAAGAGGCCGAACCACATCGCCATATTGAGCCCGAGGAAGACCCGGGTGGAGAAATGCAGGCTGCCCGCATTCGGCAGGAAGGCCATCACCAGGACGGCGATGACGGCGCCCACGATCAGATACGGCTTGCGGCGGCCCATCCGGCACCAGGTCCGGTCGGACCATTTGCCAATCAGCGGCTGGACGATCATCCCCATCAGGGGCGGCAGGATCCAGAAGAACGAGAGTGTGTGGGGATCCGCTCCCAGCGTCGCGAAAATCCGGGAAATGTTGGCGCTCTGCAGGGCATAGGCGATCTGTACTCCGAAGAATCCGAAGCTCAGATCCACCATCTGCCGGAAAGAAAGGTGCTTGTCTCTGTTCATTTCGTTTTAGTGTCCGTTCCTTTCCCGTGGTCTGGAAAAAGGAGTGCTAATTTACTGAACTTTTTTGAATTGGCAAAGATTTCGGCCGGAAATCGCACTATACTCCGCGTGCGGAATCCCGCACGAGCGCGCGGATATGCCCGCAGAGATCCTCGTCGGCAAGCAGGTCTTCGATCTTCACGTGCATCCTGTAGCGCCAGTAGTGGCGGGGGTTGGCGGGGATGTTGATCCGCTCGTCGGCGGGGTCGCCGGGATAGCGCACCTCACCGTCGATGGCGAGGTAATCCTGCAGCGGGAGTATGGCCAGCATTGCGGGTGACTTGAGGTGCTCGAGGACGATCATCTCCGCCGCCCAGGGCTCGCAGAAATAGGGGGCGTCGCCGCTGCAGAACATCATCCGGTTGTAGAATTTCTGTGTCAGGGCGCGGTCTTCCTCCCACCAGGCGCGCAGCGGCGAGGTGTCGTGCGTACCGGTCGCGCAGACGCAGTAGTACGGATAGCGGGAAGGATCGGCGAAGTCCTGCTTCGGATCCTTCGGCATCCGCTGGATTTCGAGGGATAGGATGTTGAGATCTTCCATCACGGAGGCGACGCAGTCCGGAATCATGCCGAGGTCTTCGCCGCAGGAAAGCATTCCCGTCGAGCGGAGCAGGGAAGGCAGTTTGCGCATCGCGCTCTCCCGCCAGAACTCGTTGTGGCGGCGGTAGAAGAAGTCGTTGTAGAGGTCGTTGAAACTGTCTTTCTGCCAGCCGTCCAGCATCGCGTAGGTGCGGGTGTTCTGCGCGGAGATTCTCGGATGGTAGTGGCCTTTCTGCCGGGGGTCTTCGAGGAAGAGGACATCCGTTTCGTCTTCCGGGGACGGGGTGATGTACATCCCTCCGGAGATGTCGAATCCTTTCTCGCGGAGCTCGTCTGCGCTGTAGGGCAGCGCGGGGGCGAAATGGCCCATCAGGCCGCTCTTGTATTTCGCGGGAATCTCCCAGATGCGGAAGAATCCCAGGATGTGGTCGATCCGGTAGGCGTCGAAGTATTCGCTCATCTTGCGGAGGCGCTCCTTCCACCAGGCGAAGCCGTTCTCGGCCATCTTGTCCCAGTTGTAGGTCGGGAAGCCCCAGTTCTGGCCGTCGGCGCTGAAGGCATCGGGCGGCGCGCCCGCCTGCATGTCGAGGTTGAACAGCTGCGGGTTGGTCCAGGCGTCCGCGCTGGTGCGGCTCACGCCGATCGGAAGGTCGCCCTTGATGGCCACCTTGTTGGCGTGGGCGTAGGCGACGGCCTCCTTCAGCTGGACGTCCAGACAGAACTGGAGCCAGCACCAGAAGGCGACTTCCGCCTCGTGCGACAGGGCGTATTCTTCGGCTTTTTTCTTGGAATACTTTGCGTAGGCGCCCCACTTGGAGAAGTCTACGGTGCCCTTTTCGTCCCTGAGGCAGCAGAAAACCGCGTAGGGGATCAGCCAGAAACTGTTGGCGTTGACGAAGGCCTGATACTCGGGATTGTCCGTCAGGTCTTCCTTCCGGGCGTCAAAAACCCTGTGCAGCAGGCGGAGTTTCTCCCGGTTCACCTTTTCATAGTCGATCCGGGGGAGGGCGTTGAGACTGTCGCGCATCTCGCGGTAGGCCTTGTCGACGCGTACGCCGGCGTCCGGCAGATAGAGGAACTGCGGGTGCAGGGCGAAGGAAGAGACGGCGTTGTACGGGTAGGAATCCTGCCAGGAGTCGGTCATCATCGTGTCGTTGACGGGCAGCAGCTGGATGAAATTCTGGCCCGTGGCCACCGCCCAGTCCACCATCTTCTTGAGGTCGTGGAATTCGCCGACGCCGAAACTGTCGGCGGTGCGGAGCGAGAAGACCGGAACGGCCGTTCCCGCGCCCCGCCAGGGCAGGATCTTGAATTCGGGAACCACGTCGCCGACCACGAGCGCCGCCCCTTTCGGGGGGATTTCGCCGGAATAGTGGTTGCGGCCCTCTTCCCAGAGGATGACGCCCTTGGTCTTCCGGTCGACGATGACATATTTGTATTCGAACGGATCCCGGGTTTCCAGCGTCAGACTCCACCAGGGGAAACAGCTGTCGTCCAATACTTTGATCTTCTTCCAGCCGCCCAGCGTCTTGCCGCTGCCGGTGATGGCGAGGACTTCGTCGGGACGGATTTCGGGCGCGACGGTGCGGAGGATGACATTCCCTTTTACGGGTTTCGGAGCGCCGGCTTCCCGGCCGAAGATGACATCCCTGAAGGCCGACGAATAGAAGGCCGAATTCGCGGGACGCGCGAACCAGCGGTCGCGGATGAACAGGTCCCGGACCGCACCCTCGGGCGGCAGGAAGGTGTGCTCGCGCCATTCCTTCCGGACGGAGGTGGCGTCCCGGACGACCTCGTATGTATATTTCTGTCCTTTACGGATCTCATAGCCGGAGAGTTCGGCTTCCCACATCCCGTCTCCCGTATAGCGCATGCCGAAACTGCGCTTTCCGATGCGGACGATGAGCTGCTCGCCCCAGACGGTATTGTACTTCAGAGAAAAGTGTACGGTCATAGTGTTTTCATTGTGTTAGCAAATGCAAATATAATAAATTCTTTCTATCTTTGTGTTTATAAAAAAGTCATTATGAAACCGACCCGGCATAGTTTCAAATACTGGCAGTGGCGTGTGATCATCTGTTCGATGATCGGCTACTCCATCTTCTATTTTGTCCGGAAAAATTTTTCCTTCGCGATGCCGGCCCTTTCGGCCGAATACGGCATCGGAGACCTTCAGCTGGGTACCATCCTGACGGCGGTGGGTGTCATTTATGGCATTTCCAAGTTTGTCAACGGATTCATCGCCGACAGGGCCAACGCCCGCTGGCATCTGGTCATCGGCCTCAGTGTGTGTGTCCTGCTGAACTTCATCTTCGGATGGAGCGCCAGACTCAGCGCGTGGATTTCCGGCGCCGAGGGCGGCCCGGACTTTGTCAATTCGATGGTCTGGACCATCGGAATCCTCCTGGTCCTCAACAATGTCTTCCAGGGCTGCGGTTTCGCCCCGTGCAACCGCCTGATGGTACACTGGGTCCCGCCGAAGGAACTGGCGACCAAAATGAGCATCTGGAATACTTCCCACAGTATCGGTGCGGGCATCGTTTCGATCCTTTGCGGAGCGATTATCGGCGGGATGGGAATGAATATGGCCGGAGAGCCGGCCACCGTGGAGCAGATTGCCGCCAACCTGGGCAAGGCCGCGGACGACCCTGTCGTCATCCAGGCGGCCTCGCACGTCGGGGCCTGGCAGTGGTGCTTCTGGATTCCGGCCATCATCGGTGCGGTCGGCGTATTTTTCATCCTGTTTACGCTGCGGGATACGCCGAAGTCAGTCGGCCTGCCCGAGCTGGAAGGGACCAAGACGACACTGGACGACAACGATACCGGAGAGGAATACCGCAAGTTCGTCAAGAAGCGCGTCCTGAGCAGCCCCGTGGTGTGGGCGCTCGCCATCTGCGATCTGTTCGTATACATCGTCCGTTTCGCGGTGCTCGACTGGGGCCCGAAGTTTCTTCAGCAGGGTGAGAGCGCACTCTCGCCGCAGCTTGCCGGCTGGACGATCGCCATCTTCGAGGTGGCCGGCTGCGCCGGAATGATTTTCGCCGGGTGGGCGACGGACAAACTCCTCAGGAGCAAAGGCCAGCGGATGTGCGTCATCGAGATGATCATCACCGCCATCTGTCTCGTCGGCCTGTGGCTGCTGCCCAAGGGCCATCCCGTGGCGATGCTGGTCCTGCTGGCCGTCTCGGGTTTCTTCCTTTATGGCCCGCAGGCGCTTCTCGGAGTGATCGCATCCAACCACGTGACCAAGAAAGCCGCCTCATCAGCGGTCGGCCTCATCGGTCTGATGAGCTATGTCAGTACGATTTTCACGGGCTTCGGCGTAGGTCTTCTGTCAAAGATCTTCCACGAGGCTTTCTGGAACAACCTATTCCTCATCATGGCCGGCGTCGCCGTTATCGGCGGCCTTGTCGTGCTTCCGCTGTGGAAGATGAAGGACGACGGGTATATCCACGAGGGGTAATTCAGTCCAGATTCATCCGGTGAAGGATGTCGAGGTGGACATAGTGGTTGCGGGGCCCGGGAAGGGTGCCTGAAATCAGATATTTCCCGATGAGTTCCACCGTCAGGGCCGCCTGGCGGAGGATGCCGTGCGTGACGAGGAAGTCGACGGAGCCGTTCCGGAGCGCCTGCAGGTTCTTCTCCAGGTCGTCGAAGCCGACGGCCGTCATTTCCGGATGGAGGGCCAGGAAGGGGGCGATGAGGTGGACGCGGGAGTTGGTCGTCGCATAGTGGCGTATGTCGGGATGCTTCCGGCGGAATTCTTTCAGGGTGGCGAGAATGCTGTCCGGCCGGCCCGGGTCGATGAAGACCGTCTGTATGGCGCACTGCGGGAAATGGGTCGAAATGTAGTCGATGAAACCCTGACGACGGGGCTCGTTCGGGTCGCCCTGATGCCCTTTGTCGCGCAGGATCCGGACCAGACCGATTTCCTGCGGAGCGGAGGAGATCGTCAGCAGAAAGGCTCCCAGCTGGCCGCTCCGGTAAGGGTCGATGCCCACATAAAGGAAGTTGCCGAGACCGTCCACCTTGTTGTCGATGAAGGCGTACGGAATGCCGGCCTGTTCCAGAAGGACGGTAAATGTCCGGATTTCCTCCTTGAATACGGTGTTGAGCAGGACGGCGGTGGGCTTGTCACCGTTCAGGATGGCCTTGCACTGTGCCCGGAAGGATGCCACGTCCGTCTGGTCGTAGAAGAACATCGTCGCCTTGAGACCGTACCCTTCCAGCGCTTCAATGCCCTCTTTTATGCCCTGGTGGATGAGTTGCCAGTATTCTCCGTCCCGGTAGGACGGAAGCAGGCAGGCGAGGGTAAGCGCCCTTCTGGAAGCGAGGAGGGAAGCGTTCGGATTGGCGCTGTAACCGAGCCGCTTCACGGCCTCGCGTACCCTCGCTGCAGTCTTCGGGGAGAACCGTCCCCGGTTGTGCAGCACGCGGTCCACGGTCCCGCGGGACACGCCCGCCTCGCGCGCGATATCAAATACGGTCGGTATGCGTTCCGGTCCTTCCATCTTCGCAAAAATAAGACTTTTTACGAAGGATTGCAAAAGGCCGGGCGGGTTTCAGGATGCGGTCGGGGCTGAGGGGTTGTTTTAATGGAAAAGTTTCCGTACATTTGCATTGCGTTCACGTGCACGCTAAATCATGCGTTTAGTTTCGCATTTTTGCGAAACAACCTTATTTAGAGCCTGAAAGGCGAAAGAAAGTCCCTTTTCCCGAGGAAAAGGGATTTAGGAAAAAGGGTAACGTGGAAAAAAAGTGCGTGGGCAACTGCACGATATTGGCGTATTGATAATTTTGAATTGAAAACAGCAAGTTGAGACTTGCGAAACTTGAAATAGTATTAGATATGGCAAAGAAAATCATTATCCTCGGAGCCGGCATGATGGGCTCCGCCCTGGCCTTCCCGGCCGCAGAGAACGGAAACGAAGTTCACATTGTGGGTACCTGCCTTGACGACAGCATCATCGACGGGTACATCGCCACCCGGAAACACGAGAAATTCTGCCGTCCCTTCCCGGAGAACGTACAGTTCCATTATTTCAAGGACTGGAAGAAGGTGGCGGAAGGCGCCGACTTCATGATCGGCGGCGTTTCCTCTTTCGGCGTGGACTGGTTCCTGGAGGAGATCCTGACGCAACTCGATCCCAAGATGCCGGTGCTGAGCGTCACCAAGGGCCTCCGTGCGACGGAGGACGGTACGCTGCTCTCATATCCCGGATTCTGGGAGAGCGAGCTCGCCAAGCGGGGAATTCACCGCGAAATCTGTGCGATCGGCGGCCCCTGCACCTCGTACGAACTCGTATTCAAGGATCCTTCGGAAGTGGGCTTCTGCGGACGCGACCGGGCGACGCTCCGGATGATGAAAGAAGCGATGCAGCGGCCTTATTACCATATCTCGCTGACGGACGACGTGATCGGCCTGGAGAGCGCCGTAGCCCTTAAGAACGCCTATGCGATGGCGGTCACGCTGGCTGTCGGCCTCAATACACGCTGGCACGGACCGGACGAGCCGCAGCACTACAATTCCCAGGCGGGCACCTTCACCCAGGCCGTCCGCGAGACCCACGCGCTGATGCAGATGCAGGGCGGTACCTTCGAGAGCGAATGCATCGGACTGGGCGACCTGTATGTGACCATCTTCTCCGGCCGTACCCGCCGCTGCGGCGTCCTGATGGGCGAAGGTCTCAATTATGACCAGGTCACCGAAGCGCTGGCGGGCATTACCCTGGAGAGCCTCGTCATCACCCGTGTGATGGGACAGGCCATCCGCCGCAAGGCCGAGCTCGGGCTCGTCGATTTGAAGAATTTCCCGCTCCTGATGCACATCGTCGATATCCTTGACAAGGGTGCGGCCGACGCCGACCTCCCCTGGGAGGCATTCACCTTCGAATCCTTCCGTTAAATAAGTAGTCATGAAATTAAAGATTGGCATCCTGGCTGTGTCCTTGCTATTCGCTTCCTGCGGAACCCGGCTCGCCCTCAGTAATTTTAAAGACCTCCCCGAGGACATCCGCGTGGAGACCATTGGAAATCGCGTTGCGGAGCAGCTCCTTGCCTCTGATCCGCTGGACTATGGAAATAATCTTCCGGGGTATCAGGCACCCTATAATTATGGACGGGGCGGCAAGGAAATGAATTATTCCGTGGTAAGCCTTTGGGTTAACGCCATCGAGTTTGCCCACCGTTCCCACAACAAGAAGTTGGAGAAGCGGTTGATTGAT
>ONSU01000045.1 GCA_900320545.1 uncultured Bacteroidales bacterium | reverse complement strand
CGAGGCCCTCTACCAGCGCTGGGTGCGCCTCAACGAAAAGAAGGTGGAGGAACTCTCCGGCGGCCGCGTGGGTTATGTGCACGTGAAAGGGATGAATTCTCCGTCCTTCCGGGAGGTATATTCCCGCGCCTTGGGCAAATATCGCAACTGTGACGCCCTCATCGTGGATACGCGCCACAACGGCGGCGGCTGGCTGCACAACGACCTCGCCACCTTCCTCGACGGAAAACTCTACACGGAACGCAAGCCGCGGGGCGTCTTTATGGCACCGGAGCCCTATGACAAGTGGATCAAGCCGTCCTGCGTGCTGGTCTGCGAGGATAATTATTCCGACGCCTGCGGATTCCCGTACGTGTACCGGGCCCTCGGCACCGGCAAGATCATCGGCGCCCCCGTTCCCGGCACCGCGACATCCGTCTGGTGGGAGACCCAGGTCGATCCGACGCTCATCTTCGGCATCCCGCAGATCGGCTCGTTCAGCATCGCCGCCGGCCGCTACCTGGAGAACCTCCAGCTCGAGCCGGATATCCTGGTCTACAACGACCCGGCCGGTGTCATCCGCGGCGAGGACAGGCAGCTGGAGGCCGCTGTGGCCCATCTGCTCCAACGATAGCATAAAATGAAACAACTTAATAACCTGTTCAAGATGAGAAAAATAGTTATCCTGTCGGCGTTTCTTTC
This sequence comes from uncultured Bacteroidales bacterium, assembly GCA_900320545.1. Lineage (GTDB taxonomy): Bacteria > Bacteroidota > Bacteroidia > Bacteroidales > UBA932 > Cryptobacteroides. The sequence goes on along the minus strand of ONSU01000045.1, from coordinate 8,077 downwards.
CGTGCTTCTGCCGGTTTCCTCTTGCAGAAAGGAGAATCCGAACAAATTAACAGGCATCAGTATTGATCCGGAAAAGGTGGAAATCGCTGTCGGAAAGACGAGTATACTTTCTGTTCTGGCGGTTCCGGATAATGCGAGGATCAGGGATGTCCAGTGGTCCTCTTCCAATCCGAACCTTGTCACCGTCTCGGAGGACGGGGTTTTGACGGCATCTCCCATCAACCAGGGCAATGCCGTCATCACGGCACGTTGCGGAGACAAGGAAGCTTATTGCGATGTCCGGGTGGTCGTTCCCGTCCAGATGTTCGGTTTCTATGAAAGCATTCAGTCGAAATCCATGTCTGTCGGTGAGGAATTTTCGTGGGGCGTAGTCTACATGCCTGTCGCCGCGACGGACCACGACATCGTCTTCGAAAATTCGGACCCTTCCGTGGCGGAACTCACGCAGGATGCGCACGACCCCACCCAGTTCAAGGTGAAAGCGAAGAAACTGGGCAACACGACCATCACGGCGAAGTGCGGCGGCAAGGAAACGAAAATGCTCATATGCGTGGACGAGGTCAAGGCGACCAAGGTTACGATTACCCCTGCGTCCGTCGCGCTGACACCGTTGGATACGAAGCAACTGACGGCCACCGTGGAGCCTTCCGATGCCACCAACAAAAACCTGTTATGGTTCAGTATGATACCTGAGATCGCCACGGTGGATGAAAACGGACTTGTGACGGCAAATCGGACCGGAACGGTGACCATTGCCGCCTATTGCGGGGATGCCTATGCGTTCTGTGAAGTGTCGGTGACCGTCGATCTCCCCGATAATGCCGTCGATCTGGGGCTGAGTGTCTTCTGGGCGACGACCAACTTCGGCAAGGATGGTTTTTGCAGTTCTCCGGAGGAGCCCGGCGCTTATTATGCCTGGGGCGAGACCTCCACAAAGTCGAATTATGAATGGAAGACCTACAAGTACTGTAAAAGCGGGCGCACTTCTTACGACGTAGAACTCAAAAAGTATAATACAAGCCCTTCCTATGGAGATTACGTGGATGGCCTCACGGAACTCGAGAGGGAAGATGATGTCGTCAGGGCCAGACTCAACTCGTACTGGCGTATGCCGACGGTGTATGAGTTCCAGGAGCTCATCGAAAACTGCACCTCCACCTGGACGACGCTCAATGGCATGAACGGGGTCAAACTTACCAGCAATAAGCCGGGTTTCAAGGATCGGTGGATTTTCCTCCCCGCTGCCAGTTGTATGGTAGGAGACGAACTCTTTAGTTATCCTGATTTTCCCGCTTACGGCAAAACGGGAAGGTATTGGACGTCTTCCCTCGCTAAGCGGGAACCGGACTATGCCTGGAACGCGTTCGTGTCTGAAGAAGGGGTAAGTCTGATGAAAAATCCGCGTTGCGTCGGGTATTTGATACGTCCCGTCTGCAGATAGGGGCGGTGAGGTGCCGCCGGCTGGATGTATTACCGCCTCCGGGGTCTTGAATGAAAAACGCTCCGGAGGATAACACGCCAGCGTTTGTAGAAGGTCAGACGCGCTAACAGGTCCCTGACATCGATTCGATTTCCGTCCAGCAGCAGAATGCCCTGTTCGTATCGGCCGGGATGTCCGGACGAGGCCTGCTGTGTGAGGGACGTATAGTCTCCCAGAAAAATGAGCCCTGCCTTGATGGCATAGCGGATTGCAGGAACACGGGTATGTCTGAAGCAGATGTTGGTGTCAGGCTCGTTGACAAGCTGCAGCGGCTCTCCGCCCTCGAGCAGCTGCATCGACGAAAAATACTGCGTTGCCCCCAGCCAGATAGCGTCTTTTCCTGTCCGGGTATCACCCTCCGTCCCGGGTATCGGAAAGCCGGTCTCGTAACATACACAGTTGGTTGCGGAATAAACCAGATGAAATCTGTAGTATCCGCTTCCGGCCGGAATCACCAGGCTTTTTACCGCGAATCTTGTGCCTGAATGCCAGGAGAACAGCTGCACGCCTCCGTCAAGCTGAAGGAAGGCGTCGTTATGGATCCGGACCCCCTTTTTGCCGTTATATGAGAAAACGAGCGAGGAGTCTTCAGAAACGGCCCCGTCCCGGCTCAAGTTGAATCCGGTAGCCGAATTATATGCAAAATGCATATATTTAGCGTGGTTCTGGCGATGGGTGGACCCTTTGAAACCATTCGGGAAGGCGATATTCAGAAAGCCGTCCTCCAGTACGGTTATGTCGTGTCCGGCGATCGTGCTGATCCCGAAACGTTCCGTTCCGGGACCGGCATCCCCGGTCCATGCCGGATCGTCGTCCTTCATCAGCAGGATGAGAAAGAACTTATAGGCCCAGAAGGGAGAGCCTGACGAGTTGTATTCTTCGCATATCAGGGTGTTCGGATAGGCGTAGCCGAGGTTGTATTGCCCGTTTCCGGAAAAGATTTGCTGCTCCCGCCACCAGTTGTAGTTCCTTTGTGTCAGCGAGCAGACTTCCCGTCGTTCCCCCTCCGTGCCGAGTCCGGCCGCGAGATACAGCGACCAGAACGACAAGGCGGCAAAACGGTATATCATACTGCGCCCGAAGGGAATCATCCTGCCGCCCGCATCGAACAGCCGGGCATATCCTCGGGCAAATAATTCCGCCCTCCGGCGGATCACGCCGGCTCTCTCCGGGTCTTCTTCCCCGCACGCCAACAGATAAACCAGCGAGTAGAAGTGGAATCCAAAGGCGTTGTAGTAATCTTTGCAGCCGTCCGTCCCGTCACGGTACCAACCGTCTCCGTCGTAGCACTTGTCAATGAATTTCCAGTCCTCACGCTCATCTCCTGTCTCCCGGGCGGCCAGCCGCAGGAAAGCCCTGACCAAAATCCGGAACAACACCCAGTTGCAGGGATACAGGCGGATTTTTGCTATCTGCGCAAAATAGTCTGCGACAAGCGTCTTTTCTTCGACGGAGAACGTGTCCCAGGTGTATTTCCTCTGGAGAAGGAACAGGACGGCGACCGGAACCATCTCGACAGCCTTCTGGTCAAAATCCTTCAGGGTGGAATATCGCGGGTCCCTGATGACCGTGAGATAGCGCCGGCAGAAGGCGCGGATGAAAGGATTGTCTCCGTACTCCGTCGTATAAGCCGCTACGCCATAGGCTGACCGGCAAAACATCTCCAGATAGGAAATACTCTCGCCGTAGCACGAAATGACGTCGCCAAATGTACCCGGGGAATCCCAATATGGCGCCAGGGACGACAAGGACTCCTGCAGGTCATTTAAGATGAGTCGCCTGAATTTCATTTTCTTGTCTGTATTCGCGAATTTACAAAGTTTTTTCTTACCTTCGTGAAAAATAATGCAATGGCAGAATTACCGCTTGTTTCCCATATTCTTTGCATCTACAACGTAGAACGCTATATTGAGAAGAGTATCCGTTCTGTGCTGGGTCAGACCTATGGTAACATAGAGTTCATCCTCATTGATGACGGCAGCACCGACCATTCCATCGACATAGTACGCTCCGTGGCGGCGGAGTTCCCGCATCTGCAATCGCGCATCCGGATCATCCGTACGGAAAACCGCGGTCTGCCGGCGGCCCGCCGCCTGGGTATTTCGGAAGCGCGCGGGGAGTATATCCTGTTCTCCGACCCGGACGACTTCTGCGCCCGCTCCCAGGTGGAGAAACTTGTCGCAAAAGCGGTGAAAGAGGACGCGGATATGGTGATATGCAACCTTTGGAATATGTATCCCCATATTCTGGTTCCCCGCAGAGAAAAACGGTACGCCACAAAAAAGGAAATACTCAGAGCCCTGTCAACTCATCATCATTTTCGCGGATACGTGTGGAACAAGCTTGTCAGAAGAGAGATTTACCTGAAATGCATTGACTTCATTCCGCCTGCCAGTCACTGCGAAGATTTGGTTCTGACCATTCCTGCCGTGTTTTTCTCCCGGAAAATCGTTCAACTCCGGGACAGGCTTTATTTTTACAGGAAACGCAATCTCAGTTCTATATCCCATACCGACAAAAAGACCCGGACGCGCGGAACCGTGCTCAACACGATGGAGCTGTTTATGAAATGGCGTCCGTGCAATCCGTCACCTTTTACGGGGATTGAGGAGAGTTTTCTGATGGTGGTGGCCAGCCAGATATATCGTCAGGGACTCACAGACCAGTTCGACCGATATCCGGTCATCATGGAAACCCTGCTCCCGATCGCCCCGGATCTTCCGTCCCGGCGCTATCGTGAAGATATGTCTTACAAGGACCAGCTCCTGTTGAAACGCAACCTTCTTGAGACTGCTACCGCACAGCACCGGGGCGGTTTCTAGACCTCCACCGCGGTCTGGAACTCGCGGAGGAAGCGGAGATCGTTCTCGAAGTAGTGGCGGAGGTCGTTGACCTGCCACTTGAGCATCGCGATGCGCTCGACGCCCATGCCGAAGGCAAAGCCGCTGTATACGTCGGGATCGATGCCGCTGGCGCGGAGGACGTTCGGGTCGACCATGCCGCAGCCCATGATCTCGAGCCAGCCGGTGCCCTTGCAGATGTTGCAACCCTTTCCCTTGCAGATGTTGCAGCTCACGTCCACCTCGGCCGACGGCTCGGTGAAGGGGAAGTAGGACGGGCGCATCCGGATCTCGGTCTCGGGGCCGAACATTTCCCGTGCGAAGAGGAGGATGGCCTGCTTGAGGTCGGCGAAGGTGACGCCCTTGTCGATGTAGAGGCCTTCCACCTGATGGAAGATGCAGTGCGCGCGGGCGCTGATGGCCTCGTTGCGGAACACGCGGCCCGGGCAGACGACGCGGATCGGGAGCGGCTGGGTCTCCATCGTGCGGACCTGCACGGAGGAGGTGTGGGTGCGGAGCAGGAGCGGGTTGAGGTGGCCGTTGGAGACGAAGAAGGTGTCCTGCATCTCGCGGGCCGGATGGTTCGGCGGGAAGTTGAGGGCCTCGAAGACGTGGTAGTCATCTTCGATTTCCGGTCCTTCCGCGACGCTGTAGCCGAATTTCCGGAAGATGTCCACGATCTGCTGCCGGACGATCGACACGGGATGGCGGGAGCCGAGGGCGAAACCGTCACCCGGCATCGTCAGATCCGCTCCTGAGGCATCCTGGACGTCGCTTTCGGCGGCGCCGGCCTTCAGCTGTTCGATCTTGGCGACGGCGGCGTTCTTGAGCGCGTTGATCCGGGCGCCGAATTCTTTCTTGCGCTCTTTGTCGAAGGATTTGAATTCTTCGAAAAGGGCCGTTACCGAGCCCTTCTTTCCGAGAAAACGGATGCGGGCTTCTTCCACTTCCTTGGCACTCTTGCACTTGAGTTCCTCAAGTTCTGAGAGAATTTTATCAATGGCTGCGTTCATATTCCGGTGTTTTGGAATGCAAAGATAATCATTTCTTCTTTTTCTTGTTCTTTTTGCCGGGCTTCTCCGGCTTGATGCCGGCGGCCTTGTCGCGGCGCTTGTCCCGCATCTGCTGCTCTTTCTCGGCTCCGCTCTTGAGGTATCTGGCCCACTGCTCCGGCGTGAAGAAGCGGTGGTAGGAGTCGTAGATGCGCTGATACCACTTGTCCTGGACGGCGATGTACATGTCGTAGTTGGAGACTTTCGCCTCCCGGAGCGCATTCGCCTCCTCCTGCATTGCGGTGAGGTCGTGCGTGAGGGTCGAATCTACCCAGAATTCCTGATAATATTCCAGATCCAGCAACGATACGAGCCGTTCTTTTTCCTTGTCGATGTATTCCAGGCGTTTCTTCTCCATCTCCTCGGGCGACATCGGCTGCTGATCCTGCGCGGCGAGCCTTGCGGGGAAAATCCCCAGGAAAAGAAGGGCCGCGGCGGAAATTATGGCTGATTTCACAATAAAATTCATAACTTTGTAAGTTACCGATACAAGGCACAAAAATAAAACAAATAATGATAATGTACAAAATTAAGACCTCAATGCTCCTTGGAGCCCTCGCCGCGGCGCTGTTCGCGGCCGGCATGCCCGAGGCCGACGCCTGCACCAACATCATCGTCACCAAGGGCGCCAGTATGGACGCTTCCACCCTCGTGAGTTATGCGGCGGATTCCCATACTACGTACGGCTGCCTGTTCTACCGGGCTCCCGCGCGGTGGAAGATCGGCGATATGGAGAAGGTCTATGACTATGAAACGGAGAAATACCTCGCCGACATTCCCCAGCCGGAAGAGACCTTCGGCGTGGTAAGCAATATGAACGACCATCAGGTCATCATCACCGAGACCACTTTCGGCGGCCGCGAGGAGCTCGTCGACCGTCGCGGCAAACTGGACTACGGCGCCCTGATGCGCCTGACCCTCCAGCGCGCGACCACGGCCCGCGAGGCCATCGACATCATCGTCGAACTGGCGACCAAGTATGGTTATTGCTCCGAAGGCGAGACTTTCTCGATCGCCGACAAGGAAGAGGCCTGGATCTTCGAGATGGTCGGCAAGGGAATGGCGATCCGCAACGGCGTCAATTCCCGCAAGGGCATCGTCTGGGTGGCGGTCCGCATTCCCGACGGGGCCGTCTGCGCCCATGCCAACCAGTCCCGCATCACGCGCTTCCCGCTGGACGATCCCGACAACTGCCTCTATGCGAAGGATGTCATTTCCTTCGCCAGAAGGATGGGGTATTTCGACGGGGAGGATGCGGAATTCAGTTTCCGCGATGCCTACAATCCGGTTGATTTCGGCGGTGCCAGGGCGTGCGAGGCGCGGGTCTGGAGCGTATTCAACACCTTCTCCGACGGCTGGTTCACGCTGGTGGATTCAGAGGGGAAGGCGACGACGGTCGACGCCTACAGCTACCTCGATTTCGTGCTCGGCTACAAGCCCGAGGCGGAACTTCCGCTCTATATTTTCCCCCGCCGCAAAATTTCCCTCAAGAATGTGGCGGACATGATGCGGGACCATTTCGAGGGAACGCCGATGGATATGACGCAGGATATCGGCGCGGGCGGCAACGCGCTGCCTTACCGCTGGCGTCCGATGCAGTTCGAGCACGAAGGACAGAAATATATCAACGAGCGGGCCATCGCCACGCAGCAGACCGGCTTCTGGATGGTCGCGCAGGCCCGGAATTATCTTCCCGACCGCGTCGGCGGGATTCTCTGGTTCGGCACGGACGATGCCGCGACTTCCTATCTCACCCCGCTCTACGCCTGCCTGACCGCCGTTCCCGAATGCTTCCGCGAGGGGAACGGGGATATGCTGCATTACAGCCCCACGGCATCCTTCTGGCTCAACAACCGCATCTCCAACGCCTGCTACAAGATGTACAACGTGATGGCTCCGACCGTCCGGGAGAAGATCGACGCGTTCGAGATGGATCAGATCTACAAGGGAACCCGCACGGCCGACAGCACGGCCCTGTATCTGTACAACGACATCGTGTACAAGATTCAGCGGAAGATGAACGGCAAGTCGAAGACCGTGATGATCGATCACGATCCCTTCCTCCCGGTCGCCAAGTATCTGACGAAGTATTCAGTCGAGACGGCCCAGAAGCAGTTCGGGGAATGGAAAAAACTCGAGGAACTGCTGCTCGTCAAGTACATCGACGGCAATGTGAAGCCGCAGAACGAGGACGGCACCTTCCAGCACGCTGAATTCTCCGAGGGCCTTCCTGCCCGCGTGGAGCAGCCGGGCTACACCGACACATGGAAAAAAGCCGTTGCGGAGCACAACGGCGATTTTCTGAAAGTAGTCGAAACGACGGAGGAGTAACTTACTGCCGGCCGGCCTTTAGCATTTCTGCAACAGCAGCCTCGAGCTGCTTATCCTCGCAGACCAGCACGCAGGACGGCTTGATCCACTTGTCGTAGGGCTCCGGTGCCATATAGACGCCCCGCGGCTTGCGCTCGGTGTAGAGCTTGCCGTCGAGGAAGGTGGCGAGGTCATTGTGCAGCCAGCCGCCGCCGTTGTGGCGCGTATCCACGATGAGGGCGTCGCAGTTGCGGTATTTGCCCAGGGCGCGGGAATATACCTCCCGGAAGGACGGGGAATTCATCCCTTTCACGTGCACATAACCCACGCGGCCGCCGGAGAGTTCCTCCACCTTCTTTTCGTTGAGGCGCACCCAGCGCTGGTAGAGGGCCTCG
>ONSU01000026.1 GCA_900320545.1 uncultured Bacteroidales bacterium | reverse complement strand
GCCCCGCCGTTCAAGAAGGCCGAATTCGACATCGTCTTCGGCGAAGGCATCTCGCACAGCGGTGAAGTGCTCGACCTGGGCGTCGAACTCGGCATCGTCTCCAAGAGCGGTTCCTGGTTCAGTTACAACGACGCCAAGCTCGCGCAGGGCCGTGAGGCCACCAAGCAGCTCCTCGCCGACAACCCCGAACTCTGCGAAGAGATCGAGGCCAAGATCCGCGAGGCCCTCAAGGCCGTCAAGGACTAAACGGGCCTGCAAGGGCCACGCGGAGCCGCAAGGACCAGACGAGTCCGCAAGGACCACGCGGGGCTGCAAAGTGCAAGTTACTGAAAGACAGTACTTTACACAAAAGGCCTTACTCGAAAACGAGTAAGGCCTTTTTCATAAGCATCTAAGAATGAGGCAGTTACAACAAACGCCCTCCGGGCTATTCCTCCTGGAGCGCCTTGTTGTAACACTCCCGGCAGAGCGGCTCGTAGACATCCTTCTCGCCGAGGACCACGAGTTTCTTGCTCTGGCTGAGGCGGTGGGAATGATTGGCCAGATTGCCGCAGCGGACGCAGATGGCGTGGACTTTCTGCACATCCTCCGCGATGGCGAGGAGTCCGGGAATCGGGCCGAAGGGCTTGCCGAGATAGTCGGTGTCGAGACCCGCGCAGATGACGCGGACGCCCCGGTTGGCAAGGGTCTGCGCGACTTCGATCAGGCTCTCGTCGAAGAACTGGGCCTCGTCGACGCCCACGACCTGCACGTCATCGTCGATCTGGAGCATCCGGGAAGGGGATTTGATGGGTGTACAGGAAATGCTGTGCGAATCGTGGGAGACCACATCCAGGTCGGAATACCGTTTATCGATGGTGGGCTTGAACGTAGCGATCTTCTGTTTGGCGAACTGGGCCCTTTTGAGACGACGGATGAGTTCCTCGGTCTTCCCCGAGAACATCGAGCCGCAGATTACTTCGATACAGCCCGATTTTTTTGCATTTTCTGAAAACATTTCCTTATTTTTGTAGTTGAACTTTGGATCGTCAGGTTGCTACCTGCAAATATACGCAATTATGGAGAATAATCAGCAAGAAGTTCTCAACGGACTTATCCACAGCATAGAAGACCTCAAGCAGCAACTGCAGGCCCTGGAAGAGCGGGTCGCGGCCTTTGCCGCCACCCCGGTTCCCGAGGCCGCCGAAGCCCCGGCCCCCGGGCCCGTTCCCGCGCCCGTCGCCGCAGAGCCGGACGACGATCCGATGGACTGGAGCGACGTCGACGACCTCCCGGACGTCATCATCGAAACGCCCTTGATGCAACCGTCTCGGCAACCGGAGCCCGAGCCAGCACAGGTGCCTGAACCCGCACTAGAGACTGAACCTGCACTGGAGCCGAAGCCCGAATCGACACCGGAACCCGTACCTGAGCCGAAGCCCGAACCGATACCGGAGCCCGCACCGGAGCAGGAACCCGCACCGACACCGGAGCCTGAACAGATTCCGGAACAAGTCCGGAATGACGAGGGAGAGAGCCGGGATGACAAGGCTGAGAGCGCAGACGTGGCAGAGAGCTCAGACGAAGCGGAAGCACCCGACATGCAGGAACAACAACCCGAGCCCGCAGCAGAGTTCGCATCAGAACTCGCACCCGAGCCCGCAGCAGAACTCGCACCAGAACCCGCACCAGAGCTCGCACCCGAACCCGCAGCAGAACCCTCAGCAGAACCCGCGCCGACAGCTGTCAAAGGCAAGTCGCTGGCCGACCTGGCCGCGGAGCGGCTCGCGTGGAAGACCGACTTCCCGGGAATCAGCGTCAAGAACATCCGCAGCGCCATCTCGCTGGTGGACCGTGCGCAGTTTATCGCAAAACTCTTCGGAGAAGACTTCGCCCTCTACGACAAGACCATCTCAGAACTCAACGACCTCACGACCCTCGACGAAGCCGTTCAGTATGTCACCGGCCACTTCCCCGACTGGAACCTCTCCAGCGACCTCGTCTACAGCTTCATGATGGCCATCCGCAAGAAACTGGGTTAGCGTGGACGCAATGGCGGGGAAACTTTACATCGTTCCGACCCCGGTCGGCAATCTGGAAGACATCACGCTTCGTGCGCTCCGCATCCTCAGGGAAGTGGACCTGATCCTTGCGGAGGATACCCGCACCAGTTCCGTCCTCCTCAAGCACTACGACATCCACACGCCGCTCCGATCGCACCATAAATTCAACGAGCACCAGACGGTCGGCGTCATCAAGGAGAAAATCCTCGCGGGACAGCATGTCGCCCTCATCAGCGACGCCGGCACCCCGGGCATTTCCGACCCCGGATTCCTCCTCTCCCGCACCTGCACCGAAGAGGGAATCGAAGTGGAAACCCTTCCCGGTGCCACGGCCTGCATCCCGGCCATCGTCAGTTCCGGACTCCCCTGCGACCGCTTCTGCTTCGAAGGATTCCTTCCCGTCAAAAAAGGCCGCCAGACTCTGCTGAAAGCGCTTTCCACCGAGACACGGACGATGATTTTCTACGAATCGCCCTACCGCCTCGTCAAGACGCTGGATCAGCTTGCCGAATACTTCGGCCCGGAGCGCCCCTGCTCCGTCGCCCGCGAAATATCCAAAAAATTCGAAGAACACCGGAGGGGAACGCTCGCCTCCGTCGCCGACCATTTCCGGGAAACCGCGCCCAAGGGCGAAATCGTCCTCGTCGTCGCCGGCGCTCCCGAAAAATAATACCCGCCGCACCGGCAGAAATGCATCCCCGGCTGCCCGTGGCCATCCGGTGCGACGATCCAAATAAAATCACAGACCCCTCAGGAGGGGGGATACAATGAAGAAGGAAAGACTTTCGGCTTCCTTCATCACGGGAGTCATCGCCCTGGTATTTCTCATTATCGGATACCAGACAGCGCTTTTTATCCACAAAGCCGCAGTGATGAAAGTCACCGCGGAGAGAGATCATCCGGACACGGTCTACATCGTGGCAGAGGATCCGCGCGCGGACCGGCTGCCACCGCAGGCCCGTCGGGAATGGTCCGGGGAGTACGGCGGAGAAGGTAGAGGACGCCAATATGGCGGGGGAAGCGGCTCCGGCGACAAAGCCTACAGCGGGTATGCCGGCAAGGCATACCGCGTCGAATCACCGCACGAAAAGCCCGTACAGGAAGCCCGCGCCACCTTCCGGGAGCGGCGCACCGTCGAGAACTTCGTCTTCGATCCCAACACCGTTTCGGTCGCTGACCTCCGGCGGCTCGGCTTCTCCGAGCGGCAGGCACAGGCCATCGACAAGTACCGCCAGGCGGGAGGAAGATTCCGACGGAAGAGCGATTTCGCCAAATCCTACGTCGTGGATGATTCCGTATTCCAGCGGCTCGCGCCCTACATCCGCATCCCCCGCATCGACCTCAACCGGGCCGACACCGCCCTCCTCCGCACCCTTCCCGGCATCGGCAAATACTTCGCCGCCAAAATCGTCGAATACCGCGACCGTCTCGGCGGCTACTCCTACCCCGAGCAGCTCCTCGACATCTACCACTTCGACCGCGAAAAATACGACGGGCTCAGCGACCTCATCACCGTCGGCCACACCACCCCGTTCCCCCTCTGGACCGCCCCCGAAGACATCCTCGCAGCCCATCCTTATATCGGCAGATACGGCGCCCACGGCATCATCGTCTACCGTGAAAACACCCCGCGCGACTCCCTCTCCGTCCGCGGCATCCGCAAAGCCGGCATCCTCCCCCCGGAGAATGCAGAGAGGCTGGGGAGGTGCGTCATCGCCGCGCCGTAGACACCCTACCGCCGGGGATGGTGCTCCAGGATGGAGGCCTGCCAGGTGGAGGTGTCGATGTGCGTATAGATTTCGGTCGTGAGGATGCTCTCGTGCCCGAGCATTTCCTGGACCACACGGAGATCGGCGCCGCCTTCGATGAGGTGCGTCGCGAAAGAATGCCGGAACGTGTGCGGAGAGATCTCCTTGGTAATGCCGGCGAGCAGCGCCTGCTTTTTGACCATCGTAAAGACACTCACCCGCGTGAGAGCCCGGCCGAAGCGGTTAAGGAAGAGGATGTCTTCCGAAGCGGGATCCGCCGCAGCTCCCCGGACCGCCAGATATTCCCGTACCGCAGCGACGGCCATCTCCCCCATCGGGACGAGCCGCTGCTTGTCGCCCTTGCCGATGACCCGGACAAATCCTTCGTCCAGATACACGTCCGAGATCCGGAGCCCGACCACTTCGCTCACCCGCAGGCCGCAGCCGTACAGGACCTCCAGAATGGCCCGGTCCCGGACGCCGCCATCCTTCGAGAGATCCACCGAATCCATTATCGCGGTCACCTCATCCACCGACAGCACCGCGGGCAGATACCGCCCGAGTTTCGGGGATTCGATGCCGTCGCAGGGATTGTCCTGGCGGTATCCCTCCGCGACGACCCATCCGAAGAACGACCGGAGGGCGCTCAGGACCCGTGCCTGGGACCGCTTGCTGAGATCGGCGCGGGACTCAAGATATGCGAGGATGGCATCGGGAGTCACCTCCTCGATCCCTTCCCCGAAGTAAGGATGCTTCGCCGCCTCCTTCACATCCGAAACGTATGACGCCACGGTGCGCGGCGACATATTCCGTTCCAGACGCAGATAGTAGGAGTATCCTGGAAGGAGGCCGGCGATGTCCATCAGAGAGTCGCGTATTTCTTGCCGTAGAAGAGCATCTGGCCGAGATAGTCGTCGGTATAGACCATTTCGTAGTCGACCGTCTTGCCGTCTTTCACGACCGGCACGATATCCGGATTGACGAAGCCGCCGTAGGGCTTCAGGTCGAGGGAGGCATACCGCGTCAGCACCTCCCGATGCAGATCCGGGTCGATGCGCACCGCATAGGTCTCGATGAGCGCCTTGCCGGCCTCATAGTCGCCCTCCGACTTGATCCGCTGCACCTCGGCGAGCAGTTCGGCGAACAGACCGCGGAGTTTCTCGTAGTCGTTCACCACGAAATAGGTCTTGCCGTCCTTGACAATCTTCTCGATCACGTTGTCCGCAGCCCCTTTCTCAAAGCACCACTGGGCGATGAGCTTGCGGTTCTGCATATGGGCCTCCGTGTTGGGCCGGCCGAGTTCGACGCGGTTGAACTGCACGAAGAGTCCGTTGCGGATGTAATTGGCGTATTCCGCCTTGTAAGCGTCCGGCGAAGGCATGATGCCGAGCTCGACCATCTTGGGATCGGCGCTGTAGTACAGGCCGAAGAGGTCGGCGCGGGCTTCCTCCAGCGCGGAGGCGTACTCACCCATCGCAGTGGTGGAAACCCCGGGGAGAAGCTGGCCGCTGCCGTGGCCGAGGCATTCGTGGAGGTCGGTGTGGATCTCGTCCGCGATGCCGCCGTACTGCCGGTAAAGCGCCTTTTCTTCGTCGCTGTAAGCGAATTCATCCAGGATATTCTTCGGGCATTCCCGCGCGGCGAAATCGTAGGCGTGGGTAATGTTGGCGATGGTTACCGATTTGGAGCCATGCTCTTTGCGGATCCAGTCGGCGTTGGGGAGGTTGATGCCGATCGGGGTGGAGGGGTAGCTGTCACCCGCGAGGGTCACGGCGTTGACGACCTTGGCGGTAATGCCGCGGACCTCTTTCTTGCGGAAGCGCGGATCCACCGGGGAATGGTCTTCGAACCACTGCGCGTTGGCGCTCAGGATTTCGGTGCGGGCCGAGGCGACGGAATCCTTGATGTGCACGTAGCCCTCCCAGGATCCCTTCCGCCCGAGCGGATCGTTGTAGTCTTCGACGAATCCGTTGATGAAATCAACCTTCCCGAGGGTATCCTTCACCCACTCGATATTGAAAGCGTCCCAGGTGCGGAGGTCGCCGGTACGGTAGTATTCCACCAGAAGACCGATCGCCCGGGCCTGAATTTCATTCTCCGCGACGGCCTGCGCCTTTTCCAGTTCTTCGCAGATCTTCTCCAGGGCGGGACCGTAGATGCCGCCCACCTTCCAGGGCAGTTCCACGACTTTGCCTTTTTCCTTGACAACCTTGGTATTGAGGCCATAGGAAACGGGATGGGGATCCCGGGGCTTCATAATACCCGCATAGTAGCGCTCCACTTCGGCACGGGTGACGCCGTCGTAGAAATTGACAGCCGATAGCCTGACGATGTCGCCGGAAGTCTCGGTCGAGCGGCGCTGAGGATAGATGTCGGGATTGTAAATCACATCCAGCAGCCGTGCATCCTCCTTCCCGACGGCCTGCATCAGCGAAGCGAAATAATCGCGGCCGCACTCCGGGAAGAACTTGTCCTCGGCATAGTGGTGGTGGATACCGTTGGAGAAGAACAGCCGCTTGGCGTATTCCGTGAAGCGGAGGAAATCCTCGCATTCCCGGTCGCCCTCGTAGCCGACGAGGATCGCCTCGACGGTATGGCGGATGGCAAGGTTATCCTTGCAGTTCTGGTCCCACAGGATGTCGCGGCCGTATTTCGCCGCCTCGGAGAGATGGTAGGCATACTCTTTCTGCTGCAGAGACAGATCCTCCCAGCCGGGCACGGTAAACCGCATCACGCGGAGATCGGCGAACCGGTCGATCAGATAATTGAACCCGGGTTCTCCTTCCCCGGCCTTTTTCTCCGTACAGGAGACCGCTGCAAGCGCCAGACCCATCATCATCAGAAATTTTTTAACGTTCATATCTTTCTTTTTTATGTGACCACGAATTTACGCATTTTCAGCGGAATTGCAATGGATTGCCGGGGGCAAGCCCCGGGAGGACGGTCCAAGTCAAAAAAAATGGTTATATTTGTAGACTTTTATGAAAGGTCGGAGTCTCATACGGCGGATCATCGGGCTGGCGCTGGTGCCGGTCCTGACCGTTTCGTGCGAACTTTTCGAGACGCATCCCGTGCCGAAGGGCTGGAATGAGGGGCCGCAGGGCGGAGAGGAGGAAATGGAGCACAGGGGGCGGACCCCCTCGGAGAATGAGCGCAAGGTGCTCATCGTCTATTCCGCCGGATACAACACCCTCCGTTCCTATCTCAAGGAGGATCTGGAAGACCTGCAGAAAGGTTATGTCCCCAGAAACGGACTCCGGGATGACGTCCTGCTGGTCCTGAGCCACCTCAATGCCAAGTATGGCGACTACAAGACCCCGACCGAGCCGGTCCTCTACCGGCTGACGGCGGACCGTAGCGGCAAGGTCTCGGCGGATACGCTCCTTCGCCTCACACCCGGCCCCGTCACCACGAAGGAGACGATGCGGCAGGTTTTGGAATATGTCAAGACCAGTTTCCCCGCCAAGAGTTACGGGATGGTGTTCTCTTCCCACGCTTCGGGATGGTTCCCTCCCGGTTACTATGCCAAGCCCGAGGACAAATATATGGATTCCATCTCCTGGGAAGCGCCCCGAAGGAAGCCTTCCTTCACTTATGGCGGTCCCGTATCCGTATATTGGCCGGAGCCGGCGGAAGGGCCCGCCGTCAAGAGCATCGGCCAGGAGCAGATCGATGCCGACTCCTACGAGATGACCCTGCGCGAGTTCGCCGCGGCTTTTCCGATGCATTTCGACTACATCCTCATCGACGCCTGCCTGATGGGAGCGGTCGAAGCGGCGTACGAGTTCAAAGACATCTGCGACGGCGTAGGTTTTTCCCAGGCGGAAGTCCTGGCGGAGGGATTCGACTACACGAAGATCACCCGTCACCTGCTGGAGAACGAGACGCCCGATCCCGTCTCGGTCTGCTCCGATTATTTCGACTATTATAACGCCCGCTCCGGCAGTTTCCGCTCCGCGACCATCTCCTTTGTCCGGACCGACAGGATGGAAGCGCTCGCGGAGGTCTGCAAGACCCTGTTCGCCAGATACCGTCCCGCGATGGAGGTTCTCAATCCCAAGAGCGTGCAGAATTTCGGACGCAAGATGAGCGACGGCGGCGACCGGGGCTGGTATTTCGACCTCAAGGACGTGCTTGAGAAGGCCGGCGCCTCGGAAGAGGACCTCGCCGCCCTGCAGGAGGCCCTTGACGGGTGCATTGTCTACAAGGCCGCGACACCCAGACTGCTCGGCACGATTGACATCCGGGCCTTCTCCGGCCTCACGGTCTATCTCCCCGCCTTCGGGACGGAATTCCTCGACAACTACTACAAGGAGAACGTCTCCTGGAACGACGCGACATCCCTCGTACTATAGAAATCAACTCAATAAACCATTCAACTATGCGTAAAAAAATCGTAGCCGGCAACTGGAAGATGAACACCACCGTTGCCGAAGGTGTAGCCCTTGCCAAAGCCGTAGCCGCCAAGTCGGCGGAAGTTCCCGCGAATGTAGGTCTCATTGTCGCTCCCCCGTTCACCCACCTCGTGAGCGTGGCCGAAGCCCTGAAGGGATCCAAGGTGGAGCTCTCCGCCCAGAACTGCGCGGACAAGGCCAAGGGTGCCTACACCGGTGAAGTCGCGGCCGACATGCTCGTCAGCGCGGGCTGCCAGTGGACCATCCTGGGCCACTCCGAGCGCCGCCAGTATTACGGCGAGACCGACGCCAAACTCGTCGACAAAGTGCGTCTTGCCCTCGACAACGGCCTCGGCGTCATCCTCTGCGTCGGCGAAATGCTCGAAGAGCGCAAGGCCGGCCGTCATTTCGCGGTCGTGACCGAGCAGACCGAGAATGTCCTCTTCCATTTCTCCGCCGAAGATATGGCGAAGATCGTCATCGCCTACGAGCCCGTCTGGGCCATCGGAACCGGCGAGACCGCGACCGCAGAGCAGGCCGAGGAAATCCACGCCTGCATCCGCAAGGTCCTGGAAGGCAAATTCGGCAAGGAAGTCGCCGACAACACGACCATCCTCTACGGCGGCAGCTGCAAACCGTCCAACGCAAAGGAACTCTTCGCCCAACCTGACATCGACGGCGGCCTTATCGGCGGCGCCTCGCTCAAGGCGGACGATTTTATCGAAATCGGAAAGAGCTTCTAATTGACGGGCTTGCACACGATGGCGGCAATCCCGTCCTTGGCATCCCATAGCCAGATCCGGCCGTCATCCCCGATTTTCTCGACGGTGAAACGAAGCCCTTCACGGCTCTGAACCGATCCGCTCATCGTCCAGGAAAGATTCACATTCAAGGTCTCCCCCTTTGCGGCGGGGACCTTGTTGCATACGAGGGAGTAGTACTCCGTCATCTTGTCGTCACCCACGCAGAATTCCTTCCGCGCGGCGTTGAAGATCATCTGGCACTGGCTTTCGGTAAAGCCCTGGACAATCCGTCCGTTCACTTCCAGCATATAATCCTCCGAATTGAGGATCTCGGCATCCATCCCGCGGGTTTCCTCGCAGGAGACAAGGGCTGCAAGCGCAAGGCACGCGGCCAGGGAATATAGTATCTTTCTCATCATAGCACGACAATTTTCTTGAACACGACATCGGTGCTGCCATCCTCCCGGACCACTTCGGCGGAAAGGACGCCGCTGCGTTTCACCTCATACCATCCGTCTTTGCCGGTCGAAACGGGCGCGCCGTCGAAGAACCACTTGACCGAGGTGGCGCCGGTCGCGTTCCAGACGCGGAGCGGAAGTTTGGATCCGGCGACGAACTGCCCGTCCGAGGTGCGTGCGGCAGAGTCGAGCCAGATATAAGGGAGGGCGGATTTCTTGTGGGATGACGTCGTCCACTTCATGCTGCTGTCCACTTTGCCCATTGTCCCCTCTTCCTTGAAATACAGTTTCACCTGATAGGCCGTGGAAGGAGTGAGGCCCTCGATCCAGACGGCGTATTTTCCGTTCTCATAGGGTTCGACAGCCTGCTCCCCGGAGAACTGCCCGTTGCTGCCGAGCTGATAGTAACCGGGCTCCGCCATCTGCGCGTCCGCGCATTCCCATGTGAGCAGGACGGCATCCTGGAATACGTTCTTGGCGATATTGCGCACCTCCGGAGCCACCACATAGCCCGGGTCACCCGTCACTTTGAAGGTGACATTCTCCCCGGACCGCGTGATATCCTCCAGGACAAGTCTGGAGATGGCGCCGCCCCAGAACGAGAGTTTCGGAGAAGTGGCGGCCGAGAAAGCGTTGACGCTGCCATAAGGCCAGAAAGCATGCGACTCCTTATCCCTGAGCGCGCTGAGGGAGCCGCTCTGGGACAGACTGGCATACAGTCCCACGATGGAGACATCGGCCTCCACCAGATCGGCGCACTGATGGTCCGGCCAGGCGTTGACGAGGTTGATACTCTCCCAGCGCTCGATGGCCGTGCAGCTCTTGCCGTCGTCATCCACACCGGTGGGACGGGTCGATTTGTCGACATGATAGATCAGAAGTCCCGCACCGGGCAGATACTGGTCCCATCCGCTCTGGTTGCGGCATTCGACAAGGTAATATTCCGCCGGGTCGTCGGAGTCGATCCGGTAAAAGACACCGCTGTTCTGCAGGGGCGTCATCGTATAGTCGCCCGGAACAAGCGCCTGCGGCTCTCCCAGTCCCAGTTCCATCCGTTCCACCGCATTGTAGTTGGGCGGGGTGTGGCCGTCGTTGTTGATATTCGCCGCGCACATCAGGCCGAAACTCTGCCACCAGGCGTCGGCGACGCCGCCCGTTCCTTTATAATTGGAGTCATAGAAATCGGGAACGCCGAAAGTGTGGGTGTATTCGTGACAGAAAGTGCCGATGGAAGCCATCACGTAGGTCCCGGTCGACATCGAACGCATCAGTTCGGAGGTGCAGGCATAGTTGTTCAGGAGTTTGTCGTCGTACAGACGGGTCTGTCCTGCACCGTCACGCACGTACCACTGATGCGACCAGATGCAGTCCGCGTTGCTGTCCGAATCGTCCGCCTCGTCCTTTCCGGCGAAAAACACGAATACGTTGTCGATTTCGCCGTCTCCGTCATCATCATACTGCGAGAAATCGACGGTGGCGTCGAGCGCGTCGCAGGCGTCGATGATCATCTCCTCGGGACGCTTGTCATTCCCGGCACGGTCGTTCTCACCATAATACTTGCAATTGTTGGGAAGCGTAACCGGGCCGAAGACGTCGAAATGGAATTCGTACGCGCCGCCGAACTGGTCGTTGAAATAGGCCAGGGCGGTGGAACTGCCGCTCCCATGGATCATTTCCTCAAATTTGGCCTTGGTATTGGCCGGCCGGAATTTCTCGTAGGTACCGGTGCCGTTGAACTGGGCGAGGATGATGATTCCGTGCTTCTGAATCGGGGTTCCGCCGGCCTTCGTCATCGGATGCAGGGCATTGAGCCGCCGGATGATATTGGGCCTTGCCACCGTATAAGGCTGCAAGGCGCGACGGGCGGCCGCACGGTAACGAACCGCGTCAAATGGAATCCTGCGCGCCTCGCTGACGACCGCGGCATCCGCACCGGGGCCGACGTGCACGCCGGTGGAATAGCGGTAACCGTCCGCATCGAACCGCGCATAGCAGAGATAGCCGTCCGCATCCCGGATGACAGCCGCGCCATCCGGGGTGGCGGACCAGTGCATCCACTCGTCACCGTAGTGACATACCGTTACCGTCGTTCCGTCCGGCTGGGTGAACGTAGTCCGGGCATGTCGGACCGGAATCGCCCCAATTTCAACGCAATACAGCGCCGCAATAAAAAACAGGAAGTATTTTTTCAGACTCATTTCCTAAAAATCTGTAATCAAAATCTCATAATAACCTTGCAATTTCGTCATTTTTTTCGGAAAAAGCAAAAAAGAATCCCAGAGCAGACCCGGTATGACGGCGATGGCGGGGAATAAACAGGAGGCCGGTACAAGAACTGTATCCGGCCTCCTGGCGTGTACTAAAACCTAAACCTTGCTCTATAGATGCAAATTAGGTGCGAAACGTTGCAAAAAATTGAAAAATAATGAAAAATTTATTTTGCATCCCCGTTTTCGGCCGGTTTGCGGCGGTTCAGGTCGTTCATCGCGAAGGAAGGACCGGCCGTGACGAAGGTCCTGATACCGGCGATGATCTTCTCCGCGATTCCGGGCACCTGCTCCTTCTCCTCGGGCGTGAGGTCGCCCAGCACGAAGTCGATCTGCCCTCCCTGGGGGAATCCGTTCCCGATGCCGATCCGGATCCGGGCATACCGGTCCGTCTCCAGGCACTCCTCGATGTTCTTGAGGCCGTTGTGGCCGCCGGCGCTGCCGCCCGTCCGCATCCGGATGGTGCCGAAGGGAAGATTGATGTCGTCCGAAATCACCAGCAGGTTCTCCAGCGGAAAACTGTACTTGTTCATCCAGAACCGGACGGCGCTGCCGCTGAGATTCATATAAGTGGAGGGCTTCAGGAGCGTGAGATGCCGACCCTTGAAGGACACCTCGGTGACGTCGCCGTAGCGCTTGGTCTCAAAAACGGCATTGGATGCCTTCGCAAAGGCATCCAACACCATAAATCCCATATTGTGGCGGGTGGCGGCGTATTCTGCGCCGATATTCCCCAGACCGACAATGAGGTAGTCCATTCTCCCGGATTACTCGGTCGCCTCGGTGGCAGCCTGCTGCATAGCGCGGGTCGCCTTGACGCGGCAGATGATGGTCGTCTTCGGAGAGAGGATCTTGATACCGTCGAAGCTCAGGTCGCCGACCGTGATGCGGGCGCCGAGGGCGAGCGGGGTGATGTCGATCTTCAGCTCGTCGGGGAGGTCCTTCGGGAGGGCGCTCACCTTGATGCTGCGGGTCAGCTGGGTGAATTTACCACCGGCCTGGACACCGACCGGGTGACCTTCGAGGCGCAGCGGAACGTTGATCGCGACGGGCTTGGCCTCGTCGACGGCGAGGAAGTCCACATGCAGGCAGACGTCGCTGACGGGATGCCACTGGCACTCGTGGGCGACGGCCTCATAGGTCTTGCCACCGAGCACGAGGTCGACGATATAAGACTTCGGGGTGTTGGTGAGGGCTTTCAGCTCCTTCGCGTCAACGGTGAAAAGGATGTTCTCCATACCGCCGCCATAGAGGTTGCAAGGAACGCGGCCGGCTCTGCGGATCTCATTGAGAGCGTGCTTGTTGGCAGCGCTGCGGATCTCGCCTTTCAGTTCAAAATGTTTCATCTTTGTTTGTATTTGTTGTGTTACTCAGTCCGGCACCCGCCGGACCCCATTGCACTAAGCCCAAAAATTGGGACTGCAAAGATAGCAATAATATTTGTTTTTCAAAAAAATCTTTTCCCTTGACGTCACGCTATTCGGCGCTCCGGAAGTTTCTCAAACTAAACTATCGGAATTATTCCATCTTGTAAATGATTCGGCCGTCTTCCGTGACGCGGGCCTCGCTGGCGGGGACGTCGGTGTCGGTGAGGGCTTTGATGTGGCGGGTGACGATGCCGGCCTTGTCGGTGCGGGGCCCGGTGCCGCTCTGCTGGATGAAGGGATGGATCCGGCCGTCCACGAAGGAGCCGTCGGTCGAGAGAACGCGGACCGTGATGACGGGCGCATAGCCCAGCGGACCGGAAAGGCCCATCCCGTACGGCGTGCAGAAATTGCCGAGACTGTAGGCGATGAACCGGCCTTTATACACCTCCACGCAGCGGGTCACGTGCGGACCGTGGCCGTATACCACCGACGCCCCGTTGTCGATGCAGAAATGCGCGAAACGGCGCAGGTCTCCCCTGTTCTCTCCGATATAAGTCTCAGGACCGTTCGGGAGATGCCCCTTGTCACTTCCCTCCGCGCCCCCGTGGAAAGAAACCACAATGAGGTCGGAATGCTTCCTGAGCGTATCCAGGATGGCCTTGACCTTCCCCAGGTCGGCATGCTTGAGGGTCTTCTGGTTGTGTCCGAAAGCGCACAGCCCCCAGCGTACACCGCCCCGTTCCACGACCGTCCACTCCCGGCGTCCGGTGAGTCCGGCATACGCCAGTCCCGCCCCTTCCAGACTCTTCTCGGTCGAAACGATCCCCGTCTCGCCGAAATCATTGGAGTGATTGTTGGCCATGCTGAGGAAGTCATAGCCCGCCTCGTCCAGCAGATGCGTGTAGGAAGTCGGCGTACGGAACGCATAGGAATAAGGTCCGCTCCCTTTGGTAGAGGTTCCGCCATCGCAGAGCGTGCCCTCCAGGTTGCCCACGGCAAGAGTCGCCTCTTTCAGGACAGGGGCGGTGTCCTTGAACAGATCCCGCCCGTCATTCGCCGGCAGGCGGACTGTCGGATACGTCGTTCCCATCATAATATCCCCCGACATCGCCACCGTCAGGGTGTCCGCGACCTGCATCTGCAGGGACAGCGCAAAAGGTATGAATAGTTGCAGTAACATAGTATTATAGTGTTATTTCCCGGTCGGCCACCTTGCGGGCCTCATACAGGTCGTGACTGGAGAATAGAATCGCGGAGCCGCCGGATCGGGCCGCGTCGCGGATGGCGGCAAGCACTTCCACGCGACTCTCGGCGTCGAGGAAGGCGGTGGGCTCGTCGAGCAGAAGCAGGTCGGCCTTCCGGGAGAGCCCCGTCGCGATGCAGGCCTTCTGGAACTGGCCGTCGCTCAGGGTGGAGATGTCACGGTCCGCCAGGTCGCCGATCCCGAGAATCTCCAGGGCCGCCGTAACGGACGACGCGTCCGGAGCGGAGAGGTCCAGAAATTCCCGTACGGAGAATCCCCTGACCTTGGGAATCCGCGTCGGGACCATAACGACATCCGCCTCCGGGAGCATTCCTTCCAGCGGCGGGATAAGGCCGGCGAGCGTCTTCATCAGCGTTGTCTTGCCGCTTCCGTTACGGCCCGACAGCAGGATGCAGTCCCCGGGCCGGGCGTCCAGGGAGAAATCCCGGACGACCGCCGTGCCGTCATAGCCCGCACTGATATGTTCGTAACGGATCATTTCTTCAGGAGGATCAGGAAGATGACGGGAATGCCGACGAGCGCCATCGTGCTGCCGACGGGAATCGGGATGGGCCATACCCGGGAAAGGATATCCGCCGAGAGGGCGATGCCGCTGCCCGTCAGCAGAACGGTCGGGAGGATCTTGCGGTGGACGCTTGACTCCTGCATCCTGCGTGCAATATGCGGAGCGATAATTCCCACGAAACCGATCGGCCCGCAGAAAGCGGTCACGGTGCCCGTCATCAGGCAGGTCGCGGCCATCGCGCCGAAGCGGATCCGCCGGACATCCGCCCCGGACAGGGCGGCGAAATCCTCCCCGAAGAGGATCAGATCGAGCCCGCGACCGTTGGCAAGGGTCAGCAGCAGGCCGGCAAGCGTTGCCAGGGCCATCACTAGGATCTCCCCGTACCGGGTCCCTTCGAAACTGCCGGCCGCCCAGCTGTAATAAATCTTGAGACTCTCTTCATTGGCCGTGTACTGCAGGATGGCCGACACGGCGCTGAATACGAAGCCCAGCATCACGCCCGCAATCAGCAGGGAGGTCGGGGCGGAGACGCGGCGGGCGAGCAGAAGAATCAGAGCCGAAACGACGGCGGCACCGGCGAAGGCAGCCCCCGGAAGGGCGAGGGAATGGGTCAGGACGCCCGCCCCTGCCGTGGCGACCACGGCGACGGACGCTCCCAGTCCGGCCCCTGCGCTGACGCCCATGATGTGCGGATCGGAGAGCGGATTGCGGAAAATGGCCTGCATCTGCATACCCGAAAGCGACAGTGCTCCGCCGGCAAGAAGGGCTGTCAGCACCCGCGGAAGCCGCAGTTTCAGGAGGACGACGCCGGATGCCATGCCGAGACCGCCGCCCCCCGCGAGAAGATCCAGCGCGACAAGCAGCAGGACCAGAATCGTCAGTAGGAAGGTTCTCATTTCCGGCTGTCGGGAATCAGGGCGATGACATAGCCGATGGCGGCGATGACAACCGTCGAAAGCAGGATATCGGACGCCTTGAGGATGACGGGATAGGAGCCGATCAGGTAATTGCCCGGCATCCGGATAAATCCGAACCGCTGCTGCAGGAGCACGAAGACAATCCCGACGATAAGGCCGGAGATCATTCCCACAAGGGTCACGAGCCATCCTTCCAGGACGAAAATCCGGCGGATGGTCTTCTCCGTGGCACCCAGGCTCCGCAGCGTGCCGATATCGTCCTTTTTCTCGATAATGAGCATCGTCAGAGAGGAATACACGTTGAAAGCGATGATGATGACGATAAAGACAAGGATGGCGAAAATGGCCAGTTTCTCGTACTTCATCATCTTGAACAGCGTGTCGTTGAGGGAATTCCGGTCGCGGACGCGGAAGGCGTCTCCGAGGTCCTCGCGGGTCTGTCGGAGAATCCGTTTCCGGTCCCGTCCCGATATGTCCTCACGGAAACGGACTTCCACCCCGGTCACTTCTTCTTCGTATCCGAGCAGTTCCCGCATCGTCTCGATCGGGACGACGACCAGCCGCTCGTCGATGTCGGCATTGACGGTGAAGACGCCCGCGGCGGAGAGCCGGACGCTCCGGAGCGAAGCGGTGGGGTTGGTCGGGGAGAATTTGCCCTTCCGGTCGGGATAGTAGATTTCCAGCGGAGTCTTGAAGACCGGATTGAATCCCAGTTTATAGGCCAGGGAGGCCCCCATCGCGGCCTTTTTCACATCTCCGTTATGCAACTCGAGCGAGCCGGAGGTGATGTGCCTCCGAAGCTGGCTCTCCTCCTCGTAGACGGTATCCACGCCCTTCGCGCAGGCGATGGACTGTCTGCCGTCGTAGGAGACGAAGACATTTTCTTCGACGGTGCAGGAGATGCTCAGCACGCGGTCATCCGCATAGAGCCGGTCGAAAACGGGCCCTTCGGGAAGGAAGGCCTTGCCGGAAGACGGCGTCACGAGCATGTCGGGATCGACGTCCGAGACCGCGTCTTCGACGATCCGGTTAAATCCGTTGTAGACGGAGAGAATGATGACGAGGGCGGCCGTACCGATGGCCATTCCGGCAATGCTGATCCCCGAAATGATGTTGATCACATTGTGCGATTTCCGGGAGAACAAATACCGTAATGCTATGCGGAGCGGTAATTTCATTGACCTCGTCGTCCCGGGCTATTTCTTTAAAAGACTTTCGATGTGCTCCGCGTAATCCAGCGTAGTGTCCAGCTGGAAGACCAGTTCGGGAATGATCCGGAACTGCCGGCCCACGACGTGGCCGAGTTCCCCGCGCAGGGCGCGGACATTCTCTTCCAGAATCTGCATCACCGCTTCCTGCCGCTCGGACGGGAAGATGCTCACGAAGACTTTCGCCACGCTCAGGTCCGGACTCACCCGGACTTCGCTCACCGTGACGAGGGCGCCGCCGAAGGCAGCCATCCCCTTGCTGCGGATAATCTCGGCAAGGACTTTCTGTATCTCACGGGCAACCTTCAGCTGCCTTGTGCTCGGTGCTTTTTCCATTAAACGATATTGATGATGAAGTAATTCTTCTTTCCTTTCTGGGCGAGGATGTAATGGCCGTTGACGATGTCGGCTTCCGTCACCTCGCGGGCGATGTCCGTCACTTTGTCCTTGTTGAGGGACACGCCGTTGCCCTGGACCATCTTGCGGGCTTCTCCCTTGGAGGGGAAGATCTGCGTCTTGACGGCCAGCAGGTCGAGGATGTTGCAGGGCAGTTCCGCCCCGGCGACGCTGAAGGAGGGAACATCGTTGAATACGGCGAGGAAGGTCTTCTCGTCGAGCCGGCGCAGCGCTTCGCCGTTGCCGCCGAAGAGCATCTGGGAGGCCTCCACCGCCTTGTCGTACGCTTCCTGTCCGTGGCACATCACAGTCACTTCGCGGGCGAGCGCCTTCTGGAGTTTCCGCTGCCCCGGGTCCTCGCGATGCTCCGCAATGAGGCTCTCGATGGTCTCGCGGCCGAGCATCGTGAAGATCTTGATATAGCGCTCGGCGTCCTCGTCGCTCACATTGAGCCAGAACTGGTAGAATTCGTACGGGGAGGTCTTCTCGGCGTCGAGCCAGATGTTGCCTTTCTCGGTCTTGCCGAATTTGGTGCCGTCGGCCTTGCGGATGAGCGGGCAGGTAAGGGCGAAGGCCTCGCCGCCGTCCATCCGGCGGATGAGTTCCGTCCCGGTGGTGATATTGCCCCACTGGTCGCTGCCGCCGAGCTGCAGGATGCAGCCCTTGTGCTTCCAGAGCCAGTAGAAATCATAGCCCTGCAGGAGCTGGTAGCTGAATTCCGTGAAAGACATTCCTTCGCTGGACTCGCGGGAGAGGCGCTTCTTGACCGAATCCTTCGCCATCATGTAGTTGACGGTGATGTGCTTGCCGATGTCGCGGATGAAATTGATGAACGTATAGTCCTTCATCCAGTCGTAGTTGTTGACAAGTTCGGCCTTGTTGGGCGCGTCCGAATCGAAATCGAGGAAACGGGCGAGCTGGGCCTTGAGGCATTCCACATTATGATTGAGCGTGGCTTCGTCGAGCAGATTGCGCTCGGCGCTCTTCATCGAAGGGTCGCCGATCATCCCGGTGGCGCCGCCGACGAGGGCGAACGGCTTGTGGCCGCACGCCTGGAAGTGCTTGAGGATCATCACGCTCACGAGATGTCCGATGTGCAGCGAATCCGCCGTCGGATCGATGCCGACATACGCCGCCTGCGGGCCCTCCATCAGCTTTTCTTCCGTCCCGGGCATGATGTCCTGGATCATTCCCCTCCACTGCAGTTCTTTCACGAAATTCTTTTCCATATCCATATTTTCTTCAAAAGGCTGCAAATATAGCAAAAATTATTTACTTGTCAGATCGCCCGTGTAGCCGCCGTTGGCGCGGTAGTGCGGCGCGTAGAGCGACTCGATCTCCACGACCGGAGCGGTAAAGACACCCGCCTGGGTCACGTAGAACTCTTCCGTAATGGTCGTATTCTCCTCCGGATAACTGTCGAAATAATACTCCGTCTTGTCCGTGAGAACATTGCGGTAGCCCTGCGGCGAGCAGGAATACCAGCCGTCCACCAGCAGCGGGCGGAGCCACCAGCCGACATGGCCGGAAAGCTGGTTGACCGGACGGAGCGACGCCTCGCGCGGAGCGGTCAGCTTGACGAAACTGCGATTCTCCTTGTTCCAGATGGCATACTTGATGACAATGCGGTCGCCCTTGCGGAGAACGGTGCCCGGCACGATCGGCTCCAGTTTGCGGTCTTCCGAGGTCTCACGGAAGAACTGGCGCTCCACCGTGAATCCGTTGCCGGCCGCCTTGATCTCCTTGAACGGCTTGGTATAGGTCGCCTTGTAGATGAGCACCTGCGTCGCAAGCACCTCCGGCGAGCCGTCCAGGATGGAACTGATGGCATTGACGAAGGCGGGATCCTCCTCCCACTTCTGCGTCTCTTTCTGGAGCATCAGCCAGAGACGGATGCCGTCGGCGATGACACCCGCGTCGTCGCCGGTCTCGCTCCGGATCGCCGCGTTCTTCTCCATCCCGACCGAGGTCAGCAGGTCGCAGATGAGCGAATGGGCATACGCCTCGCTTTCCAGCAGTCCCCGGAACGGCATCACGGCATTGGGATAATAGTAGCCGCCGTCGGGATGCTTGACGCTGTATTCCACCAGCGACAGGAGATCCGCCACCATCGACTTGTCCATCCGGTTGCGGGTCGACAGTTTCACGCCGAAGGCCTTCGCCAGGGCGATACCCTCCTTAGAGTCGCAGAGGTTGCGGAGCGTCCGGATCCGGCGGGCCTTGCCGAGAATGTAGCCTTCGAGGCCGCGTCCTTCCTTCCTGGAAGGCACCAGATAGGACTTGGTGTCTTTCCTGAACTCGGCGAAATTCTCCTTCTCTTCCTTGTTCTCGGGCTTGTACTCGAACGGCACGGAGGCATACATCGAACGGACATAGAGATACTGTTCGTCACTTACCCAGCCGCACCAGTACGGGTATTCCTCCGAGAACTGGCCCTTGTCGAGGAACTTCACGGACGAGGCCAGGTCCGGAACCTCGAAGCCGCGGTCGCGCAGGAGGGCGAACCGCTCCAGCAGCACCGCGGTAAGGATCCGACTCGACTTCATTCCCTCGAACCAGGCGAATCCGCCGTCGGAATTGCGGCAGGCCAGAATCTTTTTCAGAATCTCTT
This sequence comes from uncultured Bacteroidales bacterium, assembly GCA_900320545.1. Lineage (GTDB taxonomy): Bacteria > Bacteroidota > Bacteroidia > Bacteroidales > UBA932 > Cryptobacteroides. The sequence continues at coordinate 3,900 of ONSU01000026.1, read as the reverse complement.
CGCTGCCCGCGGGAAGGACTTTCGCGCCGGTCTTGAGCGACTCCGAGATCAGTTGTACATAATAGGTCTCGCTGAGAGAGACGACATCCTTGCCGTCCGGCTCATACTTCGAAGGAAGCGCCTCCTTGACCATATCCAGGATCGTAATCTCCCGGTACTCGGCCTCGGAAGCCGCCACGTTGACGAAACGGCTGCGGAGACCGGCCTTCAGGGCCTCTTTGTCAGCGCCGTGGAACCATACGGCGGAATGCGCCTCGGTGAGGGTCTGCACCGCCTTCTTCATCTCGATGGGGAGGAAGACCGCATCCGAGAATTCCGCATCGCCGTTCCTGGCCACGAAGACGACCTTCACGCCGAGCGTATCGCAGGCAGCCGGCTTGACGTTGAACGTCTCGCCCACCGAGCCGCCCTTAGGAACCGTCACTTCCCGCACCAGGCCGCTGATCGGCTCCAGATGCTCGTGATCCGTTCCGGGGTAGACGAACAGGTACAGCTTGCCGGCGAGATCCTGCTCGCTGTTGCTCGACACCGTCGTCGAGAGCGTATAGGAATCGGTCTCGTAGAGATACTTCGGCTCCACGACGGCCACCTTGACGGGCACCGTCACCTTCATCTCCTGCACGACGCGGCCGTTCCGCATATCCTGCCCGTGGGCATAGACCCCCACGTAGTAAGTCGACAGTTTGTCGGAAGTGGAGAAGGAGAATTCTATGTTGCCGTCCTTGTCGCTCAGGAGGTGAGGCTGGAAGGTCAGGGCGTCGGCGAATACTTCGCGGACGGAGACCTTCGCGGCTTCGGCAGCCTCCTTGGCCGTCGCCTCCGCGGGCTCGGATTCCACCGCTACGGCATCCTCGGCCACGGCACGCTCCAGCATCATCGGAGCCTCCAGAATGGTCGCTCCGGCTGCAGCACCGACCGGCGCCGCCGACTTCTTGACCGTCTTCGCGGACGAATTGTATAGAGCGATTTCATCGTACCGTTCGACCGGGAAATCATCGCCCTCCGCCTCCGGCTTGTATTCCTTCGAGAAACGATAAGGATTGGTGCCGCTGACACTTCCTCCCACCGCATTGACCGACACGGAAGAAATGCTGATATCGGAAGCCGTGACAACCGACCACTGGTTGCGGGCAATGGCGTCCAGGCTCTTGTCCCAGACGGCCGCCAGGGCCTCCACGCCCGGAGCCGCCTTCACGGAGAAGGTGTACTTCGTCGCAGGCGTCGTCTTGTCGAGGAAACGGGAGAAAGAGACCGGCAGATCCAGGGAATGCCGCACTTTGCGGAACACTCGGTCATAGCTGATCTGCTCGCCGTATTTGAAATAGAAAATCTTGATGCGGACGGCATCGGGATAGGATTCCTTGTAATTGAAGGCGATGTCCTCCAGGGTGCCGCCCTTCATCTTGATGAGCTTGGTCTCGAGGACCGTGTAATTGAGTCCGTAGAGCGTGGCGACCGCCCAGGTGGGGCCGTCGTTGCTGCCGAAGCGGACCAAAACGTCCTGCCCCGCTTCCACGAAGCTCTCTCCGGGGATGAATACCCGGCGAACCGGGGCCGTCATCTTCTTCTCGCCCGGTTTCACGAGGAGGAATTTCATCTTGTACGAAGCGTACATATTGTCCCCGTCGTGCTCCTTGGCCGTCGCATCCAGCTGGAGGCGGAAGATACCGGAAGGAATATCCGTGAAATCGAATACCTTCTTGTCGCCGGAAGCGGCGGTACCGCTTTGCAGCGGGGTTTCCTCCCCGTCCCGGAAGAGTTTCCAGTTAATATCGATCGGGAGGACGGCGCCCTCATTGTTCTTGGCGGTGAAAATGAATTCAGCCTTGGTGTCGTGGACGACGCTTGTCCCACTCTGGACAGGGGGACGGTAGTAATAGCGGGTCTGGCTCACCTGTGTCTCATCTCCGATGAGGAAAGCCGTGGCGTCTGCCTTGTTGGTAAGCCTGCCGTTTATGCTGAAGGAAGAGGTCACATAGACCGACTTGGAGGCTCCGGCCGTCTCGCCGGTACCGTCCGTTACCGTCACATCGGCGAGATAGCTGCCGGCGTCCTTGGCGAGGAACTTAAAGGAGAATGTCCCGTCCGGAGCGGGCGTCGTCTCGAAGGACATGGCATTCTTTCCGTAGCGGGTCACCTTAGCCCTGACAGTCGCAGAGGTGAGGCTGTGGCCCGAGAAGGTCTCAACCCGGCCCTTCACGGTGACGGAGTCGCCGGCGGTGATGAGTTCCTCGGTCTTGTCGAGGCTGACGGTGAAGGTCGGGAGGATGAAATCATCCACGCGGAACGAATCGCCGCCGACATTCTTCTTATTATAAATGACTTCGAGGGAATAATAGCCGTTGCGCTCTCCCCGCTCCAGAAGGAACTCGCCGGAAACGGAGCCGAATTCCGTCGTCGTGAGCGTCCTGGAGGCAATTTCCTTGTCCGAGGCGTTCTTGAGTTTCACCTCCACCTTTTCCCCGGCGGGAAGCGCTTTCACTTCGCTGCGGAGGTCGCCTTTGAAGAGAACGGCCTTGAACTGCATCCGGTCATCGGGATTGTAGGCCCCCCTGTCCTTGTAGATATTGCAGAAAATATCATTCGAGAATGAGTCGTCATAACCTTTCGCCTTCGACCCGGAGAAGGAGGCCTCGTGGGAGAGGTGGAGACGTCCCTTCGCGTCCCGATAGGAGGCCCGGAGCGTATAATAGGTATACTTCTCGAGCAACTTGTCAAACTTTTCGGGAATCGGCGTGAAGCCTCGCTGGGTCACGGTCTCCTCCTTCAGGACATCCGAGCCCTTGCTGAGGATCAGCTTGACCGCCTCTACGGGCTCGCCCGTCACGTAGTCTGTCACGTAGAAGCGGGCCGCGTCGGCATCCCGCCGTACCGCGAGCGAGAGCGTGTACGAACTGTAATTATACACGGAGGACATATCCCCCGAGGTCATCTCGAGGCGATACCTGCCGTCGTCCAGCACCGGGACGGCAATGTGCTCCTTGTCGACGAGGTAGAAGCGGTTCGCCTTGTTGGTAACATTCCAGGTACGGAGTTCCTTTCCGATCTCTCCGTTTTCCTTGTATTCATACAGCTTCAGGGTCGCCTTCTCGGTATTGCGGAAATAGAGGACGACGGTATCGTTGCGCACCGTCATTCCGATCCGCTCGGCCGTGAGGGTCTTCGACAGGGATTCAACCCCGCTGAGGGAAGAGACGAGCTTTTTCTCGTCGCCCGTATAGCTGTTTTTCTCTTTCAGGTAGGCCTTGCAGTCGGCATAGAGCTCCTTGTAGGCCGCCTCGGGGGCCTTGGCCTTCTCCAGCGAGTCGAAACGCGCCTCGAGCAGGTCTTCCCGCGGGAACAGGACGATTGCCTTCCCCTTGTACTTGGGCAGCATCGCCCGCATCGCCTTCAGACGGTCGTCCGTATACCTGTGGCGGCCGGCCACGTAATACTCCAGCCGACCCGCACCGGGATAAGCCTCCTTCAGGTATTCCTTCAGGATCTTGTAGGCGTCATTGTTCTCGATGTTCTCCGAATAATAACTCTTCGTCGTCACCAGATGCCACAGGAGATACTCGTAGTCGTTGGTGATGAACTGCCGGTAGGAGGATTCGATCGAGGAAAGACTCTGCTTCCAGAGGAAGGGATTGCGCGTCTTCTGGAGGGCGACGGCATTTTCCTTCACAAGCGCCAGCTGGGAATATGTGCCCTTCCCGCCATAATCCTCGCCCCAGTTATAGGTGACGAGCGGCTCGTTGAAGTCGGCCACCTCCTTGGCAAAATTGGTCTTGAGGCTGTCGTAGTTCTTCCAGTTGAGCTGACGGCCTTTCTCGACGCAGAGCCGGGCGGCATCGTAGAAGTCGACCGGGAGATGCTGCTTAATAGCCTCGGTCTTGATGCCGTTGAGTATTTCCAGCA
>ONSU01000003.1 GCA_900320545.1 uncultured Bacteroidales bacterium | reverse complement strand
CAGTGACGGAGGCGCATAAGTGGGTAGGGACAGAACTCGCTAATGTGACGAATTTTATTAAGAATATCAGCACATCCGAAGCGTCCCAGGATGACCGGGAGGTTTTCAAGACATTGATCTCCGGGATTCCCACTCCCTGGGCAAGGGTTATGATTACCCGTCTTGCCGTGTGTGCCAACAAAGCGGAATTAGGCACCAACACGCTTGATAACTGCTTGAAAGCATTCAAAGACGAGTGGCGCGGTTTGATAGCAGCCTATGCCTTGAAGAAAGACAGTTTCGAGTTCTCGGAGCCCCTCGAACTTGTCGGAAAGGATATCAAACAGAATCATGGCGCTATGAGCATTCTCAACATCTATGGAGATATGCTCTTTGAGGACACGCCTCTTTGGGTTTATTTCAACAAAGCGATTGACTCAGAGAATCCGCCAAAGATTCAGATTCTGTATTATAAGAAAAACGAAAACGGGAAGTTTAGGTATATCCCTGTCGGTGCGACATCCCCTTATACCATCCTTTTCCCGGCTATCAACTACAACCTGGGAGAAAGAACCATCAGGGAGGAGATCCCTTGGATAAATGCGGATGGCAAGTTCACTGATCCTTCCGAGAATCCCGAGATTTCCGATACGGATCTTCAGCGACTTCACGCCTTTATTTTCAATGCGAGCAAGCAGATTGATGCTTATTTGGAGGCACTCCTTACCATTTGTGAAAACGTGGATGTCCGGGCCAAATACAGGCTTAGCATTGAAGGCTTGAAAGAAGATATCAATCGATTCCAAACCGAATTGACCAGATGGGCTGACCAGTTAAAGGATCGACTGAAAGGAAAGATCAATATTCAGATTCCGACTTCGGTCTCAAAGCCTCAGGGGCCCTTGGCCAAACTCCTTAACACGAAGTTCGAGTTCTGGTATAAGTCCGGCACGCTTTACACAAGTGAACAACCGGATTCATTCAAGATCAATGATACGGAGATTTTCCTTGACGGAGAGTATATTGCAACCTGGAAACAGACAGGAGATAAGGATTATTCCCAATCGCCAGTCTATTATCTAAAGGCAGTTGATGAAAAATCCGGGCAGGTTTTCTACCTTGCTCTCCCGTTCTCAAAGAAAGCCCAGCAGCAAATGAACCTGGAAAAATCCATTTCCAGGATTATGTCCGGACAAGGTGATATTTCCATTGAAGCCAGAGCCGGGAACGATGACAAAGTAGAGGTCAAACTTTTGGCAAAATTGAATGGGGAGGCTTCTCCTATTACCGTTTGTCAGAAGACTTTCCAGCGTTACAGAATTGAAGACGGACAGGGTAAGGTCTTCATTTGGCCCGACTTCAAGTCTGCGAAATGGCACAGATACTACTATTACAGCGAATTCCCGACGAATGTGACAGGGACTCGTATGTTGCCCACTTTTGAAGAAGACGCTGTTGTCAGTAAACTGATACAGTATCCCGTCAACAAGGTGGCCACCAACAAACACCGCTATGAGATTTGCGCTTCTGACAAGCCATTGCAGTCCGTATCTGTCAGTATTAATCTTGGGGAGAAAGAGGAAGATGCCGGATTGTTACTTGTCAAGGGAGAGGACAATGGGCACGATACAATGTACAGGGCGGAACTGCCCGCAGATAGTTTTAATAAAGCAACCGTAGGCATTGACTTTGGCAGCACAAATACGTGTGCGTATTACAAACTGGAAAACGAATCCACGCCTAAACCTGTTCCGTTTAAGAACAGGCGATTGGCACTGGTTGGTTTCGATAATGGTCGAGGGAGTCTTGCCGTTCCTGATGAACTCTATTTCATCTCCAATGAGGAACCGGCCGGGAATGGGCAGATAAAATCCTGGATTCACGATCATGACAAGCAATATATCCCCCAGGATATCAGTGCCGAACGTGAAATCGCCGGTGGCGTTCCTGTCAATGAAAGCAATATTGCTATAAAGTCGATGAATGAGCACACCATCATCACGCAGTCTGGCGAACTCCATTACAATATGAAATGGTTGTCTGATGCCAAGAATAGCAAAACATCTTTTATGACCACTTTGTGGATTCAGATTTGCGCAGACTTGTTTGCATTGGGGGCACGCCCTGTAACCTTAAACTGGTCGTTCCCTTCTTCAATGGGGCCGAGGGATAGGAAAGACTTAGGACGCATTTATGAAGCAGTATGTCGTCAAAGTATTGCTGATGGGTTTACAGGTGTCAAAAGACACGATTTTACCGAATCTGAGTCTGTCTGCGCCTATGCGTTGTCAAAGCAAACTACACTAAATCCGAAGAATATTGCCATTGGTATCGATGTCGGCGGCTCAACCAGCGATATCCTTATTATGGGTAAGAAAGACGGAGAGATTCGTCTATTGACCCAGAGTTCTGTCAGGATGGCAGGGGGCTTCTTTTTCAAGGCCGTCAAGTCCTCCAAGGCTTTCAGGGACTGTATCGCAAAGTTCGTAAAATCTAGTCGTTCCATCAATGTGCTTAACATAGAAGATGTGGAAAGCACGAATGAAGAACTCTATTCCAGGGCACCTTATTACCTTGGGAATATCTTCGATGCTTTAAGGACGGATGACGATTTCTATAAATTCTATTCTACTCTTCATCGGGAGGTCCCCGGTATCTTCACTATGCCGGCATACGTCACAGGTATGCTGATGTTTTACTCCGGATTGCTCGCGAGGAATGTCATAGACAATAATCCTGATGCCCTTGCGTCCGTAGAGAATGTCCATGTACGGTACTACGGAAAGGGCGGCCGTTTGTTTGAATGGCTGTTCGAGGTCATGGAGGATGATGCAAAACGGTATTATAAGAAGTGCTTTAATGCCGGTTACGGTGACTCAAATATGAAGGTAATCATTGATAATCAGGATGATGACCGTAGCAAGGAAGAGAGCCGTAAGGAGAATAAGAGTGAGGTGGCAATCGGGCTGGCGAACGACAACTTCGTGAATTTGAAGATTGTGCGTGACGAAGAGGACGAAAGAGTAATCGAGAATTACGATGTAGTGGGAGAAAAAGGCATTAAGGATACCAGGAACGGACAACTCTTGGCTGACACAACCGTTATCCCTGACTCGTTATTCGAGAACGGCATCAATATTGAGTTCCCCGATACCTTTGACAACTTTAACGAATTCCTTTCAATCTTCCTGAAATTCATCAAGGAGGGAGGTTTTGTCGAGGAATTAAACCAGTTAACCAAAGGTCGGGAGAATCTTGATGTCGAGGCGTTTATCAGAAATGACCAGGAATACATCAAATACCGTAAAGAATGTGATAAAGGTGAGGATGACGTCCCGGTTTATCGTATGCCGATCATTATTGCGGCAGCTTTGAAATATTTGAATGACGTCTTGATCCCTGAGGTTACGAAATGAGGACCGGACAACCCAAATTACTCGTTTATGCCGACGAGGACTACCTGATCCCCATTATAATGGACGAGGATGGTAAATTGTGTAAATACGAAGCAGCAGGCGATACCGACAATCGCCTGTGGCTGTATTTCCGGAGTTCTTCAAATGGGGTATTCTATGATAAATCCTTTAAAAGTCGCGCCCTGATCAAGGAATATGGTTTCTATTGCAATGTGTGGGAAGCACTGGAAAAGGAAGAGCCGGTGATGATTGGTAATAAAGAGCATTCTTTTTGGGATTTGCTCCGTACATCATCGTTCATAAAGGACATCCGGGCATTCTGGGATCAATCTGCTTCGGCCTCGTTGAACCTGATACCGACAGTCTACCTTTTCGCTGATTCAGAACTCATTACTGAATATGCGAAGCGTCGTTTCATCGAAATGATGGAGAAAGAAGGTTTCGCACCCGTCTCGTTTTCTGTCAATCCCAATATCCCTGTTTGCCGCTATATCCAGAAAGAAATCTCATCATTCAAACCTTCTTTCGGGGATAACATTTTGTTTTTGAGTTCAGTCGGAGAAACGTTGAGGTTCTCTTCCGCGGTGTTTGATGGCGATTCATTTTTAACAGACGGCCGGACCAGGCGAGTCGAAAATTTTGGAGACGCGCCACTGAAGAATTCGCTGATTCGTTACGTCGTTGATGCAATAGACCGTTCCTGCGGCGGGGTTCTTACTACAACGGAAAGAAGGGAGGCGGAATATCGTTATCAACTCCGGAATGCCGACAAATGGTTTAACATACGGCGTGAAAAGAACGGCGATTTTGATGTCGAGGATTTCCTGTTCAGCTTTGATCCTGTAAATCAAAGCCCACGAACAACTTTAGTTCGTGGGAGCTTTCTTGAAACCGAGCAGGAGAATACAGTAAGACAGGCAATCGAGAAAATAAATCAGTTTGTTTATGAAGTTTTGGGCCAGAAGCCGTTCTTCATCGTTTTCTGTGGCGAGGCGTTTGAAGATGATACGTTTACCTCAAAGATTCTGCAAAAGCTCGATATAAAGGACAAGATTGTCTTTACCCCGAATACTTTCGCAAAAGCGCTTTTCCAATACTTTGACATTTTCCCAGAGAGGGAGGAGCGCTTTGAGAATTTTGAGAAAATATTCAAAGATATTCAGCGGGAGAACAAAGGTGTCTCGGAGTGGATTAGGAATGCCGGTAAAATAATCGCAATCGAGAAGGACCTTAGTAACGGGAAAAAAGACATGGAAGCCGCGCTACGAGAGGATAATGCTTGCCTCGCGGAAATGATGGATAAGTGCGCCAATCATTTACGGAAGAGCCGGTTTGAAGAGGCCCGGAAGTCGTTGTCTCTCTATGAACTCCCTTCGAGTAGGGTTGTTTCGGCAAAAAAAGACGCACAGTCCGCACGCGACAAATCTCAGGAAATGGCCCCGGTCTACGAGAGAATTGAAGGAATCGGACGAGCCCGGGTAAAGGTCAACGCAATTCACGAATTAGAAGACGCCATTCTCACCCTCAGTAAGAAGCCAGAAGAAAACGCCACAGCCATATTGACCAGAAAAACAAGGATTGACGAATTGGAAACCAGGCATCCTGAATACATTGATTTGAAGCGGAAATTTGAAAGGGAAAAGGATTACCGCGAAAGGAAATCACTCATTGAGCAAATGCGTCGCATCACAGAGGAAGAACTTCCGGAAATCTTGTTACCACACGTCTCCGCAGAACTATCTGCACAGATTGAAGTCGGAGGCAATTTTTTCAGACGGATCAGGACGCTTAAGTTTAGCGTCGTCATCGATAAGGGAGAGCAACTGCCCTGCGACGCAGAACTCCATATTGCGACAAAATCACTTACATCTGTAGAAGACAGGATGTGTTACTCTTTTGAGATTCCGAAAGGAACTTCTGGTACTATTACCGGTGAACTGAAGTTGCCGCATCAATTTATTGAGCCCAGGAAAACCATCTATCTATATTTGTTCCCCAATGAAGACGTTGTGGATAAAAATGCGATAAAGGCAGATTTTATCTATGTAAAACAATAACTATGGCCAGTGTTATTTTATGCCCCTACTGTTTTCGCAAATTCTCAACGAGGGAAGCACAGTATCAGTGCACCAACGAGGAGAAAAAGTACGAAAAAAAGAACCCGGTAGTCATCGGGGAAAAAGTCAATGACGATTTGGACTTCTCTTCTACAGAGATGACGTTTGGAGATGAGAATCCCACGACTGTCCAACCAGAAAGCGGCTGGGTGAGAGCCTGCCCGAAGGACCAGGATGAGAAATATATCAATCACTGGCAGTCTGGTGCAGTAGAGATAAATCATATATTTTCCCATAAAGGTCTTTTCGGTGGCCCGCCCAAGAGTGCAAAGTGCGATAGGTGCGGAGCGGAATCAAGTCGGTTGGTCTGTCCTCATTGCCATAACTGGCTTCCGACGGAAATGATTGCGAATGGGTCCCAGATTATCTCTATTATAGGTGCACAAAGCAGTGGTAAAACAACCTATATCACAGCATTGTACGATCAATTGCGAAAATATGGATATAAGATGCGATTGACCATCTCGCCCAAAGATGAGTCGCCGAGGGATGATTACAGAACAACCGTAAAAATCCAAAGGCTTAGGACCCGTCTTTTTGATGATCATCAGCAATTGGATAAGACACCTGTCGGCGAAAAACCTATTCCGCTTATCTTCGAGTTAACCCAGTCCAAAGATATTAATAAACCGAGCAAGGGTGATAAACATATTTATCTTGTCTTCTACGACACGGCAGGTGAAAGTTTTGAGAACCAAGAGGAAATCCTGAGGACGGCTACATATCTCCAAGAGTCTGCGGCAGTCATCCTTCTTCTTGACCCTTTCTCTGTCAAGGCTCTTCGGCAGGATATCATAGATGCAGGATATAACGAAGGGGATTTGAAGGGAGATCCGGCCCGGGTCGTTTCTTCTCTACTCAGTTATGCCAAGAGTGACCCCAAGCGTCTGGCGACGTTGAAGAAGAAGCCGATAGCGGTGACATTTAGCAAGATAGATGCGGTTGTGAAGGGGCTTGAAGTGGCAGGAAACGACTATGGTATTCACGGCATTGATCTCAAGCGAAACAGTTCCTTCCTCAAAACAGGCGTGCTTGATACCAATATCACTGATCAGGTTAGTGAAGGGCTTATAGAAGTATGTCGTGAGAGGTGGGATCTTGCAGGACTTGTTTCAGACATCTTTACCACATTCGACAACACTCATTTCTTCGGCGTTTCCTCTCTTGGTGACGACCTTCAGAATCTTGATAAGATTCGGCCGTATCGGGTGCTGGACCCGTTGATTTGGCTTTTGTCTCAACTTCCTGGATTTGATATTCCCATCCAGTAAAGAAATCTTGCTATGCACTATTATCAACTCATCTATACGGCATCGGAAAGTGGGCTGACAGGATTACCGGGCTTTGGCATCCGCTCTGTTTCAGAAGATTTTCCGAAGGAGTTTCTTCCACTCATCACCGGGAAAATGACATCCTATCGTTGCGGTAGTTTCGAAAACATATCTGGGCCGAGACTGGCAGAGGATCCGGAGCGCATTCGGGAATATCCGAAAACCTATTTTTACTCCGTGGATAAATTGCAAAGTGGGAAGACGGTCAGTTTCCTGGGGAGAATGGTGTCCATAGGATTTGATTATCCTTTTTTCAAGACGGGGAATTCATCCACAAGGACAGGAAACTATCTGGTTCATATATTTGTTTTTGAAAATACTCCGGATACGGCTGTATTTGATTTGCTCTTTGAGGCTCCGCTTCAAGGGAATCATTACTTCTTGCCGGCAGATTTTTTACCAACAACGGATAACGAAGAACTTAAATCGATGTTGCTGGGACCGGCCGTCCCTATTCCTGTGTCTGAAAAAGCGTTCGTCAGCGCTGTCCAGGGCGTCCCCAAGGAGTCCATAGACCTTTTATTTGATCTGGTTTCCGCACTCGGCGAAGGAAAGAAACTCGTTGTAAAAATGGATGCAGGGAAGGCACCATCAGCGTGCGCAGGTTTAATGAGGGTGCTGCCGGAGAAATATGCACAGGAGATGACATTTTCTGTCAATCATCAAGAAGAAGGTATTTCGCCAGGGACTTGGCTGACATTTATCAACCAGTACTATCAGTATGCGGCACCCATCGGCAATGTGAAGGTTGTCGATGAACTGACGGCCCCCCACCACGCTACTTCCCTTGAACGGAAGTGGCGGGCCGAGATTGAAAAAAGAGTTCGGGAGAGTGACTTGAATGGCACAAAAACAATATGTTCCTGGCTGCTGAATAAATTATCGACAAAGCTGGTGGATCATTCCGACGACCTGAACTGGTCTCTGCTAAGGTACTTATACATCCCGGAAGAGTTTACTTTGAGCGAAATTGTGGAAGTGGACGGCTTGCTGCCGCTGCTCTCAAAAATTATATCGGCAGACTCCTCAAAGAGTTCTCTTCTGATGAATTTGCTCGCAAGAGAGTATTCGGAAGCGCAGGATATTTCAGACATCAGTCTGCTCATCACGGTTTCCGAGCAGGTCGCCGCTGCGGGTATTCCGATGGGAGCCGTGTATGAAAAAGCACGGGAGACCGTAACCAATTTCGTGATGACCTCCCCGTCCCGCCTGAAAGACGTATTGAATGTCCACGCGGTCCCGGTATTGAAAAGATATCTGGATTTATCGAAAACGGTTGAGCATAAGGAATTCCTGTCAAGTGACTTGTTGCTTGATGGTTGGGAAAAGGTGTACTCTATCTTTTATCAACCTCCTTTCCCGGCAGAGGAACTGATGGTGAGAATGCAGAGTCTTTATTTGAAGACATCTCAGATCCAGGTGGTATTAAGTGAGATTTGTCCCAATGCTTTTGACAGGGTCAAGATGTATGTCAACCGGCTAAAAGTGCATCCGGAAGAACTCCCGGTATATGAACCCTTGCTTGTTTGGGATAAAAGAGAAGCGGACCGAGTCGACTATATAAAGGAATGGGGATGCTTTTTTGACAGGGAGGAGTTCGCACCATATTTCTTGACTACGATAGAATTCAGGAAGGAGGAAATGCCCCCCGTCGGACTGTTAAAGGTATGTCGGGAGATTTCCGATAGGAATGTATGCTTTAAGGAATTACTTCTTAGTAATACTTCCATTTATGACACGTTGTTCAAACGAACGATCCTCTTTATCAGGGGGCAATCCGCAGGGGCATTGGATATTTCCATCGAAGACGACGTCCTTCCGTTAATCGATGAAAAAAATCCTGCAAAAAAGGATTGGTCTAACCTGCGGGATGTCATTTCCCTTTTGGTTCCGGAAAGCGGATGGCCGCAAGCCTGTTATGGTTTGGCGGTCTTAATCCGGTCATCTGAATATCTCCGGAAGATTTCTCCGAGAGGCTTTGAGCATTTCGAAGCGCTGAATGATATAACGGCCTTTGTTGACGCCCTCTATGACATATCGGACTTTCGTATGGATGAAATGCTGGAGTCCGTCCGGGCAATCCGAAGTTCTAAAGTCAGGAGTTTCTATATCGTCGCTGTCGCCAGGAAAAAAGATGTGGCATTCGACACGGTCGTTGCGTGGACGGAATTGTTGTCAATCAAAAATCCGGAGGATTTCTATTCAGAATATTTCAAGAGTGAGTATAGATTATACAAGTTCAAAAGTATCTTCAGAAGAAATAGAAAATAAATGAAGAAGATTATTTCGGTTATCTCGTTACTTTTTCTGGCTATTGCCGCCTGGGGATCAGAGTCGTTTGGGTCTTCTGCAGAGATTGCCCCGACAAGATATCGTGTTACAGCCAAGGCTGTAAGTATTCGCAATGCCCCATCTAAAAAAGGACACCGCGAAGCCGTTGCCCATAAGGACGACTATATCTATGGAAAGTCGCTGGAGTTTGTCGAGGGCGGGGGCATAAAGTGGCTTAAGTTCTATCACCCGGGGAAGGGGTATCTTTATGTGTCTTCTTCTTGCCTGGCGGAAGAGACCAATCCTCTGTATGTGCCTCCGGCTCCTGCGCCGATACAAAAGAAGATAGAGAGTTTTACGTGGCTTCCGCGGGCCTTTCTGATTCTTTTCGCCTTGATAACGTGTTTGGGTATTTTCTTCTTGGGAAGAAAGCTTTACCGTTCAGAACATAAACTATGGGAACCGTGGTATAATTATTTTTTCTTCGGTCAGGAGAACAAAAACGGGATGAGGCGAATGTGGGTTTTCAATCATAATGCTTATCTTTCGTTCATCGGACTATTTGTGATGGTTGTGGCCGGCTTCGTGGCAACATCTCTTTTTATATTGCTGACGGCGACAATTATTCTCTGTTCTTCTTATATTATCGGCGGACTGTTATGGGTTTTGGTCGTGGGGGGATGGATCGGTGTCGTCGTAGGTGTGCTGCTTTTGGTTTTTGGAAGAAATGAATACGGTTTCATCGGGCTTTTGGGAATCCCTGTCATTATATTCCAAAAGCGTTTGATAAGGGCGGCAGGATTTCTCTTCGCGAAAGGGGTGTATTTATTCCATTCTTTGAATCCGTGGGAACTGTCAGTCGGCCTTGTGACCGGTTATTGGAAGAAGGCTTTGCTGATTGCGGCGGGGCCGCTCGTAGTCTTTCTTTCCATTGCACTCGTCTGGCTTCTGATTGCCGGAATCGTTTCCCTTTGCGAATCGATTGTCCTGTATCGGTACAATGTAAAGAATAAATGCGAAACATGTCATAAGTCTTATGAACCAGCGAAATATGTTATCGGCCGGGAAGCAGATGGAACCCCAAGATTCTTACCTGTCCCATTAAGACCAGGTACTTATGGCATATTCCATATTCGGGCTCCTTTTTCACAGGAAAGACTTCCTACGCTATTTTTGCTGGGAAAAGATTCTCTTGAGAGGTATTGTCCTCATTGCAACAACCCCATCACAACCAGGGTCGGGGAAGAAAAGTTCGTTTCATTCGTCGGTGTCGCCCAATCCGGGAAAACCTCTCTGTTGTATAGATGTATTGCGGAACTGGAGCGAAACTATATTTCAGAGATTACTGGGGACATAGGGGAAGACCATAAGTTGATAGAGCACTTTGTTGATCGGATAAAAAATGGAACCGAGATGGGCGAATTCCCACCCAAGACGTCAGAAGGACGTCATCGCTCAATTCAGATGAAATTGTCGCATAAGGGAGCGATGATCCCGTATAAAATCTATCTTAATGATCTTGCAGGAGAGATGTTTACCTCGGAGCTGAATAAGGCGGAAGATGCCCCGTTTTTCAGGAATTCGGATGCCATTCTTTTCAGCATTGACCCGATGACAATAAAGACCGCCGATTTGGAACTTGGAGATGTTTTTTCTCTGTGGTATAAAGATCATGTAGGCCGGACCCAAGATAGTGCTGGAAAAATCGATGTGGAGATGGCGCTGGATATTCTTCAGAATACAATTGAAAAGTACAGAAAGAAAAAAACTGAAATCCAGAAGATCCCGCTAATGATTGTTTTGACAAAGGCGGATACTGGGTATCTTTCGGGCGTAGATCGTCAGGACCCGGATGATATCAGGAGATTTCTTGAGGATCAAATGGGGCTTGGACGTTTTGTCTACAGAGCAAAAACATTCTTTGAAAATGTATCATATTATGCCGTGAGTGCAAAGTCAAAGGTTGATAGTGAGGGATCAGGTGTGGATCTTCTTTTAGAAGCTCTGCTTAAGAACCTCAGGATTGACAAAGGTGATATATAATTATCAGGAGGTGGATATGAAAAATGGTAAGGTCATATTAGTTTTTGTTTTGGCATTCCTTTTAACAGGGTGCTATTCTTCCCCCTCATTGAATGGAACCTGGTTCGCTTCTCTTCCATACAGTGATGACCGCTTCGACATTACACTTTATATGGAGTTGACCTTTGGAATTGATACTGAGGAGGAGGGGGAACTTGTCGGACAGGCCCAAATCACGGGACGTGCGGAAATGGATGAGGGGCAAATTGAGTTTGTTGAGGATTATGATTTTAATGGAGACTGGCGACTGGACCAGGATCAGTTTTATGTTACGCTGAGTAGAATTAATGGTACGATTGATCCTGACAATTGTTCTTTTACGCCCAATCTGTCAAACGAGGATGGCTTTATGGCCGCCGTCGGGCCGGAATTGTTAAATTCGCTTTTGGGGAGCCTGACGAGTTTTTCATTGCCGGTGGACCGGTTCAGGGAGGTCGGAAAACAGTTTGTGGTGAAACAGATTCAAGCAGAGAGCAATAATTGGCTGAAAGAATGGAAGGGGAAAGAGCGTTTGCTGGGAACGATTGCCATAGGGAGGAAATCTTTCTCTCTACAGACAAATACGGAGGGAATTGATGTAATGCAAGGGGATGAGGGGATAATTGATTTCTATCGTTTATAGGGACCTGTTTACTTTGGAACAGAATTTGATAAGAGTATGTGTATGAAAAAGTTATTTTCTGTTCTTTCCGTAGCGGCGGTCATCGCCGCGGCGCTTGCCCTCACGGGATGTGAGAAGCACGCGTATTCCTACAGCACCAACAAATTCCGCATCGACGGTACGACCACGGTGATCGGAACGACGATGAATGTGAATCTCGGCGAGACGGTCTTTATCGTCGCCGCGCAGAACAGCGGCAAGGGTGAGTATCTCGACGGTACTTATTCCGCGACTTCCAACGATGCGACCATCGTAACCGCGGCCTCCGGCGAGCACGGCGGACACGACTGCATCCAGCTGACCGGTGCCGCCAAAGGCACGGCTTCCGTCAGTCTGAGACTCGTCCACGACGGTTTCGATCTCACCAAGACAGTCAATGTGACGGTTCAATAAGCGCGATCCGCGTTTAGAGACAAAATCAGGGCGGCCCCGTCAGGGAGCCGCCCTTTGTTGTCCGTCTCGGGAGTTCTATTTGCCTCCCTGACCGGGTCTCGGGCCGCGGCCGGGACCGCCCTGTGCAGGACCGTGCCCCTGACCGGGATGCCCCTGGCGGGATTTGAGCTTGTTCTGGATCTGGTTCTCGACGTTGAACAGGCGCAGGAGCTGCCGGGGCTCCAGGACCTTGGCGAATTCGTCGACATACTTCTCGCGGATCGAGAGGGTCTTCTGCTGGTTGCTGAGGCGACCTTTCACGATGGCGGCGGCGTCTTCCGACGTCATCTCCGCTTTCTTGTCCCTGGAGGGGCGCTGCGGCTTTACAAATGCGGCGCGGACCTCGTCGTCGTAGCGTTTGTACAGCGGGACGAATGCCGCTTTCTGGGCGTCGGTGAGTTCGAGCTGGTAGACGAACTCGCGGATTTTGGCTTCAAAGAACTTCTCGTTGATGTTCTCGCCGGGTTTGTCCTGCGCTCCGAGGGAGAAGGCGGACGCGATCAGAAGGATCGGGAGGATAAAGATTCGTTTCATTTTCATTTAGTTTTAAGGGTTGTTATTCATTGACATATTCCGGAATTTCTTCGAGATTGTAGCAGGTGATCATCGCGGCCTCTTCGTCGGTGATGCCGGCGAGGAACCGCTCGATGGGCGTCCTGCGCGGAACCGAGAGGGCGATGCCGACGACGGCGACGACAATGGCGGCCGCGGCTGCGATGCTCCAGAGCCAGGTGCGGCGCCCCTGCGATGCGACGGGCGTCCGGAGCGCGGTCTCTTTGCAGCGGCCGACGAGTTCCCGGACGTATCCGGGGCTTTCCTTGTAGGGCATTTCCCTTTTCATTTCATCAAAGGTTGTCATATCGTATGGTCCTCCAAATATTTTCTGATGGTTTTGACGGCATAGTGGTAATTGGTGCGGAGCGATCCCTCGCTGCTCCCGGTGATGCGGGCGATCTCTTCGTAGGAGAGGTCGTCGTAGTAGCGCAGGTTGAATGCGATCCGCTGTCGGGTAGGCAGTTGCATCGTGGCCTTCTGGAAAAGGACGGAGGCTTTCGACGCGTCGGGCGCGCTCTCGGTGGCGATGAGTTCGGAGAGGGTGTCGGAGAGGTCGTCGACGCTCTGGAACAGGCGGACGCGTTTCCGGAGGATCTGGAGCGCCTCGTTGGTGGCGATCCGGTAGAACCAGGCGGGGAGGCTGCCCGGTTCGCCGCGGAAGGATGCCGCCTTGGTGAAGATCTTGATGAAGGTCTCCTGCAGGGCGTCTTCGGCGTCGTCGTGGCTTACCACGAGGCGGCGGATATGCCAATAAAGCTGCTCGCCGTACCGGTCAGCAGCCAGATTGAGTATTTCCGTAGCGCTTTGCATCTCTGTCGATTTACAATAACAAGATGCGGGCCGCGGGGAAATGTTAAAAAAGTTTTTCCAGCAGCGCGAAAATGCGGTCGCGGACTTCGTCGACGGTGCCGGTGCCGTCGATTTCGTGGTACATATCGCGTGCGCGATAATAGTTGATGAGCGGCTCGGTCTTGGCGTGGTAGGTGTCGATGCGGTGGCGGATGATCTCGTCGGAGGCGTCGTCGGCGCGGCCTTCGATCTCGGCGCGGTGGCGGATGCGCTCATAGATCATCGTGTCCGGAATCATGATGGAGATGACGCCGGAGAGGGCTTCACCCCGCCGCTTCAGCAGCGCGCCGAGGACATCGGCCTGGGCCGTCGTGCGGGGAAATCCGTCCAGCAGGAATCCGTCCACGCCCTGCACGGAGTTGAACTGTGACTCGATCATTCCCTCGACGACCTCGTCGGGGACGAGATTGCCGTCGTCGATGAGGGCCTGGGCCTGCTTGCCGAGCGGCGTGCCGGCCGCGATTTCGGCGCGCAGCAGTTCGCCCGTAGAGATGTGGCAGAGGTTGAACGCTTCGACCATCGCCCCCGCCTGGGTGCCTTTCCCCGCACCGGGAGGCCCGAAAAGGATGAAATATTTCATTTGTCCAGAATATAAATGTCGGTGAGGTTGCGGCCGATTTCTCCGTAGTCGAGACCGTAGCCCACGATAAACTGATTCTCGATCCTGAGGCCGACGAAGTCGACGGGCTCGTCATGCTTGTAGGCTTCTTCCTTGAAGAGCATCGTGCAGATCTTGGCTTCGCTTGCGCCCTGCTCGCGGAGGAACTGCTTGAGCGCCAGGAGCGTATTGCCCGTGTCGACGATGTCTTCCATGATGTAGACCCGGCGGCCGGCGACGTCCGCCGAGAGGCCCGAGGTGAAGACGACGCGTCCCGAGGAGGCGGTGCCGCCGTTGTAGGAGTTGAGTTTGATGGTGACGATCTGGCAGGGGAAATGCACCCGTTTCATCACCTCGGAGGTAAACATGATCGACCCCGTGAGGACGCAGAGGAGGATCGGGATGTCGTCCTTGCCGGCGTTGTCCTTTTCGAGGGCGGCGGCGACGCGGTCGATGCCTTTTTCAATTTCTTCCTGCGGGATGTAGCGCCGGAAGGTCTTGTCCAGAAGCGTGACTTTTTCCATATCAGGAGATGATTTTCAAAAGTAAAGTCAAAATTAGTGAAAAAAACACATAAAAAAACGAAAATGAAAAAAAGATTTTTATGATTCTTTCATTTCCATTGGCGGGGAAAGCGTAACTTGCCGGGGCTATGGGAATGTTATTCATCGGTTTACAGGCCTGGATGGCCGCCGCCGTGCTGCTCTCGGGAGCGGGGGAGGCGGAGTCGCTGGACGCCGCCGTCCTGGAGCGGTACGAGGCGCTCGCCGCCCATCCGGTCCCCGTGAATCTCGCCTCGCGGAGCCGCCTGCTCTCGACGGGGCTTCTTTCGGCCTATCAGGTCGCCAGCCTCTCCGATTACCGTGCGCGTTACGGCGACATCCTTTCCGTGGAGGAACTCGCCCTCGTGGACGGATTCGGCCGCGAGACGGCGGAGGCCCTGGCATTTTTCGTCTCGCTGCGTTCGGCGTCGCTTCCCGGGGTGGCCGACAGCGTCCGGGCGCCCGTAAGGCAGCTTGTCGAATTCCGGACCCGGGGGCCGGGGCTGAAATATCGGCTGTGCCTCGGCGACCGGGCGGAAGCGGGGTTCGCCTGGAAGGGGAGCGCCCCTGCTGGTGCATACGGCGTCTATTACGGGGACGGACGGCTCGGGAAGGTCGTGGCCGGACGCTTCAATGTCCGGTTCGGGCAGGGGCTGGCCGTATGGTCCGGGTTTGTGATCGAGGATCTCCTGACGCCATCTTCCTTTGTCCGGAAGGGGAGCGGCATCGGTCCGACGAACTCCTACAGTCCGGAATCCGCCTTCCTGGGCGTGGCGGCGGATTTCACATTCGGCCGATGGGACCTCTCGGCCTACGCCGCGGCGGAAGGGGCCGGCGTGAATGTCGGCCGGGCCTGGCGGAGCGGCCGGGCGGGGCTGAGCGTCATTCTGCCCGATTACTGCAGCCGGCCGCGCATCTCGGCGGACGTCCGCTGGAATCCCCGGGGCGTCCAGCTGTTCGGCGAACTGGCCTTCGAACCGGCCCGGGGGCGCATCGCCGCCGTCGGGGGGCTTCTCACGCCCGTCGGAGAGCATCTGCAGGCCGCAGTACAGCTGAGTGTACTCCCTTCGGCCTACACCCGGAAGAAATACGGGGAATATGCGGCGGCGGCCTCGCTCGGCTTTTCGGCCGGGAAGTATGTGCCCCTGAAGGGACGCACCGGATTCGGCTCTTCGGAAATCCGGCACCGGGGTGCGCTGGCGGCGTCTTTCAGTGCGATGCCGGTGCCCGTGGAGGATCCCCGGCGGTATATGCTCAAGATCAAGGCGCAGTGGCAGTGGCGGATCAGTCCGTCCTGCGACCTGCAGATCCGTGCCTCCCAACGTCTTCGCAACTACGCCTCCGAGCGGTCCCGCACCGATGTCCGGGCCGATTTCAAATGGTCCGACGGCACCTGGTGGGCGGGAACCCACATCAACGGCGTCTGGTGCGAGGGCGGCGGCATTCTCGCGTACGCGGAAGGAGGATACGGCGGTACTTTCCTCTCTTTCTCGGCACGCTGTACCGTCTTCCGGACGGCCGCCTGGGCTTCCCGCATCTACAGTTACGAGCGGGACGCGCCCGGCAATTTCAACGTGCCCGCCTACTATGGGGAGGGATGGGCGGCGACATTGCTCCTGGGAGCCCGCAGGACCTGGAAGCGCATCGTCCTCAGGACCTGGGCCCGGCTGTACCTGGTACAAAAAAAGTCCGGGACTTCGGTACCCGGACTTTCCCTGCAGATGCAGTTTTCTATTTAGGGATCTTGAGTTTCTGGCCCACGCGGATGACGTCGCTCGAGAGGCCGTTGGCCTTCTTGATCTTGTCGGGGGTGCTTCCGTAATGTCTGGCGATGCTGAAGAGCGTTTCGCCGGACTTGACGGTATGCGTGGCCTTGATGCTTCCCGACGAGGAAGACGACGAGGAGGAATGGGAGCCGCCGCCCGAGGAGCCGCCCTTCTTCCGTCCGACCTTGAGGGACTTGCCGACGACGATGGTGTTGGACTTGAGCCCGTTCCAGGCCTTGATCTGGTTGACGGTGGTGCCGTACTTGCTGGCGATCTTGCCCAGCGTGTCGCCGCTCTTGACCTTGTGGTAGATCCAGGAATAGCCGGAGGTGCCGGAATTGCCGGATCCGGAAGTCCTGCTGCCGCCCGTGTAGGAACTGCTCGAGCCGCTGCCGGAGCCGTGGTAGGCGGATCCGCCGGAACCGTTGCCCGGATCTACGTTGACTCCGCCGCCGATGGCCGCCGACTTGGCGTAGATGCTGTCCTGGTGCGCGATGAAATCCTCGCTCCTGTCGGCGTGGAGCCGCAGGATATAGGGATTGCCGGGCGTGGAGGAGTTGCCGGGGATGATGTCTTTGTAGTACTGCGGATTGAGGTCGCGGAGTTCGGTGGACGTGATCTGCGTGCAGGCGACGATCTGGTCGAAGCCGACGTTGCGATGGATGTGGAAGGTGTCCACCTCGCCGGGAATCTCGATCGGGGCGGGGCGGATGCCATATTCGCGGTGGTACTTGACCGCGTACATCGCGCCTACCATCGCGGGGACATAGCCGCGCGTCTCGGCGGGCAAGTAGGGATAGATGTCCCAGAACTGCTTGCTGCCGCCGGCGCGCTTGATGGCCTTGTTGACGTTGCCCGCGCCGCAGTTGTAGGAGGAGATGGCGAGACTCCAGTCACCGAAGAGACTGTAGGCGTCCTTCAGGTAGCGGGCCGCCGCATCGGCCGACTTGTAGGGATCTCTCCGCTCGTCGACGAACGAGTTGATCTCGAGCCCGTAGTTCTTGGCCGTCGCGTACATGAACTGCCACATTCCCGTCGCCCCGACGCGGGATACCGCCACGGGGTTGAGGGCCGACTCGATGATGGCGAGGTACTTCAGTTCCTCGGGCATGCCGTAGTGCAGGAAGGTCTTCTCGAAGATCGGCATGTAGTATTCCGACAGGCCGAGGAGCTGGCTCATCCTGGAAGGCATCTTCTCGGAGTAGAGGATCATCCAGTTCTTGACGGTCTCGTTGTAGGGCAGGTCGATGAAGGCGTTCATCGCCTTGAGCCGGGCGATCATCACCTCGTCGGGAACGTCGGAGGTGAAGTGGGCCGTTTCCATATTGTAATTGCCCTCTTTGTTGCCTGCGGTACGCCGCTGAAGGGCGTAGAGACTGTTGGTCGTATCGCTCTGGCTGCCGTGGGATCTGCCGGCGGCGGTGCCGTGGCGGGGCTCGGGACGCGTGGTCTCGGGCTCGGTCTTGCCGGCGGAGTCGCCCTGGCGGAGCGACTCGTTCTCCTTGCGGAGCCGCTCATTCTCCTTGCGGAGCGCTTCGAGTTCTTTCTTCAGGTCCTCCTTGCTCTCGCGGCCCTTCTTGACATTCTCCTTGTCGTCATTCTGGCTTGCCGGCGGTTCCTCGCGCACCTGTGCGGGCGCCGGAGCGGTCTCGGGCTGATCCTTCTCCTTGTCCTTCTGCAGCGGCGGGAAGATCTTGTTCCAGACGCTGGTCTTTTTGGTCGTCGTGTCCACCTGCCCGGGCGCAGTGGCGGCCGCGGCCTGGAGGATCACGATGCAAAGAGCGGCGAGGGTTGTCAGTAATTTCTTCATAATGCATTAAAGTTAAAAACGGATGCCCATCCGAAGGCCGAACGAGGCTTGGGAAAACTTGCCGGTCGAGGCGACGGCGTACCGGTCCAGGGGTTCGATGACGGCCGGCTCCAGCTGCATCGAGATGTCGTTGGACATATCGAAGTCGAGCATGTAGGAGAAGACGTTGGCATCGATGACCTGCAGCAGGTAGAATCCGACCAGGGCGACGATGGAGTAATCCCTGTACCGCCGGAACACGTCGCGGTAGTACACGGCCGTTTCGGCAGAAATGGGGCCGGAGTAACTGCTCCCCGGCGTCGTGGCTTCGTTGTGGATCCGTTTGTATCGCTTGTAGTTGATGTCGTTTGTGATGAGAAAATGGGTGGCGCCCGCCATACAGCCCCAGTAGATGGGGATCTTCCAGTATTCGCCGTTGTAGGCCTGGCCGAGACCCGGCAGGAGGATGGAATAGATGGTCGCCTTGCCCGCCTGGGGGTAGACCCCGCGCTTGTAGGTGGCGGCTCCGTCCATCAGGGTGGCCCAGTAGAAGGCGGCGGCCATGCCGAACATGCAGATGCCGAGCGTCTGGGACCGGGTGTCGACGGGGGAGACCGTCAGCGGCGTGTTCGGATCGATGGCATAGGCCTCGTTGTAGGCCTCCAGCGACTTGTCGTGCGCCTTGACGGACTGCTTGTATTTTACCGTATAATAAGTACCGAGCCCGATGCCGGTGCCGATGCCGCCGTAAACAATGGGCAGTTTCCAGTATTGTTTGTTGTAGATCTGGTAGGAGCCGATGAAGACGGTCGATCCGGCGAAGAGGGTACCGATGCGGGCCTCGTGCTTATGGCCGACGCCGCCGAAGAATTCCTTGAAAGAGAACAGTTTGTCGGTCGTGTCCTTATACTCCGTCAGGGTGGTGTCCGCATAGGTCTGCCGGAACGCGTCCTGCTTGAACTGGGCGGACGCCGTCAGGGCGCCGACCCCCAGCAGGACGGCTGTCAGGACGATATGCAGACCGCGCAGCGTCATCCTTCGATCGATCCGAGGAATTTCTCCATCTCCTCGTCGGAGTTGAAGCGGATGGTGATGGAACCTTTGCCGTCGGGGGTGCGACGGAGCGAAATGCGGTCGCCGAAATAGCGTCCGACCCGCTCCAGTATCCGGTAATAGAATTCGGGAAGATCCTCCCGGGCGGGTTTTCCTTCTCCGTCATCCCCGACCTTGATGCCCTTGCGGGCACGCTCCTCGGTCTGGCGGACGGAGAGGTCGAAGCGGACGATGTCGTCGCACAGGCGTTCCTGCTCTTCCGGGTCGAACACGCCGAGCAGCACCTTGGCGTGCCCGGTCGTGATGAGGCCGACCTTGAGGTCGTGCTGGATCTTGGCGGGGAGTTTCAGCAGGCGGAGGGAATTGGCGACGGAGGCCCGTTTCTTCCCGACTTTCTCCGCCATCTGCTCCTGGGTGAGATGGCATTCTTCCATCAGCCGCTGATAGCCGAGGGCCACTTCGATGGGGTCGAGATCGGTCCGCTGGACATTCTCGACGATGGCCATCTCGAGCATTCCCTCGTCATCGGTATCGCGTACGTATGCGGGGATTTGCTCGAGCCCTGCGATCCTTGCGGCGCGGAAACGGCGTTCACCGCTGATAATCTGGTATTTCCCCGTGGGGATCCGGCGGACGGTGATCGGCTGGATGAGCCCGAGGGTGCGGATGGATGCGGCCAGTTCCTCCAGGGAATCCCGGTCGAAAGTCATCCGGGGCTGGAAGGGGTTGGCTTCGATGAGGTCCGTCGCGATGCGGGAGACGCCGCCTTCCGGAGCGCCTGCCGCCGGGGCGGAGACTTCTTTGTTGACGTATTCGACCGGCTTGCGGAATGCGCTCATGTCCGGAATGTCCTCTCCGAGAAGGGCGCCGAGTCCCTTGCCGAGGCCGCGCGGGGTTTTATTGCTGCTCATAGTCTAGGATTCGTTTTTGTCCATCACTTCCTTGGCCAGGTTGAGGTAGTTGGAAGAGCCGTTGGAACCGATGTCGTACAGGATGATCGGCTTCCCGTGCGAAGGGGCCTCGCTGAGGCGGATGTTGCGCTGGATGATGGTGTCGAAGACCATATCCTTGAAGTGCTCCCGGAGCTCGCCGACGACTTCGGCATGCACCTTGGTGCGGCCGTCGAACATCGTCACGACGAAGCCCTCGATCGTCAGGTCGGGGTTGACGCCGGCCTGCACGAGGCGGATGGTCTGCAGGAGTTTGCCGAGCCCCTCCAGGGCGAAGAATTCGGGCTGGACGGGGATGATGACGGAGTCCGCCGCCGTGAGGGCGTTGATGGTGATCAGGCCCAGGGACGGGGAGCAGTCGATGATGATGTAGTCGTATTCGTCGCGGATCGGCGCAAGGACCTGCTTGAGGACGCTCTCGCGGTGGTCCATCGTCTGGAGGTCGAATTCGGCCCCGACGAGGTTGATGTGCGAGGGAATCATCCGGAGGTCGCGGAGTTCGGTCTGAATGAGGGCGTCACGGATATCCAGACGGCCGATCAGCACCTCATAGAGGGTCCGCTTGCTGCCGCTGTCCGGGGTGAAATTGAGCCCGGAGGTCGTGTTGGCCTGGGGGTCGGCGTCGATGATGAGCACCTTCCGCTCCAGCACGGCAAGGGAAGCCGCGAGGTTGATGGCCGTGGTGGTTTTACCCACGCCGCCTTTCTGGTTCGCTATGGCGATAACTTTGGACATAGTGTATATACAGTTCTTCTTTAACCTACAAATATAGGCAAAAAAGAAAGGAACTGCAAATATTATGCTACGGGGTCGACGTCGACGGAGAGGTGCTGCTCGTATTTGGCGGTCTTGCCGAATTGGCTCACCGTCTCGCGGATGCGCTGTTTCCGGGCGGGGAGTTCCCGGTCTCTGGGAAGCATGATCCGGATGATGCGGAGGGTGCCGTCCTCGTCGCGGGCCGGGGCGTACGGACCGGTCAGGAAGCGGACGCCGACGGCCGCGGAGAGTTCGGCGGCGAGGCGGGACGAGAGGTATTCGAGCCGTTTGGGCGCGTTGTCGCGGATGAGGATGCCGATCATCCGGGAATAGGGCGGATAGCCGAAGGCCTCCCGCTCGGCAAGCAGGGCTGCGGTCGCGTCTTCTCCCTTTTCAAGCGCCTGGAAAACAGGATGTTCCGTATTCTTGGACTGGATGGCGAGCGGGGCTTTCCACCGAAGCTGGCGGAAGACCTGCAGGGCTCGCTCGTCGGCGCGGAAATCATCCCCCGAGAGGAGCGCTTCCGCGAAGATCAGGCAGATCAGCCCGAGGCGGTCGCCCTCCGGATCGATGACGGTGCCGAGGTCGCCGCCGAGGATGTCGTCGCGGCGGTCGGGAAAAAGGGACCGGATTTCTTCCAGCGTGGCCAGATCCGGATCGAAGGCCCTGCGCGCGACGAGAAGCAGGACTTTCCGACCCTTGCCGAGCGTCCGGGAGACCGCATCCAGCATCTTCAGCGAGAAGTTGCCCTTCATTCCCCGTTTGCGTTTTTCCGAACTTGTGTCGATAATGGTAAGCGCGCCCGGCTCCCGGGAGGAGAGGGTGACGCGGACAAAACGGCCGGTCTCGGCGTTGTAGATGGAGTCCAGCGAAGGCGTGGCGCTGCCGAGTATGGCGCAGGCACCCTGGAGACGGGAAAGGATCAGGGCTGCGTCGCGGGCGTGATAGCGGGGGGACGGGGATTCCCGTTTGTAGGAACGGTTCTGCTCGTCGTCCACGATGACAAGGCCGAGGTCGTGATGGGGGAGGAGGATGGCGCCGCGTGTCCCGACGAGCAGATAGCCGCCGGCGCGTACGGCAGAGATGGCTTTGCGACGCGTTGCAGGTGTCTGGCCGCTCTCGAAGAATACGGCTCCGGCCGCTTCCAGGGCCGTCCGGATCCGGGAGAGGGCGCCGCTTCCGCTCACGAGCCAGAGGACATTCCCGCCCCGGGAGCGGACTTCGCGGGCGAGGGACAGGAAGATTCCGATACGCCGGGCGTCTTCGCCGTCCTCCAGAAGGACGGTCTTGCCTTCCTTGAAAGCGGCCCGGACGGTTTCGGGAACGGGCTGCGTGGCCAGTTCACCGATCGGGTCGGAGGGAAGTTCCGGTGCGGAAAGCTGCCGGCGGAGCCGGTCGATACCCTCCCGGAGCGCGGCCTCCTTTTTGGTGCCCGGCCGCGTTTTCTCCAGTTCCGCCGTCTTGGCCTCCAGCCGCCGCCGCAATTCGGCCGTCCAGCGGGCGGCCTTCTCCTCGTCGGCCGTCTCGCCGGGGGAGTGCGCGGCCCGGTAGATTTCCCCGGCGGTGCAGAGATAATAGGCGGCCAGCTGCCGCCAGAAAGCGATTTCCTCCGGGAGAATGCGGTCCAGCCCGTTATCGACCGACTGCACCTCCTTCACATTCCCGACCGTCGGCTCAACCCCGACGGCGCTCACGACGCCCGCATACGACCTGCCCGCAAACGGCACCGTAACGCGGTCACCGACCGACACCGCCTCCCTGCACACATAGAAGGGCTCCCACTCCAGTTTGAGCGGCAGTATGACTTGTATGAAGGATCCGTTTTCCATCGGCGACACAGGATACAAAATTAACACTTTTTTTGTAAATCGAGTTCCCGCCCCCCCCGCCGCCGTGCTGACCTCCGCATGTTTCTTCCCATCGCCGACAATGATGTTCAGCCGGAGGTCTTCTGATTTGATCTTTGCCATAATCGTAGTATTATGGCACAAAAATAGCCGCTATTCGGCGGCTGGAAAGGACAAAGACAAATCGGAGTCAGTCTGCTGGAGTCAACACCGGGAAAGCGTATTCTTCCAACTGATAACAAAGTTCTTCAAACTTCGGTTGCAGGTAATCTACAATTTTTAAGGCGAGTTTGTAATCTTGTCTTGTATGTTCTCGTTTGAAGGGGACGCCATTCATTCCGTAAACAACGAAATGATGCCCTCCTTTCATTACAAAAATATGCTCTAAAGATACAATATAATAACCATCGAAAGCATAGACATAATACTTGTAGCTTATGTCTGCACCAAAAATATCCAAAAACTGAGGATAGGAACGGACAAAATTCCAAGTGTAATTACCTCCATTTATGCGAATATCCCGTCCCGTGCTATGTTTAGGGAAAAGGAATGCACGGAAAATCTCGTTCGCGGTCATTCCGGGTTTTTCAATCTTTTTTCGAATCGAAAGTTCCTCTGGCTCGCCTAACCACTCGCTTGTAACATACATAGACTGAGCGGCAAGCCCACAATGTGCCAACAGAAGGACAACTGCAAAAGTGAATATCCGTCTCATAATCTCGATCATTTTACTCAAAAAGAGCAAAATCCGAGCCTAAGTCGCAGAGCCTAGCACCGTTTCCGCGATTTCTTCGACATAGCCGTTCATCAGGCGGTCGGCGACCACAAATGAACCGTGCTGAACTTGATTGTGTCGAAATTGAACTTGAACTTTGTCATTTAAATTGGAAATAAGTTCAAATACTGTTTTTATCCCATCTCGGAAATGAAAATACATTACGTCCAGCCGGAAATAGAAGAATTACGGCTCACCTTCGAAAGAAATATTCTGTCCGGAGATCCGCCTATCGGTGGCTCCGAGGATGTAGGCTATGAAGATCTTCCCTAATTGAAAAAATATGTCCCTTATGAATAATAAATTGTTTTCAGCATTGTCCGCTCTGCTTTGCCTGGCGGCCTGCAACACCGTAGAAAAGGATGTCGAAATCCCCGAGAAAAGTGATGCCGGGAAGGTGGAAGTCATCATCACGGCTTCAACCGACGCGGACACCAAAACCGTTCTCGACGACAACTATACGACCGTCCTCTGGAAGCCCTCCGACGAAATCAAAGTCTTCAGCGCCGGGGAGGACAGCAAGTTCACATCGCTGAATACGACGACCAGCAGTATCGCTCAGTTCAGAGGCATGATCTCCGTCATCACGGGTATCTCGGAGGGCGTCGGCTATGATAATAACATCTATGGCCTGTATCCGTACAATGATGATGCGACGCTATCAAACGGCGTTATCACGACAACGCTCCCGAGTACCCAGACCGCAGTTGCCGACTCTTTTGACGACGACCTCTTCATCACGATCGGCAAGTCTGAGACACTGAGCATGGGTTTCTACAATGTCTGCTCTGGGCTCCGCTTCTCCTTCTCCGAGAGCGGATATACAAGCCTCACCCTGACCAGCAATAATGGTGAAGCCCTTGCCGGAACATTCTCTGTCGGATTTGATAATAGTGGCAAGCCGGCAATCCAATCAGTCAGCTCTCCAGCTACAAGCATCACCGTCAATGCCCCCTCCGGCGGCTTTGTGGCTAATACCTGGTATTATGTAATCTGCCTCCCTGGAACGTATACGGGCGGAATTACTCTCTCTGCCACCAATGGATCGGGTACCGGAACTTATGAAATCACATCTTCTCTAACTTTTGAAAGATCTCGATTCAAACAGGTGGCAGGGCTTGATACTCGGTTGGTGTTCCCCGAACCTCTTCCGGATTTTATAGATCTTGGTCTAACTGTTCTTTGGGGAACACGGAATATCGGTGCAAGTCTCCCCGAAGAGGCCGGGAATTATTATGCGTGGGGCGAGATTGACACGAAAGAAAGTTACTCTTGGAGTAATTACACGTGGTGTTTTGGTGGACCTTCTGTAATAACCAAATATTGCACACTCAATGGTGATGGATACGTTGATGGCAAACATATTCTTGATCCAGAAGATGATATTGTATCTATAACATTCGGAAATGAATGCTGGATGCCGACCTGTAATGAGTACAAGGAACTGATTGACTTCTGTTCCTGGGTTTGGGACTCCGAAAAATATGGATACATCATTACTAGTACAGTTGAAGGGTATACGGACAAGAGCATCTTTCTCCCTGCAGCTGGCTACCGTGATAATGCCGATATCTTGTCTGTCGGTGACTACGGCCATTATTGGACTTCTGAGTGCAATACTTCAGGCGCGGCGGGGGCATTAGATTTATTGTTTTCAAATCAAACAATCTATTCTCCAGATAATGGTTCTGCAAATCGTTGTCGCGGATTTTCTGTAAGAGGTGTCAAAAGAACAAATGAAGACAGACAAGTCCCAGTAAGAGAAATAGTGTTTCTTAAACAGGCCAAGTTCATTAACTGTTCATCTTGGGATCTTCTCGTCAATCAAGCGGTAGATATTGTTGTCGATGCTTATCCTACTTATGCGACAAATCGCAGTACTATATTGACATCTTCGGATGAGACTGTCGTAGCTTTGGAGAATGGGGGGAGAAGGATAAGGGCGAAGAAAGGTGGGTTGGCTACCATAACTGCAACGGCCGCAGATGGCTCTTCTGTATCTTCATCCATTGAAGTGACTGTGCACGAACCTGTTGATTTGGGGCTGAGCGTAAAATGGTCAAATTATAACTTAGGGCAAACATTTAGTTCGTGCGGTGATCTCTATGCGTGGGGAGAAACAAGTCCTAAAAAAACATATTCTTGGTCCAACTATAAGCATGGGACAAGCTGGGATCATCCAACTAAGTATATCCTTGATAGCGACTATGGAACCGTTGATAATAAAAGTGTACTGGACCCCATGGATGATGCTGGATATATAAAGTTGGGCGGCTACTGGAGAATGCCGACTTGGGGGGAGATTAGTGAATTGTTGGATTGTACATGGACATGGACGGAACAGCAATCTGGAAATGTATGTGGATATCTAGTTCAAGGCACAAATGGAGCAAGTATTTTTCTTCCTGTCAAAAAGTATCATTCCTCGGAAATATGGATGTCGAATAACGTAACTGACTATGAGTTTGCACCTGCAGGATATGCGTGGATGTTATCTTTTTCTCAAAACGAAATATCCTATGGGTATGATTACAGATGGGCGGAGAGGTATCATGGCTTCTGTATTCATCCAGTCTGTAACTAACGATTACCACTACTTGCTATTATTAAAGCAGAATAAGAGCCCTCGACTTACCGTCCTGGGCTCTCTTTCAATCTCACTTCTCCACCACATACCTCTCGATTACACTCCCGCTTTCGTATACCCGGAACTCATCGCCGACACGCCCATAATACATCCTGTTTCTTCTCGCCGATCTCTTTGCTGCCGTTAATGCTTCTTCCAGGGATCGGTAAGAATGGACGATGATGGGACGAGGCGGAGATAAAGGATGTAGTCGGGGATATCGGTCGGTGGATGAATAGTTACACTGGCGCGCGTCATCCCGCGGATACTGGTATGGCAACGTTTCGGGGCTGAAATGCTACTTAACCCTTCCCGCAGGTGCCGTATGGCAACGTTTCGGGGCTGAAATGCTACTTAACCCTTTCCGCGGGTGCCGTATGGCAGCATTTTGTGGCTGAAATGCTGCTTAACCCTTTCCGCGGAAGCCGTATGGCAGCGTTTTGGGCCCGTAATGCTACTTAACCCTTTCCGCGGAAGCCGTATGGCAGCATTTTGTGGCTGAAATGCTACTTGACCCTTTCCGCGGAAGCCGTATGGCTGCGTTTTGGGGCTGAAATGCTGCTTAACCCTTCCCGCGGGTGCCGTATGGCAGCATTTTGTGGCTGAAATGCTACTTAACCCTTTCCGCGGGTGCCGTATGGCAGCATTTTGGGGCTGAAATGCTACTTAACCCGGCTTCCGCTCCGGCAGAGGGCTTCCACTCCGGGGCAAAGGAAAACCGTTCGGGCGGATAGACAAGAAACCCCGGTAGAATTGCTTCTATCGGGGTTTGTGTGGTGTCGGCAGGAGTTGAACCGGCGACACATGGATTTTCAGTCCATTGCTCTACCACCTGAGCTACGACACCGTTTGGGAATGCAAAGATACGGATAAAATCCGAACTTCCAAAAAAAATTGAAGTTTTTTCCTCCCGTTGTTGCAAAATCACGTGCTTCACATTATTTTTGTATGTTAAGCCCGTTTGTAAACGGCGGATAAACCGATCGTATTATGCAGAATCATTCATTCAGAATCCTTGTCGTCGACGACGAAGCGGATATATGCGACATCCTTTCCTACAACCTCCGGAAAGCCGGTTACGAGGTCGATGTCGCCCATTCGGCCGAGGAGGCCCTCAAGACGGACCTGAGCGTGTATGACCTTTTCCTGCTGGACGTGATGATGGGGGAGATGTCCGGATTTACGATGGCCACCCGCCTCAAGGAGAATCCGGCCACGACCCGCATTCCCGTCATCTTCCTCACGGCGAAAGACAGCGAGGACGATACCCTGGAGGGGCTCAGTCTCGGCGCGGACGACTATATCACCAAACCTTTCTCCATCCGGGAGGTGGTTGCCCGTATCGGCGTGGTGCTCAGGCGTTTCGAGAAGCCGCAGAGCACGGCCATGGTATTCAGGACGCTGACCGTGGATCCCGTCGCCAAGACCGTCACCGTGGACGGGGCGCCGGTGCTCCTGACCCGGATCGAATTCGAACTCCTGTGCTGCCTGCTGGAGTCCAGGGGCCGGGTGCTCAGCCGTCAGGACCTGATCTCCCGGGTCTGGCCGAAGGACGAGGTGGTGCTGGACCGCACCGTCGACGTCAACATTACCCGTCTCCGCAAGAAAATCGGTCCGTACGCTTCCTGCATCCGTACGCGTTCGGGCTACGGCTATTTCTTCGGCGAATAAGCGATGATCCGCCGGTATTCCAATCCCATCAGCCGCAATCTGGTCGTGAGCCTCGTGGTGGTCTCGGCCCTGTTCGTCGCGGGATTCCTCTGGCTTAGCGCCGCCGATTTCATGCAGGGGTCCTGGCGTTTCGTGGTGCTGGTGGCCGCGATGATCATCGCCATTTTCTCCATCCTGTCGTATTTCGTGACCAAGATCAACAAGATCATCGGGGACGAGGCGGATGTGGAGAATGCGGAAATCCGGCGCGAACTCACCCAGAACATCGCGCACGAGCTCAAGACCCCCGTGGCCAGCATCCAGGGCTATCTGGAGACCATCCTCGAGACCCCGGAAATGGACGAGGAGACCCGCAACCAGTTCGTCGAGCGCAGTTTTACCCAGACCCGGCGCCTCACCGCGCTCCTGCAGGATATATCCACCCTCAACAAGATGGACGCGAAGGCCCCGAATTACAAGATCGAGAGCATCGACATCTGCAAGATGGTGGAAACCATCTCCGCGGATACTTATCTCCAGCGTTCGTCCGCGCAGATGACTTTCCGCGACCAGCTTTTCCCCCCGATCGTCATCAAGGGCGACTACACGATGGTCTACAGCATCTTCCGCAACCTGATGGACAACGCCATCGCCTACGCCGGAACGGGGACGACCGTCACGGTCACGGCCGCCAGGGGCGAAGACTGCTGGCATTTCATCTTCCGGGACAACGGCGCGGGTGTGCCGGAACAGCATCTGGACCGGCTCTTCGAACGTTTCTACCGGGTAGACAAGGGACGCAGCCGCAAGCTCGGCGGCACCGGCCTCGGTCTCGCGATCGTCAAGAACGCCGTCCGCATCCACGGTGGCGACATCACGGTCCGTAATAATGAATCCGGCGGACTCCGTTTTGATTTCTCATTGAAAGTCAATAATTTCGAGACCGCCAGGGCAAAAAAATCCAGAAGGAAATGAAAAAGTGTCTTACGTTGATTCTGTGCGGTCTGTTCCTGACCTGGTTCGCCGCATCCTGCATACAGACGGAGGAATACAATACCCGGCCTTCCGCTTCGGACAACGATCCCGTGGACGACCAGCTTGACGATGAAAACCCGGATTCCGGGGCGCAGGAAGGGGAGACCTTCACCATCCCTTCCGAGGATACGGAAGCCTCGGCTGACAATATCGCCCATTCCATCTTCGACCGCCGGATCACCATTACCTGGTCTTCGTCCGGCGCCACCGTCGAGGGCGACGAAAGGGGGCTCGTTTCGGTCAGCGGCGGGCACGTTACCGTCCGCAACAGCGGCTACCTCAACGCATCCGACGATCTCGACAAGAATATCTTCGAACTGAAGGGCGCCTCTTCCGACGGCTCCCTCAAACTCTACGGCGCCCGCAAGGCCTGCCTGTATCTGAACGGCCTGTCCCTGACCAATCCTTCCGGCGCCGTCATCAACAACCAGTGCAAGAAGCGCACGTTCGTGTATGTGAAAGGGCAAAACGCCCTCTCGGATGCCGCCAATGCGGCCTATACGGCAGCGGGTGAAGAGGATTGCAAGGCGGTCTTCTTCAGCGAGGGACAACTCGTCTTTTCCGGCGACGGCTCACTGACGGTAACCTCCTCCAACAAGCAGGGCAAGGCCGGGATCACCAGCGACGACTATCTGCGATTTATGACCGCTCCCTCCGTCAAGGTCACCTCCGGCGCCAGTGCAGGGCACGGTCTCCGGGGCAAGGACTTCGTGCGGATCGACGCCGGCGCGCTGGAAATATCCACGGCGGCCGCGATGAAAAAAGGCGTCACCTCCGATTCGCTCGTCGCGGTAAACGGCGGAACGACCACGGTGACCGTTTCCGGCAGCGCGGCCTATGACAGCGAAGACAAGGAATATTCCGGAACGGCCTGCATCAAGGCGGATTACGCCTTCCAGATGACGGGCGGCACGGTGACGCTCACCAATTCCGGCCGGGGCGGCAAGGGCATCCGGGCGGGATCGCATTACGATGCTTCCGAGAAAGACCACACGCTGCCCGACAGTTATGTCTCGGGCGGGACGCTCACCGTCAAGACGACGGGTGCCCGCTACGACGGCGGAAGCAGCAGTTATACGGGGAATAACGCGGCCCTGGGCGGCGTGTTCAAGGTAACCGGCGGCACCGTCAATGTCCAGTGCTCCGGCGCCAAGGCGAGCGGCAATACGATTTCCTCCAAGGGTATCAAGATCGGCTATAAGGCCGATCCGGCCGGGACGAGCAAGGCGCCCGGCGGTCCCGGAGGCCCCGGCGGCGGAGGCGGCATGCAGGGCTCCAAGGGCAACGAAGGCATCGAGTGCAAGGGAACGATCGTTATCAGCGGGGGAGATGTCTATGTCTATACCACATCCGACGACGCCATCAATTCGGCCGGGCAGATGACGGTGGACGGCGGGTATGTGATGGCCCATTCCACCGGAAACGACGCGATGGACTCCAACGGCAATATGTATCTCAAGGGCGGCTGCGTCTATGCCGTCTGCACGGCCGGCACGCCGGAATTGGCCGTGGACGCCAACACGGAGGGCGGCTATAAACTCTATGTACAGAAAGGGGCTACCCTCGTGGCGTACGGCGGTCTGGAGCGGGGTTACTCGGCCGAGCAGTCGTGCAGCACGTATTCCTGCACTTCCGGCGCCTGGAACGGGCTCTATAACGGGAGTTCGTACATCGGAGCTTTCAAGGCACTGTCCTTCACGAGCGTGACGGCGAGCGCACCTTCGCTATCCTCCGTCCAGAAGGGGGTCAGTGTCAGCGGCTCCGCCTGTTGCGGGGGCTACTGGGCGGCGTCGGGCATTTCCAAGTAGGAAATATCTTTTATCACGAGCCCGGCCAGCGTCATGCCGAAGATGGCCGTGATGGGGCAGATCGTGCCGTTGACGGTCTTTTTCGGATTGCCGTCTTCTGGTGCTGGGCCCTGATTCTCAAGTACTTCCTCGTCGTAAACGCAAAGAATCTTCTTCGCGGGAAGCGTCCCTTCCTTGCGCATCTTCTTGCGGAGGAGGAAGCCGAGCGGACATCCCTTCACGTCCCAGAATTCCGCGACGCGGATCCGGGTGGGATCGGTCTTGAGGGCGGCTCCCATCGAAGAGAAGACGGTCGCCTTCGTCCCGGACGCGCGCACCAGCAGGAGCCGCTTGTCCTTGAGGGAGTCGATCGCGTCGATGACGTAGTCATAACTGTCCAGCGAGAAGGATTCGTAATCCTCGTCGTGGTAGAATTTCACAATGGCTTCGATCTCCGCGTCCGGATTGATCTCCAGCAGGCGCTCCCGCATCACTTCCGCCTTGGGACGGCCGAGGGTGCGGGTCGTGGCGGGAAGCTGGCGGTTGACGTTAGAGGGCATTACGACGTCCGGATCCACGAGCGTCAGGTGTCCGATGCCGGAGCGGATCAGCCCTTCGGCGCACCAGCTGCCGACGCCGCCGACGCCGAAGAGAATGACGCGGGTGCGGAAGAGGCGCTCCATCGTTTCCTCGCCGAGAAGAAGGGCGGACCGGGAAAAAAGTTCATTCATAGGAGCCGGTTTTTCTGCAAAATAACACCAACTTCTTGAAAAGGACAAATTTTTTTTGTAAATTGCACTCGTATGGAAGAAAGACAACAATCCCGTCGGATCCAGACCTCGATCCTGAACGGGCTGGAGAGAAAGGCGCTGGAGTGGATGGCGAGGCGCCTGCCGAGGTGGGTGTCCTCGGATCTGATGACGGCCATCGGAATGATCGGTGCGGTTATCATCGCCGTCGGATACGCCCTTTCCGGGCGCAATGTGAACTGGCTCTGGCTGGCCTCTTTCGGCTTTCTCGTCAACTGGTTCGGCGATTCGCTGGACGGCACCATCGCGCGCGTCCGTCATCTGCAGCGGCCGATATACGGCTTTTTCCTGGACCATAACGTCGACTGCGTCAATGAGACCGTCATGTTCGTAGGGGCGGGGCTTTCGCCGTTCCTGCATCTGCCGATCGCGATGGGCGCCCTCGTGGCCTATCTGCTCCTGTCGGTGTACGTATACATCTACGCCCATCTCAAGAACGAATTCAAGCTGACCTATGCCGGCTTCGGCCCCACGGAACTGCGCGTCATCGTCGTCATCGTCAACACGCTGCTCATCTATGTCACGCCGCTGCGTGAATTCACCCGGGAATTCGTCATTTCCGGCGAGGCGGTCACTTTCCATCTCCTCGATTTCGTCGCGCTCGCCATTACCCTGATCCTGCTGATTTTCTATGGGGTCAGTCTGGTCAGGGGCGCCCGGGAATTCGGCCGGATGGATCCGCCCAAAGCCTGATCTGGATGCCGCTCGTCACCGTCAGAGACCTCGAACCGCTCGCGCCCGTTTTCCGCGGGAAGGTCGGGAACGCCTTTGCGCGGGGGATGATGCGGCTGACGGGCATCCGGAAAGTCAACGACCTGTATGACCGCGTCGCTCCGCTGGAGGGTCCGGCCTTCGCCGACGGCATCCTGCACGAAATGGGCGTCGACTATCTCATCGGCAATCCCGACCGGCTCCAGACGCTTCCGGAAGGCCCGTTCATCACGGTCAGCAACCATCCCTACGGTCATCTTGACGGGATTATATTGATCGATCTCTTCGGGCATCTCCGCCCGGGATACAAGGTGATGGTCAACGAGATCCTGGGCCGTATCCGGACGATGCGGGACAATTTCATCGTCGTCAATCCCACGGGGGAGAAACGCTCCGTCGCGACGGCGACCAGTGTCTCGGGCGTGCGGGAAGTTCTCCAGAACATTCACGACGGCCGTCCGGTGGGCTTTTTCCCTTCCGGAGCGGTGTCGGACTACAAGATCGGCGAAGGGCTTCGCGACCGGGAGTGGCAGGATTCCGCCCTCCGGCTGATCCGCAAGGCGCGCGTCCCTGTGCTGCCCGTCCGCTTCTTCGACCGCAATTCGGCCATCTATTATTCGCTCGGCCTCCTGGACTGGCGCATCCGTCTGGGACGCCTCTGCCACGAGGTGTTCAACAAGCGCGGCAAGTCGGTGCGCCTCGGTATCGGACCGGTCATCGGCCTCGAGGAGCAGGATGCCGCAAAAGATTACGGCACCCTTCTGAGGGACGCCGTCTATGGGATGCCGTTGCCGGAGACATTTACGCTCCGCTCAGCGCAGCGTTTCTGACAGCGCCCTTTCAAAGACGCCGAGATCTTCCGGAACGGGACTCTTGAGCCGGATGATGTCTTTGCCGTACGGATTGCGGAAGACCAGAGTGGCGGCGTGCAGGGCGAGGCGGCCGGCGGGATCGGTCTCCGCCCCGTATTTCTCGTCGCCCGCGATCGGATGGCCGAGGTCGGCCGCGTGGACGCGGATCTGGTTCTTGCGCCCGGTCTGGAGTGAGAATTCCAGTTTGGAATAGAGGATCTTGCTGCGGCGGAAGACGTGGCCGAGGGTCTTGTAGTGGGTGATGGCGAGCTGTCCGTCCTTGACTTCCTCCTGGAAGGAGCGCATCTTGAGGGACTTGGGATTCTCGACGAGCCAGCTCTGGACGGATCCTTTCCCGGGGGAGGGACAGCCCTCTACGAAAGCCGTATAGGTCCGCTCGAGGACGAATTCTTTCCATTTGCTCTGGAGAAGGTCTTTGGTGCGCTCATCCTTGGCGAAGAGGACCAGGCCGGAGGTGCCTTTGTCGAGACGGTGGACGATCCAGACCTTCTTGGTGCCGCGGTCGATGCTCTGGCCGGAGGCGAGGGCTTCCTTGCGGTCCACCGCCGCACTTTTCTTGACATAGTCGTTGAGGAGGGCGTACAGGGTCTTTTCGCGTTTGTCCAGCGTCTTGCCGACTTTGCCGCTGCCGGTCGAGATGGTCAGCAGGCCGGAGGGCTTGTCGACCACCAGCAGGTGCGCGTCCTCGTAGGCGATGCTGACGCCGGATTTGGAGAGCGCATCGGCCGCGTCGCCGCGGACCTTGCGGGCGATGGACACCTCTTTGGGGAGGATGACGACGACGTCGCCCTTGCGGAGCGGATGGTCGAAGGCGGTGACGGAAGCGCCGCCGATGGTGACCTGGCCGCTGGCGAGGACCTTCTTGACGCCGGTCTTGCCCTGGCCCGGGAACATCCGAAAGAGGAAACTCAGGAGCGTGTCGTCACGGTCCACGATGAATTTCTGGCCCATATGCAGGAGGGATTAGAAATTTTTAACGAAGTCGATGTCCTTCTTGAGCATCACCTTGGGATCCATCAGGGACACTTTCTGGAAGAGGCGGAACTGGTTGGCGACCGAGAGGTAGACGATGTCTTCGTGCTTGCCTTTGCGCCACCATTTGTAGAAGGCGATGGGATCGTTGTCGAAGGGAATCTTGGCCTCGATGTCGTTGCCGAAACCGGGGAAGTCGATCATCACGCGAAGTCCCATTATCCGCTTGTAATAGGCGGGATCGGCCCTGCGGAGCTTGCTGACGAGGGGATTGAAGACCTCGACCTGGTCGACCTGGAGGATTTTTTCCCGGATGATCATCTGGTGGATCCGGACGGGATCGGCATTGAGCCAGGCACCGATGCTGCGGGTTACAGGCCCCTCGTCGGTGTCCAGTGTAAGTTTGTCTTCGGAGAAGTAAATCTTGTCCCGGTCCAGTTCAAAAGTATCCATCAACCGCAAATATAAAAAAAATCCCCGAAAAATTGCGTATATTCGCGATTTTTTCTAAATTTGAGGTTGGAAAACATTTAATTTTTACCATTATGACTTATAAAATCATCGACATTCAGGGCATCGGCCCCGTGTACGCAGAGAAACTCGTCGCTGCAGGTATCGTCACCGTAGATCAGCTGCTTGAGAAAGGCAAGGATCCCAAAGGCCGCAAGGCGCTCGAAGAGGCGACCGGCATCGACCACGCCCGCATCCTTACCTGGGTCAACCACGCCGACCTCTTCCGCGTCAACGGCGTAGGCCCTCAGTTCTCCGAACTGCTCGAGGCCGCCGGCGTCGACACCGTCAAGGAACTCAAGAACCGCAACGCCGAGAATCTTGCCGCCAAGATGCTCGAGGTCAATGAGGCCAAGCACCTCACCAAGAGGGTTCCCACCGCCGCCGAGCTCCAGAAGTACATCGACGCCGCCAAGGCCCTCGACGCCGTCGTCACGTACTAGACGTTATGCGTCGTACATCGATTTTTTTGGCAGCGGCCGCCTTTCTGGCGGTCGCTGTTTCGTGTGGGAGGAGCGTCCGGACCGCCATTCCCCGCGATGCCGACATAGAGCGGAAGCTCGAACGGGTCCTGTCCGGGATGACCCTCGAGGATAAGGTCGGCCAGATGGTCCAGTTGAACATTTCGACCATCCTGGACGAATCGCAGGAGCGGATCGACACCCACAGGCTCAATACCGTCATCGGTACATACCGGATCGGATCGATCCTCAATGTCGCCCGTGGCAAGGCCAACCCTGCGGCCGCGACGGCGGATTTCGTGCGGGAGATGCAGCGCGTCTCGATGCGCGAACTGGGGATTCCGTGCCTCTACGGACTCGATATGATCCACGGGGCCAGTTATCTCGAAGAGCTGGGGAGATGTCCCGCGTCCTTGTCCTGGCCGACCAGGGGGAGGATCCGAACCATATCGACAGGGAGCACGTCGCCACGAGCATCAAGCATTATCTGGCCTATGGCGTGCCGCTTTCCGGCAAGGATCGCACCCCGGCATATGTTCCCTATAATGAATTGAGGGAGAGGTATTTCCATCCGTTCAAGGAAAGTATTAAAGCAGGTGCGCTGACCCTGATGGTCAACTCCGCCTCCATCAACGGAATGCCGGTGCACGCCAACCGCGAACTCCTGACCGGCTGGCTCAAGGAGGAACTCGGCTGGGACCATAAAAAAAACGGAGATGGACGTGCAACCATCTCCGTTTCCGGTGAGGATTAGCAGACTTGAACTGCTGACCTCTTGCCTGTCAAGCAAGCGCTCTAAACCAACTGAGCTAAACCCTCGTTTCGTTTTGGGAATGCAAAGGTAGCAATACTTTTTGAATTCCCAAAATTTTTTTGAAAAAGTAGTAGCCCAATCCCGCCAAAAATGCCTATCTTTACCCCAGAATCCCGGACCCGATCCGGGAGCGACGAAGAATAATGACAAAGACCGCAGTTACCGTTTTGGACTTCTCGGGGATTTTCGCCCGGGAGCGGGCGCTGTTTCCGGAGGCCCTGGAACGGGCAATCGCGTGGAACGTGCTGGATTTCCGCTCGCTGGAAGGCACGATGTGCTTCTGCGAGGAGGGGAGTGCCGAGATTATCCGCCGCCGGATCGAATCGGTTTTGCCTGGTGGTACGGCAGGTGTGCCGCTGCACTGGATCGATACGGGCGATTACCATTATCTGACTTATTTCTTTCTGGAACGGATCCGGAAGCCCTTCGCCCTGGTGCTGCTCGACAACCATCCCGACGACCAGCCGAGCGTGTTCGGCGAGGGACTGCTCTCGTGCGGCGGCTGGGTCCTCACGGCCCGGGAGCGCCTGCCTCTGCTGCAGGAGGTGCTGACGATAGGCCCGGAAGGGCGGATCCTGCGGTGGGAGAGATTCCGGAACGAGTCCGGAATGGCGGAGGTGACGCCGGGACTGCCGGTGTACATTTCCGTCGACAAGGATGTCCTGTCGCGGTCGTATGCGCGGACGGACTGGTCGCAGGGCGAAATGACGCTGTCGGGGCTGCTGGAAATCCTGGACCGCTTCCGTGACCGTGAGATCCTCGGTGTCGATCTTTGCGGCGGCCTTACCGAGGCCAAAGGCGCCACGGACGAGGACTTCGCCGTCAACGCCCGTCTTGACGCCACCCTCATCTCCGCCCTTCTCCCGTCCGCGGAGACGGCCGAAAACATAGATGAGCTGCGTGCTGAGTAACAGATTTTAACAGATATCGTGATGATGAAGAATTTTGGAAAGTTTGGGAAAAAGGCGACGGGCGGCGTGCTCGGCCTGCTGGCGCTGGTAGCGCTGGGGTGGTATTTCGGGCAGGACTCCGGCAGCAGGACAGACGACAAGGGGGATTCCGGAAAGGGGTTGCTGGAAAACGGGAATCCGCGGGAGGCGGATTTTTATCCGTCCGACAAGACGCTCTCCTCTCTGGAGATTCCCTATCGCCTGGATGACAACCGGGCGACGCTGATCGAGCATATGGGGCATACGCTCTCCTATAACGAAGAGGACCGCATCCCCAACTGGGTGGCCTGGGAACTGCGGGCCACGGAATTGCATGGCAATCTCGACCGGCGGGAGAAATTCACCCCCGATCCGGCCGTCAAGGGACGGCAGGCCTACGATTCCGATTACAAGGGATCGGGCTGGGACCGCGGGCACATGGCCCCGTCGGGGGATATGAAGTGGAGCAGCCAGGCCCTGGAGGAGTGCTATTATCTGACCAATATCTGCCCGCAGAACCACGGACTCAACGCCGGTCTGTGGAACGATCTGGAGATGCAGACCCGCTATGAGGCGAAGTATTACGGTACGGTCTGGGTGGTGTGCGGCCCCGTTCCCGACGAGATCGGCAAGGGGGTCATCGGCCGCAACAACGTCAAGGTGCCGGCCTCCTTCTTCAAAGCCCTCCTGGCCCGCCGGAAGGACGGCTCATACGCCTCCGTCGGCTTCATTTTCCCGAATGAACCCACCGGAAAGAAGGCCGTTTCCGATTTCGCCATGAGCGTCGACGACCTCGAAAAGCGGATCGGGATGGATCTCTTCTATAATCTCGATGAAAAATATCAAGCCCCCGCAGAGGCCTCATATAACCTTTACGGGGACTGGAGAATCAAAGACTGACGTCGTGCTTATTCGCCTTCTGAGACGGGGCGGATGGGTATGCTTACGACAGATATTTTCCGTGGCACTGGCCGTAGAGGAGGCCGCTCCCGCAGGGGCAGGGGTCGTCCTTGGCAACGTGCGGCACCGTGAGACTGAACGGGAATCCATAGGGCATGGGGTAACCGTCCGAGACCGTCGGGGCGGGCATTTCCCAATGGATCGGGATGTCTTCGCCCGGCGGCTCCTCGTAAGGATCCTCGATGTCGGCGGAAACCTTGAGACAGCCCGTCTCGTCGGCCGACTTGCCGCAGAGACTCCATTTGGGGACGCTGTTGGCGAAATTCTCCACGGCGTGGAGGGCTTCATAGTAGTTGCTCTCGGAGGGAAAATGGTCCGCACGGTTCTCGATGGCGTAGAAGAGGTCTTCGAAATCGGCGTCGCTCTGGGCGCAGATCCACACTTCATAGAGTTCCTTCACCAGGTCGTAGCCGCTGTATCCGGCGCGGCGCAGGGAATTCTCGAGCGCGTATCCTTCCGGCGAGGAAAGGTACGGGGTGAAGAAGGGGGCGCCGGTGCCCGCCTCCAGGGCCTGTTCGGGGGTGAAGTGCTTGAATTCGGTGATATTGAATTCTTTCCGGTCTTCGAGGATGTATTCGATCTTGTCGATGCAGGGGGAGCAGATGTAGTCGCCGTCGCCGTTCTCGTCGTAGGTGCGGAACAGTTTGAGGACGGGGCTCTCCTGCAGCATGTCCCGCATTTTGGCGTAGTCCGCCCCGAGAATACCTTCCAGATAGTCGAACATCAGGTCGACGAACCGGTCGAATTCCATCACGCCGTAGAGGTTGAGGTAGCCGAGCGCCACCCGCTCGAGGGCGAGCTGGCCGCTCTTCTCGCGCTTGGCGCGGGCCTTCCGCAGGTGCGGAGCCGCGATCTCGTAGATGGGGCGGGGGAGGCAGATCTGCTTGAAGTCGGAATTCTCGTCCCCTTCGATGACCCGGACGAGGCCGAGCATCTCGAGGGTGGAGGGATAGTCGGCGTATTCGACGGCCTGGTACTTGTCCGGGCCGGTCTCGATGAGACTCTCCATCTGGTCGAGATCCCGCTCCATCAGGTGCGAGAGCCATTCGGAGGGCCGGGTGCGCAAGTAGTTGTCCAGGGCGGAAACCATCCCCGCCTTGGTCCTGAACCGGGGCATGTCGAAGCCGAGGAGATTGCCGATGTCGGCAAGTTCCGGCTTGGTATACTCCTGGAGGAATGTCTTGAGGTCTGTCATCGCACTACACTACTTGGAGATGCAAAGATGGGAATTTTTCTTGAAAATTGAAAGAGATTCCAGATTTGCATAAGTCCGGACGAATGGTTATTTTTGCCTTGCAATGTTGATGGATCGGGAAAATTTCAATCTTTTTTGTGCTGGGCAGTACCCTAGTCTCATAGCCTATGCTAGCCTTTTCCTGAGAGGGGAAGACCGGCTCTGGGCCGAGGACGTCGTACAGGATGTTTTCTACTCGGTGTGGAAACGCCGCTTTTTCCTTCGTCGGGATTCAGCCCAGATTCACGGCTATCTTCTGCGCAGCGTCTATAACCATTGCATGAATTACCTCCGGCATCAGCGTGCTCGCAGGGCGTATGAGGAACAGGAGAGTTCGTTCCTGGCAATGGCGGAACAATATTATGACCCCGACCGCAACC
Organism: uncultured Bacteroidales bacterium; assembly: GCA_900320545.1. GTDB lineage: Bacteria > Bacteroidota > Bacteroidia > Bacteroidales > UBA932 > Cryptobacteroides. The sequence continues at coordinate 83,888 of ONSU01000003.1, read as the reverse complement.
CGGTCATCAAGGCCCTGTTCGACAGGGATCTGCACAGTTCACTCGACCGTTCGATCGACGCGCTTCCGGACAAATGCCGGGAAGTATTCCGCCTGAGTTATGTGGAGGGATATTCGCATAAGAAAATTGCGGATCTGCTGGGCATTTCAGTCCGTACCGTGGATGCGCACATCTATGCTGCGCTGCGGTCTCTGAGGACGGCGCTGGAGAATAATTGCCCCTGAACTTTTTTTCTGTTTCTTCTAAGTAGTTTCTTCCATTTGTCTGTATTAATAATGTATAATACGGACAGAATATGGAAGAAAGAACGAATCAAAATGATGCCCAGAAGCGTCTGGATGCCTATTTGGAGGCAATCAAGATGCTTATGGACACCGAATCGGATCCCCGTCTGGAAGATCGGAAGACCCGGATGCTCGAACGTCTGAATGCACGGATTGATGCGGAAGAATTCCGCCATCATCGTGCGGGCCGGATCCTTCGCATCGTTGCTCTTGCTGCATCCTTTGTACTGGTTGTCGCGCTGGGATGGTGGGGAGCCGAATCCCTGAACCGGCAACCGCAGTTGCAGTCATGGGAGAATACGGCATTGGACGTGAGTCAGATTGCACTGCCGGACGGTACGTCCGTGTGTCTGAAGAGCGGCGCGTCCCTGACCTTTGAGGAATCGGACGGATGCCGGATTGCCGCGCTCCGGGGCGATGCGTATTTCGACGTCGCGAGGGATACGCTGCATCCCTTTATCGTGAGGACGGACGCGTTGGACGTGAAGGTGCTCGGGACGGCGTTCAGTGTAAGCGCTCCCTCCGGAAGCGGAACGGCGGATGTGATTCTGGAACGGGGATCCGTACGGCTGATGAGCAAGGGCGGGATGCCCCTGTTGCGTCTGACCCCCAATCAGAGAGCGGCTTACAATGCCTCTACGGGCGATATTTCAGTAGAGCAGGTCTATGCGGCTCCGATGATCCGTCAGCAATACAGTATTGTCAACTTCGAGAATGCGAGTGTCGAGGAGATTATCCGCGCCATTGAGGATAACTATGGCATCAAAGTCTCCGCGTCCGGTTACGATTCCTCCAAGCAATATCATATGAGTTTCCTCCGGAGTGATCCTCCCGGCGATGTGCTCGCCGTGCTGGAACTGCTGACCGGAGGTCATTTTTCATCCAACAATGTGCAGTAGGGTATGATCAAGTCAACTGTATTGACTCTTCTTGTGGCGGCATTGTTCGTGTCCGGACCCTTTAAGGTGGACATCGTACAGCGTCAGGCGACCGTCAAGTCATTTTCCGAAGCATTCACCTCCCAGACAGGCATCCTTTTTTCTTATGAGAGTACGCTGTCGGATGTTTCACTGGGTAAAATATCGCTTCGTGGAACCGAGTCTTTGGAAAGTATCCTGTCCAAGGCTTTTGCCGGGAAGGGGATCGCCTACAAAGTGGTAAACAACACGGTTGTCCTCTCGCGTAAGGCAGAGGCCCGGAATGAATCCGCCGTCCGGAGGACAGAACAGCCGCCTCAGAAGCTGGCAGTGCGGGGCCGGGTGCTGGACGATACGGGACAAAGCGTTATCGGTGCGTCTGTCATCGAGAAGGGGAACAGCGCCAACGGAGTCGTCGTGGATCTGGACGGCAATTATGAAATCGAGGTGCCATCCGGTGCCACGCTGGTCTTTGAATGCGTAGGATTCAAGGGCATCGAAGAGCCGGTATCGGGGCGGGGACAGATCGATGTTGTGATGAAGGAGGATACGCAGCTGCTGGAAGAAGTGGTCGTCGTCGGCTATGGTGTCCAGAAAAAGGTCAACCTGACCGGGGCTGTCTCTTCCGTTACATCCAAGGAATTCGAGGACCGTCCGGTCGTCAATGTGGGCCAGGCGCTCCAGGGTATGATCCCGAACCTCAACATCACACAGGGCTCCGGCGCCCCGAATGCTTCCAGCACCTACAATATCCGCGGCAACACTTCTCCCAACGGAGGAAGTCCGCTGATCCTCGTGGATGGCGTGGAAACTTATCTGGAGCGGATCAATGCCAATGATATTGAGAGTATTTCGGTACTGAAGGATGCTTCATCGGCCGCCATTTACGGCGCCCGCGGCGCTTTCGGCGTCATTCTCGTGACGACCAAGAGCGGCAGTGCGGAGAAGCCGGCCACCGTTTCGGCATCTTACAGGACATCCTTCTCCGCCAATACGGCTTCGACCGATTTCGAGACCCGGGGGTATTACAGTGCCTATATGGCCGATATGTTCATCTCGGCCCGGAACGGGACGCCTTATACCAGTTATACGGACTATGACTATCAGCGGCTGTGGGAGCGGCGCAATGACAAGACGGAGCATCCCGACCGCCCATGGGTCCTCACGGAGATGCGGGACGGCCGGCTCAGCTATGTTTATCTGGCCAATTTCGACTGGTACCACTGGCTCTATGACGATTCGCGCCCGGCGCAGGACGTGAATGTCAATGTCAGCGGCGGAACCAAGAATATCAAGTATATGGTCAGCGGCCGTTTCTACCATCAGGACGGGAACTTCCGGGTGGGGCCGGATGCATACAACACCTATAATGTCCGCGCGAAGCTGGACGTAAAGATCAAGCCCTGGCTGAGCCTGTCCAGCAACACCAAGTTCTTTAACGGCGTATACACGTACCACGGAAACAATTACCGCAGGCCGACCCTGCACGCCCTGGCCAGTTTCGTGCCGATCAACCCCGACGGGACGCCTGTTTCCCATACCACGCTGACCAATTCGTCCGCGCATTACATCATGGACGGCTATTCCGCGATGCTCGTGAAAGGCAAGCAGTGGGGCCACCAGCGGACGACCGAGGTGACGACGACTGCGGCGCTCAAGGCGGAACCGGTGAAGGGGCTGACCTTCAACGCCGATTTCTCCTATAAGTTCGGCTATATCCGCCGGCAGTACCGGGATACCTATGTGGAGTATTCGCAGTATCCCGGCGAACTGCTGCAGGAAGCTGTCAGTTCCTATCAGGACCGGCTCAGCGACGTCGTATACGAGCAGAACAACTATGTGGCCAACGCCTATGTGGCCTATGACCATTCCTGGAAGCAGAGTCATAATTTCACGGCGACGGCGGGCTTTAACTACGAGGCGCGGCGCTACAAAGACCTGTCCATCCGGAAGAACGACCTCCTGAGCGAGGAACTTTCGGACTTCAATCTCGCGACCGGTGATGTGGATGTCCTCAACGGAGGCATCAACGAATATGCCCTCGCGGGCTTCTTCTACCGGCTGACGTACAATTACAAGCAGCGCTATTTCATCGAATCCAACGGCCGGTACGACGGCTCGTCCCGCTTCCCGAAGGGGCACCAGTGGGGCTTCTTCCCGTCCGTCTCCGGTGCCTGGCGCTTCAGTGAAGAGCCTTTTATGAAAGGGGCGCGGAACGTGCTGAACAATGCGAAGCTCCGTTTCTCCTATGGTTCGCTGGGAAACCAGAACATTGATTATTACGAGTATTACCAGACCGTCAATACGAAGGGCCTGATGTCCTATACTTTCGACGGAGAGTCGAAGGCGGGACAGGCCGTGGTTTCGGATCCGGTTTCCAGCGGGACCTGGGAGACGGTGATTACCAAAGACCTGGGTCTCGATCTGGGTTTCTGGAAGGACAAGCTGACCCTGAGCGCAGATGGCTACATCCGCGATACGAAGGGGATCCTCGCCATCGGTAAGAAGCTGCCTTCGATTTACGGGGCTACAGAGCCGACGGTCAATGCCAACAATCTCCGCACCATCGGATGGGAACTTCAGGCGGAATGGAAGGATGAAGTGAAACTCGCGTCGAAACGATTCTATTACTATGTGGGAGCCTCCGTTGCCGATTACAAGGCCTGGTACACCAAGGCGGACAATCCCTCCGGCCTGATAGACGAGCCCTACAAGGGAATGCGCCTCGGGGAGATCTGGGGCTTCAAGACGGGCGGTCTGTTCGCTTCCGACGAGGAGGCGCAGGCATATGCGCGCGAAGTCGACCTTACGCAGGTCTGCACCGATTATTTCAATTCACTGGGCGCCTATGGAGACGGTGTCAGGGCCGGCGACATCAAGTTCCTGGATCTGGACGGCAACCACACGCTCAGTTACGGCGCCTCCACGCTCTCCGATCCGGGAGACAGGACCGTGATCGGCAACAGCCAGCCGCGCTTCAGCTACAGTTTCCACGCGGGACTGAACTGGATGGGCATCGATTTCTACGTGATGTTCCAGGGAATTGGCCGGCGGGACGCCTATCCCGGCTATGACTGCCAGCGATTCTGGGGCCCGTATTCACGACCCTACACCTCTTTTGTGGGCAAGGACTTTATGGCGGACGTGTGGACGACGGCCAACCCGGATGCGTATTTCCCCCGGGCCCGCGGCTACAGCGCGCTCAACGGAACAATGCGGGTCTTCAACGACCGTTATCTACAGAATGCGGCTTACCTCCGGCTCAAGAACCTGACCATCGGTTATACGCTTCCGGAGAAATGGACCGGTAAGGCGGGCCTGAATAAAGTGAGAGTCTATTTCAGCGGTGAAAACCTCTGGTACTGGACGGCTCTCCACTCCAAGTATCTGGACCCGGAACTGGTCCAGCACAATGGTTCTTCGGACCTCTATTCGATGAGTAAAACCTTCTCCTTCGGGATCAATGTCGATTTTTAGGCTATGAAAAAGCATTTTGCCATACTTTTAATCGCCCTGGCGGCCGTTTCCTGCAAGGACTGGCTCGTGCGGGAACCCCAGGATGAACTCAGCCCGGACACCTACTTCACGACGGAGCAGGAGTGCCGGTTATATACCAACCGTTTCTATCTGATGTTCCCCGGAGGAAGCGGAATCTACGGAGAGGATGCGGACTATATCATCCCGAGTGTGCTGAGTGCCGAGGTGGCGGGAAACCGTACGGTGCCCTCGACCGCCAGTTCGTGGAATTGGGATAACCTCAGGACCGTCAACTTCTTCATTGTCAATGCGGACAACTGCAAAGACCCGGCTGTGCGCGACAAGTATCTCGGCCTTGCGCGGTTCTTCCGGGCATATTTCTACTTTGAGAAAGTCAAGCGTTATGGTGACGTCCCCTGGCTTGATGAGCCGCTCGATGCTGATGACAAGGGACTTTACCGTGGCCGGGACGACCGCAAGACGGTTATGGCGCATGTGCTGGAGGATATCGATTTCGCGATTTCCCGCCTGCCGGCTGTCAAGAATGTATATGAGGTGACCAAATGGACGGCCCTCGCGCTCAAGAGCCGGATTTTCCTTTTTGAAGGAACCTACCGGAAATACCACGGCCTGGGAGACTGGGAGTCCTGCCTGGAGCAGGCTTCCGCCGCTGCTGCGGAATTCATCCAGTCTTCCGGATATTCTCTCTTCAGCACGGGAACGACCCCGTATCTGAATCTTTTCAATACGGTGGATACCGACCGGACGGAGATAATCCTGACGCGCGGATATTCTTCGGCGCTTTCACTCGTTCACGATGTGAACGGCCGCTATACGTCCACGACGATGGGCAAGCCCGGTCTGGCCAAGGATGTCGTCAACAGTTATCTGATGGCAGACGGGACCCGGTTCACCGATCAGGCCGGCTATGCGACGATGACCTTTGCGGAGGAAACCCGCGAACGGGATCCCCGGCTCGCCCAGACGATTCGTACGCCCGGTTATATGCGGGTCGGGACAGCGGAGAAACTGGCTCCGAACCTTGCGGCGGCGACTACGGGCTACCAGATCATCAAGTATGTAGGAGCCCCGAAATACGATGCCTATAATACCTCCGAGAATGATCTTCCGCTCTTCCGTACGGCCGAAGTATATCTCAATTACGCAGAAGCGCTCGCCGAGCTGGAGACCTTGACGCAGGCCGACCTCGACAAATCGGTGAACAAGATCCGGAAACGGGCGGGGATGCCTTCGATGATGCTCCGGGAGGTGAATGAGAATCCGGATCGTTATCTGATGGCGGAAGCGACCGGTTACCCGGGTGTGTCGGGAGCCAATACCGGCGTGATCCTCGAGATCCGTCGGGAGCGGACGGTCGAACTGATTGCGGAAGGGTTCCGTTACTGGGACCTGATGCGCTGGAAGGCCGGCAAGCGGCTGACCCGTCCTTTCCTCGGTATGTATTTCCCGGGAACGGGGAGCTACGACCTGGACGGCAACGGCACCGTGGACTTCATTCTTTATGAAGGACAGGCGCCCGCCGCGGCCTCGGGCGTAGTGACGATGTCGCTGCAGGAAGCGGCGCTGACGGGAGGTACTTCCGGCAACATTACCGTCCACGGAAATATCACCCGCAAGTTTGACGAAAACAAGGATTACCTCTATCCCGTTCCGACCGAGGACCGGGTGCTGACGGGAGGCGTGGTATCCCAGAATCCCGGATGGGAAGACGGGCTTTCATTTTAAAGGAGGGATGCTATGAAAAGGAAAACTATATTGACTGTGATGCTGGCGGCACTCCTCGTCGGAGCGGCCTGTACGCGGGGACCCGAAATCCCCGGACCTTTCCTGCGGGCCGACCTGCAGGAAATCGAAGCGCCGGGATTCGCCGTGGAATACAACGTGCAGATTCTCTCCAACATCGGCTGGCGGATTGCTTCCAATGAAGTATATGACTGGGTGACGCCTTCGCTTACGGAATCCCGCGGCTCGGCCACGCTGGTCCTGTCGGTGGATGGGAATGAAGGAACCGATGCCCGCGAAGGGGTGATCGTCCTCGAATCGGACGACAATTCCGTCCGGGAAGAGATCCGCATTGCACAGCGAGCGCTTTCGGCGGAAGGATTCTCCCGTATCCGGGAAATCCGCTCCCTGGAGCGTACCGGCGGCTATACCATTATTCAGGGAAAGGTCCGCGGCTTTGTCGTGACCGATGCCGCAGCCTCCAATTATACCGAGAACACCTTCGCCGTGGAAGACTCCTTTGATGAGCCGTCCTGCGGGATTGCCGTGAGCGTCGCGGCCGACCGTTATGCGGCTCCCGGTCGCGGAACCGAGGTGGTTATCGACCTTGCCGGTGCCCGGCTCGAGCGGAGGGACGGGATCCTGACGCTCTCCCTCCAGGATAATCCGACCGCAGGAGACGCCACACCGCTTCCGGTCCGGCCCGATACCGTTACCTTCGCCGATCTCGCTACAGGAGACTATGAATCGATGTTCGTCTGCCTGAAGGAATGCCAGGTCGTAGAGGACGCCATCGGCGGAATACTTGCGTCATCTCCCGGCATTACGGATGAATCCGGGGCTCCGCTCGGACGCCTCATCGTTTCGGCAGATTCGCCTTTCGGATCCGTCGCCTATGCCAGAGGGGGCGGCAGGGTCTGCGGCATCGCCGGAGCCGTCCGGGACGGAATCTGTGAAATCCTTCCCACTTCCGCTGACGATGTGGCGTTTACGGCCAAGCGCATCGGCGAGAAGCCCGGAATTCTCGAACTCCCTTATGTGTTCTCGTTCTACTGCTCATCGCAGACGGACGGTGCCTGCAAGTATATCAATTACTACAAGCTCTATTGGGATCCCGTCACGCTGCTGACATCCGGCAAGATCGCCGACGACAAAGACGAAAGCATCGGTGCGGCCCTGTACGTATCGGCTTTTGCCTCAGAGGCATCCAAGACTTATGGGCCCAATATGTGGGCCGAGGCCGGTGCGCACGACAATATCAACACGGTGGGCTTCGTTTCCCTGGGCAGCAAGACCACGCCGACGGCGGAATGCGGCTGGTACCTGGATGTCCCGCTCCGGATGACCCTGCCGGAGCACTTCACGGTCACCTTCGGAATGGGCGGCAATACCTATACGATCAAGAACTGGACGATCTACTATTCCTCCGACAATGAGAACTGGTACGAAGGCGGACATTACTCGCTCGACCATATTGTCGAAGGCGGTTCATACTATCTGTTCTTCAGCGTTCCGATCGACTGCGAAATTCCTTTTGTCGCCGGTGACACGCTTCATCTGAAATTCATCCCGGAGGGGACGACCGCCATCGGCGGGTCCAACAATGCCGATGGGCACGGGAGCAGCTGCTTCATCCGCTTCCACTCTTCCATCATCATTGCCGAGGAGAAGGAAGGATCGACTCCGACGCCTTCCAACGCCGTCTGGTTCGAACCCTTCGACCATCTGACGGGCGGTGTGGATTATTTCCTCGGCAACAAGGTGGGCGGCCTGGCCAACTTCGGAGGACGTCAGATTTCCGACTGGGACGAAGAGCAGCTCCGGGGAATGGGCGGACACGACGTGTATGAGCGTCCCGGCTATGCCCAGATCGGATTCGTCGATACGGAGCGTTCCGGCTCCCGCCGGGAGTATCACAATACGGCCGGTGCGTTGGAGAGTCCCGAGCTGGGCGTTTCCGGGGACCTGACCCTGACTTTCGAGGCGGCGGCCTACCGCAGCCCGGCCATCCGGCCCGGCGCTTCCACCACGACCCCCGATGTGGGAAGCCCGGACATCAATACCGGCGTCATCGAGGTGCTCGGCGGCGGTCTCGTCAACGGGTCTGAATCTGCCCGGATTTTGCAGATGTCCACCACTGGCGCATTCTCAACGCATACATTCACCATCCAGGGTGCGACTCCTCAGACCCGGATCCGCTTCACAAGCGCGCCTGCGGAAGGGGAGTTCTCCCGCTGGTTCATTGACAATATAACCGTTACCAAGCGATGAAAAGGATATTGTACACGGCTCTGGCACTGCTTGCCGTCTCCTGCAGTGAAAAGGATAACGCCGATTTTATCCCTGCTTATACCGAAGGTGGAATCGATTTCTCGCAGGGGGCGAAACCGATTACCGATCCGGCTGACGATACGCCGCGCGAGCCGGCCGTCGTCGGAGAAAATCAAATTAAAATCATCTCCTACAATATCCGTACGGGCGGTGCGGATTCCGGAACTTCCAATGCCTGGACGACGCGCCGCGTCGGAACGCCCCAGATGCTGACCGTGGAGAATCCGACCGTGTTCGGCCTGCAGGAAGCCCAGCTTTATCAGGCGGACTACGTCAAGTCTTCCCTGGAAGGATACGACTATGTCGGCGTTTCGCGGGACACCGGAACGGCCACGGGAGCGGGGGAGAGGACACCGATCTTCTGGAAGACCGCCCTTGTCCAGATGGAGGACTGGGGAACGTTCTGGCTGTCTCCGACCCCCGGAATCCCGTCTTTCGGCTGGGCGGAAGGAAGCTCTTATCGCCGCTGTGCCACGTGGGCGCGTTTCCGCCACATTGCGACCGGGAAACGTTTCTTCTATATCAATACGCATCTTGACCTTGTCCGGGAAAACCGGCAGTATGGGATGGACCTGATTGCGACAAAGATGAAGGAACTGAATCCTTCAGGATACCCTTCGTTCCTGACGGGGGATATGAACGAAAGCTGGCCTTCTGCGGTCTTCGATCCGCTGACGGGCGTGATGGATAATCTCCGGGAAATTGCTCCTGAGACGGACCATTTCGGGACCTTTAACGGCTTCAAGAGTGCTTCAAGCATCATTGACTTCATCTTCGTTTCGGGGTTCACGCCGGTTGCGTACAGGACGGTCAATGAGAGCTGGAACGGCATCAAGTTTATTTCGGACCATTTCCCGATTGCGGGTCTGGTTGAATTTGAAGAATAATTCCAAAACCATATAATTATGTATAAAACAAGAAGTTATGTTCCTCCTTGCGAGGTGCGCGGGGATTATCAGCGTCCACGCGCGGAAGTCCGGGAATTTGATCCGGAATTGAATTTTTGCAACAGTATCAGCAGCTCCACGACGGAGCCGCTGGATGAAGAAGTCGAATTTGAATGGTAAGCGCCTTATGAAAAAGTACAGTATTTTATTCCTGACGGCAGCCCTTGTTTTTGCTGCCTCCTGCAAACGGGCTGAAATTGAGGAGCCTGTCGCCCCAGCCACTGATTCGGAAGAGACGGTCGTTCCCCGTGGCCTTACCTTCAAGGCGACCTGGGAGACCCCCGAAACGCCGTCCGGCACCAAGACCTCGCTGGGCGAGAACGGACTGGATGTCCTTTGGATGCAGAATGACGCCCTGTCGGTCTTTGACGGGAACGGAGAGGCCTATGCCCCTTCTTCCGGATCTTTTGCCGAAGGATTTGTGAAAGACACCCGTTATCAGGTCTATGAACTGTCTGAGGACAAGAAGACGGCCTCCTTTGCCGTATCCAATGATTATGACCCCGTTGCGGAAGGGAAGAGCATCTACTGGGCCTTCACGCCCCGCATCCAGGATGCCGCCGTCAACATCGCCGACGGGAAGCTGATTGCCTGGCTGACCCGGTATCAGAGGGGCAACAACGGCAATTTCGCGGAACATCGCGGAACAGCCGGCCGGTACCTGAATTTCGCTGTCGGCTCCACGACCGATCCGGAGAACGAGCCGATCGTCTTCAAGAACATCCTCTGCCACCTGAAGTTCGTCATTCCGGCCGATATGGACGGGAAGATCACCCGGATCGGCGTGCATACCGGAAGCGGGGAGTATCTCTCCGGGGACCAGTATGTCGATCTGACAGGTGAGAAGCCTTCCACGTCGCTCCGCTACAATGTCGGCGAATACAAGAGCGGCAGCCGCTACGGTGATATGTACCTCTTCCCGGATCACGGTACGGGCAACAACGCCAATATTACGGAAGGACAGGCCTTTGCCGCCGGTACGTACTATATGGCCATCATGCCCTGCGAACTCAAGGCCGGCCTGTTCGTGACGTTCGACACGGCGGAGGGCAACACCTGCTACATCGACCACTATGCCGTTTCCACGAAGTTCCTCCGCAACAAGGTGTACAATATGGGAGAACTCTCGTGGAACAAACCGTCATCGGCCACCGGCGCGGCGGTTACCCTGCCGTATGCATTGTCTTTCTTCCAGGCGCAGGAAAACAACGGTAATATGTTGTACAGCGACAAGGGGTCTCTGACTCAAGGATCGGTGCTGACTGGCGTGAACGATTGGACTTATCAGATGGCTTCAGGCACCCTTGTGTCGGATAAAACTTCTGGGGCTGTCTTGAAGGTACAGGCAACGACGGGACGGGCAGTGGGAAGTAAATCATTCTTTGCCTCAAATGCTTATACGGCGTTCTGGCGCAACGATGGAGGCCATGACTGTGTCGTGCTCGGCTCGCTGAATAACAGGACGGCCATCGAAGGTCTTCCTTTTGAAAATTACTTCAAACTGTGTATGCCGCTTGCTCAGGATCTCCCTGGTACCTTCACTATCTCTTTTGGCCTTGGAAGCCGGCAAGTGAATTATGGTCTGCGTGATTGGAAGGTTTATTACTCCAATGACGACAAACTATGGGTGGAAGTTCCCGGAACCATTAATCTTAAAGAAAAAGTAACGGCGACCAGTTGCTATCCTTTTTATTCTTTCACCGTGACTCCGGAATGTCCTTTCAGAGCAGGTGGAATGTTGTATGTAAAGATTGAGAATGTTGGCAATACCATTATGAATGGTTCATCGAATGATGGTTTCGGAACCTCGAATGTAAGTGGTACTGGAGCATTCCCGATTCACTCATGCATTGCCGTTTACGATCCCGCCGTCAATGCTTCCTCGACACCTTCGGGAGCCGTTTATTACGAAGGGTTCGACGCTGTCTCCGGCGGTGTGGACTATTTCCTCGGCGGCGGAGATCGCAAGCGGCTGGCCGGCATGGCCAATCTTTGCGGAGACGCCCTGTCCCTTACGGGCTACACGGTTTCGAATTGTTATTCCCGCCCTGGATATGTTCAAATCGGGTATTTGAATACGGAAGGATCCAGTCCTTCCGGTGCTGCAATCGGATCATTAGAGACTCCTGCACTCGATCAGGCTGGGGACTTGACGCTTTCCTTCAAGGCTGCGATTTATGAGAACCCTGCAGTAGACCGTACTGGTTCGGAAACGAAGAAAAAGGATGTGGCCACCCCCGACCTGACATCCATCACCGTCACAGTCCTGGGCGGCGGTACCATCGACGGGGAGACGACGGTCCAGATAGACAACGTGGACACCGAAGCGTGGCAGACCATCACCAAGACGATTGTCGGTGCGACGGCTTCCACGAAGATCCAGTTCTCTTCGCCTTCCACCGGCACGTATCACCGCTGGTTCCTCGATGACATTCTCGTCAAATAGCATTTTCTTATGAGAAAGTTCTTTTACCTGATCCTGCTTTCCGCCCTGGGGTTTGTCTCCTGTGGCGGAAAGGGGGAGACGGTGGTTCCCGTGACGGGTGTAACGATCGATCCTCCGGCCGTGACGCTCCATCTGGACGGAACGGCGCAGCTCAAGGCGGCCGTCCTGCCGGAGAACGCCACTTCGGCCGAGGTCTCCTGGTCGTCCGCCAGCCCGATCGTCGCAGCAGTAAGCGGAGACGGGCTCGTGACGGCGGTCTCGTTCGGAGAGACGACGGTCCGTGCAACGTGTGGGGAAGTGAGCGGAACCTGCCTCGTGAAGGTCGTTCCCGTAGAGGTGGAGTCGGTGACGGTGACTCCTGCGACCCTGACCTTAACGGAAGGGGAGACCGGGACGCTCTCCGCCGAGGTCCTTCCTGCCGATGCGACGGATCTTTCCGTTACCTGGAGCAGCTCTTCCCCGGAAGTGGCTGCCGTCGACGGCGGGCTGGTGACGGCGGTTGCGGCTGGCGAGGCCGTCATTTCCGCAAAGGCGTCGAACGGCATATCCGGCAGCTGTACGGTCCGGGTGAAAGCCCCGTTCTCCTTCTCCGTGGAGAAGCAGGACAGGAAGGGTGCCTGGGCCGATGCCTCGGAAGGCCTTGCCGGTTATCCCGGCGAGCGCATTCCGGTACGGCTTCAGATCATCGAGGGTGAAGGCGTTACCTTTACCTGGACGGTGACGGGTGCGGCCGCCTCTTATTCGGAGGAAACCGTCTGTCTGGTTGAACCCGGAGAGGCCGTGCTCAAGGTGGAGGCCTCGACGGGGTTTTCCGTGGAAATCCCCGTCGTCTCAACCTGGCCGGAAACCTTTGTGTTCGGAAGTAATTCCTATGCATACGGGAGTGTCATCCCGGTCGGCAACCGGGCCTATGGCCTGCTTTCCCTCCGCTCGGGAGATGACCCGATCCCGACAGATCTCTATTCCGTGACGGCGGATGACCCTGCCCTGGTACAGGTCGAAACGGCCGAGAGCGGCTATTCGCTGCAGGCGCTTGGTACACCGGGAGAGACGATTCTCCGTATCCGTTCGGGCGCGTGGCTGGATGCCACCCTCTGTACCATCCGGATCGGAGGGAAATTCCCCTCGGTCACCGAACCGCTGGAAGGGGAGGAAGACTTCTCCTGGTAAAGGATTTGTCGGCGCGAAATGACGCCGGAGTTCCGGAAAGACGGAACCCCGGCGTTGTTTTGTTGCAACTTAATCCATTTCTGGTTATCTTTGTAGGATAAATAAACAAAGAACATTTAAATCATATTTCCCATGAAAAGAATCGTACTTGTCAGACACGGCGAAAGCGCCTGGAATCTTGAGAACCGTTTTACCGGATGGACCGATGTGGATCTGACCCCGAAGGGGGAGAATGAGGCCAAGGAGGCGGGTAAACTGCTGAAGGCCGAGGGCTTTGCCTTTACGAAGGCATATACGTCCTACCTCAAGAGGGCGGTGAAGACCCTCAACAACATTCTCGACAATATGGACCTCGACTGGATCCCGGTGGAGAAGAGCTGGCGCCTCAACGAGAAGCATTACGGCAACCTCCAGGGTCTCAACAAGGCCGAGACCGCCCAGAAGTATGGCGACGAACAGGTGAAGATCTGGCGCCGCAGCTACGACGTGGCTCCGCTTCCGCTCGCCGAGGACGATCCCCGCAACGCGAAGCTCGATCCCCGCTATGCCGGCGTCGCCGACAGCGACATTCCCCGCACCGAGAGCCTCAAGGACGCCATCGCCCGTGCCGTCCCGTACTGGAAGGAAGTCATCTTCCCCGACCGGGCCAACCACGACAACATCATCGTCGTCGCCCACGGCAATTCGCTCCGCGGCATCATCAAATACCTCAAGGGCATTTCCGACCAGGACATTGTATCGCTCAACCTCCCCACGGCCGTCCCGTATGTCTTCGAATTCGATGACGAGGGCAACCTCGTCAAGGACTACTTCCTCGGCGACCAGGAGGCGATCGCGGCCAAGATGAACGCCGTCGCCAACCAGGGTAAGGCAAAATGAGCAAGAAAGTCATCATATCGATCGTAAGTGCCGTCCTGGTAGCCCTGATGGGCGGGCTGGGATGGTACTTCCTGAAGGATTTCAATCCCCGGAAGACGGTGTCCGTCGACGGGGACGGAGCCAAGGTCAAGGTGGAGGTCGAGGAACTCGGCTTCTACGAGAAGGACGACTACATTTCCGGGAAGGTCTACCGGCCGGTGCTGGACGAGAAGAAGTTCCCGGTCGTGGTCTATTGCCATCCGCTGGCGGCTGACCGCAGCGCCGGGGATGACCTGTGCCGGCTGTTCGCCTCCAAAGGGTGGGTTGCATACGCCTTCGATTTCCGGGGCGGAAACAAGACCTCCCAGAGCAAGGGGCTCGAAACGACCGGGATGAATGTCGAGACCGAGGCCGCCGATATCGCCGCGGTGCTGAAAGGACTGAAGAAAGTGCATTATGTCCAGAGCGGCAAGATTTTCCTGGTCGGCGAGGGTTTCGGCGGATATGCCGCCCTCCTCGCCGCGCAGAAGGTGTCCGTGAAGGGCATCGCGCTCGTCGGGGCCGATCTTCACCGTGCGGACGAGAGCAAGCAGCTCTATCCCCGGGTGAAGGATATTCCCACCGTGGTGGACAAGGGCTATATCGTGCTCGGCAAGGGCTTCTACAAGGCCTCGCGGGACTTCGATCCGCTCAAGAAGGCGTCCAAGGTGTCCGAGCCGGTGCTTGTCGTGCACGGAACGTCGGACGAGGTGACCTCCTACGACTATGCGGCCAAACTGGCCCAGATGCTTCCTGACGGCTCCCTGGTGCCGCTCGACGGCGCACCGCACAAGCTCGCCGGCGCGGCCCGCAAGACGGCCGGCGCGGAGGTATGCAATTTTATTTCAGATAAATTATAATATCTTGAAAAACTTGTTGTATCAGTTCCTAAAACTTTCGGAGCTTCGCTCCTTCATCCCTCCCACAAGTCTTTGACTTGCGGGCCCCTCCCGTTCACGAGGCCACGGGCGGCCACGGTTTTATCCACTGATACAACAAGTTTTTTCGTCCCTTTTATCGGCCGTATAAAATTGCTGAAAGTACTACTCGGGGAAGTGCGGCAGTATAAGTGGGCCGCATGGCTGACGCCCGTATGGACGACGGCCGAGGTTGTGATGGGTGTGCTGATTCCGTATGTGACGGCGTCCCTCATCGACAAGGGCAGCAGCGCGGGCGAGATGGCCGAGGTGTACCGCTACGGCGGGATCATGATCGGGATGGCCCTGCTGAGCCTGCTTTTCGGTATGCTGGCTGGATCTTTTGCGGCCTACAGCAGCACCGGACTCGCGGCCAACCTCCGGGCGGCGATGTATCGCAACATCCAGCGGTTCTCCTTCTCCGACATCGACAAATTCTCCACGGCGGGTCTGGTGACGCGGATGACCACGGATGTCTCCAATGTCCAGAATGCCTTCCAGATGCTGCTCAGGACCTCGTTCCGGGCGCCGCTCAATATGATTTCCGCCCTGGTGATGTGCTTTCTCATCAACGCTCGGCTGAGCATCATCTTTCTCCTGGCGATGCTGGTGCTGATGACCTTCCTCTCGATCCTCATCGCCCGGGCCGCGAAACTTTTCCGCCAGGTGTTCGAACGCTATGACGCGGTGAACGCCGTCGTGCAGGAGAACGTGAGCGCCATCCGGGTGGTGAAGGCCTTCGTCCGGGAGAATCACGAAATCTCCAAATTCGACAAGGCGGCCCTTTCGCTTTTCTCGCTCAACGTCCGGGTGGAACGCATGATGGCGCTGAACCATCCGGTGATGAATCTCATCGTGAACGCCTGCATCATCGCCGTGAGCTGGTGGGGCGCGCATTTCATTGTGGAAGGGACGCTTACGACCGGTCAGTTAACCTCTCTCTTCAGTTATATCATGACGATCATGGCTTCGCTGATGATGCTTTCGATGATCATTGTCCAGCTTACGCAGAGTGCGGCGAGCGGGGCGCGGATCGCGGAAGTAATCACGGAGGAGCCGGATATGGACGATCCGGCGGATCCGGTGACGGAGGTCAGGGACGGGAGCATCGATTTCGAGAATGTCAGTTTCTCGTACGGGAGGGGTGGAGATTATGCCCTGATGGATATCGATCTGCATATCAAGGCCGGGGAGACCGTCGGCGTCATCGGCGGGACGGGCAGCGGCAAGTCCTCGCTGGGCAGTCTCATATCGCGTCTGTACGATGCCTCGGAAGGGGTCGTGCGTGTGGGCGGGCGCGACGTGCGCGAATATTCAATGAAAGCCCTCCGGCAGCAGGTCGCCAATGTCCTCCAGAAGAGCACCCTGTTCTCGGGCTCGGTGCTGGAGAATCTCCGCTGGGGGCGGGAGGACGCCACGGAGGAAGAATGCGTCGAGGCGTGCCGGATGGCGGCGGCGGATGAATTCGTCCGGGAGATGCCGGAAGGTTATCAGACGCATCTCGAGCAGGGAGGGACCAATCTCTCCGGCGGCCAGCGGCAGCGGCTATGCATCGCGCGGGCCCTGCTGAAACGCCCCAAGGTGCTGGTCCTGGACGATGCGACCTCCGCCGTGGATACGGCTACCGACGCGCGGATCCGGGAGGGGCTCAGGAAAGGGAGTCCCGGTATCACGACGGTCATTATCGCCCAGCGGATCCTCTCGATCCTGCATGCGGACCGGATCGTGGTGATGGAGGGCGGCCGTGTCATCGGCTTCGACACCCATGCGCGCCTGCTGGAAACCTGCCCGGTCTACCGGGAAATCTATGAGATGCAGTCCGGCGGCGAAGGCGACTTCGACGAGGCGGCGAAAGGGGAGGGACGGCTATGAGCGCGGCTCCCGGATTCGGCATGCGGCAGCGGGCGCCCCATTCGGGCGCGACGCTGAAGGATCTTCGCCAGTCGAAGACCGTCTGGCGGCTGTTCAAGTACATTTTCAAGCATTACAAGGTGCACGTCGGTTTCGCGCTGCTCTGCATCCTGGTATCGTCGGTCACTTCCCTGGCTTCTTCGCTGTTTACCCGGACGCTCATCGACGACTATATCGCTCCGATGACGGGGGATTACGGTGCACTCGCGGTGGCCCTGTGGAAGCTAGGCGCCATCCTACTCGCCGGCATCGCCGCGGGATACGCGCAGAATCTCATCATGATCGGCGTCGGTCAGGGGACGATGCTCGGGCTACGGAAGAACCTCTTCCGCGGGATGCAGCGCCTGCCGCTCGGCTATTTCGATTCCCATTCCCACGGTGATATAATGTCGGTCTACACCAACGACGTGGACACCCTCCGGCAGGTCATCGGCAACAGCGTTCCCAACCTGTTCAAATCCGTCGTCACCATCCTCGCGACCTTCATCAGCATGGTCGTGATGAGTCTGCCGCTGACGCTGGTGGCCGTCGTGATGGCATTCCTGATGTACAAGGTCACGACCTCGCTCGGCAAGGTGTCGAAGAAATACTTCACCGAGCGGCAGCAGAATCTCGGCGCGGTCAACGGCTTCATCGAGGAGATGGTCTCGGGGCAGCGTGTCATCAAGGTGTTCTGCCACGAGGAGCAGGCGATGACGGCCTTCGGCACGCTCAACGAGAAACTGCGCCGGAGCGTTTTCAACGCCAACAAGATCTCCAATATCATCATGCCCGTCAACGGCAACATCGGGGAGTTCTGCTATGTGCTGCTCGCCCTGATCGGGGCCGGCATCGCCCTCTCGGGAGCCTCTGCCTGGTATATGTGCGGGCTCGACGGGGCTGCGCTGACCCTCGGCACCATCGTGTCGTTCCTCACGCTGCAGCGGAATTTCACCCGTCCGGTGTCGCAGATTTCCAACGAGATCAACAGCATCGTGATGGCATCGGCCGGTACGGACCGGCTCTACGCCCTGCTGGACGAAAAGCCGGAGGTCGACGAGGGACTGGTGACGCTGGAGAAGGTTTCCGCGCGGAAGTGGCAGTGGCGGCTGCCGGACGGGTCGGTCATTCCGCTGGAGGGACTGGTTTCCCTCGAGGATGTGGATTTCAGTTATGTGCCGGGCAAACAGGTGCTGACGGATATCACGCTGACGGCCTATCCGGGCCAGAAGATCGCTTTTGTCGGCGGCACGGGAGCCGGCAAGACCACCATCACCAACCTCATCAACCGATTCTACGAGATCGAGGACGGGACCGTTTCCTGCGACGGCATCGACGTGCGGGAGATCGCCAAGGATTCGCTGCGGTCCTCGCTCGGGATCGTGCTGCAGGAGACGCGGCTTTTCTCCGGAACGGTGCTGGAGAATATCCGCTACGGGCGGCTGGACGCGACGGACGAGGAATGCATCGAGGCGGCCCGGAGCGTGTATGCGGATTCGTTCATCCGGCGGCTTCCGCAGGGATACGATACCGTTCTCTCTGCGGACGGCGGCAACCTGAGCCAGGGCGAACGGCAGCTCCTTTCCATCGCCAGGGCCGCCGTGGCAGATCCGCCCGTGCTTATCCTCGACGAGGCCACGTCCTCAATCGATACGCGCACGGAACGGCTCATCCAGCGGAGTATGGACAGCATCATGAAAGGCCGCACGACCTTTGTCATCGCCCACCGCCTCTCCACGGTGCGGAATGCCGACTACATCATGGTCCTCGACCACGGCCGCATCATCGAGCGCGGCAAGCACGCCGAACTCCTCGCCCTCAAGGGCCAGTACTGGCGTCTCTGCTCCGGAAGCGAAATCCAATAATTATCTGTTGCGGGAATCCATGCAGATGGTCACCGGCCCGTCGTTGACCAGCGCCACCTTCATGTCGGCACCGAATTCTCCGGTCCCCACCGGTTTGCCGATCGCCTGCGACAGGCGCCGGCAGAACTCCTCATACAGCGGAATGGCCTTCCCGTGCCCCGCCGCCTCGATGTAGGACGGCCTGTTGCCCTTCTTCGTCACGGCCATCAGGGTGAACTGGCTCACCACGATCACCCCTCCGTCCACATCCGTCACGCTGCGGTTCATCACGCCCTCCTCATCGTTGAAAATGCGCAGGGCGGCCGTTTTCTTGACCAGATAGTCGATGTCCGACTCGTCGTCCTCGTGCCCCACGCCCAGCAGCACCAGCAGACCCTGGCCGATGGACGCCCGGACCACTCCGCCGATCGTGACGGAGGCCTCTGAAACCCTTTGAATGACGATGCGCATAGGCCGGAAATTTCTCTGAACGCAAAGATACGGAAAATTTCAATGGCTAAAGCGTTTCATCTAAATAGTTTCCCCATCGTTTCAATACACTTACGTTTTTGCTCCAGGTTGGGGTGAACGTAGAGATTGAGGGTAGTGCTGATGTTGGAATGACCAAGGAGAACGCTGACGGTCTTGTAGTCGCACTTGCTCTCGATACAACGGGTGGCGAAACTATGCCGTAACCCGTGAAAACGCATTCTGGGGAGGCCCAACTCTTTTTGGAGTTTGTTGAAATAGCAGCGGTATGTGCGAGGTTCCGTAGGCGAGGCGGCATTCGTGAGTACGTAGAAATCTCCACGCACTACTTTCTTCAAGGGGCGTATCAAAGCCAGAAGTTCGCGGGTCATCGGGACCTCCCGGATAGAGTTCTGCGTCTTGGGCTTGTCGACAATGAGTTCGGTATACTTTACATCGCCATCCACCAGATAGATACGCTGAATCGTTTTGTTGACGCGGATCACGCCGGAGGCCACATCAAGATCATTCCACTGCAGAGCGCACACCTCGCCGATGCGAAGACCGGCGTTGAGGCAGATAAAGATGCCCAGGTTAAGAAATGTGAAATGCTCTTTCACGTAAGTCATCAATTGCCTTTGGTTGGCAAGGGTCAGCACTTCGATATCCTGTTTCTCCCGCTCAGTCGGAAAGATAACGTCGATCTGGTGACCGGGAAAAAGCCCTCGCTTGACGCCATAGCGGAGTATCATCTTGAGAACAACCAGAATATCACGAACCGTCTTCTGGCTGAGTCCTGCGGCCAGTTTTCGATTTACCAAACCTTGCACGTCCTCTTCCACGACATCCTCTTTATCCCCCAGATCCGGCAGGAGATGACTCTGAATGAGAAGAGAATAGGCAGCATAGGTGGATTTCTTGACATACTGCTTCTTGTCCGCCTTCCAGAGCGCGGTTATTTCTCCAAAGGTGCTCATCAGGAATCCTTATTCTTGACGGATTGTTTATATCCTATCCGTGGCATGGGAATATTTTTCTTGCCATTCAATTCTTCGGCAAGCCGAACGATTGCGTCGCAAAGAGATGACAGTTCTTTTCGGGCATCCTCTTGTCTAAACTGCAGGAGATCAACCCTGGCTTTCAACTCCTTTAATTCGACCGACAAAGAAGAGGAGGTAAGCAAATACTCCCTAACTTGAACAAAAGCGCGCATGATGGCGATGTTTGCAGCGATAGCGACATCGCTTTTCAGAATACCAGAGAGCATTGCCACACCCTGTTCCGTGAATGCAAAAGGGGGCGATGTTTTTGGTCTGTTTGAAGTCATCACATTTTGTGATGAGTTCGTATCCCACTCTTCTTTGGTAATTTGGAACATAAAGTCGGGAGGGAAACGTTTGATGTTTCTTTTGACTGCCTGGTTCAAGGTCCGGGTCTCAACGTGATACAGTTTCGCCAGATCAAAGTCCAGCATTACTTTTTTACCTCTGATCTCATGGATGAGGTTTTGCACAAGAATTAATTCGTCGCTCATACTCGTAAGACGATTGCGGAAAGAACGGACGACGAATACATACATCCTCGCGCCTGAGCTGATACTTTGTACAGAATAACTCAATAGCATCCTGCAAAGTCCACCCGGAAGCAGCCCGCAGACATCCTCCTTCCTGGAAGGTGACATCGTATGCTGTATGTCCTTGGAGAGTAACAGGATTCCACGCCGGAACTGTTAGTACCTTCAACCGTAACTTTTCCATAATTACAACGTTAACAGTTCCATTTGATCGTGGATGGAGAACCAGACTCTACAAATATAGAGTATTTCCGGCGATTCTCAATGCATGCCGAGAACTTTTCTTCTCTCATTTCTGAGATTTGTTTGTAACCATCTTCTGCTACAATCCTTAATGTTCCGAATTTGAGATTCCCCGGGTTTAGTGGGGAGTGGAAAGAATTCAAACTCGGTGATATCGTTGATAGGGTCACACGAAGAAATAAGACCCTGGAGACTAATCGCCCACTAACAATTTCAGCACAATATGGTTTGATCGATCAAATCGATTTCTTCAAAAAAACTGTTGCAAGTCAGGATTTATCAAACTATTATTTATTGTTCAACGGAGAATTCGCATACAATAAAAGTTACTCTGCAGAGTACCCTTGGGGAGCTGTCAAGCGCCTCGATTTATATGATAAAGGGGCTTTATCGAGCCTATACATCTGCTTCAAGCCTAAAGATACAATCGAGTCAGATTATTTGGTCCATTATTTCGCATCGCCCAAATGGCACCAAGGCGTGGCGAACATCGCAGGTGAAGGTGCTCGTAATCACGGCCTATTAAATATTGCTATCCAAGACTATTTCAACACTATCCATTACATACCCAAAGATGTAGAGCAAAGAAAGATTGGGGATTTCTTGAATATAATCGAAGAAAGGATACAGATACAAAACAAGGTGATTGAGGATTTGAAGAAACTAAAGACTGCGCTAGAGGAAAAATGTATTAGCGGTAATAACGGCAGGCTTACCCGCTTAGGAGACATACTCGAAGAGCGGATTGAGAAAAGTACCCAAAACAACCAGTATGAGGTTCTTAGTTCAACGGTTAATGGCATTTTTAGCCAGAAAGAGTACTTCAATAAAGAAATAGCAAGCACTGACAATACAGGGTATAAAGTCATTCGTCGAGGAGATATTGTCTTTAGCCCTCAAAACCTCTGGATGGGTAATATCAACTATAATGACCGCTTTGAAATCGGCATTGTTTCACCATCCTACAAGATATTCTCAATAAAAGCAGGTTTTGACAGTCGTTATATTGCATTTATGCTGAAAACAAAAAGAGCTTTGTGGGAATACTCTCTAGTCTCCGAACAGGGCGCCAGCATTGTCCGCCGGAACTTAAATCTGGATAGTTTTCTTGAGATAGGCTTCTTTATTCCTTCACCGAAAGAACAAAAAGAGATAGGAGATACAATCTCATCAGTAAAAGAGAAACTTTTACTTGAACAACGTTTTCTCAAGGGACTTAACAGACAAAAACAGTCACTCCTCAGTAATTTGCTTATATAAACAACTGAGAAAGAAGATATTGCTTATGATTCAAAAGATGTTCGCCATACGATTCCTCAAGCCGTAGTTTTTCATTCAAAATTGCAATCTTCATCCCGATATTCTGTTGCTTGTCCAACGCAGGAATGAAGATGGGGATATTGCATAATCCTTCAAAAGAAAGGCACATCCTCACGCTTCCTTCGAGTCTTTTTTCCATTTCAAGAAAGAAATGCTTTGTGCTAAAAAACGGTTCCAGGAATTCGGGAAGTACTTTTTTATTACAATGGAAACAGATATACATAGGACTCACGATGCCCTCTTCATAAGTCTTTAACCTTGCAATAGACCCCACATTGATTCGTGCCGGATTGTAAGCGAAGTCATCCGTTGATACGATCTTATAGTTTGATGTGTCCTCACTTGCTACCGTTCTTTCCTCAAACTGTTCCGACTGCTCGACAAAGCCATAGCGATTACTAACCGACAACACTTTAAGATTACTTCCGTTTTTGTTTCGATTTGATTTTTGCACAACGATATCACCTATCCGACAATTAGGGTTTGAGCCGTTATACAGTAATTCACAAAGCGCAGTCTTTAGCGATAATATTCATCTCTTTTCAGAAAAGATTTGCGAGTAATAATATTATTACCTATCTTGGCAAGAAAAGGCATTGCCCTTTTCGAGAAAAGCAAGTAAAGCAATGATTACGATTGAAAAGATTTGGCTCACAGCGGACGCTGTATGGATTCGCACGACGGACGGTCGCGAAGCCTGCGAGTATTTCGCGGACTATCCTCGCCTCAGATTTGCCACTCCCGAACAACGTGCAAATTACAAGGCCGATGCTTTTGGTATCAATTGGCCGGGCATTGACGAGGACCTTAGTTTCGAAGGATTTTTCCGGCAGAAAAAAAGGACCGATCTCTATCGGATATTCGCCGCACATCCCGAATTGAACGCTTCCGGCGTAGCCCGGCGCCTGGGCATTTCCCAGAGCCTTTTCGCACAGTATATCAGTGGCATTAAAACGCCTTCAAAAGAGCGCCTAAGCGAGATTTATGCAATGATCCGGACGATTGGCCAAGAACTGCTGAATATTCAGATTGTCGCTTAAGATTAGTTGAGATATTTTGACTTATTAAGGCGCTTTATCGGGTACTTTTATCCAGAATTGAAGCAAAAACGGTTACTTTAAATTCTCTTGTTGAGATTTGCAAAGGACAACAACTGAATGGAGAGCATCTATCGGACAAGGGCAAATACTATGTTATGAACGGCGGTATTGTCCCATCTGGCTATTACCATGAGTATAATACACCGTCGGGAACCATTTCTATTAGCGAAGGGGGGAACTCCTGTGGTTATGTTCAGTTTAACAAAGATGCTTTTTGGAGTGGTGGACACTGCTATACTTTGTTAAGCCTGAACAAAGAGCAGATTCATTATAAGTATCTCTATCATTTCCTCAAGAGTGAGCAGGATAATATTATGGCATTAAGAATTGGATCAGGACTGCCGAATATTCAAAAAAAGGAAATCGAAAGAGTCCTTATCCCTATTCCTACTCTCGATTATCAAATTGCGATTACAAAATTACTGGACAATGTCAGTAAACATATTGAAATAGAACGTGCCCTTTTATCAGAGTTGACACGACAAAAGAGGTTTTATCTAAACGCTATGTTTATATAAACAATTGAGCGAGAAGGATTTTCTTAGTCATTTCATAACTATTGGACAATTGCCTCCCACAATGAATTGCTGCTTCGATGTTATCCAAGACTCTTACCACCCTAGTTTGTTCTTCAATACTCGGAATACTTATCTGAATCTTTTCTATTGTTGATTTTGAGAGACTTGGAACACCGGAAGCCTCATTATACATAAGCCAATCTATCGTTTGGAACAGATAATAGCAGTACTTCGGCAATACATTAATGAAATCATAGGTATAAAAAAGAGTATCAACAGTCCAAAACTTTCCGTTAACGAAAAAAGGTTTGTTAATCGTTCCTTTTCTTCCTATACATACACTCTCTCCGTCATATAACCAGTCGTTCACTGAAAGCATATATCCTCCTGTCCCATATACCGGAATAGTACCTGATGTAAGGTTTTTGTAGTCTTTCCCAGAGCCAATTTTAAGAATATCACCAATCTGGCAGGTAACTCCGTTAGAAGAAGGTATAAAAATCCGATAAAGCGCCTTAATAAGGGATTCATACTTTTCAATCACCTTGTTTTGGATGGCGATGCGTTGGTCAAGTAACGACATAAAAGCGGTAAGCTTTTGCTGTTCTCTTTGAGAAGGGAAATAAACCTTAAATCTTTCTATAATATCATAGCTGAGGTTCTGTTGCTTAGTTCCTTGCGCATACTTGATTCCTATTACGTCCCCGTATTTCCTATACCAAGAGTAAAGGAATTCATTGGATACCCTTCCTTTGGAAGAGAACGCCATGCATGCCTGACTAATAGTTGCTTCGCAGGTCGTGACAGAGCCTGTCCCTCTAACACCGTCAGCTTCAAGTCCATAAATTGCTATTACAAAGGTTCCTGTAGGTAGAAGTCGCAAATTATTATCTTTCGCTACTTTCTGTGATATCTTTTCCTTCGTGTTTCCAATGTAATGTTCTTTGAGCTCTCCGCTAGTTATCCAACAAACATCACCAGAAAAATTATTCTTATCAAGGCGACTCGGAGTATTACCGGAATACAGTTCGAATTCAGCCCCGACACTTGATTCTTTCCATTCTTCACTGAATTCCAGAAATCTCAAATTCGGAACATTGGGCTTCGTATTTTTTTGAGAATCACTCATAGCGATTGTATATCGGTCAAATTCATGTTTAGGGATTAGATGATGCCGAGTTCCTTGAGGTAGACATCAATCTGGGCGTCCAGTTCGGCACGCTTGGCCTCCAGTTCCTTAATCTCGCTCATCACGGCTTTGATGTCGATCTCTTCCTCCTCTTCGAAGGTTTCCACGTAACGCGGAATGTTGAGGTTGTAGTCGTTATCTTTGATTTCCTGCAGGGTAGCGCAATGGCTATATTTTTCAATTTCCTTGCGTTCCCGGTAGGTGCTGACGATTTTGTCGATGTGCTCCTGGCGAAGTTTGTTCTGCGTTTTGACCTTTTCGAATTCTTTGCTGGCGTCGATGAACAGGATGTTGTCATCCTCCTTGCGGCATTTCTTCATTACGAGGATGCAGGTGGGGATGCTGGTGCCGTAGAAGATGTTGGCCGGAAGACCGATAATGGCGTCGATATAGTTCTTCTTTTCAATGAGGAACTGCCGGATCTTGCCTTCTGCCGCACCACGGAAAAGGACGCCGTGAGGGGCCACACAAGCCATTGTGCCACCGTCGCTGAGGTGGTAAATCATATGCAGGATAAAAGCATAGTCGGCCTTAGACTTCGGGGCCAGGACGCCGGCCTTACTGAATCGGTCGTCGTTGTTGAACTTTGCGTCCGCCGACCAAACGGCAGAGAACGGGGGATTGGCCACTACCGCGTCGAACTGGCGGTCCCCGAATTCATCTTTTTCCAGCGTGTCTCCGTTCTGGATATCAAAGTCTTTGTATTTGACGCCGTGCAGCAGCATATTCATTCGGGCCAGGTTGAAGGTGGTGGGATTCTTTTCCTGACCGAAAATCTCGTCCGCATTACCGCCGCGGGCTGTTCTGAGCAGCAGGGATCCGGACCCGCAGGTCGGGTCGTAGACCGTCTTGAGGCGGGTTTTCCCGGTAATCACGATCTCAGAAAGGATCGTACTTACTTCCTGCGGCGTGTAGAATTCTCCTGCTTTCTTGCCGGCGCCAGCGGCGAACTGACCGATCATATATTCGTAGGCATCACCCAGAATATCAATGTCTTGGGCATCCTCCAGCCCGAAATCAATGCCATTGAGGGCTACCAGAACATCACTGATGAGTTTGTTTTTATCGTCGGCCGTCTTGCCCAGCTTAGGGGATGCAAGGTCGATGTCAGAGAATAGGCCCCCGAAATCGTCCACGCTCTCATGTCCTATGGTACTATCCTCGATTTTCTTGAGGCTGCGCTCCAACTGAGGCAGAATGTTCTCCTTGTGGCTGATGCTGTCTATGATGGAAGAATACAGGTATTCCGGCTCGATGAAATAACCGAGATCTTCCATACAGATGCGCTGGATTTCCGACTTCAGATCCTCTTCTTGAGATGCCCAGGCCTGCTTGAAGGTAAGGCCGTCCTCACTGAGTTGGTCGTTGATGTACAATTCGATCTTCTCGGAAAGGTACTTATAGAATATGAAACCGAGGGTGAAATACATAAAGTCACCGGCGGTCATATTTCCCCGGAGTTTGTTGGCAACGTCCCAGAGTTGGGTGCGCAGTCGTTGTTGCAGTTCTTCGCTCATTATTTACTCCCAATTAAACAGTTCAATGATTTCACGCATCTTCTCAACGATGCGGCGCACGGTGGCGCTGCGGGCCAGCAGACCCATTTTCTTCTTGCGGACGGCTTCCTGGATAATTTCTGGTTTCTCGCGGCCCAAATAGT
The DNA here is from genome assembly GCA_900320545.1 of uncultured Bacteroidales bacterium. Taxonomy (GTDB): domain Bacteria; phylum Bacteroidota; class Bacteroidia; order Bacteroidales; family UBA932; genus Cryptobacteroides. Next base: position 56,954 of record ONSU01000003.1, on the reverse strand, counting down.
CGTATTCGGACAGATATTTGCCCAGGGCTTCCTTGTCCACGTCTTCTTCAGCCGCAAGGTCTTCGACGGCCGCTGTTTTCTTCTCTATGATATAATCCTTCAGGCGGGTCTCCAGATCCATCGTCCCGTCGGCCTTGGCCCGCTGGAAGCCCTCTTTGTCGTAATCTACATTCGTTTTAATGAATCCGTCGATGAGCCGGGTCTTCTTGCGCATCGAGGCGTCCTTGATCATCGTGTCCAGAATTTCCTGACGCTTCTTTTCGTAGTCTTCGTCGGAAGGATTCAGATTGCTGATGAGTGAAAGGATGTAAGCCACGTTGATGACATCGCTGTGAAGTAACTCCAGGCAGAAGTCAATGTCTTCCAGCTTACCGCCTTCTTCGTATTCCTTAGTCGGTTCTTCCAGTCGTAATGGCTGCTCTTCCGGCTGCTCCTCCTTGATAAACCCGACCGTCATATCCAGGTATTTCGAGCGGTAGTCGTTATAGTCCTGCTCAGACAGAATGAGCCCGGGGTCATCCGCATCAAAATCCTCGTATATCTGGATTTCTGCGCGTTTCTTGATGATCTCACGGAAGGCCAGGAGAAAGTTTTTCTTATCGTACTCGCTTTTGAGGACGTCCACGGATTCCATAGTAGGATACTTCTGCAGGAATGCTTCGCTGAGTTCATTCAGTTCGCGTTTTACCTGTTTGAATTCCGGCCGCTGGACACCGACGTTGGGATCTCCGTCGCAGAAGAGTTTGAGGGATTGGTCCACTTTTTCCTTGAGATCGCGGAAGCAGAGAATCTTGCCGAAACGTTTTTTCTCATTCAGGATGCGGTTGGTGCGGCTGAATGCTTGCAGAAGCCCGTGGTACTCCAGGTTTTTGTCAACATACAGCGTATTCAGTTTCTTGGCGTCAAACCCGGTCAGGAACATCCCCACGACCAGAAGAAGGTCGATGGGCTCCATGCCGGCCTTCCGCTTTTTCATACGCTCGTTGATGTCGTCGTAGTAAGCGCCGAAGTTGTCTGTGGTAAATGCCGTGCCGAAATGGGCATTGTAATCGTCCATGATCGCCTGCAACTCGTCCGCCTGGACGGCATCCGTTTCAAAGCCCTGATTCATTCCGGTCCTGGCGTCATCCTGGCTGGTGTTGGGGGCATACGTAAAGATCGCGGCAATCTTTATATCCGGCTGCAGGTCCTTGAAGATCTTGTAGTATTTGAGCAGCATCGGGACGGACTGCACGGCGAAGAGTGCGTTGAATTCCCCGTCAAAGGTGGATTTGCGGAAATTATTGACGATGAATTCCGCAATGGTCTTCATCCGGATATCGCTCTGTTCATTGGCATCCAGCTTGCCCTGATAGTATTCAACGAGGAAGCCCAGCACGTTTTCATCCGCAATGGCATCCTTGATCATATACTTGTGGAGGCATTCGCCGAACACTTCAAAAGTCGTGATGTCCTGCTTGGCGTTCTCTGGGAAAATGGGCGTGCCGGTGAAACCGAAGATCTGGAGATTCCGGAAGAAATTGACGATATTCCGGTGGCACTCTCCGAAATGGCTGCGGTGGCACTCGTCGAATATCATTACGAACTTTTTGTCGCGAAGATCCTGTATCCGCTTGTTGTAGAAGTCCTTTTTGATAGCGGTATTCAGCTTCTGGATGGTGGTGAGGATGATTTTCTTGTCGGAGTTGAGCCGTTTGACAAGCTCGTACGTATCATCGGTCCCATCCACGGCCCCGGGCTCGAAGGCTTCATATTCACTTTTGGTCTGGGTGTCAAGGTCGTGACGGTCCACCACAAAGAGTACCTTGTCGATGCCGTCCAGTTCGGCTACCAGTTGCGCCGCCTTAAATGAAGTCAGGGTCTTCCCAGCACCAGTAGTATGCCAGATGTAGCCGTTTTTGTTGGTATTCTGGACACGGTCCAGAATCTTTTCCACCGCATAATACTGGTACGGCCGGAGCACCATCAGACATTTATCACCCTCGTGCAGGACAATGTATTTTGATATCATCTTGCCAAGCGTGCATTTGTCAAAGAAGTGGGATGCGAACTGGCTCAGGTCGTTGACGGGCTCGTTATTCGGGAGCGTCCAATTGAAGGTAAACTTGTATCCGCAGTTGGGATTGTTGGCGAAATAGCGCGTGTTGACGCCGTTGGAAATGACGAATAACTGGATGTAATCGAACAGTCCGCGGAAGGATGTTTTTTGGTACCGTTGTACCTGATTATAGGCCTGCTTCAGTTCGACCCCGCGTTTCTTGAGTTCGACCTGCACGAGCGGAAGGCCGTTGACGAGGATGGTGACATCGTAGCGACAGGTCTTCCTGCCTTCCATCGTAATCTGATTGGATACCTGAAATTCGTTCTGGCACCAATGATTTTTATTTAAGAACTCGACCCAGATACGATGCTGTCCATCTTCGGTCTCCAAAGGATAAAGGTCACGGAGTTTTTTGGACTTTTCGAAAAGAGTTCCTCCCTCCAGGTAAATTCGGATTTTCTCGAATTCTTTATCCGTGAATGCCGTGCGGCCTATCTCGGCCAGCTTTTTGGCATTGTGTTTTTCCAGCTGCGTCTTGAAATTACTGAATAAATTGGTCTCTTCCTTAATATGAAGATACTCATAATTCATATCCCGCAAGGTCGAGATCAGTCCGTTTTCCAGTGCCTGTTCGCTTTGTGCCGTCATAATAATATAATAGGGATGTCGCAATATCATACAAAATTAGCATATTTTTGAAGAAATGCAAAAGACAGGGGAGTCCCTACGAATTACACTTTTTTTCAAAAAAAATTTGCAGATTAAAAAAAACTTCCTACCTTTGCAGTGTACTATTAAACTAATACACTCAAAGATATGATCAAAATCAACAATCTCGGCTTCAGTTACGGGGCGTTCCCCGTCCTGAAAAACATCTCGATGGAACTCAAGGGTGGCAACATCTACGGGCTCCTCGGAGAGAACGGTGTGGGCAAAACCACGCTGCTGACACTGCTCTGCGGTCTTAAGCGCCCTGGTGAGGGGAGCATCGAGGTGGACGGCCGCCGTCCGTTCGACCGTGTACCCTCCCTGCTCGCCGAGCAGTTCTTCCTTCCCGAAACGGTCGCGCCGGTTCACGCGCGCGCCATTTCCTTCGCCCGCGAGAACGGCGTGTTCCGTCCGTTCTTCGACCTTGACAAGTTCGCGACGATCCTGAGGGAATTCGAAGTCGATCCCGAGCAGCGGATGGATGCGATGTCCGCCGGCCAGCTCAAGAAGACCTGGATCTCCTTCGCGCTCGCGTGCAACGCGAAGTACTACTATTTCGACGAGCCCACCAACGGGCTGGACATTCCCTCGAAGGCCCAGTTCCGCAAGGCGGTGACCCGCTACACCGGAGAGGACGCGACGCTCGTCATCTCCACCCACCAGGTGCGCGACCTGGAGAACATCATCGATCCGGTGATCCTGCTCGACAACCGGGCCGTCCTGTGCAACGCCTCTCTGGAGGAGATTTCGCAGAAACTCTTCTTCGACTACGGCTCCGCCATCCATCCGGACGCGTTGTACCTGGAGCAGACGCCGGCGGGCTGCGTGCAGGTGTATCCCAACACGACCGGCGAGGAGAGCAAAGTCAACCTCGAGGCGTTCTTCAACACCGTACACGCGCATAAAGATGTTGTGTCACAGATGTTTAACGGCAAATAATTAAAGTTATGAGCGAGATATTCAACTTCAAGCGTTTCGGCACATATTTCTTGTATGATCTCCGTCAGATGTGGCGGAAACACTCCCGCGCGGCCATCCTGATCGGCGGCTCCGTGGTGATCTTCTATGTGGTGTGGGTGCTGTGCAGCCTGGTATTCGCCCAGCATTGGTCCGCTCCGATCGTCTTTTCGACCGGTGTCCTGCTCTTCTCCGGCATCATCGGCTTCATCTGCAACTTCCTGTATTTCCTGCTCTGTGGCGTTTGCTTCAAGCAGCACAAGATTGTCTGGGGCATCGCGATCATGTGCGCTTTCTCGATGGCGCTTTCGATTCTCTTCGGCCTCCTTGTGCCGATCCTGATGTTCAAGATGCCGATGACGGATATCGATGAAATGCAGGCAGCCCGGATCGTCGTAGGCTTGCTGAACGGAACCCTTGCGCTCTGCTGCGTGCTGGCCGTCGGCCTCGGCTGGGGCGTCTGGCGCCGTGTTAAAACCCTTCAACACTAGATCGCCATGGACTTTCACAGTGAAAAACCCATTTACCTCCAGATCACGGAGATGATCTCGGACCGGATCCTCGGGGGGGACCTCAAGGGCGGCGACCGCATCCCCTCCGTCCGGGAATACGGCGCCGAGATCGGGGTAAACCCCAACACGATGATGCGTGTCTACGAGAAACTGACCGCGGACGGCGTCATTTACAACAAGCGGGGCATCGGCTACTTCGTGGCGGACGATGCGGCCGAAATGATTCTCTCACAGCGGCGGAAGGAATTCCTGGAGAAGGACGTCCCCGCCATCCTGCAGCGCCTGCGCCTGCTCGGGCTCGATACAAGTGTTTTTAATCAATAACCGACTATGAAAAAAATTGCATATCTGACAGTTGCGGCGCTTCTTTGCGCCTCCTGCTTCAACGTGAACGTCAACTTCAAGGGCGAACTCAAGAACGCCATCAAGGGTACCGGTCCCGTCGAGACGCGCGCCCTGGATTTCAAGGATTTCAACGGCGTCAAAGTCGTGGGTGCCGCGGATATCCGCTTCACACAGGCGGATCAGTGGGAGGTCAGCCTGACCACCCAGGAGAACATTTTCGACTCCCTGGACTATGCGGTGGTGGACAGTGTCCTCATCATCCGGGCGATTGACAACAGGCCGGTCCGGGCCGACGAGTATCAGCTCACTCTTTCCGCTCCGGAACTCACGCGTATCGACATCTCGGGCGCGGCGGAATTCAAGTCGCTCTCGGAAGTGTCGGTGCCGGGTGATATGGATGTCACCGTGAACGGCGCGGCGGACCTTTCGTTCAACGGCCTCGGATGCGGGATTCTCCAGATCAAGGCCAACGGCGCGGCGGATATCGACATCGAGGGGCTGAACGCCACGGCCGTCCTCGTCAAGATCAACGGTGCGGGTGATGTGGATCTCGCCGGAAAGGCCGGAGAGGCCTCCTTCGAGGTGAACGGCGCCGGGGATATCGACGCCCGCAATCTGTCCGTCGCCGGAGAGGTCAGCAAGAAGACCTCCGGTGTGGCGAAGATTCAGATGTAGGCCTCACTACTTCAGATAAAACTCCTTCAGGGGGCGGTAGCCGAGTTCGGCCATCAGTTTGTCCCATTGCGCGGGCAGCTCGATTCCGACGGTGGCGTAACCGCCCTGCTTCACGTAATAGCCGCAGAGGTTCATCAGCGCGAGGTTCATGTAGCGGCCGACGGGACTGACGACGGGGAAGCCGGGTTCTTCTTTTTGGGCGGGTACCGGCGCTTTTGCGGCTGCCGGCGGCGCGTCGGAGAGTTTGCAGGTTTCGTCGCAGACAATCCGCTGCGCATTCAATTCCAGACACAGGAGGGACCCGGCCAGGGCAATGGCAAGGGATCTCAGGAAGGGATAAGAGGTCATAAGGTTTCAGGTAGTGTTCTTGTAAGAGATACACGGAAACCCCGGATGTTAAACCGATTTAGCTGAGGAATCCGAGGAGGATGCCGGCGGCGACGGCGGAGCCGATGACGCCCGCGACGTTGGGTGCCATCGCCTGCATCAGAAGGTGGTTGTCGGGATTGGATTCCCGGCCGACGACTTCGGAGACGCGCGCGCTGTCGGGCACGGCGGAGACGCCTGCGTTGCCGATGAGCGGGTTGATCTTGTTGCCTTTCTTGAGAAACAGGTTGATGAACTTGACGAAGAGCACGCCGCTGGCCGTCGCGATGACGAAGGAGACGAGGCCGAGCCCGAAGATCAGCAGGGATTTGCCGCTGAGGAATTTGTCGGCCTGGGTGGAGGCGCCGACGGTGAGGCCGATGAGCGTGGTGACGACGTCGATGAGCGGACCGCGGGCCGTTTCGGCGAGACGGCGGGTGACGCCGCTCTCCTTGAGGAGGTTGCCGAAGAAAAGCATTCCGAGCAGGGGAAGGCCCGAGGGAACGATGAGGGCCGTGACGAGGAAGCCGGCGATGGGGAAGATAATTTTCTCCCGCTGCGAGACTTCACGCGGCTTCGGCATCTCGATGAGCCGTTCCTTTTTGGTGGTCAGCGCCAGCATGATCGGCCGCTGGATGACGGGAACGAGCGCCATGTAGGAATAGGCCGAGACGGCGATGGCGCCCATCAGTTCGGGGGCCAGTTTGGAACTGAGGAAGATGGCCGTGGGACCGTCCGCTCCGCCGATGATGCCGATGGCGCCCGCCTCGCTGGGCGTGAAGCCGAAGGCCAGCGCCAGCATATAGGCGCCGAAGATGCCCAGCTGCGCGGCCGCGCCGATCAGCACGAGCCGGGGCTGCGAGATGAGGGTGGAGAAGTCGGTCATCGCGCCGATGCCGAGGAAGATCAGGGGCGGATACCAGCCCTGCCGGACGCCCTGATAGAGGATGTTCAGCACCGATCCCTCTTCGTAGATGCTGATGTTGAGGCCCGGGAAGGCCGGGATGTTGCCGACGATCATCCCGAATCCGATCGGGACCAGCAGCAGGGGCTCCCATTTCTTGACGATGCCCATCGTGATGAAGAAGATTCCGATGAGGATCATCACGCCGTGCTGCCAGGTGAAGTTGGCGATGCCGGTGAACTGCCAGAATTGCTGGAGACTGCTGATTATCTGATCCATAGGTACTTATGCAATCGTTACAACGGGTGCGCCTTCAAGGACGGAATCGCCTTTGGTGGCGTGGATGGCGGTGACGGTGCCGTCACGCGGGGCGGTGATCTCGTTTTCCATCTTCATCGCTTCGAGGACGGCGACTTTCTCGCCCGCACGGACGGCCTGCCCTTCCTTGACGGAAACCTCGATGATGACCCCGGGGAGGGGGGAGGTGACGGTGGAGGAGGCGGATTCCGGAGCAGGTCCGGAAGCGCGCCCGGCGGGCTCGGGACGGCTGACAGGGGCCTTGCCGGCGGGTGCGGCGGCCGGGAATGCGGCCGGAGATGCGTCCGGAGCGGGGACGGATGCGTCCAGGGCTACTTCGTAAGGGATGCCGTTGACGGAGACGGCGGCTTTGCCGTCGGCGACGCCTTCGACCGTGACGTCATATTTGTTGCCGTTTATGGTGAGACTGTAGGTCTTCATGGTTTTCGTGTTTTACGGAAGTTGCGCTCCGGGGAGGACCAGGCGCGGCCGGGTCCGTCCCCGCGGAGGGTGATGACGAAGGATTCGCTGTCGTGGACCGTGTCGGAGAGATAGAGATGGATCGCGGTGGCGATGGCGGCGGCGGTTTCGGCTTCGGAAGCATGGTCGGCGGGGATGTCGGCCGCACCGGAACGGCGGGCGGCGGCGCGCTGAAAGCCCTTGCCGAGGAGGCCGAAGAGGATCCAGAGGATCATCAGGACGGCGAAGACGACGCAGACGGCGGTCAGCGTGAGGACAAAGCCGTGCGGGTCGTCGAGTCCGACGGAGAGCGGGGCGGCGAAATATGCGGCGGTCGTGTACATCCTGTCAGAGCGGGAGGTTGTCGTGTTTCCTGGCCGGCGCTTCCTGGTGCTTGCCCCGGAGGAATTCCAGGGCGCGGATGACGCGGAAACGCGTGTTGCGCGGCTCGATCACATCGTCGATATAGCCCCTTTCCGCGGCGCGGTAGGGATTGGAGAAGAGGTCTTCGTATTCGGCCTTTTTCTGCTCGAAAATCTCGTCCGCATGCTCGGGGTCGGCCTTCAGATCCTTGGCGTAGAGGACGTTGACGGCTCCTTCGGCGCCCATTACGGCGATCTGCGCGGAGGGCCAGGCGTAGTTGATGTCGCCGCGGAGCTGCTTGCAGCTCATCACGATGTGGGCTCCGCCGTAGGATTTGCGAAGGGTTACCGTGACCTTGGGGACCGTCGCCTCGCCGTAGGCATAGAGGAGTTTGGCCCCGTTGGTGATGATGGCGCCGTATTCCTGCTGCGTGCCGCAGAGGAAGCCGGGCACGTCGACCAGTGTGACGAGCGGAATGTTGAACGCGTCGCAGAAGCGCACGAAACGGGCGGCTTTGCGGGAGGCGTTGATATCGAGCACGCCGGCCAGCACGGCGGGCTGGTTGGCCACGATGCCGACGCTGCGTCCGCCCATCCGGGCGAATCCCACGATGATGTTCCGCGCGAAATCCCTGTGGATCTCGAGGAAGCGGCCGTCGTCGACGATGCTCCGGACGACGCCGTACATGTCGTAGGCTTTGTTCGGGTTGTCGGGGATGATGTCGTTGAGGGCGTCATCCACGCGTGCGAAGTCGTCATCCGTCTCCACGAAGGGCGCCTCGGAGAGGTTGTTCTGCGGCAGGTAGCCGATGAGTTCGCGGAGGGTGGCGATGGCTTCATCCTCGTCCGCGGCGGAGAAATGCGCCACGCCGCTCTTGGAACTGTGGACGGACGCGCCGCCGAGTTCCTCCTGCGTGACCGTCTCGCCTGTGACGCTCTTGACGACAGCCGGACCGGTAAGGAACATATAAGAGGTGTCCTTTACCATCAGGGTGAAATCGGTGAGGGCGGGGGAGTACACGGCTCCGCCCGCGCAGGGACCCATGATCGCCGAGATCTGCGGAATGACGCCGGAGGCCAGGATGTTGCGCTCGAAGATCTCCGCGTAGCCGGCGAGGGCGTCGACTCCTTCCTGGATCCGGGCGCCGCCCGAATCGTTCAGCCCGATGACGGGCGCCCCGGTCTTGACGGCCATGTCCATCACCTTGCAGATCTTGTCGGCCATCGTCTTGGAGAGCGAGCCGCCGCTGACGGTGAAGTCCTGGGCGAAGACATAGACGGGACGTCCTTCGACGGTACCGCATCCGGTGACGACACCGTCGCCGTCGAAATGCTGCCGTTCCATTCCGAAATCAGTGCAGCGGTGACGGACGAACATGTCGAATTCTTCGAAACTGCCCGCATCCAGGAGTCTTTCGAGCCGCTCCCGGGCGGTCAGTTTGCCTTTGGCGTGCTGGGCTTCGATGCGCTTCTCGCCGCCGCCGAGACGGGCGGCCGCGCGGCGCTCCACCAATTGTCCGATTTTTTGCGTCTGGGCACTCATAGGCAAAAAAACGGTGGTCCGTCTTCCGGCCACCGCTTCGATTAAGAGGTTAATTATTCTTCTTCCGCCGGCTTGAGGGTGGTGTAGACGTTGGTGACGTCTTCGTCGTCCTCCAGGAGGCCGGTGAGTTTGTCAAGCGTCGCGCGCTGCTCGGCCGTGACGTCTTTGAGGTCGACGTTCGGGATCTGCTCGAAGCCGCCGGAGATGAGGTCGTAACCCGCCTCTTCGATGTACTTCTGGATCTGTCCGTAGGAGGAGTAGTCGCCGTAGATGGTGATCTCGACGGTGACGTTCTCGTCCTCGTCCTCGACTTCCTGCTTGAAGACTTCCTCGGCGCCGAAATCGATCAGTTCGAGCTCGAGCTCGTCCACGTCGATCGGCTTGGCGGGATCTTCCTTGATGCGGAAGACGCACTTGTGGTCGAACATGAACGCCACGCTGCCGCTGGTCTGGAGCGAGCCGCCGCACTTGGTGAAGTAGCTGCGGACGTTGGCCACGGTGCGGGTGTTGTTGTCGGTCGCGGCCTCGACGAGGTAGGCGATGCCGAACGGACCGAATCCTTCGTAGATGATCTCCTTGAAGTCGCCGGTCTTGGCCTCGGTGGCCTTCTTGATGGCGCGCTCGATGTTCTCCTTGGGCATCTGCTCCGACTTCGCCTCGGCGATGAGGGCGCGCAGACGCGGGTTGCCGGTCACTTCGGGGCCGCCCTGCTTGACGGCGATGGTGATTTCCTTTCCGAGTTTGGTGAAGGTCTTGGCCATGTGGCCCCAACGCTTCATTTTCCTTTCCTTGCGGAATTCAAAGGCACGTCCCATGGTTTACTGCGCGTTTTCGAGGCTGGCGATATACTTGTCGATATCCATCGCCTCGGGTGACTGATAGTATTTGTCCTTGATCTCTTTGTAGAGGGAGAGGGCCTCGTCGTTGCGGCCGAGTTTCTCGGCGACGATGCCTCCCTGGAACAGGTAGCTGGCGGAAAGCATGTTGTCGGCGGTGGCGGCGGCCTTCTTGTACATCGCGAGGGCGTCCTCATACTGCTCGAGCTCGACATAGGCGCCGGCGATGGCACCTTCGGCGCGGGACTGGAGGATATTGTCGCTGACCTTGTACTTCTTGAGGTACTCGACGGCCTGCTCGTAGTTGCCGGTCTGGAGCTCGCAGATGCCTGCATAGAGCCAGATGGCCTTGCCGGCCTTGTTGCCGTAGGTGTCGGCGATCTCTTCGAAGCCGGGATAGTTGTCGTCGCCCTTGAGAGCCTGCTCGTAGTCGCCGAGGATGAAGCTCTGCTCGGCGTGGAACATCTGCTCGGAGGCCTCCGCCTTCTTGGGCTGGAGGTAGAATTTGGTGTACGCGACGACGGCGAGACCGACGACGAGGATGCCGATGACGATCCAGCTGATCAGTTTGCCGTATTCGGAGATGAATTCCTCGGTTTTGGAGGCTGCCTCTGCAAGATTCTGCTCTTGCACCATCTGAGGATCTTTAAGGTTTTTCTTTGCCATATAATGTTACTCTTTATATTGTCTTTTGTTTTAAGCCTGCAAATTTAGTAAAAAATTTCGGTTAGTGCAATTTTATTCTTATCTTTGGAAATAGATTCCCGATCAGGCCGTGAATGACGAAGGAAGGGTCGGGAATGGTAGGGAACGAGCCGGTCGGGAATGAAGACGGACGAAAGATGCCTGTATTGAAGAAAATAGTGATTCAGGACTTCCGGAACATCGCGTTCCAGGAGGTGGAGTTCTCTCCGAAGGTCAACTGCATCAGCGGCGACAACGGGGAGGGCAAGACCAACCTTCTGGATGCGATTTACTGCCTCTCCATGACCAAGAGCGCGCTGGCGGGCTCGGAGCGGTTCAATATCCGCTACGGCACGGAGGCGTTCCAGCTCGGCGGGCAGTACCTGATGCCGGACGCCGTGGAGTCGCGCGTTTCCATCCGTTTCTCCAATTCCGGGGAGAAGAAAGTAGTCCGGGACGGCAAGACCTATTCCCGCATCTCGGACCATATCGGGCTGATTCCCGTGGTGATGGTTTCCCCCGCGGACGGCAGTCTGGTGAGCGAGTCCGGGGCGGAGCGGCGGCGGTTCGCCAATGCCGTCCTATCGCAGATGGACCGGCAGTATCTCGCTTCCATCCAGCAGTACAACCGGCTGCTGATGCAGCGCAACACGCTCCTCAAGGACGGTGCCGCCGATCCCGCGCTCCTGGAGGTCATCGACCTCAAGATGGAGGCGGCCGCGGCACCCGCATACGAGGCCCGGAAGCGATTCGCCGAGGCGCTCGCGCCGATCGTAAGCCGCTATTATACACTGATTTCCGGCGGTGGAGAGGAAGTGACGGTCGAATACCGCTCAGACCTTGCCTCCGCGCCGCTCCGCGACCTTCTCCGCGCCAGCCTTGAGAAGGACCGCATCTTCAAGTACACCACCTGCGGCCTCCAGCGCGACGACCTCATCTTCAAGATGAACGGCCATCCCATCCGGCACGCCGGTTCGCAGGGGCAGCAGAAATCTTTCCTTGTCGCCCTTAAATTCGCTGAATACGAGATCATGAAGGGGGGCTCGGGCGTCGCGCCCATCCTCCTGCTGGACGACGTCTTCGACAAACTCGACCTCGGCCGCATCTCCAACCTCATCGCGATGGTCTCCGGCAGCGGATTCTCCCAGATCTTCATCACCGACTGCGACGCGGCCCGCCTCAGCCGGACGGTGGACGCCATTACCGAAGACCGCGCCTATTTCCAGGCGAAAGCCGGCGCCTTTAATCCCCTTGGATGATGGCCCAGATCAGACTGTCCCGCAAGAACGCCGTTACGCTGGAAGAGGCGATGTCGGAATTCATCCGTGAGATGAAACTCGCCTCCGGGCTCAATACGCGCCGGGTGTTCGCCGCCTGGGACGCGGTGTCCGGGGCATCCGCCCATACCCTGAAGCAATTCTTCCGGGACGGAACCCTGTATGTCACCCTATCCTCGGCCATCTGGCGGCGGGAACTGTCGCTCCGCAAGGCCTCGCTCATCGCGGGGATCAACGATTTCCTCGCCGCCGACGAACTGTTCGTGAAAGACGATCCCAAGGTGGCCGGGGTCAAAGAAATCATATTCAGATGAAAATCGTAGCAGATACCAATATTCCCTTCCTGAAGGGCGTCTTCGAGCCTTTCGCGGAGGTCGTATATAAAGAAGGAAGGCAGATCGGCCGGGAAGATCTCCCGGACGCCGACGCCCTGATCATCCGCACGCGGACCCGGTGCGACGCCGACCTGCTGGACGGGACGGCGGTCCGGATCATCTCGACGGCCACCATCGGCACCGACCACATCGACCTGGACTATTGCCGGGAGCGGGGGATTGAAGTCCACAACGCGTCGGGCTGCAACTGCATCGGGGTGATGAATTATGTGTTCTCGGCCCTTTACGGGATCGCTTCCCGCAAATCCCTTAATCTGGAAGGGATGACCTTCGGCATCGTCGGCGTCGGCCATGTGGGCGGAGCGGTGGAGCGGATGGCCAGGACGCTGGGTTTCAACGTCCTGCTGTGCGACCCGCCGCGTGCCGAGGCGGAGGGCCCAGAGGCCTTCTGTTCGCTGGATTATCTGCTGGAGCATGCCGATATCGTCACCCTGCATACGCCGCTCGATGAGAATACCCGGGGAATGGCGGACGAATCTTTTTTCGAGAAGATCCGCCCCGGGACGATCTTCATCAACGCTTCGCGCGGCGAGGTGGTGGATGAGGTCGCGCTGATGCACGCCATTCCGAAACTCGGCACCGTCATCATCGACACGTGGGCCGGAGAGCCGAACGTCAACCAGAACCTGATCTCGCAGGTGGATATCGCCACGCCGCACATTGCCGGCTATTCCTACCAGGGCAAACTCAACGGCACGTCCGCGGCCGTCCGCTCGGTGGCCTCTTTCTTCGGCATCGATGCGCTGAAGGACTTTTCGCTGACGGCGGAATCTCCTGAACTACAGCCGCTTAAACTGGAACTGGAAGGCAAGACGCAAGGGCAGATCGCCGCCATTTTCCAGTACAACTACCCGATTTTCATCGACGATTTCATGTTCCGTATGGCGCCCGGAGATTTTGAGAAACTCCGCAGCGAATACCATTATCGCCGGGAATTCTACGTATGAGCATCGTCCGACACGCCCAGACCGTACGTCCCGAGGTGGTAAGCCCCGAGGCGATGTACCATACCGTATGCCGGATCGGAATCGTTCCGTTTTTTGAGAATCCGGTGGCGGGATGGTCGGTGGAGGAACTGACGCCGCCGCGTTTCTGGTTCGACGGCGACGGCCCGGAACTGGGGCCCTGGGACTGGAAGATCGGCTGCGTCCAGAGCGGGGAGATCGCCTATGGGAAATTTCTCTGGGGCGGGAAGGCGGCTTTCGCCACGGTGGAGTGGTATCGCGAACTGATGAATTATCGCCGCAGTCTCCCGAAGTATGCGCCGACGCCGGACCAGCAGCGCATTCTGGATTATCTTGCCGACAACGGCTCCATCGGCATCAAGGAGGTGCGGGGGCTGCTCGGCGTGAAAAAGGGTGCGGCGGACGCCCAGATCTGCCGCCTGATGATGCAGTGCCGGGTCGTGACGGGGGACATCACGCGGGTGTATCGCGGGCAGGACCTGCACTACAACGGCTGGCAGGTCTCCTCGTTCTGTACGCCGGAGGCGCTTTTCGAGACGGATGCGGCGGATTTCCCGCAGGGGCTTCCCGCCGGATTCCCCTTCGAGGCGGTCACGCTGAAAGTCCCGCATTCCCCGGAAGAATCCCTCCGCCGGCTCGTCGCCCACATCCGCAGCCAATATCCGGATGCGGACGATAAGTTGATAATTAAATCATTATCATAAAATATACACCAAAATTAGTCGTATCGTTTCTTCCATCCTCGGGCCTCCGGCCCTCGTCCCTCCCAACAAGTTGGGCCCCTCCCGCTACTTGCGCGGGTGCAAATGATTCCAGAAATCGATACGACTAATTTTTGAGAAATAAATGAAAAACAGATCATTATGAAAAGAGTACTTCTACTAGTAGCACTGCTGACGCTTGCTTTCACCGCATCCGCCCAGGCCCTCAAGCCGGTCAAGGACAAGGCAAGCAAGAAATACGGATACCAGGACAAGCAGAAGAACTGGGTGATCCCGCCGTCCTACGACGACGCCAGACGCTTTGATAACGACGGCTTCGCGGTCGTCAAAACGGGCGGCCGGGAAGGACTCATCAATCAGGAGGGGCAGTGGATCCTGCAGCCCCTGTACGACGACATCGGCAAATTCGACGGCAACGGCCTCTGCGAACTCAAGATCAAGGACGGCGGCGTGAAAATGTACGGCATCGCCGACCGCTCCGGGAACCTTGTCCTGCCGGTGGAATACATCGCGGTCGACATTCCCCGCGGATCGGGCTGCATCCTGGCATCCCGCTACGTCAACGCACCCGGACTCGCCGGGGCTCCGCTCTGGGGCGTGTATACCCTCCGCGGCGAAGAACTCATCTCCCCGCGATTCCTCTCGCAGCCCGCATACGGCGGCGGCAACTTCATCGCCAAGGGGACCGACGGGCTCTACGGCGTCGTCGACGTGTACGGCCAGACCCTTCTCCCGTTCGAATTCCTGGCCATCTCCCGCACGGGGAACGCATTCCACACCCTCGGCAAGGACTTCAACAGGCATCCGGGCGCCGTGCTGCCTTACGACCCGATGGGCGACAAGGTGCGCGCGGCATCCTGGCATAGCGGATGCATCGGCGTACGCCTGTATGCCAATCAGGTTCGGATCGTCCAGGTCCAGTCCGGATACGGTTACCGCCGGGCGGCATGCCGGGATGCGGATATCGACTGGGGAAGGGGACGATTCCTCCGTCTGGAGCCCTTTGAGGCCCCTGCGGGCGGCTCCGCGACGATGGCTTATCCCGAGGGAGGCAAGTATTATACTCTCAAGGCGATGCTGTATGAGGCGGACGGCTCCCTCGTCGGGGAAGTGACCGACTGCGGCTATCTGGAGGCGGAATGCGCCGAAGGCGTCGTCTACAGCGCCGGCGGTCTGGAATCCTGGCTGATCCTCCGCGATCCCAACGCCCTGTCTCTCCCGTCCTATACGCTGAATCTGACGGACTACCATACCCTGATTCACGACAACGTCTACAACGGCCTCGGCTTCCGGCCCTACGACCTTACCAAGCTGGACAACGTGCGCAATTACGCCGACCGCAACATCGACATCATCAAGGGCGACAACATCGGCTTCACCTCATATCTTCCCCCGGTCATCGACCTGCAGGAGGCGAAACGGATGCGCGAGGTGATGCGGCCCGAGATCTTCCACCACGCATTCCGGATGGGAGAGGTCGTCAACTGCAAGGTGCGCACGGAAGGGGAGGAGTTGCTCCTGGAATTGTCGGAGCAGCTGGTCTGCCATTTCGACGACCGGTTCCAGGATCCCTACTTCCATTTCTCGGGCGACGAGATCATCTACTGGGGCCCGCACAACGCCCGTACCGTGCGCCTGAGTCTGGAGCCCTCCAACTCTCAGGCGATGGCCGACGAGACCGGAAAGAACTGGTCGCTGGTGCTGTCGCTGTATGAGGAGGACGGTACGTGGCTGCGCACCCTGGCGAGGGCGCCCTATCCCGACTATGTGCAGGGAGGCGTGCTGGTATTCAACGGACTGGGGATCGCCCTGCTGGCGCCCTGGGCCCTGAAAGGTCCTCATCACGAAGAAGTGCGCGTCATCAGAATGCCCGCGCCGCAACCCCTTCTTCACAGGATTGCGGCGCTGGATGCATTCCGTGTGCGTCCGCCGATCGCTCCGCGATAGCGGTTATCCCTGATGGGCCGGCCGCAGCAGGTCAAGAACGACTTTTACCGGATTGAATGTCTCGACGGGCACCTCGACGAAAAGGGTGTTCCAGTCACTCATCGCGCCGTTCCAGAGGCCCGGCAGCTCGAGCGCCTTGAGTTCGCGCCCCTGATAACTCTTCGAGGAGATGAATCCCGCCTGCTCGTCGACGTATTTCGACAGATCGAACCGCTCGCCCTTGTAGTTGCGCAGGCAGCAGACAAGGTCGACCGGGTTGAAGTGCGTGGACCTTTTGAGGATGTCCTTCGCCTCCGGCGCAATCTGCACGCTCTCCAGGATCTGGAGGGAGGTTGCGCCGTCGCGGCCGGCGATGATGAACGGGCCGCCGCCGGGTTCGCCCAGGTTGCGGACCATTCCGCAGACGCGGACCGGCCGGTCGAGTTTGGCGCGGAGCATCTGCATCCGTTCGGCCGGATCGTGGGCCAGCGGAAGCTGCATGCAGAGTTTGCGGTCGAAGAAATTCTCGACCTCGTCGCATAGCAGGTGGGCCTCCTCGGAACGGGGATCCCGAATGGCGTCGAAACGCTCGAGATAGGCGAAAATCCGGTCGCGGATCCTGAGCGCTTCGCCGATGAGGATCTTCTTGTAGCGGGCCGTGACGGGGAGAAGTTTCTCGTGGGCGACATTGTCGATATTCTTGATGGAAACGAGTTCCTCTTCCACTTCCCCGAGATTCTTGATAAGGGCGCCGTGGCCGGCCGGGCGGAAGAGAAGGGAGCCGTCGTCCTTGCGGAACGGCTTGTTCTTACCGTCGACGGCGAGGGTGTCGGTCGCTTTGTCCTGATAGGTGAAACGGACGTCATACCGCACGCCGTAACGCTGCTCGAAGACGGGTTTCACCTCGGCGAGGGCCTCTTCGAAGAGGGACCTGTGCTCCGGGGAGATCGTGACCGTCAGACGGCAGACTCCGTCGGCCCCGCGCATGTATTCCTGGGCCTCGACGAGATGCTCCGCCAGGGCGGTCCGCACCTCTTCGCCGTACCGGTGGAATTTAATCACGCCCTTGGGCTTGCTTCCATAGCCGTAGCCCTTGTCGGTCAGGACTTTCTCCAGGACGTCCTTCCGATAGGCGGGGGAATCCTCCGGCTCTCCGAAGAGCGCCGGCGTGTAGAAGGCGAAATCCTTGATGCGTGCGGCGAGTCTGCTCCCGGGCGCATCGGCGGGAAGGTCTTCGCCCGCGTCCAGTTTCTCCAGCCCCGCGAAGATGTCCTTGAACATACGGGAGGCCGCGCCGCTGGCGGGAACGAATTTGCATTTGCCGGCGACGGCGGCCGTGTCGGCATAACGGACCGCCTCATCGGCTTCCGCTTCGGAGAGAATGGTGATGCCCCTTTCGGGCGTGGCCGGCCCTACGATTTTCATCCAGGGAAACCCCTTTTTGAAATAGCCGGTCTGTTTCTCGACAGTCTTGGGGTCGGAGCCGCGCTGCCGGATGGCTTGAAGGTCTTTTGCTGTAAACATATGTGGTCAGTTATCAGAAAGATCGGAATGAATTCCAGCTGGTGTTGCCCTCGGCCGCGCTCTGGAGCGAGGCGGGGAGGTTGGCGAAGAGGTTGACGCCGGTCCACTGCTCGATCTGGCTCACGCTCACGACATATTTGCTGTCGTCAAAGGATTCTCCGTACAGGTCGTCGTGCGGCAGCCAGAAGCCGATGGAGGAAGCGGCCGTTACCTCGTTGCCGCTCCACGTTACCTTGAGAAGGGCCTTCCAGTAGTAGTTCGGCACCGGAAGCTCCTTCTGATCATAGCGGGTGTTGGTAATGTAACTGATGGTTTCGCTGCCGCCCTTCTTGCGGAAGGCCGCACCGGTCACCACATATACCGTGTCGCAGGAATATGCCACGTTGCGTACCGCACTCTCCAGGTCGAGCCAGATGTCGGCGTTGAAGCCGTTCTGGATCTGGGGCGTGATGTTGGTCATATAATAGGTCTGGGCCATCATCTCGTCGACCCCGTTGCGGTCGGCATTGGGGATCTGGTGGCCGCGGGCGTAGAAGTTGTCCGTGAAGTTCCCGGTCGGATGATTGGCCCCCGATCCATAGGAATACGGGAAGACCATCGTCTGCTTGTATTCGGGCACATCCGGGTCATAGCCCCAGCTCTCCGTTCGGCCGCTTCCCAGGTGATCCGTGCACAGCGGATAGGCCACCAGGTAGGAAGCGTACATCTCGGGGTCGTACAGGCAGGAATAGTTGCGCTGCCTCGTACCATCCATCGTGGCAAAATGCTTTACCATGTACAGGTCGGTCAGCGACGAGGTCGAGGTACCGCTCATATCCGAAGGCGACCAGGCGGGCAGTTCCAGCCAGCCGAGTCTCACCACCGGAGCCGGAGGCTCCGATTCCACGCAACTGAAATTGCGGATTTCCCAGGTGCCTGCGCGGGAGGTCGTGGAGGTGTATTCGAATTTGATTTTCACCAATTCTCCCGCGTAGGCGGAAAGATCCTGCTCGACGGCAAGGTAGGCCGAATAGCCGCTGGACGGCTTGTCCGGGAATCGCACGTCGAGGGGCGTCCACTCGTCATCGGAGTAGCATTTGACGTACACCTTCCCGTCCGGAACGTTGCCGCTCCCATAGAAATACGAATTGGCCGCGTGCTCGAACGTAAGCTTTGCGCCGTCCACCGGACGGAGATCGATCCAGGGCGAAATCAGCGAAGTCACGACATCGTGCCGGGTATTGCTGCTGGCACCGGGATCCTTGTAGTATCCGTTCGCCGTCGCTCCGTAAGTGGAGCGGAACTGCCATTCATAGCCGGTCCCGCCGTCAATCTCGAATTCTCCCCGTGTGGAGGTGAACGCCTCGCCGTAAGGCAGGCTCACGATATTCTCGGTGACACCGGCCTCACGGTCTACGTCGGAGATGTCCATGTTGTAGTGCTTGAGCTTGTTGCGGCCGAGCGACTTGCTGGAGAACGGGAAGGTATAGGTCGCCGCGTCGGTGGCGATGACAATGGTTCCCGAAAGATAGGACCCGGGCGCCAGGACCATATATATCGGAGTGGCGTCCTCCTCGCTTGATGCGACCGGGGCGGTCTGGTTGACTTTGACTTGATCGTGGAAAGAAGATCCCCAGGTGAGTGCGAGATGCTCTTCGTCAAGCGATTCCGACAGGGCCGCCAGATTGATCGTGGCATCGCCGGCAAGCGGAACGCCCTCGGATTTGAAAGTGATGTACTGCACCGTCTCGGAGGTAAGCGCCTCGTCGGAAGAGAAGATCCGGAAGTCGATGATGGCGCCGAGGTTGAGGAACTGGATGACGCCGTTGGTCTGGGCCGAGGAGCCGCTCAGTTCCACGGTCTCCTGCACGTGGAACGGGATACCGACCATCGGCATCGCCGAGACGGAACCGCCGTCCTGGACGTTCGGGATGGTGATGGTGACCGCGGACTTGTCGTTGTTGCCCGCGTTGTAGGGGTAGTAGGCGTAGGCGTACGAACCGGCGGGAATTTCGCTGCGGCTGTACAGGATCACCGTCTTGGGCTGATTGGAGGTGTTGACGTTGGCATAACCGGTATATCCTTCCAGGAACATGCCGACCCGGTCGTTGGCTTCCCAGAAGACGCCGTCATTGTCGAGCGTCGCGCGGGTTTCGCCGTCTTCGATGGTGAATGTATAGGTATATCCTTCCGGGGTGGTGTCACCGGTGGGGACTGCTTCACGGTTACAGGAAACAGCCACGGTCGCGATCAGCGCGAGGGAGATGAGAATCTTTTTCATGGCGGTCCTGCGGTTAAAAGTTCTCATTGCCGTCGTCAATCGGCTTCTCGTTGTTGTCGGAATTCCCGGTGAACACGAAATTCTTTTCGGACCGGAGACAGACAGCCCGGATAGCGGGCGCGGTATATTGGATCTTTTTCATAGGATGGTGATGAAATCGTGTCCGGAGACGTGAAAAGTCTGTATGGAAGCGCTCCCGGCGGGCGTTCCTTCCGGAATCCGCACGGTCACCTCCGCGTCCTCGGGGGCGAAGTTGGCGACGATCAGGGTGCTGCCGCGGAGCCAGGCGAAGTGCCGGCCGCGGTCGAAGCCCTCTCCCTGGCACCAGCAGAGGTCGTAGGTCGGCGCGCCCTCCAGCGACCTGGCCAGGCGGAGGGTGTCGGCGTAGCGGGGGAAGGGGGAAGATTCCGGGGACAAGCTCTGGAATGAGGGAAGGGGCGCGATCTCGAAGATGGAGGTGCGGCCGTCGGCGGCACCGCGCTCGCCCCATTCCTGCCCGAAGTAGAGCATGAAGGGGGCGTCGGTGAGCATCGCGGAGACGGCCAGGGCGGCGTAGCCCGCCTCGGGGCTCCCGGCGAATTGCGGGGAGGCGACGCGCTGCTCGTCGTGGTTCTCGAGGAAGTTGAGCATCCGGGGCTGGAGGTCCTGCAGCATCTGCCAGTTTCGGGTGATGCCTTCGGCCGAAGCGCCCTGGCAGGTGACGGCACGCAGGGTGTCGTAGAGCCCGCATTTGTCGTACAGGAGGTCGAAGCCGACCGTTTCGAGGTAGAGCCTGTAAGTGTCTGTGTTGTAGGCCTCGGCGATGAATGTCGCTTCGGGGAATTTTTTCTTCACTTCTGCGATGAGCCACCGGAGGAACTGCCAGGGCACCATCTCCACCATGTCGCAGCGGAATCCGTCGACGCCCTTTGCGAGCCAGAAGCGGAGCACGGAGAGCATCTTGTCCCAGGTGCCCGTATGGAAATCGCAGTAGTTGAGGCGCACGGTGTCCCACCAGTCGTTGATGTCCGGGGCGGGGGAGAAGCGGTTGCCCGACGCCCGCGCGGGAAACTCGTCGTAGTCCGCAGACGGTCCCGGGAGCGTGAGATGTTCTCCGGGATAGTAGTAGAAATCATTCTCCGGGGTCCAGTGCACGCTGCGGTCGTCGGACTGCCCGAAATTGACATTCTCCCGCGCCACGTGGTTGGGGACGAAGTCGATGATGACCTTGAGTCCGGCGGCATGTGTCCGCGCGACCAGCTCCTCGAAGTCCGCCATCGATCCGAGATACGGCGCCACGGCGTAGTAATCCCGGATGGAGTACGGCGAGCCGGCCGTCCCCTTGACGCAGGCCGCGGAGGCATTCTCATACCCCGGCAGGCGCGTGGCGTGGTCGATTACCCCCGTGTACCAGACGTGCGTCATGCCGAGCGAACGGACATAAGCGAGGGACGCCTCGTCGAAATCCACGAAGCGTCCACCCCTCCAAAGTCTTGGAAGCACCTGATAAACAAGGGCTTTCTGCATCCTTATTCTTTGATTAATTTGAGAAGGATATCGTCGGTCTTAAGCCCCGATTTCGTTTTCAATACGAATGTCATCGAATTCGGGAAGAAGTGTCCTTCCGCCGTATAGGGGAAATCTGCCAGATTGTACCCGTTGTCGTCGTCAAAGTTGGCGTTGAATGTGTCCAGAAGGTTGTTGTACGTGAAGGTGCCGGAAACCTTGAATTTGAGGGGACTGTCCTTTGTGGCGTCTTTGTCTAATTCTGAGTGGTTTTCGTATTCGACGGTCGTCGTGCCCGTGAATGTCCAGAGAATGTACTGCTTGTAGTCACCCATGGTTACATATCCTTCCCATTTCGTTCCGACGAGTTTTTCGACGGAGAGCGGGTAGAACGCCTTTTCGCAGGATGAGATTGCAAAGAGGCAAAGCGACAGCGCCGCGAAGGCGAGAAGTTTGAAATGTTTCATATTCGTAGGTTTTAATGATTGCCGAAAGTTACGAATTCTTTTTCTATTCTGCAAAACCGACCGGTCCGTCGGTCCCGATGACGGCCTCTCCGGTGGTGCCGTCGATGTAGACGGTGAGGGGCGAGGGGAGGGTGATGACACGGAGGGGTGAAGGAGAGCCCGGGGATGAAGGAAGGTTGTCCAGGGCGGCGAAGTCGACTTCACCCTCTTCGCAGTGGAGGTAGCCCACGCCGAGCGAGGTGATGTTGTGGAAGAAATGTGTGCCCTGGGAGGGCTCCACCCGCATTTCCGGGATGGAATACTCCACGATGACGGCGGCTTCGGAGATACCGTTCCACAGGACCGGGATGCCGAGCCAGGGATCCGACGACCCCCAGCGGCCCGGACCGACGAGGAGGTACCGCCGCCCTGCCGCGTGCATCTCGGCGTTGATCCGCGTAACCTCGGCGGCGAGGGCCACCGTGCCGGCCTTGTCGAATCCGTCGGGGGAGATGTAGACGACATTGGTGATGTCCGGGAAGAATCCGGCTCCGAGCGCCTTCCGCGAGGTGATCCACGTGGCCGAAAGTCCTTCCGCCACCGTATCCGCCCGCTGGTCGCACGAGGCGACATAGCCCGCGACGGGCCTGATCTGCAGCAACTTGAGTACCGCGTCCTCCCGGTCCGGAATCAGGTCGAGGGCGAACTCGATTTCCACTTCGTCCTGCAGTTCCGCCCGGCAGAGGGCGAGGATTTCCTGCATCGCTTCCGCCAGCGGGAAACGGTTGTACTTGAGGATATGGTCGAACGTCACGATCCTGGGTCCGCGGACCGAGACGCCCGGTACCATCCGGTCGTTGGCGCCGTCGTAGGTGGAAACCACCAGCTGCGGGCTGGGGAAGTGCTCCAGGGCGTCCTGGACGGGAATGTAAGCGAAATTGATCCCCTCGTTGCGGGAGATCTTGAAGGCCCCCGGACGGAGGTCGAGGGCGTACATCATCTTCTGCCCGTCCCGCATCGCGAGCTTCGGGTCCGAGAGCTGGAGGATTTTCCTGGGACGGGCGGGATTGACCCGGAGCGTATTGCCCCCGTCCACGACCGTCTTGCCGAGGCCGTAGGCCAGTTCCAGCACGCCGTCCGTGGGTTTTTCGCTTCCGATCGGGTAGAAGTTATAGGAGCGGGCTACGCCGGAGAGCATCGGATAGAAGAGCCCGTCGTGGGCCGTCCCGCAGATATCCTGGATGATGACGGCCATTTTTTCCTCGCTCAGGAGATTCTCGGTCGTCTGTATATAATTTCGCGCGAGCGCGTAATAGACGGAGGCATAGACGCTCTTGATGGCCTTCACGAGGAGGCGGAGCATCTGGTTGCGGTCTTCCACCGCCGGGATCATATAGGTCGAATAGATGCCGGCGAAGGGCTGGAAGTTGCTGTCTTCGAGCTTGGAGGAGGACCGGACCGCCAGCGGGGTCGTGACGGTCTCGATGTAGGTGCGGAGCTGCTCCACCAGCGGCATCGGCAGCCGGGAGGCCACGAATTCCGACAGGATGTCGTCGTCGGAGAGGTCGGGGTTGTCGATGACGTTCTGGAGGCCGTTCTCCAGGATGAATTCGTCGAACCAGTCGGTCGTGATGACGATCGTCCGGGGAACGCTCACCGTGAGGCCTTCCCAGCGGTGCCGCAGTTCGGCCCGCTGGACGAGGTTGTTCAGGAACGACAGGCCGCGGGCCTTGCCGCCGAGCGAGCCGTCTCCGAGCCGCGCGAACTGGATATAGGATGCGTATGTATCCTTGTCGAAGGCCGCGATGATGCCGCGTCCGCTGTTGCGGAGGGCGGAGCCGACCATATCAGCGATGTATTCCCGCGCCTCGGCCGCGTCGCTGTGGTGCACCTTGCGGAATTCGCTGCCGAGGAAGAAGAGTCCCCGGGCGAGGAACCACTTGGAGAATTTGTTGCGGGAGACGGTGGCGAGAAGCACCTTGTCGGGCACTTTCGGCAGGACGGCGAGGAGTTCGGTAAGGTTCGATGCCCGGCCGTACTCGGTGCCGCCGGCGCTCCGGAAGACGAAGTCGCCGAAGCCGAATTCCTCCCGGATATACTCCGAGAGCTGGATGAACAGCGTCTTGGAATACTTCCGCACGAATCCCGCGCCGAGGCTGTGCGCGACCTTCTCCATCGAGCCCTGCGAGCTCTGCAGCAACACCGGCATATAGGGATCGTCCTCGCGGATCATCTTCGTGAGCCGGATGCCCGCGTCGAGCAGTTCTTCCTCGGGCCGCTGTCCGCGGAATTCCACCATGCCGATGTCGGAAATGACGCCGACGAGGTTGCGGCTGTATTTTTTGTATAATTCCTGCGCCTCGCTCAGGCAGGTCGCGAGGAGCACCTTCGGCCGGTAATGCTTGCGGCCTTTGCGCTGCGAGTCGTTGAGCGTGTCGGAGAGGAATTCGTTGGTCTGGGTGAGCACCATCCGGTACAGTTCCGGGAGGTAAGTCGAATAGTAGCGCACCGAGTCTTCCACTAGCAGGAGGCCCTGGACGCCGCCTTCGAGGATGTCGTGTGCGGCGTTCTTGCGGTCTTCGAACAGTTTGACGATGGCGAGGATGAGGTCGGCGTTGCCATGCCAGGAGAACATCATTTCGATGCCGGAGGTGTCCTGCGCCGCGATCCTCCGGTAGATTTCCTTGGAGGAATGGGTCAGAAGCACGACGGGAATGCCGGCCCCGGAGGCCTTCAGCGATGCGGCGAAGGGGAAGATTTCCCGGTCGCGGTCGTTGTACAGGCAGATGACCATGTCGGTCTTGCCGCCGCCTTCGAGAAACCCCCGGGCGTCCTCCGTGGAGTTGACCCAGGTGAATTTGGGCGGGTCGGAAAGGTTTAGGCCGATGTATTCCTCGTACACCTGCGACTCGATCCGGCCGTCTTCGCGGAGGATGAAGGAGTCGTAGTTGCTGCAGATCATCAGGATTTCCCGGATCCGGTAACTGATGAGGGATGAATAGGGTGCTGGATTCATATTCTTCTTCTGAATTCCGCCAGGGTGAGGGCGGTGGCGACGGCGGCGTTGAGCGATTCGCTGCCGGGGTCGTCGGGGGGATAGGGGGGCAGGTAGAGCCGGTCGGTGACGGTGGCGGCCACTTCCGGGGAAATGCCGTCCGCTTCGCTTCCGGTAATGACCAGGACAGGCCGGTCCACCCCGGTTTCGAGGTCTTTCCCGTAGATGTTCTCCCCGTCGAGGAAGGTGCCGAAGACGGGGCCGGGCCATTGCCGGCAAAGTGCGGAAATATCTGTGTAGCAGAACGGTACGCGGAAGATGGCGCCCATCGTGGCCTGCACGACCTTGGGATTGTAGAGGTCCACCGTGCCGGGGGAGGCGAAGATGCCGTCAATGCCGTACCAGTCGGCGATACGGAGGATGGTGCCTAGGTTGCCCGGGTCGCGGATGCCGTCCAGGGCGAGGAAGAGGCCTTTCGAGGGCATCTGCGGCTCGCGGCTCGCGGGTTTCCGGACGACGGCCAGTACCGGCGAGGGGCTGCTGAGCGACGAGATGCGCGACATCGCGTTTTCTCCGATCTCGTCCCGCCGCCAGACCGATTCGACCTCCCAGCCGGACCGGAGCGCCTCCGCGACGAGTTTCTCGCCCTCCACGGTAAAGAGGCCGAGCGCATCTCGGAATTTCTTCTCCCGGAGACTCCGGATCCGTTTGATCTCGCTAGACGTCATACCCGAGGATTTTGAGCATCGACTCGGCGGTCTGCTCGGGGGCGAAGAGGCGCGAGGTAAGGTTACCTTCGGCGTCGCGGTCGAGGAGGATGTGTTTCGGGGAAGGGTGGAGGCAGTGCTTGATGCCGCCGAATCCCGAGATGGCCTCCTGGTAGGCGCCGGTGTGGAAGAAGCCGATGTAGAGATTTTCCCGGCGGCTGCGGATGGTCGGGAGGAAGATGGCGTTGGCGTGGAATTCGGCGTTGTAGAAGTCCTGGCTGTCGCACGTGAGGCCGCCGAGGAAGACCCGCTGGTATTCGTCGTTCCACTTGTTGATCGGAAGCAGGATGAATCGCTGGTTGAGGCCCCAGGTGTCGGGGAGGGTGGTCATGAAGCTGTTGTCGATCATATACCATTTCTCCCGGTCGTTCTGCTGCTTGATGTCGAGGATCTTGAAGATGGTCGCCCCGCTCTCGCCCACGGTGAAGCTGCCGAATTCGGTGAAGATGTCCGGCTCCTGCACCCCGTGCGCGTTGCAGTAGGACTTGATCTGGTTGATGATTTCCTCCACCATGTATTCGTAGTCGAAATCCATCGCCAGGGAGGTCTTGTTGGGAAGGCCGCCGCCGATGTTGAGACTGTCCAGGTCGGGGCAGATGGCCTTGAGCTCGCAGTAGAGGTTGACGCACTTGGAGAGTTCGTTCCAGTAGTAGGAGGTGTCGCGGATGCCCGTGTTGATGAAGAAGTGGAGCATCTTGAGCTTGAAGTTGGGTCGCTTGGCGATGTTGTTGCGGTAGAATCCGACGATGTCGCTGTAGCGGATGCCGAGCCGGGAGGTGTAGAAGTCGAAATTCGGCTCCTCCTCGGAGGCGATGCGGATGCCGAGCATCGTGGGTTCCGTGATGAGGTCGGCGAGGTCTTCGAACTCGTTCTTGTTGTCCAGCACCGGGATGATACGCTCCCAGCCCTCGTTGCGCAGGGCGGCGATGCCCTCGACGTATTTGGGCCGCTTGAAGCCGTTGCAGATGATGTAGGTGTCCTTCTTGGAGACGGAACCCTTGCGGGCGAGGGCCCGGATGAGATCGAGGTCGTAGGCCGAGGAGGTCTCCAGATGGATATCGTTCTTGAGCGCCTCGTCGAGGACGAAGGCGAACTGCGAACTCTTGGTGCAGTAGCTGTAATTGTAAGTGCCCTGGTAGTCGGCCTTGGCCATCGCCACCTTGAACAGCCGCTTCGCGCGCTGGATCTGGGAGGAAATCTTCGGCAGGTACGAGATTTTCAGCGGGGTCCCGTACTGCTCGATGATGTCCATGATGTCGATGTCGTTGAAAAACAGATTCCCGTCTTCCACACGGAATTCGTCCTGCGGGAAATCAAAGGTCTGCTCGACCAGGTCAATGTACTTGTTCTTCATAGTATTAAAATGGATATCCGACGCCGAAATGCACGGCGCAATTGCCTTTCTTGAACCAGTCTTTGGGCCCAACCCAGCCCCGGCTTACATTGAGGGTGGCGGGATCGTGGACCTGCATGCCGAAGTCGACGCGCACCACGAGGAAGTCCATGTTGAGCCGGATGCCGACGCCCCAGTCGGCCGCGATGCTGTCCCAGGAGAAGCGCTCTTCCTCGCTCGCGTCCTTGTAGAGCGACCAGACGTTGCCGGCGTCGGCGAAGAGGGCGCCCTCCAGTTTCCAGACGATGCCGAAGCGGTATTCGACGTTGGCCTCGAATTTCCAGTCGCCCGTCTGGCTGGGGATGGAGAAGGCGGGGTTGAGTCCCGACCGGCCCGGACCGATGGCCCTTGCCTGCCAGCCGCGGAGACTGGATGCGCCGCCGCTGTAGAAGGCCTTCTCGAAGGGGAGCGTATAGGAATTGCCGTAGGCGTATCCCGCTCCGACGAGGAAACGGTAGGCGAAAGACTGTCCGCCCTTCTTGCCGAAGACGAAGGTGCGTCCGGCCTGGACCTCGGCACGGACGTACTGGGAATAGGGGATGCCCCAGATGAGATGGCTGCCGTCCTCATCGGTTTTCATCACCTTGTTGAAGGCGCTCAGGAGGTTGCCGGAGAGGTCGATGCTGGTCCGGTAGTAATGATACGACGTTTTGGTGCTCTGGAGGGGGTTGGTCGTGTAGAACAGCGTCCCGCCGAGACCGAGGTCGAAGTGGTTGGAATAGGTCTTCTGGAGGAACGGGTCCGAGGTCGTGCGCTGGGCGAAGGCGGGATCCATGTTGAAGATCCGCACGATGTTGAGCTTGACGGGCACGAGCTGGAAGAGCAGCCGCTCGCCGATGTTGCCGCTGTAGCCGTAGCTGGCCGAGATCATCGTCCGCTTGAACTCCGGCCGGTCCTGGTAGTTGAACGCGGCGGTAATGTCGGTCTTGGGGATGTAGGGACCCTTGAAGATACGGTTCGGCAGGCCGAGGAAGGTGGGGAAGCGGAGCGAAGCCGTGACGCCGAATTCCGTCGAGCGCGCCTTGCTCTTGGGATGGAACTGGAAATTCCCCATGAAACTGACGTTCAGGAGTTCTCCGCCGTGGAAGATGTTCTTGTGGTAATAGGTGATCTGCGGCAGGATGCCGATCAGCGCCGAGGAGTTGACCGAGAATTCGAGGTTGGTCTTGAAGCCCTGCAGCCGGGAGTGCTGGAGGGTGATGTCGCTGCTCACGTGGCTGGAATCCGTGGGATGGAGGGCTACGTTGACCCCGCTGAAGAGGTTGACTCCCGTGAAGCGGGAATAGGTGGTGTTGATGGCGCGTTCGTCGTAGAGGGCGCCGGGGCGCAGGGTGTTGAGCCCCGCTGCGAAGCGGGGACGCAGCCGGAGCCGTTCGGGATGGGTGATCCGGACGCTGTCGAGGTAGAATTTGTTGAGCTGGTCACCCTTGATGGACATCTTGAGGGACGCCTCGCCGGGAGTGGTGAGCGTGTCGGCGACGAAGAAGTAGTTGCTCTTGTTGATGCCGTAGTAGCCGATGGTGCGCAGGTGGTTCGAAGACCGGAGACTCTCGGCCTCCAGCGCCTGCTCGGAGAGGAACTGTCCGGGCTTGATGGTCACGTTCTTCTTGTCGGCGTTGAAATCCTGCAGGAGGGTGCCTTCGTCGGGGATATCGTAGGAAAGGCCGTTGATCTTGATGCGGTGCCCGAGCGTGACGAAGTAGAAGACGGTCACCTTTTTCTTCCTGACGGTGACCCGGCTGTCGATGTCGGAACCGTAGTAGCCGAGATAGCCGAGGTGGGTCTTGAGGTTGTCGATGGAAACGTCCACCAGCGAGGGGTCGTACACGACGGGCGGCGTGCCGATCCGGCGGAGGAAGCGGTTGAATTTGGTGTCTTTCTTGCCGGCCAGGTTGTAGAATCCCTGGTAGAGGGAGGCGACATTGGACTTCTGGCGGATGTAGGGGTTGAGCTGGTTGGCGTTGAAATGCCTGTCGTTGACGAGGATCTTGTTCTTCTGGAGCAGGTATTCCCCGTCCGCAAGCGACCGCGTCGCGGCGCAGGCGACGGAGAGCATTGCGGTAACGGCAAGCAGTATGACGCGTCCGGCTTTCATCCCTATTCCATCAGCTTCTTGTATTTGAACCGCTTGGGCTCGGTGTCGCCGAGGCGGCGCTTCTTGTTCTCCTCGTATTCGGAATAGTTGCCGTCGAAGAAATAGACCTGCCCGTCGCCCTCGAAGGCGAGGATATGCGTCGCGATGCGGTCGAGGAACCAGCGGTCGTGGCTCACCACCACGGCGCAGCCCGCGAAGGCGTCCAGGCCTTCCTCCAGGGCGCGGATGGTGTTGACGTCCACGTCGTTGGTGGGCTCGTCCAGCAGGAGGACATTGCCTTCATCCTTGAGCGTGAGGGCGAGGTGGAGGCGGTTGCGTTCGCCGCCGGAGAGGACGCCGCAGAGCTTCTCCTGATCGGCGCCGCTGAAGTTGAAGCGGGAAACCCAGCTGCGGGCGTTGATGTCGCGGTTGCCGAGGCGGATCCACTCGGAATTGCCGGCGATGGTCTCATAGACGGTGAGGTCGGGGTCGATCTGCTTGTGCTGCTGGTCCACATAGGCGATCTTGACCGTTTCGCCGATGTCGATGGAGCCGCTGTCGGGCTGCTCGAGGCCCATGATGAGGCGGAAGAGCGTGGTCTTGCCCGCGCCGTTGGGACCGATGACGCCGACGATGCCGGCGGGCGGGAGCGTAAAGGTCAGATGCTCGAAGAGGAGCTTGTCGCCGTAGGCCTTGCTGACGTCGTGGAACTCGATGACCTTGTTGCCGAGGTGCGGACCGTTGGGAATGTAGATTTCCAGGGCCGCCTCTTTCTCTTTGGTGTCGGCGGACGCCATCTTCTCATAAGCGCCGAGACGGGCCTTCTGCTTGGCCTGGCGGGCCTTCGGGGCCATCCGGACCCACTCGAGTTCGCGCTCGAGGGTGCGGCGGCGCTTGCTCTCCTGCTTCTCCTCCATCGCGAGCCGCTTGGTCTTCTGGTCGAGCCAGGAGGAATAGTTGCCCTTCCACGGGATGCCTTCGCCGCGGTCGAGTTCGAGGATCCAGCCGGCGACATTGTCGAGGAAGTAGCGGTCGTGCGTGACGGCGATGATGGTGCCCTTGTACTGCTGGAGATGGGCCTCGAGCCACTGGATGCTCTCGGCGTCGAGGTGGTTGGTGGGCTCGTCCAGCAGGAGGACGTCGGGCTGCTGGAGGAGCAGGCGGCACAGGGCGACGCGGCGGCGCTCACCGCCAGAGAGATTCTTCACGAGGGCATCGGACGGGGGGCACTGGAGGGCGTCCATCGCCCGTTCCAGCTTGGCGTCGATGTCCCAGCCGCCTAGGTGCTCGATCTTTTCGGTGAGTTCGCCCTGGCGCTCGATGAGGGCGTTCATCTCGTCGTCCGACATCGGCTCCATGAATTTCAGGGAAATCTCATTGTATTCCTGCAGGGTGTCCATCACCTCCTGCACGCCTTCCTGCACCACTTCCAGCACGGTCTTGTCGGGATCCATCTGCGGCTCCTGCTCGAGGTAGCCCACACTGTAACCCGGTGCCCACACGACCTCGCCGCGCGTCGGTTTCTCCACGCCGGCGATAATCTTCAGCACGGTGGATTTTCCGGCACCGTTGAGTCCGATAATGCCGATCTTGGCACCATAGAAGAAGCCAAGGTAGATGTCCTTGAGGATCACCTTGTTATTATGGGGCAGAATCTTGCTTACCCCGTTCATCGAAAATATAATCTTCTCGTCCATAATCATTTTTCTTCCTTTCCGTAATACTTCGGCCAGCATCTTTCCAGATAGGCTTTGAGGCCGTCCTCGTGGCGGTTGGGGGCCGGTTCGTAAAGGACCGTGCCCTCGAGGCCCTCGGGGAGGAATTCGAGGTCGGTGAAGTGGCCCGGGTAGTCGTGGGCGTATTTGTAGCCGTCGGCGTAGCCGAGTTCTTCCATCAGCTGGGTGGGTGCGTTGCGCAGGTACAGCGGCACGGGCGCGTCCTTGGTCTTCTCCGCCAGGGAGAGGGCTGCCGCGATGCCCATGTAGGCCGAATTGCTCTTGGGGGAGGAGGCGAGGTAGACCGTCGCCTCGGCCAGCGGGATCCGCCCTTCCGGCATCCCGATGTTGCAGACCGTCTCGAAGCAGGCGTTCGCGAGCAGCAGGGCGTTCGGATTGGCGAGGCCGATGTCCTCGGCCGCGAGGATGCAGAGTCGCCGGGCGATGAATTTGGGGTCCTCGCCGCCCGCAATCATCCGGGCCAGATAGTAGAGCGCCGCATTGGGATCGGAGCCCCGCACGCTCTTGATGAAGGCCGAGATGATGTCGTAGTGCATCTCGCCGCCCTTGTCGTAGATGGCCATGTTCTCCTGGATGGCGGCTGCGACGGCGGCGTTGTCGATCACGACCGGCGTGCGGCCCGCGTAGGAGTCCGTAACAATCTCCAGTATGTTGAGGAGTTTCCGAGCATCGCCGCCGCTGTAGCGCAGCAGGGCGTCGGTCTCGCGGACCTCGATGTCCAGTTTGGAGAGCACTTCGTCGTGCTTGACGGCCCTGTTCATCAGTTCCAGCAGGTCATCCTTGCCGAGGGACTTCAGCACGAAGACCTGGCAGCGGCTCAGCAGGGGAGTGATCACCTCGAAGGAGGGATTCTCGGTCGTGGCGCCGATCAGCACGATGACGCCCGATTCGACCGCCCCCAGGAGGGCGTCCTGCTGGGCCTTGTTGAAACGGTGGATCTCGTCGATGAACAGCACGGGAGCGGCGCCTCGGGCGAAGACGGAACCCGCCCTGGCCCGGTCGATGATGTCACGGACGTCCTTGACGCCCGCCGTGACGGCCGACAGGGTGAAGAATTCCCGCTTCATCTGGGAGGCGATGATGCCCGCGAGGGTGGTTTTGCCCACGCCGGGAGGCCCCCAGAGGATGAAAGAGGAGAGGTTGCCGCTCTCGATCATGTTGCGGAGGATGCAGCCGGGGCCGACCAGGTGTTTCTGGCCGACATACTGGTCGAGACAGCGGGGCCTCATTCTTTCGGGAAGGGGTGCCATCATAGGTCTTTTCCGTATATGCGTCTGCGTTTATTGGGCTCGGTTTCGAATTCCTGCCAGATGGAGCGGATTTTCAGGTTGTCCTCCAGCTCGGCGTTGGTCTCGGCCCAGCGGAATCCGTGGGCGCGGTAGACCGGTACCATCGCGTCGAAGATGAGCGCGTTGATCCCTTTCCCCATCCAGGCGGGATCGACGGCGATGAGCATCAGCTCCACCGTGTCTTCCTGCTTCCACCGGAGGGATTTCAGCAGGTGCCACCAGCCCAGCGGGAAGAGGCGTCCGCCGCATTTGCGGCAGGCCCCGGCGATGGACTGCATCGAGATGCCGAATCCGATCAGTTTGCCGTCCTTGTCGTTGACGCCCAGCAGCAGGTCGGAGTCGATGAGGCCGATGTAGCTGTCGACATAGAAGTCGATGAGGTCGTCCGGAAGGGGCGTGAAGTTGTAGAGACCGCAGTAGGTGCGGTTGATCAGGTCGAAGATCTTCCGTCCGATGCCTTCCTTGAGAATCTGGCGGCGGGTAGGGTGGAAGGTGGATACGCCGTAGCGTTCCTTCACGATGGAGGCGATGCGGCGGATCCGTTCGGGGGTCTCCTGCGGGATGGGAACGCGGTATTCGAGCCAGTCGATCACTTTCTCGAAGCCGAGCCGTTCCATATGGTCTTTATAGTAGGAGAAATTGTATTTGAGGTTGTAGGTGCTGATCTGGTCGAAGCCCTCCACGACCATTCCTTCGGGGTCTTCGTCGGTGAAGCCGAGCGGTCCCACGATGCGGGTCATCCCGTTCCGGCGGCCGAATTCCGCCACGGCCTCCAGCAGGGCCTCGCTCACGGCGGGGTCGTCGATAAAGTCGATCCAGCCGTAGCGGACCTCCTTGTGCTCCCAGATCTCGTTGGCCTTCTCGTTGATGATGGCGGCGACCCGTCCTGCGGGCTTGCCGTCCTTGTAGGCCATGTAAAATTCCGCCTTGCAGAACTTGCGGACGGGGTTTTTCCGGAGGTTGAGCGTCGCGCCCTCGTCGATGGCGAGGGTCGGGACATAGAAGGGCACACCTTTGTAGAGATCGACGGGGAATCGGATAAACCGCCTCATTCCGCAGCGGCTTTCCACTTTTTTGACGATAACAGACATAGGGTTCAGGTTACAATAATCCTCCAAATATAGAAATATATTTGGAAAATATCAAATTTGAGGGGCGCCCTATTCTTCTTCTACGCCTTTGCGGGTGTGCCACTTGCCGTGGATCTCGCTGACGTTTCCGGCGGTGATGAAGACGTCGAAATGATTCTCCTTGAGGTAGTTGAGAAGGTTGGCGTATTCGCTCTGGGTGAGGAGGGAGACGACTTCGACCTTCTGCTCGTTGGAGTAGCCGCCCTCGAGGTGGTAGACGCTGCAGCCGCGGACGAGTTTCTCGACGATGTACTTGCGGATTTCCTCGTGGTGATCGCTGATGATGCAGACCCTTTTGCGCTTGTTCAGCGAGTCGGTGAAATAATCCACCACCACGCCGTTGATCCACGTGCCGATGAGGCCGATCACCACCAGGCGGAACGGGTTGATGGCGAAGGCGGAGCAGCAGATCATCGCGCCCGCGATGGTGACCGAGACGCCGATGTCGAAATGGAGGTATTTGTTGACGATCTTGGCGATGATGTCGAGCCCGCCGGTGGAGGCGTTGATGCGGAACAGGATGGCCTGGGCGATCGAAAGCATCAGGACGAAGCAGATCAGGTCGAGCCAGGGATCGTTCATCACCGACGTCCCTTCCGTGATGACTTTCTCCACGGGCAGGATCCTGGCCCATACTTCCACGAGCGGGCCGAGAATGAGGGCCGTGTAGACGGTTTTCAGTCCGAATTCGGGACCGATCAGGATCCAGGCGAGCACCAGCAGGACGGCGTTGATGACCAGGATGAGGGTGGAGACCTTCACGGCCCAGCCGAGGTTCGTGAAGACCTCGGAGAGCACGATGCTCAGACCGGAGATGCTGCCGATGATGAGTTTGGACGGCATCAGGAAGTAGTACACGGCCGCCGCCCCGACGGCCATGCCGAGGGTCATGATGACGAGTTCTTTCCAGAATTTGAAGGTTCCGAGCGCGTGCAGCGCATCGCCCGCGTATGCTTTTAACGATTTCTTCATTTTTGCTTATAGTCCGTAATTAACCTCGCAAAAATAATAAAAAATCTTAATTATTTATGCGACTTTACAGAAAAACGTCAAAATAGTCGGTCACCTTGTCCATCAGGTGCACGCGGTCGCGGCCGAAGACGTTGTGCTCGGCGACGGGGTAGGGGAAATAGTCCAGCGCGACCTGGTTGCGGACGCATTCCTGCACGAAGCTCAGACTGTGCTCCCAGACGACCGTATTGTCGACGGCGCCCTGGCAGATGAGGAGGCGGCCCTTCAGGTCTTTTGCCTTGTTTATCAGGCTCGTGGCGGCGAATCCCTCCGGGTTGGTCTCCGGGGTGTCCATATAGCGTTCGCCGTACATCACTTCGTA
Source organism: uncultured Bacteroidales bacterium (assembly GCA_900320545.1). Lineage (GTDB taxonomy): Bacteria > Bacteroidota > Bacteroidia > Bacteroidales > UBA932 > Cryptobacteroides. The sequence continues at coordinate 22,548 of ONSU01000003.1, read as the reverse complement.
CCACTTCCAGTCGATGACCGGACCGCCGGCGACACCGGCCTTGAACACGTCGGGATGCGTCGTCATCAGCGAGATCGTCATAAATCCGCCGTAACTCCATCCGTGGACGCCGATCCTTTCCCTGTCCACCCACGGCAGGGCCTGCAGCATCCGGACGCCGACCATCTGGTCTTCCATCTCGACCGCGCCGCAGCGGCGGTTGATCGCCTTTTCGTAGGCGGCGCCGTGATTCTGCGTGCCGCGGTTGTCCTGCACGTAGACGACATAGCCCTTCTGGGCCATCAGCATCTCCCAGAGGCGGATGCCGCCCAGCCAGCGGTCGTACACCATCTGGCCGTGGGGACCGCAGTAGACATAGAGGATGACGGGGTATTTCTTCGCCGGATCGAAATCGACCGGCTTGTAGAGCCGATAATGGTTGTCGAAGCGGCCGTCCGCGCTCCTGACGGTGCCGAAAAGCACTTCGCCCGTGGCATACTGCGCGAGGGGGTCGGGTGCCGAGAGAAGATGCCTCAGTTTGGCGCCGTCCCCGGCCCGGCAGATGCTTACCTCCCGGGGTGTCGTGAAGCCGGAATAATTGTCAATGAAGTACTTGCAGTCGGGGCTCATCGCCACATCGTGCCATCCCGCTCCCGTCGTCAGCCGCACCGGCTTCCCGATCTTCCCGACCTTCTTCCCCGTCATTCCGTTCCGGAATCCGTCCTCCGGCAGCGTCAGCCGGTAAACCTGCCGCTCCGCCGGCGACATCTCCGCCGAAGCGTACCACACGCTGCGGCCGTCATTGCCGAGGTACTCCACGTCCGCGTCGACGGGCGTCAGACGGCGCACCGTCCCGAGCGTGTCGACGAGATAAAGGTTGCGGAAGCCGTCGCGGTTATCCGTGCGGTAAATGAACAGGTCCGTGCGGTCCTTCACGGGCCACAGCGGATCCAGCGGCTCCACCCAGGCGTCATTGCGCTCGGTGAGAAGCGTCCGGACAAAACGCCCGTCGCCGGCTCGGTACATGTTGAGATGCACCTCGTGCTGGCTGCGCGCAATGACCTGGATGTAAATGTATTTCCCGTCCGGCGACCAGGTGATGCCAGTAAGGTAGCGTTCGTCGTCGAAGTCGGTGACCTGAACGTACACCGTCCGCCCCTTGGCGATGTCATAGATGCCGAGGGAAATGCGCTCCGAGGCCATCCCGTTCATCGGGTAGCGGATTTCGCGGAGGGAGCCCGTCCGGGTGGTGATGTCCAGCAGGGGGAATTTTGTCACCCTCGTCTCGTCCTTCCGGTAGAAGGCGATCCGGGTGCCGTCCGGCGAGGGGAAGATGCCGCCCTCGATGCCGAATTCGTTGCGGCTGACGGAGGTGCCGTACGCGATGCCGTCGGCTGGGGATTCCGCGACGGGGCGGATACCGTCGGGCGTGGCGAGATACAGGCCGCCGCCCAGCGTGTAGGCGATATTGTCGCCGCAGGATGTCTTATTCTCCGCATCGTCGGGAACGTTTGCCGCCGCGGGAAGGGGAGCGGACAGGGGGGCGGATTCTCCGGTGACGGTCCGGACTTCCCATTTGCCGCTATAGACGGCGTAGGTGGTGTCGCTGACCCACTGCGCGTAATTATTGGCGGGGGAGAGACTCCGGTCGAGGATGACCTGCTCCATCGTGAACGGCTTGCCCGCGTGGGCGGGATACCGTTTCAGCACGCCGTCCTGGGCGCTGGACAAACTGAAACTGACCGCCAGGAGTGTGACGGTCAGCAGAAGGCGTCGGGGTTGTATCATAGATAAATCTGGCTGTCGTCGCGGCCGCGGTTGTAGTTGTCCTCGTATTCGTCGTAGATCTGGCCGATGCGGTCGACGATGTGCTTGTTGTATCCTCTCCAGGGCAGGCGGCCGAAGTATTCCTTGTAGTGGAGCTCGACCCGTTTGCCGGTGCAGCGGAGGAGGGTGTCGGCCACGGCGGGATCGTCCACGCTGAATTCGAAGACGTTGGACTGGACGGCGCCGGGCGTCTTGCTGGAGGTGCCCTTGTTGCCGTAGCCGGTCTGGATCAGGCGGCCTTCGTAGGTCTTGAATACATAGCCCTTGTGGGTGAACTGGTTGAGTTCGCCGGTCTGGTACCCTTCGCTGAATACATAGTAGAAACGGACGTAGCAGAAAGCCGCTCCGCCGAGAATCAGGATGACGAGCACCCACCAGAAGATTTTTTTACCGATAGACATAGTCGAAAAGGTTGAATCGTACAAAGATAAGGATTTTTTTTATTTGACATTCCCGTAGCGTCCCGCGAACAGGACGGCGCCGGTGTCGGCCTCGGTGATGAGGTAGAAGAAAGGCCGGTCGGCATGGAAGACGACGTAGGAAGACGGTCCTACGGAAGTATTCTTGATGATGCCGGCGCTGGAGACGGCGGCGGCTTCCGTGCCCTCTTCATCCACCTTGATGACAGCGTCCTGCCGGACGAAACTCAGGCAGAGCGCATCTTCGGACATCGGCGTGAAGTCGGCCTGGAGCGGATCGAAGGCGGAGGGCATCCCCAGGTCGGAAAGGATGTCATTGAGGTTGATACCGAATTGGGTCTGGAAGCGGGGAAGCCAGAGATCCACTTCGGAGAAGTACATCTTCTTCTCGACGGCCTTCCAGTCGGAAACTTTGAGTTCAGCTGTGACGTCGGTGAGTTTCTTCCCGTCCTTCGGGAGCAGCACGGTCATCGAGTAGGCGCCGTTGCCGTAGGGAAGGCGGACTGCCCGGAAAGCCGTGCCCTCGCCGTAACGAAGATCTTTATGGGCCTTCATCATCGGGACGCTGGCCGTGCTTCCGTTTGCGCGGGTGAATTTTTCGTCGGCCGTCAGTTCCTTGTTGAATTTGACCGCCCATCCGCTCTTGAAATAAAGGGCGTTCAGCAGGTAGCAGAGCATGTCCGGGGAGGTCTCGTCCAGGATGTGGGAAATGAGTCCTTCGGTGTGGTCGGAGCACCAGTCGTTGATGATGGACGCCGAACCCTTCGTGTCGCTGAAGTCCAGATTGGAGACGGCTGCGTCGTAGTATTTTACAACGGTTTTCTTGTACTGTTCCTTTAAGTCAAATCCCTTGTCGACATAGATCGCGTCGGCGATAAGAATCTTCGTCTTTTTGTCGAGGCCGGGAAGTTGCCGGAGCATCGTCTGGCAGTAGTCGTTGACGGCGTCCGCCTCATCCTTTCCGTATCCCAGGACCGTCGCGATCTCCTCCGCGGTCTGTCCTCCGGTCCCGTCCAGGATCATCCCCAGCAGAAACTGCATCGACAGGGGAGACAGGATAAAATCCTTGCTCTCCGCGGCGGCGACCTTGTCGAGGAAATTCATCGAGAAGGCATTTCCTTCGGTAACGAACTGCCGCTGCGCCTCACTCAGCCTGAGTACCACGCGCGGATTGTCATCCTTCCCGTTATCGTCCATGTTGATCGTATTCCCGCACCCCAGCACAATCGAGCAGGACACCATTGCCAGCACCCCGGCGGCTAAAATTCCATACATGTTTTTCATAGTATCCAATTTAAAGACACACAAAAATAGCAAATTTCGTGCACATCTACAAGCCGAGTTTCCTGTTTATGGAGGCCGTAGGCCGACGGGCCCCCGGCGAGGGGGCGGTGGGGGTGGCGCTCCCCGGGGGAGCTGCCGCCGCAGGCGGCTGAGGGGTCGCGTGTACAAATATAACCGGGGAAAACCTTCCAGCAGAGGGAAAAGGGTCAACATTTTTGTTGCTGAATTGGAAAACCGGCAAATTTGGGTTATATTTGTACGATTTATTTGAAATATTATGCTTAGCAGACGTATACTCAGGGTAAAGGCTTTCAAGGTGATGTATTCCTGTGTGGAAGATCCGGGACTGTCGCTGAAGGAAGCGGTTTCGAGGCTGGATGAATCGCTTTATGCCGTACGGGATCTGTACGTGTATATGTTCTCCATCATTCTGCCGCTGACGGAAGAAGCCCGGCGCCGGATCGAAGCGGCGAGGGGAAAGTTCAACCCCACCGAGGAAGACCTCCATCCCAATATGCGTTTCGCGGAAAACCGCACCGCGGCCCTTCTCGCGGAGGATCCCGATTTCAAGCGCTATCTCCAGAAATCCAAACTCGACTGGAGCCAGGACGACGTTCTCATCCGCAATCTCTTCGACTCCATCCAGGCCAAACCCTATTACAAGGCCTATATGGAGGCGCCCGAGACTTCGCTTCAGGCGGAAGCCAAATTCTTCCGGAAGATGTTCGAAGAGGAATTCGAAGACAACGAAGAGCTCTGGAAGATCCTCGAAGACCGGGACATCCGCTGGACCGACGACCTCCCTTACGCCCTCGGCGTCTGCATCCGCGGCATCGAGGCCTTCGCCAAGGCAGACGGACGCTGGACGCTGCCTGCCCTCTTCATGGACGAGAAGGAAGATTCCAGATTTGTCCGGAAACTCCTGGAGAACACCTACGCCCGTTATGACGAATATAATAAGATGATCTCCGCCTCCGTGGCGGGGTGGGAGAGCGACCGCCTCTTCGTCACCGACCTCGTCCTCATCGCGATGGGTCTGGCCGAGGCCGAGACCTTCCCGGAAATTCCCCTCCGCGTCACGATCAACGAATATGTCGAGATCTCGAAATACTACAGCACCCCCAAGAGCCGCTCGTTCGTGAACGGTCTCCTGGACGCGCTGACCAAACGCCTCATAGAAGAGGGAAGAATCAAGAAAAACAATTAACAATCAGATAAGATGAACAATTTACTTTTCGTATTGCTTCAGGATGCCGGCGCAGCGGCCGGTGCCGCGGAAGGCGCTCCCAAGATGGGCGGCGGCTGGTCGATGTGGGTGATGCTCGCCCTGATTTTCGTCGTGATGTATTTCTTTATGATCGCCCCGCAGCGCAAGCAGCAGAAGGAACTCCAGAAATATCGCAGCGGCCTCAAGAAGGGTGATAAGGTCGTCACCATCGGCGGCATCTACGGCGAGATCGTGGAAGTCTCCGAGGATGAGCCTACCGTGCTCGTGAAAGTGGACGGCGACGTCAAGATCCGTTTCGACAAGAACGCCATCCAGAATCCCGGCGCTCCCCAGCAGCGCTAACCCTGTCCTGCGCGCACCGTGTCGGTGTTCCGGAAAATAACCCGCGCCCTCCATCTCGGCGGGAGAGACTGGATTTTCTTTCTTCTGTCTCTCCTGCTGTCGTTCGGCATCTGGCTGATGCACAACCTCGGGCTCGAGTATTCCGGGCAGATCGTCGTTCCCATCCGCGCCTCGAGCAATATCGACGGCCATTCCCGCGAATCGACGACCCCCGCCACCGTCATCGCCGTCTGCCGCACGACGGGCTCCAACTTCCTCCGGTCGTCGCTTCCCAGGAGAAGGGAAGTGCACGTGATGATCGACAAGGCGGACCTCCGGCATTCGCAGGGGGATGAATATGTCCTGTACGGGAGCACGCTCAACAATTATGTGAAGCCGTTTTTCGGAGACGGCGTGAGCGTGGAGGCGTTCATCTCGGACACGCTCAAATTCATCTTCCCGAAGGAAAACTTCAAGAAAGTGCCCGTGGAGGTCAGTCAGGAACTGACCTTCACGCCGCAGTATATGGCGACTTCCACGCTCAAGCTGGAGCCGGACTCGGTGTATGTCTACGGAGACGATATGCATATCGGCAACCTGACGATGGTGGCCACGACCCCGCTTCGCGTAAACAATATCAAGCGCGACTTGCACGGGGTTCTGAAGATCCGGAAGATCGCCGGCGTGCGCTTCTCCATCGACGAAGTGACCTATAACCTGCCGGTGTCGCGCTATATCGAGATCCGGACCTCGGTGCCGGTCACGATGCGCTCGCTGCCGGAAGGGAGATCGGTGCGGATCTATCCCTCGACGGCGGACGTGACGTTCCGGTGTATGTTCCCGATCATCAACGATCCCGTCGGCAAGGTCGGCATCTATGTGGACTACGAGGACTTCGTGAATTCCCAGTCGGGCCGGTGCTCGCCGCGCCACGACCCGCTCCCGCAGGGCGTCATCGACTGTACGGTGCTCCCGGAGGTCTTCGAATGCCTCTCGATGCGATGAATACCGTTGCAGATACTCCGCTCCGTACCGTGGCCGTGACCGGAGGGATCGGCTCCGGAAAATCGATGGTCTGTGCCCTTCTCGCGGAGAAGGGCATTCCCGTTTACGACTCGGACTCCCGGACCAAGGCCCTCTATCGCGGCCCGCTCCTGCAGCGGATCGAAGCGGCCTTCGGGCGGAGTTTTACCCTGCCGGCGCCCGCCGACGCGTCGCGGCCTGCGGCCGGGGTGTCGCCTGCCACTGCCGGGATGCCGTCTGCTGCCGTCATTCCCGGGCGCTGCCCCGGGAATCTCTCTGCCGCCGTGGATGCCGTGGACTTCGCCGCCCTCTCCGCTACAGCATTCGCATCTCCGGACTCCCTGGCCCTGCTCGAGTCCATCGTGCACCCGGCCGTGCTCGCGGACTTCACCGCCTGGCGGGATGCACAGGCCCTCGGTACGGAGGTGGAGACGTGCGGTACGGGGTCTGAGGCGGGCGAGGATGCTCCCTCCTCCAGTAGTCCGTCCGGCAAACACCTTCCTCCGCCCTTCGTCGTCTTGGAATCGGCCATTATTCTCGACAAACCGCTGTTCGACGGCCTTTATGACACGGTCGTACTGGTATATGCCCCCGAGCAGGTCCGCCTCGACCGCGTCCTGGCGCGCAACCCCGACCTCTCCGCAGACGCCGTCCGCCGCCGCCTCTCCTCCCAGCACTCCGACTTCTCCCGCGCCGACTACCTCCTCATCAACGACACCACCCCCGCCGCCCTCCGCATACAGGTCGACGCCCTGTACGCCGCCCTCACTTCGCACCGGTAGGCGCCTTGAATGCCGGTCTCACTGCGCATTTAGGCCCCGAAATGCTTCCATACCGTTCCTGCGGGCGGGGTTAAGTCGCATTCTGGCCCCGAAATGCTTCCATACCGTACCTGTGGAAGGGGATAAGTCGCATTCTGGCCTCGAAATGCTGCCATACCGTTCCTGCTGGCGGGGTTGAGTCGCATTTAGGCCCCGAAACGCTGCCATACCATTCCTGCGTGCGGGGTTAAGTCGCATTCTGGCCTCAAAATGCTGCCATACCATTCCTGTGGGCGGGGTTAAGTCGCATTTCGGCCTCGAAATGCTGCCATACCGTTCTTGCGGGCGGGGTTAAGTCGCATTTCGGCCTCGAAATGCTGCCATACCGTTCCTGTGGGCGGGGTTTAGTCGCATTCGGGCCTCAAAATGCTGCCATACCATTCCTGCGTGCGGGGTTAAGTCGCATTTAGGCCCCCAAATGCTCCCATACCGTTCCTGTGGGCAGGGTTAAGTCGCGTTTATGGCCTTTATTGATGCTGTGCAAAGGAAGGTGATGCATTGAGTCTCCGGTCTGGATTGAGACGCGGAGGGTGGGGGTATAAAAAAAGTAGTCGACGCATCACGCGCAGACCACTTCATACTAACCACATAATTAATAACACTAAAACTAATAACCAATAGGTCTTGGCGAGAGAGAACCTCATCAGCCTCAACCCGGATACAAAGGTACGACAATTTTTTTAATTACCAAATTTTTTTAAGAATTTTTTCAATTTTTTTGTAAATATCTTTTATCGGATACAATATGATAAAAGGCACATTTGTTTGAATAATGTGCCTTTTTGCTTATGAATTAAAAGTTATTTTGCCGTTTCAGGCTTGGATTCCGAATTTTTTGCGGAGTCCCGCTATCATTTCGGTAGTCATCCGGTCGATGTCGAACTGCGGCGCCCAGTCCCATTCTTCGCGGGCGCAGCGGTCGTCGAGGCGGTCGGGCCAGCTGTTGGCGATGGCCTGGCGGACGGGATCGACGTCGTATTTGAATGTGAAAGATGGAATTTGCCGACGGATGGCGGCCGCGAGGATCTCGGGGTCGAAGCTCATCGAGGCGATGTTGAAGGCGTTGCGGTGACGGAGGCGTGCGGGGTCGGCTTCCATCAGCTGAACGGCGGCGCGGAGGGCGTCGGCCATGTACATCATGTCCATGAAGGTGCCGGCGCCGATCGGGCAGGTGTAGACCTCGCCTTTGACCGCGGCGTAGTACATTTCGACGGAGTAGTCGGTGGTGCCGCCGCCGGGAGGGGTGACGTAGGAGATGAGGCCGGGGAAGCGGACGGAGCGGGTGTCGACGCCGTATTTGTGGAAGTAGTAGTCGCTCAGGAGCTCGGTGGCGACTTTGGTGACGCCGTACATCGAGCGGGGCCGCTGGATGGTGTCCTGCGGGGTGCCGTCGTGCGGTGTCTCGGGGCCGAAGGAGCCGATGGAGGAGGGGGTGAATACCGCGCAGCCTTTCTCGCGGGCCACTTCGAGGATGTTCAGGAGGCCGTTCATCTGGATGTCCCAGGCGAGGAGCGGCTTGCGTTCGGCGACGGCCGACAGGAGGGCGGCGAGGTTGTAGATGGTGTCGATCCGGTAGCGGGCGACAATCCCGGCGAGGGTGGCGCCGTCGCGGACGTCGGCGATCTCCGCGGGACCGCTCTCGAGCAGGATGCCCTTGGGTTCTGCGCCGGGGATATACCCGGCCACGACGGTGCTGCCGGGGATTTCCCTCCGGAGTTTCATTGTGAGTTCGGAGCCGATCTGGCCGGTCGAACCGATGACCAATATATTTTTCACTTTCTGCGCGATTCTTTCTTGCAAATTTATGAAAATATCTGGTTTCTTGTGTTAAAATTATTATTAAATTTGTCTCGACAGAAACAAAAATCAACAAAAATGTACGGAAAATTCCAAAAACATCTACAAGAAACCCTCGACGGAATCCGCGAGGCGGGCCTGTATAAGAACGAACGCAATATCGCTTCGGCCCAGGGGGCGGAGATCACCCTCCAGGACGGCAGCAAGGCGCTGAATTTCTGCGCCAACAACTATCTCGGTCTCGCCGACAGTCCCCGGCTCGTCGAAGCGGCCAAAAGGGCGATGGACGCCCGGGGCTACGGAATGTCTTCCGTACGCTTCATCTGCGGTACGCAGGATCTCCACAAAGAGTTGGAAAAAGCCGTCTCCGAATACTTCCATACCGAAGACACCATCCTCTATGCGGCCTGCTTCGACGCCAACGGCGGCGTCTTCGAGCCGCTCCTGACCGCCGAGGACGCCATCATCTCCGATTCGCTGAACCACGCTTCCATCATCGACGGTGTCCGCCTTTGCAAGGCCGTGCGCTACCGCTATGCCAATGCCGATATGGCCGACCTCGAAGCCAAACTCCGGGAGGCGCAGGCCCAGCGTTTCCGCATCATCGTCACCGACGGCGTGTTCTCGATGGACGGCAACGTGGCTCCGATGGACAAGATCTGCGACCTGGCCGAGAAATATGACGCCCTGGTGATGGTGGACGAGAGCCACAGCGCCGGGGTCGTCGGTCCCACCGGACACGGCGTCGCCGAGCAGTTCGGCTGCTACGGCCGCATCGATATCTTCACCGGTACGCTCGGCAAGGCCTTCGGCGGCGCCGTCGGCGGATTTACGACCGGCCGCAAGGAGATCATCGAGATGCTCCGCCAGCGCAGCCGCCCGTATCTGTTCTCCAATTCGCTGCCCCCGATGATCGTCGGCGCCGGCATCGAACTCTTCAAAATGCTGGGAGAAGGGAATGCGCTCCACGATCGCCTTGTGGAGAATGTGGAATATTTCCGCGGGAAGATGATGGCTGCCGGGTTTGACATCAAGCCCACCCAGAGCGCCATCTGCGCCGTGATGCTGTACGACGCCCCGCTGTCGCAGCGCTTTGCGGCCGCGATGGCGGAGGAGGGCATCTTCGTCACGGGCTTCTATTATCCCGTCGTGCCGCAGGGCCAGGCCCGCATCCGCGTACAACTCTCCGCCGCGCATACGCGCGAGCAGCTCGACAAGGCCATCGCGGCCTTCATCAAGGTCGGCAAGCGCCTCGCAGTCCTGTAGGAAGCGCGGATTCTGGCCGATTTTCCGGCACATCCTATGCCTGACGGGCGAGGAAGCGCAGATTTTGGCCGGTATTCTGACACATCCTATCCCTGTCGGGCGAGACACGAAAAAAGGGCTGGTGAATACCAGCCCTTAGTCGTTATACCGGCATCTGGTCGTTATACCAGCCCTTGGTCTACCATCGCGTCGGCGACTTTGATGAAACCGGCGAGATTGGCTCCCTTGACGTAATTGACGGTGCCGTCCGGCTCCTTGCCGTACTTGACGCAGGCGGCGTGGATGTCGGACATGATGCGGTGCAGGTGGGCGTCGACCTCCTCCCGGGTCCAGTGCTGGCGGACGGAGTTCTGGCTCATCTCGAGGCCCGAGGTGGCGACTCCGCCGGCATTGGACGCCTTGCCCGGCGAGTAGAGGATGCCCGCATCCTGGAAGACCTGGATGGCCTCCGGCGTGGAGGGCATGTTGGCGCCTTCCGCCACACACTGGCAGCCTCCGGCGATGAGCGCCCTGGCGCCCGCCTCGTCGATTTCGTTCTGCGTAGCGCAGGGGAGCGCGATGTCGCAGGGTGTCTTCCAGGGTTTCTCGCCCGGGAAATACTTCGCCGTAGGATATTTGGCGGCGTACTCCTTGATGCGGCCGCGGTAGATGTTCTTGAGTTCGAACACGTACGCCATCTTGTCCTCGTCGAGTCCGTCGGGATCGTAGATGTAGCCGTCGGAATCGCTGAGGGTTACGACCTTCGCCCCGAGGCGCATCGCTTTCTGCGCGGCGTACTGGGCCACGTTGCCGGCGCCGGAGACGACGACGGTCTTGCCCTCGAAGGACTGGCCGCGGGTCGCCAGCATCTCGGTGGCGAAATAGCACAGGCCGTAGCCGGTCGCTTCCGGACGGAGGCGGGAGCCGCCCCAGTTGAGGCCCTTACCCGTGAGGGTGCCGGTGAATTCGTCCCGGAGACGGCGGTACTGCCCGAAGAGGTAGCCGATCTCGCGGCCGCCCACGCCGATGTCGCCGGCCGGGACGTCCGTATCCTGCCCGATATGGCGGAAGAGTTCCGTCATGAAACTCTGGCAGAAGCGCATCACTTCGGCGTCGGACTTGCCGCGCGGGTTGAAGTCGCTGCCGCCCTTGGCCCCGCCCATCGGAAGGGTGGTGAGGGCGTTCTTGAAGGTCTGCTCGAAGGCGAGGAACTTCATGATGGAGAGGTTGACGCTGGCGTGGAAGCGGATGCCGCCCTTGTAAGGGCCGATCACGCTGGAGCACTGCACGCGGAAGCCGCGGTTGACGCGCACCTCGCCGTTGTCGTCCATCCACGGGACGCGGAAGATGATGATGCGTTCGGGCTCTGCGATGCGTTCCAGCACCTTGAGATCCATCAGGTGGGGATGCTCCACGATGTAGGGAGCGACGCTGGCCGCTACTTCGCGGACGGCCTGGTGAAACTCTTTCTCGCCGGGATTCCGGGCGATGATGTCCGCCATGAAGGCGTCGAAATACTTTTGGGTGAATTTGTCCATAAGGTTCGTTTTATAGGTCTTAGAAATACAGTATCGGTAAAACGGATGCGACGTTCGTCTTGTTGTTCTTTTCCACCGAGGCCTTAGACGAGAGGCCGGAATAGAAGACCCACCAGGCATAGTCGGTACCCATCTGCTGGCTTGTCCACCAGGATTCGTTGTAGAGAGAGATCGACGTGTCTCCGGTGGTGACTTTCAGCGTACTCTCCAGGGCCGTGATATGATCGCCGATCTGCCGAACTTCGTTCTTGTTGGCGGTATCGGAATTGCCCGAGAGGATGGATAGCATGTCCGCGACGGTGGGGAGCAGCCAGGGCGAGCATTTTGTCGCGTCCCAGCGTGCGGAAATCCGGGTCGATCCTCCGGAGGAACAGGTCCTGTTGATCAGGCCCGCGGCGGCGTTGCTGTCATAGTAGTAATTTGCATAGCGCAGGCTGGAAACCTTCAGATACGTTTTCATCGCGTCGGACGAGCAGTAGATAATGGGTCTGACGTCCCGGCTCTCCTTCCCGGAGTTGCTGTATTTCAGGAGGCCGGCCGTGTTGTAGAACGCGGTATGCTTGTGCGAGGCCAGGCTCGAGGGACTCATATAGGTGGAGGAATAGCCGTCCGGATTCACGTTGGCGTGTTCTCCCTGCCACTTTTCGCCGTCGGTCTTTTCCCAGGGGCTGTCGGTAGTCCTTTTGAGGCCGGTCGTGTTGCAGGGGATCGCGATGCCGTGAAGTTTGCCGCGCGTACCGGTATTGTATTCATAAGCGTTGAAGGTGTCATCTCCGGCATAGAAGGCATCCGCCCCGGTAAAGGAGTTGGCATTGAGCGCCGGGTCTTCCGTAAGATGGAAGTCGGTGACACAGGCGAGGATCGCGACGTCAAAGAAGTTGGGGGACCAATAGGACTTGAGTCCGCTCCGGTGAATGCCGTTGCCCCGGTAGCCGCCGTCGCGGATGATCATCTTGTTCCCCGAGCAGGTGATCACGTCTCCCGGCTTGGCCTCGAAGGGATCGTAGTAGGTCAGGATGAATTGAATGCTCTTTGTGAAAGGCGCCGACTTGGAGCCGGTCTGCAAGGTCACGGTGGAGGAGACGGTATTGGTCTTGGAGGATGTGTTTGCGAGGGCGGCATTGGGGGCCTTGATGAAAAGCGCGTCTTTCCCGTTCCGAGCAGCCATGGAATAGGTCATATCCCCGGTCCACCCGGCGATGGAGAACCTCTTGGCATAAGCCGTGGAGGGGGTTACGCTGAGGACGTAGACCTGTGAAGCGTTGCGGCCGATGTCGTTGACATCACCACCCTGAAGGAGGGTGATGTCGGTCGGTTTGTCCCATACGCTGACCTTGACGGAGCGCGAGACGCCGCCTGCCCTGGCCTTGACATTCACGGAAAAACTCTTGCCGGCGGATTGTTTCCCGGCCGAGATGAGTCCGGAGGAACTGACGCTGAGATAATCGGAGCCGCCGCTCTGGACGGTATATTCAAAACTGTCGTCGTGCGTGGACGGGGTGGCGGAGGTCTGGATCTGGCAGGTCTCGCCGACGGTCATCACGAAGGCGTCGTTGTCGACATCGAACGTGGAGGAATTCGGTGCGGTAATCGTGAAGTCGGTAATCGGCTGCACGACCTTTACGGTGACCGAGGCGGTCTTGTTTCCGTCCTCGGTGGTGACGGTGACCTGGGCCTGCCCCCGGGAGCGTCCCGTGACGACGCCCTTGTTGTCGACGGTGGCGACGTCGGTGTTTTTCGACACCCAGCTCACATTGTGATTGGTTGCGTTCGACGGGGTCAGCCGGGCCGTGAGGACGACCGTGCCGCCGACACCGACCGTCGGGTCGGACGGCGTGACGGATACGCCCGTCACGGGAATGATCTTGTCGACGACCGTGATCTTGCAGGATGCTTCCTTCCCGCCGGCCTTCGCTTTGATGGTGGCAAGGCCGGTCTTGAGCGCCGTGACCTTGCCGGCGTCTACGCTGGCGACTTTGTCATCGGTCGATTCCCATTTGACCGTGGCGTTGGAGGCGTCTTTGGGAGTCACCGTGGCGGTGAGGTCCAGCGTCCCTCCTACGCTCAGTGTGGCGTCCGTCTGATTGAGGGTGATACTGTCGACGAGGACGAAGTTGCCGTGGGTGTTAACCTTGTTGCAGCCCGCCAGCAGGAGAATCCCTGCCGTAAGCATGAAAAAGAAAAATCGCTTCATTCTAAAAACACAATATTCTATCCCACAAATTTAGGAAAAAATTTTACAATTTGTCCTGTTTGAGCCGCTCGATGTAGGCGTCGATGCGGCGGAGTTCGGCCGGAATTGCAATCCGCTGCGGACAGTGGCGGGCGCAGCGGCCGCAGCCGATGCAGTGGTCGGCCTGGCGGAGTTTCGGAACGCTGCGGTCATAGCCCACGAGGAAGGCCCTGCGCGCCTTGTGGTAACGGGCGTCGCGGCTGGAGGGCGGGACGTTGTCGTCGGCGATGCATTTGTTGTAATGCTTGAAGATGGCCGGGATGTCGATGCCGTAAGGGCAGGGCATGCAGTATTTGCAGTCGGTGCAGGGGATGGTGTCGAATTCCATCATCTTGGCGGCCATCTCCTGAAGGAAATCGAGGTCGTCCGCGGTGAGCGGCTGCAGGGGAGAGAGGTTGGAGAGGTTGTCCTCGATGTGCTCCATCCGGGTCATTCCGCTCAGGATCGTCAGGACGTCGGGCTGTGACCCGGCGAAGCGGAAGGCCCAGGAGGCGATGCTCCTGTCCGGATCCCGCTGCTTCATCCGCGCGGCGACGCTTTCCGGCACATTGGCCAGGCGGCCGCCGAGGAGCGGCTCCATGATGACGGCCGGGATGCCCCGCTTGCTGAGTTCGCCGTAGAGGTATTCGGCGGCGGTGTTGCGCTTGTTGATGAGTTTGGCGTATTTCCAGTCGAGGTAATTGAGCTGGATCTGGACGAAGTCCCAGCGGTATTTGTCGTGATGGGCGAGCAGGTAGTCGAAGACCGAGATGTCGCCGTGGTAGGAGAATCCGAGATTGCGGATCCGGCCCGCCGCGCGCTCTTCCAGCAGGAAATCGAGCATCCCGTTGTCGATGTAGCGGCCGTTGAATTCCTCCATACCGCCGCCCGTTCCGATGGCGTGGAGGAGGTAATAGTCGATATAGTCGACACCCAGGTTTTCGAACGAATTGCGGTACATTTTGATTGCCGCATCCCGGGGCCAGTCGTCCTTGTTGAAATTGGAGAGTTTGGTGGCGACGAAGTAACTGTCCCGCGGATGGCGCCGGAGGGCGTCTCCCGTCGCTTTCTCGGACTTGCCCTGGCAGTAGACGGGGGAGGTGTCGAAGTAATTGACGCCGTGTTCCAGGGCGTAATCGACGAATTCGTTGACGGTCTCCTGGTCGACCACCCCGTCCTCCATCGGCAGCCGCATCATCCCGAATCCCAGCAGTGACACCTTCTCGCCGGTCCTGGGGTTCGTGCGGTACGTCATCCCGTCGCCCGCCACGCCATTTCCTTGTCCCGCTATATCGTTCCCGACACCCGACGCGTCATTCACGACCTGATCGGGAGTCTTCCCCGTACACCCGGCCAGTCCCGCCGCCGCGGCGATATGCAGAAAATCTCGTCTGTCCATATTATATTTCGTTGTGAATCGTGTAACCTTCCACATAGATGCCGCTGTAGGGACGGGCGGGGCAAAGGTTCTCGCAGGCGCCGCAGCCGATGCATCTGGTCTCATCGACGACGGGCACTTTACGGGTCTTGCCGTCCAGTTCCATTTCGGTCATCGTGATGGCGCCGGCGGGGCAGTGGTGCGCGCAGTTGTCGCAACGGCGGCCCCGGGCAGCGAGGCAGTTCTCCTTCACCCAGACGGCGTGGCCGATCTGGATGGCGGTCTTTTCTTCGCGGGTGATCTTCCGGATGGCGCCGCTGGGGCAGACCTCGGAGCACTTCGTGCATTCGGGGCGGCAGTAGCCGCGCTCGTAGGAAGATTCGGGCTGCATCAGGGTCATGAGGCCGGTCGAGGGCCGCAGGACGCCGTTCGGGCAGACACTGACGCATAGCTGACACGCGGTGCAGTGCCGGGAGAAATTCTTGAGGCTCTTGGCTCCGGGGGGCACAATGGGCGTTTTGCGAGCGGGCCGCTTCTTCTCCTTGATGGGGGCCAGTCCGCCATCGACCTTCTTGTCGTCGGCATCCTCGTCTCCGTCGATGACCGCCAGGGCACCGGCGGCCTTGTCCTTCTGCGCCTTCAGGGTGACCGATCCCACGGCCAGCGCCGTTCCCACCAGGAAGGCCCTGCGGCCTGCATCCGAGCCTGCGTTCCCCGCACCGGCATCCGGATTCTTTTTACCCCATGCAAAACGGTACTTCAGCGCGCCGAACTTGCACTCCTCGAGGCAGTCGAAGCAGTCCACGCAGCGGCTGTAGTCGATTTTATGCTCTGCGATGTTGATGCAGACGGCCTTGCAGCGGTGCTCGCACAGCTTGCAGTTCTTGCACTTCTCCCTGTCGATGACCGGGCGGAACATTGCGAAGCGGGAGAAGAAACTGAGCACAGTTCCTACCGGGCAGATGGTATTGCAGTACGTGCGGCCGTTCCGCCAGGCGAGGATGGCGAGGACGATGAGCGTCGCGGCGGCCACGATCAGCGTGGAAAGCCCTTTCAGCCAGACATCCGTCCGGTAGAAGGCGTAACTCTCTTTCCGCTCCGCCAGATAAGCCAGGGCGTTGTTGCCCCATCCGTAAACCGGCGCAAAGAGACTCTGGACAATCCTGCCGTAAGCGCTGTACGGAGCGAGAAGGGCGGCCACTGAACCGATCCCGGCGATGACGGCGACAGCCATCACCCCGAGCATCGTATAACGGAGCCATTTCTTTTCCGGCGACCAGCCGTATTTGAGGCGGTTTTTCTTGCCTCTGCGGCCGAGCCAGCCGATGATGTCCTGCAGAATCCCGAGCGGGCAGATGACCGAGCAGTAAATCCGGCCGAAAACCAGCGTCAGGACGGCCAGCACGGCGATTACGCCGAAATTCAGCGCCAGGATCGCCGGCAGCAGTTGAATCTTTGCGATCCACCCTAGGTAGGCGTGCACCGTTCCGGTGAAATCGAGAAACAGCACCATCGCCCCGAGCAGCATCACGGTCGAGAGTGTGATTCTGATTTTACGAAGCATAGCGTTTTTCATTTATGAATTCAAGCGTTTACCAGACGGGACGAATAGGCAGACCGAAATAACGTTGCAAGTAAAACTCCCCACAGAAAGGCCTGCGAAGACTCGGATCATACCCATAATCCTCCGGTTGCGGATCATAAAGGGTATAACATACTGCATAAGCAGTTTGCCTGCATATTTCCGGAGTCCAGAACATGGCCAGGACACCATAACTTTCCCACTCTGTATCAAACGGATAGCTGAGATACGTATACCCAACATAAGTCCAAAGCTCATCTTTATCCTTCCAACCCGATTCGGGGAAATAAAGGGATTTGCCGATATAGCCAGGTACGTTGCTGTAAAAACGGACGCCATCACCTTCATATACGACTGTGCAATTTCGTCGCAATTCTTTAAACTGCTCGCTCGTGGGGGTACGCCATAAGCCCCCGAGTGTTTGAACTGCTACATCATCCTCATAATCATACTGGCTGAATTTCCACTTATTGTCGGATGATCCATAACGGCTGAAAACATAACCGGTTTCTCCAATCCCTTGTTCTGTCTTTCCTTTTTTTACAAGGAATTTGTATGTATCCCAACTATAGTAGTCCTTGGTGCTAAGTTCTCCCCAGGAATAATAGTTTCCGAAATCAAACTCTGTGGAAGCCCCGAGATTGCACTCTGCCCAGTACACGCTGAGGCCCAGGTCCACGGCGCCCTCAGGCATCGCCACCGTGACGGTACAGGATGCAACCTGATCACCGCAATGGGCGGAGACTGTCGCCGTTCCGGCCCGAAGTCCCCTTATAGCTCCCTGGTTGGACACCTCGACCATCTCGGGATTCGAACTGGTCCAGGAGACTGTCTTATTCGTCGCGTTTTCGGGCTCGACCGTGGCCGTCAGACGTCTAGATTCCAAGCACTCCAGATTGACAGAGGTGGGGTTCACGGTCACTTTCGTGGCTTTGACCGCATCCACATAGATAAACATCTGTTCTTCCTTCCCGCCGCACTTCGCCGTGATGGTCGTGGTCCCCAGTTTCTTGGCTTTGATTGTGAACTTCATCGGATTCTCCGTGTCTTGCGTGAGTTCCGCCACGGAAGGATCTGAATTCTCGAAAGTAATGTCATGGTACGTCGCATAGGTGGGCATATAAACGACGTACCAGGTGAATTCCTCGTCGACAGCGAGAGACTTTGACTGAAGACTGCTGACGAAGCCGAAAATTTGGACAGGAATGATCACTTTTACTTTGCAGGTCGCCTCATTATTTTTGTAGCGCGCCGTGATGACGGCATCGCCATCGTTGATGGGGGATGCCGTCAAAACTCCCTCCTCAGAAACGCTGACAATATTCGTATTATCGGAACTCCACTGTACGTCCTTTTTTGAGAGAAGACTTTCGCCCCAAAAAGCACGGAGATCTTCCTCCTGGCCGGATAAGAGTTCTACTTCGGAGGGGGAGATTGATAATACTTTCTTCGTGTCGGTCTTTTCTTTCTTGCAGCCGGTCGCGGCCATAAGGACCATAAGTGCTGCCCAGAGGTACTTTTTCATGGAATGATAGATTTTTTCAAATATCGCAATAATTTCGGAAAACGCCAAACGGCGGTCTTTTTTCAAAAATAATTACTATATTGCCGTCTAGATCAATAAATTCACGCAATGAAAAAGTTTTTCTTCGTCTTTCTCGCCCTGGTGGCGCTGGTTTCATTCCCCTCCTGTGAGACGATGCCGGACTATGGGTCGCCGGAGGGCAAATACTGGTTTACCTATTACAAAAACTTCCCTCCCGAGGTTATAGACCTGGGGGCGACCTTGCCCGGCAAGGCATTCGACCTTGACGGGGAGAAAGCTTTGGCTGCCTATACGGGAGAGGAGGTTATCGTCGGAGACACATTTGACGAGTATACGATCCGCAAGGATAAACTCAATCAATATTCGGTTGTGATTGAAAGCGACCATGTCAAGATTGTCTTCCGGATGCTTGCCGAGGATGTGGCCCGTTTGGACTTTTCTGATACAGAAACGGGGGAAAAGTACGGTTCGGCGGTTTTCACCAGAATTAACGCAAATGTCCGGTACGTAAAGCCTCCGGAGCTATAGCCATTCCAGAAGTTCCAGATAGCGCATTTCCGCCTCGTCCAGCTCGGCGGCTAGCGAGCCGTACCGGGTGGATGCGGTCTGGAGTTCGGCAGGGGAGAGCGTCCCCGATGAAAGGGCTGCCTCGAGGGCGGCCTTTTCGGCTTCCAGTTCCGGAAGCCGCGCTTCCAGCGCCTTCATTTCCTGCTGCTCCTTGTAGGTGAGGCGGCGTTTCTCCTTCCGAGAACTGCCCTCAAGGGGAATTTGTCTGAAAGACCGCGGAGCGTTTTTCCCCTTGAGGGTAGTTCCTGGAAGGAGCAATTCGCAACGCTGCTCCGCCTCGTAGTCCTTCAGGAAGGTCCTGTACTCCGTGTAATTGCCATAGAAATCCTTCACGACACCCTCGCCGCAGAAGACGAAGAGGTGATCCACCAGGCGGTCGAGGAAGTGGCGGTCGTGCGATACGATGACGAGCGAGCCCTTGAATTCCAGCAGGTACTCTTCCAGGATGTCGAGCGTCACGATGTCGAGGTCGTTGGTGGGTTCGTCGAGGATCAGCAGGTTGGGCTGCTGCATCAGGATGGTCAGCAGGTAGAGGCGTCTTCTTTCGCCGCCGGAGAGCCGCTCCACGCGGGTGGTGAGCATGTCGTGCGGGAAGAGGAACCGGCTCAGCAGGTGGGTGTCGCTGACCGTTTCCAACACGGTCTGGCCGGGTTTGAAGGTCATTCCGGACTGGTTGTAATAGCCGATTTTGAGCGAGGCGCCCCGGTCGATGACACCGGTCATCTCGCCGCCGAGGGACGGGTTCCATCCGCCGGTCAGGAGGTTGAGGAAGGTGGTCTTGCCGGCGGCGTTCCGTCCGACGATCCCGACCCGCTCGCCCCGCTGGAAGTTGTAGGTGAAATCCTTCAGGTAGCACTTCCCGTCCCACCAGAAATTCAGGCCTTTGCAGTTGATGACTTTATTCCCGAGATAAGTGGATTTCTGTACCGTCTCGCTCAGGTCCACCTTCTGTTCGCGGTAGGTGTCGGCCGCCCGCTCGGCAATCCCCTTGAAGGCCTGCTTGCGGTATTTGGCCTTTCCGGTCCGGGCGCAGGGGGAGGCGTGGATCCATTCCAGTTCGCGGCGGTAGATGTTGCGGACTTTCTCCGTCTCGGCGTTGTAGAGGTCGATCCGTTCGGCGCGTTTTTCCAGGAAGTTCTGGTAATTGCCCCGGTAGATGTAGATCTGGCCGCGGTCGAGTTCCATCACCGTGTTGCAGACGCGGTCGAGGAAGTAGCGGTCGTGGGTGACCATGAACAGGGTGCAGCGGCTGTGGGAGAGATACCCTTCGAGGAATTCGATGGCGTCGATGTCGAGGTGGTTCGTCGGCTCGTCCATGATGTAGAAATCGGCCTCGGAAGCGAGCATCTGCACGAGGGCGACCCGCTTGACCTCGCCGCCGGAGAGTTCACCCATCAGGCGGGATCCGTCACCGAGCGAGAGCCGCGTGAGGAATTCCCGGATCCGCCGTTTGTACTCTTCCAGCTGCTCCGGGTCAAGATGTGCCGTCCACCGGGTGGAATTCTCGAAGATCTGCGAGAAGACGGGTTTCGCGGGGTCGAAGTCGTAATCCTGCTCGAGAAATGCGATGCGGATGTCCTTGAGAAAGAGGATCTTGCCGCCGCTGTCGGAGGAATCCTTTCCCGCGAGAATTCTGAGAAGGGAAGTCTTTCCCGCCCCGTTCGGCGCGATGAGCGCCACCTTGTCGCCTTCGTTGATATTGAACCCGATCCCGTCGAACAGGACCTTGACTCCGTATGACTTGGAGATGTTCTCTATCTGAAGGTAACTTGCCATTGCTAATCCCAGTTGCTCAGGACTTCCCAGACGCGGTGGACGGGGAAGCCGACGACGTTGAAGTAGGAGCCGTCGATGCGGGTGATGCCGATGTGGCCGATCCATTCCTGGATGGCGTAGGCGCCGGCTTTGTCGTAGGGCTTGCAGGTATCGATATAATGGTATATTTCCTCGTCGGTGAGGGGTTTGAACCAAACTTCGGTCGTGTCGGTGAAGGTGACTTTCTTTGTGAGGCTGCGGAGGGTGACGGCCGTGGTGACGTGGTGCTCGCGGCCGGAGAGGTCCCGGAGCATCCGGGCGGCATCCTCCCGGTCGTTGGGCTTGCCGAGAATCTCGTCCGGTTTGTCGCCGGACGGGGGCAGGATGACCATCGTATCGGCGGTGATGAGAATTTCACCGGGCCTGAGCGCGCGGTGGAATCCAGCCGATTTCCCCTCTGCCATCAGCACGGGCACCTCCTCGAACGGCGTCCCGGGCGGCACGCTCTCCTCAAAGGTGTTGCCCGTATCCACTGTGAAAGGGATACCCAGCCCCTCCATCAGCTCCTGCCGCCGCGGGGAGTTGCTGCCAAGAATTATTTGATAATTAGAGAACATAAAATCTTGAAAAATGAAGTTGTGTCAGTTCCGGAAACCGTGGCCGCCCATGGCCGCGTGGATTAGAAAGACTTTTTATACAGTGCTTCGTCGTAGTTCCAGCGGCCCTGGGAGCGCATGACGGTCTCGATGAAATGGCGGAGGCAGTGGCCGCCGGGGTAAGGGGAGACCCAGTCGGCGACGGCCTTGACTTCCTCGATGGCGTCGGAAGGGCAGGCGCCGATGCCGGCCGCCCGGATGCAGGTGATGTCAGGAACGTCGTCCCCGACATAAAGTACTTCTTCAGGTGAGATGTTGTATTTCCTGCAGAATTCGTGGAGTTGCTCCGTCTTGATGCGGGAACCGAGATAGACGTCGTCCGGCTTGACGCCGCTGGTGATGAAACGCTTCCGGATGCTCTCCGAACGGCCGCCCGTAATCACGGCCACCGGGTATCCGTTCATCGCGGCCATCCGCACTCCGAACCCGTCTTTGGCGTCATAGGCCCGGAGCAGGTTGCCGTCCGGGTCGCAGAACACCTTGCACTCCGTCGCCACACCGTCTACGTCGAAGGCGAAGGCCTTGATCTTACTGTAGTCCATATCAGGATTTGGTGCCGCCGCCGTTGAAGCCGGGGAGGTCGGCGAGGTTGAAGGTGCCGCCGTCGGAGCGCTGGCCGCCAAGCTGGATGGGGCCGAACTGGCTCTCGTACTTGCCGATGTTGTCGGCGAGGGCGTTGAGGAGCCGCTTGGCGTGCTCGGGGGTCATCACGATGCGGCTGCCGATCTCGGGCTTGGGAATGCCGGGAAGCATCGTGGCGAAATCGATGATGAATTCGCTGTGGGAGTGGGAGATGATCGCGAGGTTGGAGTAGTGGCCCCTGGCGATCTCGGGTTTCAGTTCGAGACTGATCTGGTTGTTGTTATTGTCTGCCATGATAGCGTAAGGTTAATTGTTTCGTTTCTACATTCAACAAAATTAGTAAAAATTCCCGATTTTTCCGTATATTTGAAAGATTTTTAGAATGGAATTATGGAACTATCAACGAAGTACAATCCGGCCGAGGTAGAGGACAAGTGGTACGCCTGGTGGCTGGAGCACAAATGTTTCCACAGCGAGCCCGATGAAAGGGAGCCTTATACGATCGTGATCCCGCCGCCCAACGTAACGGGCATCCTGCATATGGGACACGTCCTGAACAACACGCTCAACGACGTGCTGATCCGCAAGGCCCGCATGGACGGCAAGAACGCCTGCTGGGTCCCTGGCACCGACCACGCCTCGATTGCGACCGAGAACAAGGTCGTCGCGAAGCTCAAGGCGCAGGGCATCCGCAAGGAAGACCTCACCCGTGAGGAATTCCTCGCTCACGCCTGGCAGTGGAAGGAGGAGCACGGCGGCATCATCCTCAAGCAGCTCCGCAAGCTCGG
>ONSU01000004.1 GCA_900320545.1 uncultured Bacteroidales bacterium | reverse complement strand
GAGGGCGAGGCCCGGGGTGGGATATTTGTTGGCATAGCCCTTCGTCCCGACAATCTGGTACATCCTGTTGTAGGGACGCGGGGTCACGACGTCGTGCTCGACGAGGATGGTCTTGCCGTTATGGGTACGGATCATCGTCGAAGTAAGGTCGCCGTTTTCATATTTGACGGCACCCTTTCCATAGCGCTCGTCGGCCTTGGCCTGGCCGGCGAAGGCCCCGGTGTCCATCGACACCAGTTCCTCCATCCTGTCACCGCGGTGAATGCCCAGCACCTGGCAGACGGGCCCGATTCCGTGGGTCGGGTATACGTCGCCGTGGTGATCCTTGTTGTAGGTCATACGCCAGTCGCCCTGGTAGTTGTCCCACCAGGGGTCGAGGTTATGGTGATAGGATCCTTCCACGTGGACCACATCCCCGAATAGTCCCTGCTGGGCCATATTCAGGCAGGTGAGTTCGAAAAAGTCGTAGCAGCAGTTCTCCAGCATCATGCAGTGCTTCCTGGTCCTCTCGGATGTGTTCACGAGCGCCCAGCACTCTTCGATGCTGGTCGCGGCGGGCACCTCGACGGCGACGTGCTTGCCGTGCTCCATGGCATAAACGGCCATCGTCGTGTGCAGCTGCCACGGAACGGCGAGATAGACAAGGTCAATGTCGTCCAGTTCACAGAGCTGCTTCCACCCTTCCTCGCCGGAGAACTCGTGAATGGCCCTTGGTGCGCCGCGCTTCACAAGGCTCTTCTGGGCCCGTTCGATCCGTTCGGGCATGAGGTCGCAGAGCGCCCTGACCGAGGCGTGCTCGATGAAGGCCATACGCTTCGGGACATCCTTGCCGCGGTCCCCGAGACCGATGACACCGATGCGTACGGTGTCGATCGGGTCGCAGGCGAAGCCGAGCATACTCTGCTGTCCGGCCGGCCTCGGCGGAGTATTGTACACGATTCTTCCGTCTTTGATTTTGTAGCCGTAATCATCCGTGCATGCGCAGATACCAAGCGCAAGCGCCATCAGAAGGAGAAATCTCTTTATCATACTTTAAGGAATAGTTTGTTCTTATACATAACGGCGAGAATCCCGAAAAGAATCGCCGCGTCGGCAAAAGCAATGATTACCGGGTAGCAGGCAAGACCGCCGAAGCCGTGGAGCAAAGACTCCGATACGGAGGTGAATTTGACCACCTCGCCGATGCAGTAGGCCGTGATGGCGTTCATCCCGTATATCTTAAGCCAGTCGGCACCTTTGTGCCATCCTCGCACATCAACCAAATAATATGTAAACGACACCAGCAGGAAGCAAATTCCACCGGAAAACAGCGTCATGCTGCTGCTCCAGATCTTCTTGATAATGGGGAATACCGGGGATATGGCAAGGCCTGCGGCGACCAGGGCCGCGCCCGTCACTGCGACCAGCAGCGCCCGCCGCGCCGGAGAGTGTTTCCCGCTTTTCAGCAATTGCCCGGCAAAGCAGCCGAGAAGTACCGTCACGGCGAAGTTGAGGCTGGAGAGTATCCAGGTGTACTGGTAGCTCCTGCCGAAGCGCCAGCTTCCGTCGAGGGCCCAGCGGACGCCGTCACGGTGTGACCCCAGCACGGCTTTGTCCACCACCATGGCGATATTGTCCTGCGGGTCGAGATTCATCCCCGTGCATGCGAAGGCAATCCAGTAGGCGGCAAAAAGAGCGACTCCGGCCACAATCTGCCACCGGGGTTTGAGGTACACGAAAAGCAGCGCCGTAACGAGGTAGCCGACGGCTATGGCCTGCAACGTATTGGCGTACGGGTGGAAATCTTTCCAGCTGAATTCCAGCAGGTTCCCCTGCACGATCCATCCGAGGAGAAAGAGCAGGCAGAAACGCTTCAGCAGTTTAAGGTGGAATTTCCCATCCGGCCTGGCGAGTCCGTCCCTGTAGGCGGCCATCGAAAACGGAATTGTAATTCCGGACATGAACAGGAACAGCGGCATGATGATATCCCAAAGGACGAATCCCTCCCAGGCTACGTGCTGGAACTGGCCTGCCAGCCAGGCGGTCCCGTCCGGGCATAACTTGCAGATACTCCTGATCACAGGCCCCAGGGCCAGCAGCAGGAACATATCCGCCCCGCGCAGGATGTCAAGTGATGCCAGTCTTTCTTTCATACAGCGCAAATATACATAAAATCTGCCGGAGTTTATTCCTCAAAGTATTCAGGGAAAGTATTCGGGAGGGCGTTGACTGCGGCATAAACATCTACCAGACCGTGCCCAAGATAATAATCGGGATTGTAGGCCGAAATGTCGCGGGCGGACTCTTCAAGACGTTGTCTTAACTCAGCCGGGGTAAACCCGGGACCTCCGCAGGCGGAAACGACGAGCGCGGCAGCTCCGGAGACGTGCGGACAGGCCATCGAGGTCCCTGACATCCAGCCGTAGCGGTTTCCGGGAAGGGTGCTCAGGACCCGGTTGGGCTTGTACCCTCCCGGCGCGGCCAGGTCGGCAAAGGCACCCCAATTGGAATACGGGGCTTTGACGAAACCGGCCCCGAGGGAGGTTACGTTCAAGATGCTTTCATAGGTCGAGGAACTGGCCATGCGTCTTTCGTTTCCTGCGGCAAATACCACAAGCCCGCCGGCCATCGGTCCGGTCTGGACACCCTCGGCATTCAACCCGGCATATTTGACAAAATAATCGACGGCCGCCTTTATCGATTCCGGCGTTTCGTCCAGTTCGGGATAGCCCCAGCTGTTCTGACAGATGACGGCGCCGTGGTCCGCGCCCCATTTGATGGCGGCGGCGGGACTGCAGACACTCTCGTTGCCGGTAAAGATCTGGCACGACATGATTTTCACACCGGGGATTCCTTTGGCATGATCGCCCCCCGCGATTCCGCAGCCGCCGAGCCCGTTGTTATTGACGGCGGCAATGGTTCCGGCCACGTGGGTGGCATGGTCGTCGGGTGTAACGTCGGGACTGTCGTCGCAGAAATTGTAGCCGCAGCTGCCCGGGATCTCCGGATTGAACCAGATGTTTCCGGCCAGGTCTTCATGGGTGTCGTCCACGCCTCCGTCAACGACACAGACGATGACATCGTCGCGTCCGGTAACCCCTTCTTTCCACAGGGGGAATACGTTGATGTCGCACCCCGGTGCGGTGCCTTCCCGCGAGCCATCATTGCAATAGTGCCACTGACGGTATAGAAGCGGATCATCGAAGGGGGCGCCGGAAAGGATGACGCCGGACGGTGCGGCGTATTCCACGACAGTGTCGGCATACAGGCGTTTCATCGGGTCGCATTCCACTGCGGAAATGCCGGGATGCGACGCCATCAGGTCCCGGGCCCTGCTTACGGAAAATGACGGGTCGAATGACACTTGATACCACAGATGCATGCCTTCCGCCCGCGAGCGCGCTTCAAAAACGCCTGCGGGAGCGAAAAGTCTTTTCAGGGACTCCATGCCGATTATGCCTGCAACCTCCTGAAACTCAGAAATTTCTACTGGGTTGATCTTGCCGTTGCCGCCGGTGTGGCGCTCCAGGGAAGAAGAAAGCGTCGGTGTGACTTTGACAACCATTTGCCCGGGCCGGAACAGAAGGTCCTCTTCTTTCACGGAGAGATTTTTTCCCGGGTCAAAGATTTCCTCGTCCACACAGGCGAGAAGCAGAAAGAGGGGCAATATGAGCGAAAGCTTTCTCATTTGTCACAGACCGGCCTGACCGGCATCCCATAGAAACGTCCGCATTGCCATTCATTCACAGCCTCCCGGGCGCCGTCAACCCCTATGAAATAGGCCCCTGCCGGGCCGCATTCGACACTCCTGGCGAGGCTTGACGTCCAGTAGTAGCCGGCCGCTGCGAAATATTCAATACTCCCGTCTTCCACCCTGCCGGCACAGGGGAAGAAGACGCTCCCGCCGGTATCGGGACTCGATATCCGGAAACCGAACATGTCGTCCCGGAACTCGTAGTGAATCTGTCCTTCGCCGTAACTGAGATAATCCCAAAGTTCCCAGAGTTCCCAGCGCGTGGGCATACGCCATTTGCCGCCCAGGTGAACGCGGGCGGGATCGTCAGCCTCTTCCAGTACGTCCAGCCCGTCCGGACCGTCTCCTGCACCGGTCCACCATGCCTCGCCCCCTGTGTAACAGTACTTCTGGAATCCTGTGCCGGAATCATTTCCATACGCATAGCTGCTCCAGGAATATCTTTCTTTGGGAAGAGTTTCTCCCCAGGCAAAGTAGTATCCGGTTTCGCTCTCCCGGGCCGCGCCCAGATTGCAGGATGCCCATAGGACGCTCAGACCCAGATCGACAGCCTCGGGGACGGGAAATGACGGGTTGGAGATATCGGCCTCCAGGGGAATCAGCGCTTTCGGAGCGGCCAGGTAGCTTACGTATCCGTCAAACCATGCGGCCCGGCGCTCGAAATAATCAAAAATGAAAGCGAATTCAGCCTCCCAGCAGCGCGGCGGGTAATTGCCGGGCCAGCGTCTGAAATTGCATTCGAGCGCTTCATCCAGCCCCTGGAACAAGTCGCGCATCTGTTCTTTGAAACGGGGAAGAAGTGGTTTCAGTGCATCCCAGTTCCGCTTGAGGCTGTCGGTAAAAAGCGGGTTGTGCAGAAGATAGGGAAAGTAGTAACTGTTGCTGCAAATGGGATAACCGGTCGCCATCGAGCCCGGGGCGGGCAGGGGATTGTCAGCGTCGCGTCCGAAAAGTCCAAGGGCGCTCTCGGCATCCCACACCGGCCCCATCCTCAGTTTTTCTTCCTTGGACCTGAGGACATAAAATATGTTGGGGTCATATACGCCCAGAAGTTCTGTGACAAGATACCACTGGGCGAAACTGTCCATATCCAGATAATCCTCCCCGTTGCCGGAGAGCAGCGTACGTTCCATCCTGCCGATATAGGCGGAGATGGATTTCAGGTGCCCGTCGTCCGGGTTGTCAGGGTATTTGAAGGTATAATGAAAGCCAAGCGTGCTTTCGAAGCTGACCGGTTCTTTTTCCCAGTATGTGTCATCTTCTATGATGAACCCGTCGTCGGCAATGTCAATCCGCGAAGGGGAGCGCCGGACATTTTCGACAAGCACATAGACCCCCTGGTACTCGTCATCGAGATACAGTTCCACGTGTCCGTACTTCAGGGAATAGGGCATTCCGACAAGATGCGCCAGGGAAAACATGAAGGCCGTGCGCATGAACGAAGGGTCCCTATATTCGGCGAGCAGCACCCATTCCCGGCTTTTGCTGAATCCCAGGATGGTTTCTTCGCGGTCCAGATTTATCTTATAGGGCTTCTTTTCGTATTGCCAGGTCCGGTTTCCCCTGCCGTGTATGGAGCCGTGGAGCAGTTTCCC
The DNA here is from genome assembly GCA_900320545.1 of uncultured Bacteroidales bacterium. Classification (GTDB taxonomy): domain Bacteria; phylum Bacteroidota; class Bacteroidia; order Bacteroidales; family UBA932; genus Cryptobacteroides. The sequence goes on along the minus strand of ONSU01000004.1, from coordinate 182,597 downwards.
GTCTATACTGAACGTGGCGTCGATGGATTGTCGTCCGATGGTCTTGCCGTCGGTATGGACAAGAATCTGCGGCAGATTCGAGTGAGATGCAAAATCCTGCGTAAAAGGATTCTGCCCTTCCGGTGCGGTCTTCATGCACGATGGGAGCAGAATCAGCGTAATCAGCAGAATAATGGATCGGTTGCCTGACATACCGGTTACAAAAGTAACACTTTTTCCGGTTGCGGCAACTATATCTTCGGCATTGTGTCCGAGCCGAAACGTACGGGGTTTTTGGCGGATTCGCCTAAAATCATTAACTTGCGACATTAAAAAAATGTCCGCCGTATGATGAACATTCAGGAAGAATCCGCCCGTTGTCTGCTCTGTTCCGATGCGCCTTGCAGCAAGGCGTGCGGGAGCGGAGATCCTGCACGGACTGTCCGTGCCGTGCGTTTTGACAATCAGACCGTCGCCCGCGCCTGGGTGAAAGATTGCCCGGAAGAGGCGCTCGAGGCCGCCGAGAAGGCCTGCATCCACTACGACCGCCCGATCCGGATCCGCGAGATCGTCGCGCAGTTGCCGGAGGCGCCCTCAAGGCCGCTTCCCTCTCTGGAGATCGATTTCTGCGGGCTTCGCTGCGAGAATCCTTTTTTCCTCGCTTCTTCGGCCGTCTGCACCAATTATGAGATGGTCGCCCGGGCCTTCGATGCCGGATGGGCCGGCGTGTTCTACAAGACCATCTGTCTGCAGGATATCCACGAGGTCTCGCCCCGGTTCGACGCCGTATACAAGAACGGCTCTCACGGCGACTTCTACGGCTTCCGCAATATGGAGCAGCTCAGCGAGAATCCCGTGGATGTGGATTTCGACATCCTCAGGCGTCTCAAACGGAATTACCCCTCCAAGATCGTCGTCGCCTCCATCATGGGCCAGAAAGAGGACGAGTGGATCGAGCTGGCGAAAATGGCCGAGGAGGCGGGCTGCGACGCCGTCGAACTCAATTTCTCCTGCCCTCAGATGCGAATGACCGGCATGGGCAGCGACGTGGGCCAGGATCCCGAACTGGTGACCTTCTTCACCGCCTATGTCAAGCGCAGCGTGAAGATTCCCGTCATTCCCAAGATGACGCCGAACATCGCCCACATTTCGGATCCGGCGATGGGTGCCTACTTCGCCGGTGCCGACGCCATATCGGCCATCAACACCATCAAGAGCGTGACGCTGGGCGAGGGGTCGGAGGTGAACGGCTGCCAGACCGGTTCCGGCTATTCCGGCCGCGCGGTGAAGCCCATCGCCCTGCGGCATATCCTGGCGATGGTGAAGAACCCGATGATGAAAAACATCCAGTACAGCGGTATCGGCGGCATCGAGACCTGGCGCGACGCCCTGGAATTCATCCAGCTGGGCTGTCGCAACGTGCAGGTGTGCACGGCCGTGATGCAGTATGGCTACCGCATCGTCGAGGATATGATCTCGGGTCTGCAGAACTATATGGCCGACAGAGGGGTGGAGCATGTGGCCGACCTGGTGGGCGAACGGCTTCCCGAATTCCGCCTTCCTTCCGACCTCGACCGCGACACCCGCGTCTATCCCCGGTTCGAGCGTTCCCGCTGCCTCGGCTGCGGCCGCTGCGTCATCTCCTGCTCCGACGGCGGTCACCAGGCCCTCCGGATGGATCCCGTCACGCGCCGTCCGCAGATGGACGCCGCCAAGTGCGTCGGCTGCCACCTCTGCCGTCTCGTCTGCCCCGTGGGGGCGATCTCCTCGGGAAAGAGAATAACATTGACAGATTTACGATGAGAACAGTCATATACGGCGCCGGGTCTCTGGGGACCATCCTTGGCGCATTCATTACAAAAGCGGGAGGAAGCATCGAACTCGTCAACCGCAATGCGGCGCACGTCAAGGCGCTGCAGGAGGAGGGGGCGAAAGTAGTCGGTACCGTGGAATTTACCCAGCGGGTCACGGCGATGACTCCGGGGGAGATGTCGGGTACCTACGACATCATTTTCCTGATGACGAAGCAGCAGCAGAACGCGGAGGTGGTGTCGTTCCTGAAGCCCTTTCTGGCGGAGGACGGCGTGATCGTCACGCTGCAGAACGGCCTGCCGGAACTCCTTATCGGAGAGATCGTGGGCGAGGACCGGGTGCTCGGATGCACGGTGGCCTGGGGCGCGACGATGATCGGCCCGGGGGTGTGCGAGCTGACCAGCGCGCCGGACAGCCTCACTTTCTCGCTCGGCAGTATTTCGCCGAAACCGAACCCGCATCTCGGGGACGTGAAGGCCCTGCTGGAGATGATGGGGCCCGTGGACGTGGAGGAGAATTTCATCGGCACGCGCTGGAGCAAACTGCTCATCAACGCCTCGTTCTCAGGGATGAGCGCGGTGCTGGGCTGCACATTCGGCGAGGCGGCGGGCGACCGGCGTTCCCGCCCCGTGGTCCAGGCCCTCATCAAGGAATGCATCGACGTCTGCGCCGCCGGCGGCATCCGCATCGAGCCGGTACAGGGGAAGGATATCGTGAAACTGCTGGACTACCACGGCCCGGTCAAGAAGGCCATTTCCAGTTTTATCATCCCCATCGCCATCCGCAAGCACGCGCGCCTCAAGGCCAGCATGCTGCAGGATCTGGAGAAGGGGAAACGGACCGAGGTGGACGCCATCAACGGCTCCGTCTGCGCCTACGGCCGCAAAATAGGATTCCCCACGCCGGTCAATGACTGCGTCGTGGGGATTATCCATCGGATCGAGTCCGGAGAACTTACGCCCTCCTTCGACAACCTCTCTTATTTCCGGGACCTTCTATAATTGGGCGAATTCCGTGGGGGGGAAGTAGAAGGCGAGCTGATGATTATCGGTGACGATATTCGCCCGGGCGCTGTACTTTTTCCCCGAGATGTTGTTGACCCAGAGGTAGGATCCGTGAACGGCATAACTGCCCAGACTGGTGGCTGAGCCGTTGACGATCGTGGTGGCTGAGCCGCCGGCGGGCTTGACTGTGATGACGTAGGGCTGCTTGCCGGCCTGTCCGGTTACGGGATCCGGCCCGTCAAGGGCAATCTGCTTGTTGTTGTTCGCTTCGTCAAAGGCGATAGTCAGTTCCAAACCGCTTGACGCCTTGATAACCAGCCTCGTCGGGGTGTCGTATTTGTAACTGTTCATATCGTATAACGTTCCGTCATAATAGATCTGCGGCTCGTACGGATTTTCCATGTCGGGAATGAAAACGCCGTTATATTTGAAGGCCGCGGCCACACCGTCGGGGTTGACCAGGGAGAATTCGATGTCGAATTTCCTGTCGTTGACTTTCTTGACCTTGAGGTAGGATCCCTCTTGGCATAACTTGTAATTTTGAATTTTGGTGCCGTAAGCCAGGGGGATGTTGTCGAACTGGATGTAGTATTTCCACGCGCCGGGATCCTCCGCGTTCGGGTCCAGTCGGGAAAGGTCGACGGTCTTTCCATTATGGTTCGTGGCAACCTGGAGATTCAGAATATAGTTGTTTTCGGTGGTAATCGTAAACCAAAAGCCATTGTCATTCAGACTGAGGACGTCCAGCCTGACGTTGTCGACGGCATATTCCTTCCCGTCCACGATGACATATCCTTCTTTCGGCTGCGGAAGTTCGGGGGCTTTGGGCCCGTCCGGCTCGTCTTTGCAGGCGGTGAGGGTCAGCGCTGTCAGCGCCAGGAAAATGAGAGATAGTTTTTTCATAGTGTTTAAAGTTTTTATGGTTCTACAGGTATAGGAAGGCGCGGGTAGAGGCCTTGTCCTTGTCTTTGGCGGCCAGACCGCTCTTTATCTCGCCCGAAGCGACGTTGTATCGATATGCACGGGCGTTGTCGCGCTCGAAGGTGCTCCAATAATTGCCGGAGAGGACGGTGCCGCCGCTCTTTTGCAGCGAGGCGTTGACGGCGTCGAGATACAATCCGGTCTTCTCCCATTCATAGTTGCCCGGCAGGAACCAGCCGGTGGTCTTGCCCGCGGATATCGTCGGAACGCCGGTAAAGGCATCGGTAAGAATGGCGGGAATGACCTGGAAATCAGTGTTATTCACGTGTTTGGAGTAGAACCGCTGCAGGAGGTAGCCGACAACACCGCTTTCGCAATAAGTATAAACCGGGGAATCGGACCACCCTTGCCCTTCATATACCTCCTTCCAATACTTTGTCAGGTCGTCGGCTTCGGCCTCGCTGAAAGCAAGGCGGGTCGGAGTCTCCGTGTTGACCAGCTGATACTGGAACAGACCGTCTTTTTTGTCATTCGTGGAGGCGATCCGCTCCGTCTTTTTCGACCAGAAATCCGCTGAGGCCTGGTCTTTCTTGACGACAAGTGCGTGGATGGAAGGGGAATCGGCAAAACCGCCGAGACTGCTTTTCCTGAAATTACGGTACTCGTACAGCTGCGTCGCGCCGGCTCCGTCGCGGCAGTGCTCCAGCCAGCCGCAGCCCATGAAGTCGTTATCCTGCGGGAGGAATGTCGATACGACCACGCCGACATAATTGTACCCGAAGGGGTGGGAAGGAAGCGCCTTGGGCCCGGTGGTCCTTCTGTTGTCCGCGTCCACGTAGATGTTCGGCTTTCCGACATATCTCAATCCGCAGTCCCGACGGTCGAACTGAGTCCCGTCGCAATAGACATAGTCGCCCTCCTTGATATCCGTCCCGTCGTAATCGAACACATAGACTTTGAATTCCTTTTTGGGGCCGTAGGGAGAGCTGACGGTGACCGTCACGGGGTCCTTGCTGCTCTTGAGGCCTCTCAGCATGACGGATTTGGAGCTGGCGGTCGCGCTGAGAACGCTGATGTCGCTGGAGGTGACCTCGAAGGCCTGGAGAGACCCCTCGGGCTTGAGAACGACGTTGAACTGCGTGAACTTGTCTTTCCGCAGGATCAACTCATTGTCCGGGTTGAACCGGTAGTTGGCGGTCAGGTAGAAATCATTGATGGAGGTCGGAACCGGAAGGATCTTCACATAGCATTCATCGTAGATGCCCGGGAAGTCTTTCAGCGTCACACGGACTTTGCCCAGAAGGACGGAGGCGCCACCCAGGGAGGCCGCTGTCATCTCGCCGGTCTCGCCCCACAGATTCTGGAATACTTCCATTCCCTCGGCGATGTACCACTGCAGCGGGAATTCGGACAGGACGGCGTTATTTTCGTCCCTGACCTTCGCCTCCAGCTGGAAGGATTCGTTCTCCGCGAGGCAAAGCACACCGTCCACGAAATGGGGGTCGGTCTTGACGATGCTCACGGATGAGGGCGTTACCGGATGCTCCGTCACGGTCACCGTGCATTCCGCCTTGATAGCGGGGTTGGTCTTGGCGCTGACGGTCAGCGTGGCCGTACCGGTCGCCTTGGGATCGATGGCGACCGCGTCTTCCGTCAGGCCGCATTCGATAATTCCCTCCGGCTCGCATACAACCTTGCAGTTCTTTGCCAGCGAGGCCTCTTTCGGGGTGACGGCAACCTTCAGGTATGCCGTCGTCGCGTCGAGCGAGATGGAGAGTTTGTCATCCATGGAGATGGCCTGGACGAGAATCTTGGACCCGCCGGTATCGATTTTCTTACAGGAGACGGCCGCGAGGAGAACCGTCAGCAGGAGGTAGAATAGTTTCTTCATGATCGTCTGTTTCTTTACGCGTGTTTGCAAATATAGTTTATTTTCATAGAAAATCATTTTATGTTTCCGGTAATTTGCGTAAGTTTGTAAGGATTAACCATTCAACTGTTATGCATATGAAACGTTTGCTTTCTCTTCTGTGCTTTGCGACGCTCGCCGCATTCCCGGTTTTCTCTCAGCAGAAACTCACCGACAAGGAACTCGCCAGCGTAATCTGGGCGATGGGGCAGATGTATCCCGAGGGCTTCACCGTGAGCCTGGATTCGCTGCGCCAGCCGACAAAAGGTATCGCGGTATCCTATAAGGAAACCCAGAACCACTTCGACAAGAAGAGCATCCCCGCCGTTATCAAGCACGCCCGCGCCCACAACAATATGGTGGGCGGATGGTATGATGCCGAAGAGGGCAAATATTATTTCGACAGCTCCCGGATCTTCCCGGAGGACAGCCTCGCCGCGGCGCTCAAGTTCGCCCGGGAAAACCATCAGCATACGGTCTACAACTTCAGCAAGGGCATCAACATCCGGAGCAACTACGAGCAGAAGGACGTCCGGATCATCCTCGACTGCGACATGGGCAGTTCGACCGACGACCTCTTCGCCCTGATGATGCTGTACCGCTATATGGATATGGGCCGTTGCGACCTCCTCGGAGTCATCGTCGACCGGATGGGCCGCGCCAATGCCGACATCGTGGACGTGATGAACAATTTTTACGGCCACCCCGACATTCCCATCGGCCTGGAAACCGACGGCCAGAAGGAGACCCACGTGTGGATCACCTATCACAACCTTCCCTATGCCCGTTCGACCGAGGGCGTCCCGATGTTCAAGCGCACCGTCGGTGACGACGGGACCTATATGGAGGGCTACAAGCTGTACCGCAAGCTCCTCGCCGGGCAGCCCGACCGCAGCGTGACCATCGCCTCCATCGGCCTCGTCACCACCCTCGCCCGGCTCCTGCAGTCCGGTCCGGACGAGTATTCTCCCCTGAACGGCGTGGAACTGGTGCGCAGGAAGGTGAAGGAAATCTATGCGATGGGCGGCGTGTTCGGCGACGCCGTCGAGCCCGACTACAACTTCAAGCAGGCCATCGATTTCTCGCTCAAGTTCTTCGCGCTGCTCCCCAGGGAAGTGGACGTGGTCTTCTCTCCGGGTGAAGTCGGCGATCCGCTCGACTACCGTCCCGAACTGGTGATCTCAGACCTCGACTGGACCGACCTCCATCCCATCAAATGGACCTATCAGTTCCTCAACTGCGACACCGGCCAGAAGATGTGGGATCCGCAGGCGGTCATCAACGCCGTGGAAGGGGATGACTTCTACAAACTCTCCCCGCGCGGATTCGTCACGCTCACCCGCAACGGAGAGACCCTCTTCACCCCCGATCCGAAAGGCAACTGCCGCTACCAGTACCCCGGCGACAAGGTCTGGTGCGAGACGGTTCTCAAATATATCCGCCTGATGGCGATCCAGCATTAGGGGCTCAGATCCCGTGGATGGTCCCGTCGTCGGGAATAAAATACCAGAAACTTTCCTCTGAATTGATCTCTCCGCCTTCGTATCCGATGGCGGCGATGCAGTAGGTCTCGCCTTCCCTCAGCGAGCCCTCCTCGATTGGAATCGAGACGACGCCCCTGGAGAGCATCGGCTCGGCGAAGCCGTAGTCTTCATACATGTCGATCAGGGTGTACAGGTAAAAGAAGGGCCCGGCATAGTCGTCGAACATCTGGTCGTACCGCAGGATGCCCCAGATATAGGTGCGGTCGAGGTCGGAAGGCGTGATGATGAGGACGTTCTTATCGGTGCCGAAGTCGAAACTCATCGGCTTGAGGACGACATCCGGAGTATGGAAGGTCTCGCTGTGTCCCTTCCCGATGAGTTCGTGGGTCCTGGGGTTGACCTGGAACAGGACGAGCCGGTAGTCCGTATCGTCCGCGAGGAAGGGAACCTTGAGTTTCCGGCTGCCCCGGTAGAAGGCGAAGTCCTCGAAACGGCCTTCCGGTTCCCTGGGGAAATCCGCCATTTCCTTACCCCCGGTTTCCCGGATTTCCTCCAGATACCGGATGTATCCCCGGGCCGCCTCTTCGTCGGAGAGACTGAAGCTCGGATCCGATTCCGAAATGAGACAGTAGGTGTACCAGGCGTCCTCGTTGGATGTCCGGACGGAAAACTCCACCTTGGATCCGCCGACTTTTTCGATCTTGAGCGTCATGTCGACTTCCCGTTTCACCACGATGTCCGCCGGCGTGCAGGCAAAGGGGAGCAGGGCGGCGCAGAGGGCCGCAATGATGAGAAGGATTCGTCTCATGGCAGGTCTTTGTATACGGTGAAGATAAAGCGGACGCAGGCCACTGCGTGGGGGCCGTAATTACCGAAATCCAGCCGGAGGTCGTAAGTCTTGAAGAGCTCCTCGGCCCGGAGTGCGTTGATGAACGGCACCGTCTCGTCGTCGCGGCTGTGGAAGAGGAAGATCGGAGCCCTCGGCTGGAAGTTCAGCACCGAATTGGCGAGCAGGGCCTGATACAGGATGGCGGTCTTGGGATTGGTCTTGTCGCGGCCTTCTTCCGTCATGATGTCCCGGAGGTCCCGCGTATCGATCAGCTTGTTGATTTCGTGGACCGTGAAGGCCTTGGAGTTGATCCATTCGTCGTAATGGTCCAGCAGCCGGGGCTTGAAGAAATCGCTCATCTCCAGCGCGAGATTTTCGCCGATGTCGACGCCCTGGACGATCATCGGGATGGCGCAGGGGATACCGGTAATGTTCAGCTCCATCGCTTTGTCGTAGGTCGCGGCCAGGTCGTGGGGCCCTCCGCCCGCATAGACCTTCCGGATGGGGAATTCGTCGGCGTACTCGTCCTGCAGCAGATCCATCACGGCCAGGGTGGTGGACCCGCCCTGGGAATAGCCGAAGAGGATGACTTCCTCGCTCTCGGGCGCACGGCCGATATGCTCCAGATAGGGCTTGACGGCCAGCGCCATGTCCACGACGCTGCGGGCGGTGCTCTCGGTGTGCATATACGGATGGACGCGGTTGGAGGTGATGCCGAATCCGATGTAGTCGGCAATGACCATCGCATAGCCCTTCGCCGCCAGGAGGGCCTCCAGCGGGAAGGTCTCGGAAGGGCTCTCGAATTTGGCGCCGATGGTGTAGTGGCTGACGAGGATGAGGTTCTTGATCTTCCCCTCCGCCGGAATGATCAGTTTGCCGGACTGCTTGAGCGGGGAATTGTCGATGTCGTGCCCCTGGAAAATGCCGGCGATGTGGAGAAGGTCCTTGTGGTGGATGGTGCCCAGCATGCTCTGGAACATCGTCTGGACGCTGGTCCGGGCGACCTTGGTGTCGGGATCGTCCGACAGGTTGGGCTCTTCCATGACCATCACTTCCGGGTTGAGGTTGCCGTTCCGGTCGACGACGCTGGATTTCCGGACGGAGATAACCTCGAAGGTGGAGAAATCCATCAACTCCACTTCGGGATGCCGGCAGGCGCAAAGGCACAGCAGCAGGAGCAGGGCGAATCTTGTTTTTCTCATAGGACTACCATCTGTAAGTGACACTGACGGAGGCCATCTTCGACCCCAGCATATAGATCCTGTGGGGGTTCGTCAGCGCATTCAGCCCGCCGATCTCCAGCGTGGCCCCCCAGTGGTCTTTCCCCATCCAGATGCCGAGCAGGGTGAGATCCAGGGCGGGGGCGGCCTCGACCTTGCGGGCGTTGTCGAAGGCGATGAGCGCGCCGGCCCCGACGGCGGCATAGAGCTCCACCCATTCCTTCCGGAAATAGGTGAACTGCACGGTCGGGATGATGCAGAGGTTGTAGTTCCGGACGGGAACGGTCTCCCCGGTCGGGTTCCAGTGCCAGTCGCACGGGGTTTCCTTCCAGAAGATGCTCTCGAAATCGGCCTTGCCGCCGAAACCGACCACCTTGGTGAACTGGTAGCGGTATTCCGCGAAAATGTGTCCGGTGTAACCGAAGTCGTGCGAACGCAGCCCGTCCGGGGACGTCCCGGGATGGAAGGCCATCGTCTCGAAAAGCATATCGCCCCAGCCCAGGCGGACCTGGTGGGGCGTATCGCTACCCTGTGCGGTCACTACCAGCGGCAATAGCAAACCCAGCAGGATCAGAGGTATTCTCGGCACGGCGTGTCTCATTTCAGTCAATTTCCCAAAGGTAAGCAAATTTTTTGAAATGAGCGGCCCCCTCGTCCTATTCTTTCTTGAACAGCAGGACGGCCATGTCGTACTGTCCGAGGTCCACACGGGGGCCGGAAATCCGGCCGCCGCCGGTGGCGGAACCCTCCGCGAAGCGGAATCCCGGCACTTCTATCCGGGTGCGGTGCCGGCGGGTGTCCGCGGGATTCTGGTGCGCCACGACAACGGCCATTTCCGATCCGTCTTCGCTGACGAAGGAGCGGGCGTCCAGGGCTTCGTCCGTGCAGGAGAATCCGAGTGTGTCGTTATAACGGCCCAGCAGGAGGCAGTCCTTATATTTTGTCTTGATGGCGTTGACTTCGGCGAGATAGGCCTGATACACGGGCGTTTCCGAGATGATGCCGCGGGCGCGGAAGATCTCGATGTCGTTGCGCTGGCCGTCCAGGACGGTGTTGTTGACGTGGCGGGGCACGTCCACGTCGTCGCGGAGACCGCGGTCGGTGAAGACGAGTTCGGGGAAAGTGTACCGGAAGAAGTTCAGCCAGCGTTCCGGTCCGTCATTGGCCGGATAGCCGTGCGTATAGTCGCAGTACTGGGCGAGGGCGTCCACCGTACCCTCGGCTCCGAGGGCGAAGTCCGGTGCTTTCTCCGCATAGCGGTCGCGGAGCATCCTGAGGCATTCCGCCCGTTTCCGGATGCCGTAGACATCCGGTACGGGATATTCCCGGGACGTGTCCCAATTGGTGCTTTCGCGCTCGACATAGCCCAGCTGGTCGAAAAAGACACTGTGGGCACCGAGTTCGAAGGCTCGGTCCTGCAGGTCGCAGAGGACCTGGTTCCAAGTGGGATCCATCATCGTCGCGATGGCGAAGGTGCGCTGGTCGTATTCCCCGAGCCAGGTGCCCTGGCCGGTGAATTTATACCGCTCCAGGATCTCCGATCCGGTGTTGTCGTGCCGGCAGACCTTCGGGCCCGTTCCGCTGCGGTAGAAACGGCTCTCGCGGTCGATGAGCTTGCCGTTATAATAGAGCAGAAGATGGTTGCCGTTTGCCTGATACCGGGCGATTTCCTCTTTGAGTGCGGCGTCTCCGCCCTGGGATTCGTCCGGTGAATAGTCCGGATTGCCGTGGTCCATTCCCTCGGCCCACCAGCCGAAGAGGAAAAGGGCGTTGCATCCGACGCTCTGTCCCGCTTCGTCCACGACCCCGTTCATGTCGGGATACCTGAAGAGGTATTCTCCGTACTGGTGCTTGAAAATCACCCGCTGCCAGGACGGCATCTCCCGGACCCACCGGGGCGTCTCCCGCTGATCCCACCAGGTGTCCGCCCAGGCGCGGTAGATGCGCGAGGCGACGTGCCAGGTGCCGGTGTAAGGGGCCACGACATTGGCGTCGCAGGACCACGATTCGCCGCAGAAGCAGTGGGGATATTTGAACAGGCCGAATTCCAGGCAGTCATAAGCGCCGCCTTCCGAGCGATAGGCCCGGAGTCCGTGCCAGGTGTCCTGGAAGGTCTCGTCGTGGGAACCGAAATACAGGCCCTGCTCTTCGCCCAACAGGGCGAAGCAGTTCATAAAGACCTTGGCGCCGTACTTGACATCCCGCTGGCGGAAAAGCTGCTCGGGGCGCTTGTAAGGGGAGTCCTGGGTCTTGGCGAGGACGGCCTGCGGATTTGAGAAGCGCTTGCCGCCGGCCTCCGCCGTAAACAGTTGATGGTCCGCCGGCAGATTCGCCCCATGCACGAGCGGATAGTGCAGTTCCCGGATGACGGTATGCGGCTCGTTGTTCGTCAGAACGGATCCGAAACGCACCTTGTCTTCCTCCAGGGTAAGCGTCAGCACCACCTGCATATCCAGGGCCTTGCCGCGTACCGTCAGGGAATCGTACTGCAGAGTAATGACATTCCCCTCCTGCGTGACCGCCGGCCGCTGCTCCGAGCCGAGGATCTGGATTTCCTTCTCCTCCGGTGCATCGTAATACATCCGCCAGAGCAGCGCGCCTCCCGCATAATCCTGCCCGGTCACCACATTCCGGAGCGAAACCAGCGATCCGTCCGCCCCGACCGCGACCGCAACCTTGTCGTTGGACAGGGCCGCGGCGCTTTCAGGAAGGGTTTCGATCCGGTCCGTCTCCACCCCGCAGGCGGCCGCAAGCCCCGCAAGCAGCAGGATTAAATATCTTCTGATCTTCATTTTCCGCCTTTTATTTCTCAATTGCATATTCCACCCAGACCGGGAAATGGTCGGAGGCGTAGAGGCCGCCATAGAGCGTGTTGTCGCAATGGTACAACTTGGGCGTAATGCCCTCGCCGCGGTAGAATACATAGTCGATCCTGGATTTCCCCGTAGGGTTGGCGAAGCCGTTGTAACTGCCCGCGCAGCCGGTCCGCTCCGTGGCGGAGAGGACCTTATAGGGATCCGTCCAATAGGCCGTGAAAGTCATATAGGGCGATCCGGCTTCAGTCGATTCGCGGAGGTTCATATCCCCCACGAAGAAGGACGGAAGCCCGTCGGGGTTGAAGCGCGGCTCCTGCTCGACATAGACGTGGGCGTTCTGCTTGTTGCTCGCGGCGTTGAGGCATCCGTGGTTATTCATAAAGAATAACTTGATGCCGGTCGCTTTGTGGGTAAGGATGCAGCAGCATCCGCCCCGCTTGAAGGTGCCCTGGTCGCCGGTGTCATTATTCCCCATCGTGTCTGGGGTGCTCCAGGCCCAGAAGAAGTGCCAGTCGGAGAGGGTGAAAGCGTCTTTGCGGTAGCCGATGCCCTGCGCCCTGTCGCCCGTTCCGTTCTGGGCGTAGGGGCTGAAATACCGGAAAGTATAATAGTCTTTCAACTCGGCGTTGAGCCACGTCTGCGTCTCGGAACTGACTTCCTGGATACCGAACACGTCGAAATCGCAGGCGATGAGCGACTGTTTCAACCGGTCTTTCCGGAGACTCCAGGCATTGTCGCCTTCCTTGTCGAGGTTGCTCATCCGGAGGTTGTAGGTGCCGAGACGGAGGACATTCTCCTCCGGTGCCTCGCCGCCGCCTTCCTTGCCCTCCTGGGTCAGTGTCACGCGGGCTTCCGTGCCCCGGGCCGTCTTGAAGAGGACGGTCGCTCCCCTCGGGTCCTGATACTTGTTCTCGAGGACCCGTACGGTAACGGTCGCATCTTCCCGGCCGGAAGCGCGGTCGAGTGAAAGCCAGCTGGCGCTTCCCTCCACCGTGACGGTCCATGTTGTATTGGACTGCACGGTAATCTTATAACTCTTCAGCGCCGCCCCGGCCTCGATGGAGGTCGGGTTGACGGAGAGTTCTTCCCGGACGGTCTCCTTCTCCCGGCAGGAGCCGAAAAGGAGGGCTCCCGCCAGAAGAACGAGCAGTATATTCCCCAACCGGCGCATTACTGTTTCGGCTGATAGTAACCGAGTTTGATCGTGTCAATGCCCGCCTTGGCATAGGCATAGAGATAGTACCGGGTATTGGCCGCCGTCTCGAGGAGGTTGTAGGTATAGGTTCCGCCGCCGTTGGCATCCCAGGTCTGGAGCTCGCCGCCCTTGACATAAGCGTCGTTGGAAGGATGCGCCGCGGAGCCGTTGATGAGGGTGGTGACACCGATCTTGGGAGCCGTCGTCGAGAGATAGACATTGTGGCAGATCACCCTGCACAGGGCATACCCCTCGATCTTAGGCAGGCCGAGATAACGGTACTGCGCGTTGAGGGCGAAGTAGCCCGGCTTGGCGGTGGGGTTCTCCTCGCTCGCCTCCACAGGCGGCATCCAGAATGCCTGCCCCGCGGACGCACCGTCGCAGTCGGCCGGCACGAAGATATAATTGGTGCCGTTCAGCGGATAGGTACACTCGACTCCTCCGTCCACATGCGTGTATTTCGCAGCGGTCGGCCAGCCCTCGAAGGGCGTTCCGGTGAAGCTGAATTCCAATTCCAGCGTGGGCTCGACCGGGGTCGGGTCCTCGCCCGGATCGTCCGGTCCGGGAGTCGGTGTCGGATCCGCCGGTTCCGGCCCGGGGGCAACCTCGGAGCCGTCCGCATCGGCGTAGTAGAGTTTCAGCGACTTGATGATGCTGGCGTTGGTGGGGGAGTTGATCCAGTACACCCGGTTGGGATAGGTGCCCGAGAGTTCGTAGGTATAGGTTTCGCCGTTGGTGTTCTGGTTCTGGACCTCGCCGCCGGATACATATTGGATATCGGTAATAGCGACATCTTTGTGGTATACCCACGCAGTCACGCCCACATTGCGGAAGAACGTCGCCGACGTCTTGGTGCTTGCATTCTGCACCATCTCGATCTTGACGATCTTCTTGCCTTCGATGGCCGGGAGGCCGAAGTAGCGGAGCGTACCGCTGTAGACACCCTTGTTCTCGGGATCCAGGCGGATGTTGTGCTTTTCTGCGCCGTTCGGATCGGCGAAGGTAAAGTCATAATCCTTGCCGTCCAGGGTGTAGGTGACCTGTGCCCTTCTGTGGGAATTGGACGTCGCCGTGCCGTCGTTATCGGTGGCGCAGCCCGAATCGCAGTTCTTCAGGGTAGCCCAGCTGTCGTCGTTGGATGTGGGCCATCCAAGGCCGGGAACCGTGAAGTCGAAGGAAAGCTCGAGATACTGCGGACCGGGATCGGGGCCTGGGCCGGGCGTCGGGTCGGGATTGGCCTCCTGCTGCACGTCGATGAACGCCTTCACGTCACCCGAAAAGACGGTGACCGTGGCGCTGCGCGCTTCGCCGGTCGGGTTCTGTTCGATCTTGACATTGAATTTCTGGTCGCCTTTGCCGGAGGAGCGGTCGCATTTGACCCAGTCCACGGCGGTGCCGTTTCCGTCCGTCTTGGAAAGTGTCCACGGGCAGTTCGCGGTAACGGTGATTTCGGTGATGTTCCCCTCCCAGGAGGCCTCGATGGACTCGGGGGTAACCTGGATGGAAGGGTCCTCTCCGGGATTCTTTTTGTCGTCGCAGGCCTGGAAAAGGCAGAGCGCCGCGGCGAGCGCCGTCAGTGCGGCATAAAACTTTGTTTTCATAGTATCAGTGCATTAAAGGTTAAATCCATTGCCAGCCGTCGTTCTGACCGAGGTCGGGATTGACGTTGAGGGCCGACTGCGGGATGGGATGCGTGTACATCTTGTCGTCCCACACGACGTTGTAGTGATAGATCAGGAAGCCGTAGCTGCCTTCCGAAAGACTCCAGTTTCCATCGGAACTGCCGGTAATCCTGTAATTGGTCTCATTGGTACCGAGGGTCTTGGACACCGTGTACTTCTTGCCGCTCCACATAATTCCGTTCGCGGCCTCTTCCTCGGTGACGTAGATACCTCTCCAGCCCTGGTGTTTGTAACGACGCTCGATGAGGTCACCAAGCTGCCAGCGCATCAGGTCGTCGTAGCGGCTCTGGCCCTCCATCGAGAGTTCCGTGGCCCGCTCGCGGCGGATTTCCAGAAGCACGTCGGAAAGGGGGGCGGGATGCAATACATCCTGCGTATAGTACTCTCTGAGCCAGTCATCGGCCACATAGCCGGCCGAGCCGGGATAGATGCTCGTGACGCCCGCCCTCGCGCGGAGGGCGCCGATGGTCCGGTTCCAGAGCGCCTCGTCCATATGGCCCAGTTCGGCCGCCGCTTCCGCATAATTCAGCAGCACCTCGCCGTAGCGGATGATCGGGACGGAATTGTAGGATTTGTTGTCCGCCTTGATCGGATCCTCCTCCAGTTGCACCCACTTGATCCATTCGTATCCGCCGACGGTCCAGGTCCAGTCGGGCAGGAGCTCCGGTTTCGTATTGTCATTCTTCGTGTAGGTCCGCCCCGGGGAGAGGACGGTGGCGGAGAGCCGCCTGTCGCGTCCGTTGAATTCCTGCGTCACGCTGATCGCCTCCTCGGCGGGCGTTCCGTCGGTCTTGAGGAACATCCGGACATATTCCTTGGTCGGGGAATAGAGCAGGGAGGATGTGGTGGAGCAGTACTTATAGGTCACGCCGTGCTTGACGCTGAGGTCTGTGGAATAGGTCCTCCCCCAGATTACCTCGTCCGCAGGCAGGGTGGCGGAAACGAACAGTTCCCGGTAATCGGGATGCAGGCTGAAAGCCCGGCTCTCTACCAGTTCCTTCCCGTATTTCTCGGCCAGGGCCAGGAGGTAGTCCGCACTCTCGTATTCCCCGTTCCAGGGCTTGCCGGTGGACGGGTTCGTCGCGTGGTATTTGCGGTAGGTCCCCTCGAAGAGGAAGAAGCGGGAGGCAAAGGCAAGGGCGACATATCTGTTGATATAGACACAGCCGTCCGAGCGGATGCCGGGCCCCGCGGTCAGACAGTGCCCGCAGGCGAATTCCAGGTCTTCGGTAATCTTATGGAAGACCTCCTCCCTGTCCTGACGGGGGCCGTAGAGCGTCAGCGTGTCCGCCGGCTGGATGACTTTGTCGACGAAGTAGACATCTCCGAATACCTTCATCCGCTTGACGGTGATCCAGGCCCGCCAGAATCGGGCGACGCCCTCGTAGTGGTTGTAGACGCTTTCGGGGACGTTGTCCTTGCAACGCGGCATATTCTCGATCATATAGGCCACACGGCGCGGGAAACTCCAGGTGGAGGTGGTCCAGTTGGAGGCCTTGGCGGCGGAATAGTTGCCCCGGAAGAATTCTTCGGAGGCCTTGGTGCCGCAGAAGTCGGTGAACCGGTCTTCGCCGAGGCCCATGTCGGTGGCGTCGGGGATCGCCGTGTTGATGAGACCGTTGGCGTAGAGCCTGAGGTCGTTTTCCGTCGCGAAGAAGGTTTCGGCCGCGAACTTGTTGGCCGGGGTCTTCTCGAGGAATTTGCCGCAGGAGCAGGCCAGGAGGGCCGCAATGATGTATATCGTCTTTTTCATAGCCCTTAGAATGTGATGTTGATGCCGAAGGTGAAGGAGCGCAGCATCGGATAGCTGGCGCCGTCGCCCATTGTCTCGGACGTGGAGTTGCCGTCCGCGAAGTCGCTGTCGCCCTTGCCGATGACCTCCGGATCGAACATCGACGTATGCTTGTAGATCGGCGACCATGTGGCGAGATTCTCTCCGGAGAAATAGAGGCGGAGTTTCTCGATGCGCGCTTTCTCGAGGAGTTTCTTCGGGAAGGTGTAGTCGAGCGTGAGGTTCTTCAGGCGCAGGTAGGCCGCATTCTGAAGGAAGTAGTCGTTGTAGGAGTTCATCGTCCCGAGTCCGCTCCCCGCCATTGCGGGGCCGTAGAGCCGGCGAGGCCAGTAGGGATGGTCGGCGGCGTTGGCCACGGTCCAGTTTTCGGTACTCTTGTCGAGGATGACCCGGTCGATCTGCTGGTCCTTCAGCGCGTAATCGTAGGCCCTGCCGTAGCCGCCCCAGAAGAGGCTGGTTCCCTCGGAAGGATACCAGTCGCGGTGGCCGATACCCTGGAGGAAGACGCTCAGGCCGATGCCGTTCCAACGGAGGTCGACGTTGATGCCGTACTGGAAGCGCGGCATGATGTTGCCGATGCGGTCGAGGTCGCCGTGGTCCTCCAGCGTTGCGGCGCCCGCGGTGATTTCCTTGTTGCCGTCCACATCCACAAACCGGATGTCGCCCGCGTACGGGATCGTCGAGGTGCCGAGATTGTGGTAGCGGTCGGGATACCAGGCGGCCGCCTCTTCGTTGGTGGTGAACAGGCCGTCGGTGCGGAATCCCCAGAGTTCGCCGATTTCCTTGCCCTCGTAGTAGCCGAAGATGTTGTGGCTCTCGTTATAGAACTTTGTCACCCAGGTCCTGTTGTCCCAGAGACTTCCCTTGACGGAATACGAGAAATCTTTCCCGCCCAGGCGGAAGGAGTCCCGCCAGGAAAGGGTGAGTTCCCATCCCTTGGTCGTAAGCTGGCCGTAGTTGCCTTTCGGCGAGTCGGCACCCAGGAGGGCGGGCAGTTCCGGCCCGGCGGAGTACATATTGTTGGTACGCCGGACGTAATAGTCGCCCGAGAAGGAGAGCCGGCTGCGGAAGAGGTCCATGTCCAGGCCGATATCCCAGGTCGTGATGCGTTCCCAGGTGAGACTGTTCGGCACGATGGAGGGCATTCCGGCGGTGTTTTCGAAACCGCCGTCGAAGATGACGGTGGTCTTGCCGATGCCCATCGTTTCCAGGAAGGAGTACGGAGCCACCCCGCCGTTGCCGAGCGTGCCCCAGTTGCCGCGGATCTTGAGATTGTCAAGCACCTTTTTGGCTCCCTTCATCCAGGGCTCCTCGGAGACGCGCCATCCGGCCGAGGCGGAGGGGAACCAGCCGCCCCGCTGATGCTTCGGGAAGCGGGAGTTGGCGTCATAGCGGACCGATCCTTCCACGATGTACCGCCCGAAGAGGGTGTAGTTGGCGCGGGCGAAGGCGCCGATCGTCGCCCAGTTGCTGTCGTACTGCTTGAGGGTGATCTCGCTGCCTTCGAACATTTCGAAGCTGGTCAGGCCCGGGTATAGCATCCCGAGCCGGAGAATGCTCTCGATGTCGTACTTATGGCTCTCGAGGTTCCAGCCGGCCACGATGTTGAGTTTGTGGTCGGGGCCGAGTTTCGGGGTGACGGTGCCGACGACGTTGGCCGAAATGTGGTTGGTCTCGTACTTGTATTCCTTTTTGTAGGAGTCGGCCTCGCTGACATAGTAGGTCAGGATGCCGGGCGTGCGGCTCTGCGTGGTGGGTGCCACATAGCGCTGGATGTTCCGAGCCGTATATTTATAGGAGAAGTCGCCCCGGATTTTGAAAACTTCCCTGACCGGCTCGACGGTGATGCCTGTCGTCGTGACGACCGACATGGTCTTGCTCTCCTGGGCGGAATTGCCTTCCACGAAGGCTTCATACCCCGAGGCGGCGCCGCCGATGGTGTAAGTGCCGTCTTCATTGACGGGCGGAAGGACCGGGAAGCCGATTACGCCCATCTGCTGCACCTGGCTGCCCACCTTGTCCTTGCTCTTGGCGAAGATCGGCTGGATGTAGTTGACGTGGTACAGGGACGTGTTGTTGTCGATGGTGAGCCAGTCGCGGATCTTGAGGGATACCTTCGAACGGACGTTGAACTGGTCGAATTTCTCGTTGCCGATCTTGTAGATGCCGTCCTGCCCGTAGTAGCGTCCCGTCAGGGAATAGGAGATCTTCTTCGAAGACCCGTTGACGCTCACCGCGTGCGTATGCGTCATATTGACGGGCTTGTAGAAGAGCTTGAGATAGTTGACGGAGCCGAAGTAGAGGTAGTCGTCCCCGTTCATGTCGTACGGGCTCGTGATGCCGGCTGCACGGCGCCGCTCGAACAGTTCGAGGTAATTGGAGGGGATATTATAGGTGTTCATCTTGGTGGGAAGGGCTCCGGCCGCGGTGGGGGTTTCGGTCCTTCCGACCCAGAAG
This sequence comes from uncultured Bacteroidales bacterium, assembly GCA_900320545.1. Classification (GTDB taxonomy): domain Bacteria; phylum Bacteroidota; class Bacteroidia; order Bacteroidales; family UBA932; genus Cryptobacteroides. Next base: position 163,497 of record ONSU01000004.1, on the reverse strand, counting down.
TCATAGAAGTTGCGGGTAAATTCGAGGCCGTCGTCGATGATATGGTCTTCCCACCGTACCGTACGCTGGTTGATGGAGACGGCGCCGTTGTAACTGACGGAAATCTTTTCGCCGGAGGCCTGTTTCGTGGTGATCAGGATTACGCCGTAGGCGGCCCTGGATCCGTAAATGGCTGCGGAAGAGGCATCCTTGAGCACGGAGACGGACTCCACATCCTCGGGATTGACCGAACTGAGGTCGCCCTCGACGCCGTCGATCAGCACGAGGGCGCCGCCGCCCTGTCCGATGGAATACTCGGTCATCGTCTTGGACGTCATATTCTTCTTCATTACATACGAGGTCGCGCCGCCGCGGATGTAGACATTGCCGCCGTGCGTCGGCTTTCCGTCGAGCTGGAAGATGCTCAGGCCCGGGACCTGTCCCTGGAGGGTTCTGGAGACGTTGGCGTTGGTGCGGCCTTCCAGTTCCTCACCGGAAATCTGCTCCACGCTGCCCACGAGCTGGGATTTCTTGAGCGTGCCGTAACCGACGACGACGGTTTCCTCAAGCATCTGGGCGTCCACCGCGAGGGCGAAGTCTACGGCGGTCCTGCCGTCGACCCCCTGTTCGGTGTCCGCATAGCCGATGCAGGAACATACGAGCGTCGCATCCGGGGCTGCGGAAATGGAATAGACGCCGTCGAGATCCGTTACGGCTCCTCCCGTTCCGCCCTTGACGAGAATGGCCGCACCCGGAACCGGTTCTCCGGTCGCGGCGTCGGTCACCTTTCCGGTTACCTGCCCGTTCTGACCGAAGGCGACGAGCCCCGGGAGGAGAAGGGCGGCAGCGGACAAAACACGTTTCAATGAATGTTTCATACTGGATGGTTTGAACGAATTTTTGGTTATCGCGTTGTGTTCAAATGCAAAATTACACGAAAAAAGAACGCTTTCTCCAGCGGTTTTCTCAAAACAAGGTTTTCGAAAGGGGTGAAATTTTATTAAACGATTGTGTGTTAATTTTTTAGGATAAAATCCGGCTTTTTGATAAACAAGGATTTTTTGACTATATTTGCAGCGTGAAACGGATATTTTTTGCTTGTTTTTTGATGTTTTCCGTCCTCGCGGGCTGTTCCCGTCCCGGGGCGAGACACTTCGCCGCCCTCGACCGCGCCATCGAGCGGCAGGAAGAATACGACCTCCTTCACGACCGTATCCAGGACTCGCTCCGCACCGAAGCGCTCCGTTCGGGCAGCGATTCCGCCCGGTGGGAGGCGGTCTATGCACTGGAGTCATTTTTCTTCTATCACGACATCGACTCGTGCTACGCGGCGGTCCGGGAGATGCTTTCCCTTTCCGGCAGCGACAGCCGCCAGCGGCGTATCGGCGAGTCGTGCTACGCCAATATCCTCTACAAGATGGATTCGCTGGACGCCGCCCTCCGTGTCCTGCAGCGGATTGATACCGTAGCGATGCCCGAAGAGGCCTTCAACATCTACTGCTTCGCCGGTTATCACATCTATACCCGCCTTGCCCAGACTGCGCCGGAATACCAGGCCGCCCGGCGCCGTATTGTCGACAGATGGTGGCGGGGCGACAGCACCCGCATCGACTGCGCCTCCTATCACAATGAGATGCTCCGTCTCGACGGAGAACCCGGAGACGCCGTCGGGCGGCTTCGCGCCTGCGTTCTCAAAAGCCCGAACGACACGGCCAAGGCCAATTATTTCCTGGCCAAGGAGTATCTTTACCGGGGTGAGACCGAACGGGCCGTCAAATATTTCGCGGCTTCGGCGGAGTGCGACATGCGTCTTTCCGTCAAGGCGTACAACGCGCTTTACGAACTGGCGCTCATCCTTTTCCGGACCGGCGACATCGAACGGGCCGACCGTTACCTGCGCATCACCCTCAAGGATGCCTATTCCTCGCATTACGAGTCCCGTTACGACGATGTCATCCAGTCGGAGCTTGCGGTGATGAACGCCCTGCTGGAGCAGCAGCGGCAGAAGCGGCGGGCCTATTTCACCACCATCATCGCCATCGCGCTCCTCCTGGTCGTGGCGGTCGTATTCCTGGTGATCCTCTCCCGGTATTCCTCCCGGCTCAACCTCTCCCGCCGCAAACTGAGCGAGGTCTCCAAGATCAAGGACAACTTCCTCGCAAACTATATGGAGAAGTGCGTGGATTACCTCAACAAAGTGGACGAATACCGGTCCTCCCTGCGCCGCGCCGTCCGGCAGGACGGTCCCGAGGCCGTCGTGGCGATGCTCCGCCACCCCTCCTTCGCCGACGGCGAATTCAACGGTCTCCTCGCATACTTCGATTCGGCCTTCCTCGGCATCTTCCCCGATTTTGTCGACAAGGTCAACGCCGAAATGCAGCCGCAGTACCGGCTCGAGATGCCCGCTAAGGGCGTACTCTCCACCGAACTCCGTATCCTCGCCCTGATCCGGATGGGCATTTCCCGGCGGATGAAGATCGCCAAGGTCCTCAATATGTCGGTCACCACCGTCTACTCCTACCATAGCAACCTCCAGAAGCACTCCCTCCACCCCCACGACGGCTTCGACCGCATCATCGCCAACCTTTGACAATCCCGATTTTTTCCTATTTTTGCAGTATGAAAAATCATCTTCTCCTCGCTCTTCTTCTCCTCGCCGCCCCTGTTCTTTCCGCGCAGGAAGTCTCGGTGCAGGGCGTCGTGGGGCAGAACAACGCCTACGGCTGGTTCGGCGGCGCGGCCGTCGGCCTGCATTATCCCGTCACCAGGGCCTTCGAGGCGGATGCGGGCGTCGAGGCGACCTCTCCCGGCGTCTGCTCCTTCACCGTCACGGTGCGTCCCGTATTCACGCTTCCGTATGGCAGTCTGTTCCTCGAAGGGACCTTTCACAGCGAGGTGTATGCCTGCTACCGCAACGTCCTGTTCGTCTCGGCCGCAAGCGTCGGCTACCGGATGCCCTACCTGACGGCCCAGCTGGGTGTCTCCACCCGCATCCTGGGCGGGCTCGAGAAGCGGTGGAGCAGTACGGACGACTATGTCGTGGAGCCCTTCGACGTGCTTTACCGGGTCGCTTTCCAGGTCCGCCCGCCCGAGAGCCGGTGGAACCTCGGCGGCGGCGTGGGCAATTTCACCCGCTTCCATTACGAGCGCTCGATGCAGCCCATCTTCTTCCTCGACGGGACGGCCGACGTTGGGCACAACCTCCGGGTGCTTGCCGAACTCGACCTCCGTCCCACGGGAATGTATCACCTGACGGCCTACTGGTATGGATTTTCCCTCTATGCCGGCGTCGCTTATCGTTTCGGAAAATGAGAAAGATCTGCTTCATCGCGGGCCTGATCCTGCTCGGCGCCTGCAACAAATACGACATCCCCGGCCTGTTCGTGGCTTCCAGCCCTTCCTCCGACAAGCGTTTCGAGGCCTCCGTCGCTTACAACGACGCGGAGGGCTATCCCTCGGTCGTCATTCCCACGGAAGATTACACCTTTTACGCGGCTACCGACATCCACGTCTATCATTCGACGCGCAATCTCGACAAATTCATCGCGGACCTCTCGGCCGATACCGGCTCGGCGCCTTTCTGGATCAACCTCGGCGACATCGTGGACGGCAAGGACCAGATGAAAGTTTTCGACGAACACGTGAAGGCGGCTCCGCAGCGGATGTTCGGCACCCCCGGCAACCACGACCTCTATTTCGGCCAGTGGAAACAGTGGCAGGAACTCTATCACACCTCCTCCTACTGGTTCGAGGCCCTTCTCCCCTCCGGGGCGAAAGATCTCTACCTCTGCCTCGATTCGGCGGGGTCCACCCTGGGCCACAGGCAGCGGGCCTGGGCGGAAGAGGTCCTCACGGCCGCCAGGGGCGAATACCGGCACATCATCGTATTCACCCACACCCATTTCTTCCGGAAAGACTGGTCGCAGGAAACCACCAGCAACTGGTCCCAGGAAGAGACGATGGCCCTCACCGGACTCTTCTCCCGGTGCGGCGTCTCGATGGTCCTCACCGGCCACGACCATTTCCAGGAGCGCACCACCTATATGGGCGTTCAGTACGCCGTCCTCCAATCCCTGAAAGACGGGACTCCCGATCCCGGCTATACCCGCTGCGAAGTGGGCGATCAGATCACGCTCACGCTGGTACCTATTGACATTCCTTAAATATTTTTGCCTTTTTGTGAAATTTTTGCTACTTTTGCGCCCTGTTTAGAGTGAACTAGCAAGTATTTTTACAATATGGCAAGATTTTACAAGCGCCCCGAAGTGCTTCGGGAGGTGCGCACCGAGACAGAGTGTGCGTTCCTGCTGGGCTCTATCGTGGACAATGTGGGCACCGTCGAGTCGACGGGGCAGGAGGTGAAGGAGTACGACTTCGCCGATGAAAATCAGTTTAACCATACCTGGGAATAGGAGGACCGGAAGATGAAAGCAAGCAGAATTTTCTCAGCGGCGGCCCTTGCGGCCCTTGTGATCCTCAGCGCAGGATGCAAGAAGCACCAGTGGCGTCCCGAGCCGGGTTCGCAGATCCGCTTCCGTGCGGTGAGCGACGCGTCGGCACGTCCCGCGGAAACCAAAACGGCCTATAGCGGCAAGTATTTCGCATCCGAAACGGCAGGACAGTATGTCGAGCGTGTCGACTGGGTCGAGGGAGACCGGATCTCCGTCGGATATGTGGTCAGGACCGGCAGCGATTTCACGTATGCGGGCTATGACAACTATGCGGTCAGCTCCGTTACGGCTTCGGACGTCAAGAGCAACGCGACCCTCGTGCCGGCCGACGGCAACGGCCTGAAGTGGCAGGAAGGGACCTATCACGGATTCTATGGGACCTACCCCACCTGCACGGATCTCGAGGGTTTTCAATTCGATATTGTGGATAACGCCGTGAAATACATCGTTCCGTGCGAGTATCCCAAGGAGCAGGTCGTGACCCTCTCTGACGGCAAGGAAGCCCGCCTCTATAACGGCAATCTCCTGTCCGAGAAGGTGTACGATCCCGACATGAAATATGCCTGGTTCCTTGCCAACGGTTCCTGGACGGGGCAGGGCGGTACGGTCAACCTCTCCTTCGAGTCTCACGTGACGACCTTCGAATTTACGGTCGACTGCGCGGAAGATGTCGAGGAGTCGCTGACGATCGCCTCCTTCGAGATGGAGGATGCCAATGCGCCGCTTTCCGGCACCTGCCTCTGGTCGGTCAACAGCGAGGGGCAGACATCGGATACCCCCGCCGAGGACGTCTCGAAGAAAGTGAAGGTCTGGTTCAATGCGGATCACGACCCGATCACGCTGGAGAAGGGCAAGCCGATTACATTCTCGGTGCTTACCCCTTGTACGCACGCCAAGAAAGCGGTGACCATCACCTTCAACCTGCTGGTGGACGGCGCTTCGGTTCCCCGTAAGCTGAAACTTAAAACGAATGCGGAGACCGGCCTTAATGTGGACGGCGAGGGCGAGAAGAATTACGGCATCACTTTCGGCAGCAGCCTTAAACACCGCATTTTCAATCTCTTCATCCCGCAGGCCCTCATGCCCGACGGATGGTTCGAGGCGACGGATGCCGGCGGTTATACCAATCAGGACTGGTAGGAGGACGAGAATATGAGAAGATATATTATTATAGGAATGATTGTCGCAGCCGCCTTTGCGGCCGGCTGCAAGAAGGCGGGCGAGACGGCGCAGCCGAAGAGCCCCGTCGTGTTCGCCACCGACGTCCCCGAAGACGCGATGCTCTTCAACGTCAAGATCGACGGCATCGGCACCAAATCGCATTTCGCGTCCGACGCCTCCACCGCGGACGGCGAGTTTGCCAAGCTGGAGTGGGATGAGGATGACGATATCGGCGTAATCGCCGTGAAGTTGCAGATAGAGGGCGGAGAACTGGTCGGAGCCGATTTCCCCAATTCCAAGTGCGGCCTGGCCCGGATCAAGTCGCTCGATGCCGACGGCGGTGCGGTTTTTTACTGCACGGAGAGCGATCCTGACTGGTGGATCAGCGAAGGGGACACCGATGAGAACTCGATGTATGTCTTCCTGGCTTATTATCCTGCAAAGGGCGAGAAACATCCCTTTGAACTGGGCCTGCATCAGGCGGAGTATTACAAGGGTGAGCTGGATGTCTTTGATGTCTGGACACCGTTTTTCTCCATCCCTGCCGATCAGGACGGGAAATCCTATCCTTCCTATCAGGTCCTGCTGAATCTTGATATCAATTCTATTTATACGCACGCCCAGCTCGCCGAGCGGAGCAGCAATATCGTGTTCAACGGCTTCAACCCCGGGACATCCCTGTTTCACTTCAAAATGGTTTCCGGTGACGGAACAGCGTACAGCGGCATAGAAGAACTTCGCATCGGGATGCTTCTTTTTGAGAAGAAGATTTTCTCGGAAGGTTATAACGACCCCGAAACACAAAACTGGGTAGAAATCCGTCATTCATATTATGGCGAACACGAGATGGGAAACAATTTCTTCGGTATTGCCGGAAATGCCTTTATGACGACGTTCTTCACAGGGTTTGATCCCACGTCTGACGAGTTCTACGCACTTTCCACCGTCAATGGCCTGGGTTTCCCCGTGGATCTGGACCTGGACACGGAACACGGAGAGGCGTTTGAAATCAACAGTAAACTGACCTCGGACCAGATGATCAGTCTCAAGTTTAATACTCCGGCCAGCATCGTTCTGAATCCGGCCGATGCCGAAGAGTATTACGCTGTGACATCGGCCCTCACGCCGGAATTCGTTGATGACGATATGGTGGCTGTGATTTTCTTCCAGGCCATCAAGGACGGCGAAATTGTCGCGGTCGGCGAAAAACTGTTGCCCGAAACCGGACTGAAGCCGGGTGTGCAGTATAATTTCAATCTCGCACTGGGTGATTATATGCATATGTCCGCCCAGGATGCCGGTTCATATACCGGAATCGAAACTTTGACCCAATAGGAGGAGATGGATATGAAGAAAATTATAGTATTAAGCCTTGCGCTTCTTTCCCTGGCGGTCTCTTGCAAGAAGAGTCCCGCCGGAGAGGATTCCCGGGAGAAGGGGATGACTTTTACAGCCGCCGCGTCCCAGGGGCTCAAATCCCATTTCGCGGAGGGTACGGACAATCTGAACCTTCTTTGGGACGAGTACGATAACCTAGCGGTGTATTCCTTCAATACGGAGGATGCGGATCCGGCAGCTTCCGTGGTTGGCGGGATCGCTTATATCCAGCCCGAAGGGATCGGACAGTCGACGGCTCAATTCCGCTCCTCCAAACTGGAAAGCGAGTGGTTCGTCAATCCTCAGACCGACGGGAAGAAGAGATTTGTCTCATATTATCCCGCATATGGCCTTCCGACAGATCTGGTTGAAGAAAAGGGTGAGAAAGTGCTTCCTTTGCATATCTCGTACAACCAGGCCGGGAAGACCGATTATGGGAAACATCATATAATGCTTTCCCGTGGGAATGAGTATGCACAGGGCGAGTCTGTGCTCCTTCAGAATTTTACTCCGCTGACGAGCCTTTTGAAATTCCGCCTCAAGATGGAAGGCGGGTATGACTACAGGATTACTTCCATAGAATTGGAGTCATACTTTTATGGGAAAGTATGGGAGAACGATTCGGAAGACAGGTATAACTCGAGTTATCATATTGTTGATCCGGTTTCGGGAGTTGATAAATGGTATTATCCCGATAATCTGGTCGAAGGTCGTTATGTGAAAGTTTCCGAACTTCTGTCGGGCGAAGAGATTAAGGTTCGCAGTTTTGTCCCCAGGGAAAGTTCTTCTTCCTCTAATGGACGTTACATGCGTCTGCTTTCCGATGATGAGGAATCTTATACATTGACCGCCACGGAAGGAGAGGATCTCTATGCGGTGGTTTTCCCGACGGATACTTATCCTTCCCGCGGAGAGCTTGCTTTGCGGATCCGCGCCTATTATGAGATTCGTAGAAATGGAGAATATCTGCATCAGGTGTCTCACGAAGGATTTATCAGGATTCCCTACCCCGGTTATGTCGCCGGGAAACGCTATGATTTCGTGATGACGCTTACTCCGTCTGCGATGTATCTTCAGAATGATCCGGATTCGCCGGCGTGGGGGTATGATATTGTCGACTGGAACGATTAAGGAGGAAAATGCGTATGAAGAATAAATATATCATTTTTGCGATGCTCATCCTGGCCGCCGGGGCGTGTACGGAGAAAAACACGCCTGTGGACGGACCGGATGCGGACAAGGCGAGGCTGGTTGTCCGCTGCCCCGGGGAAGCGATGGGGAAGGCTTATTTCGAGGATGAAACCAGCGGTAATCTCCATTGGCGTTGGGAATATTTCACCATTGCCGGTATCCCCGTCGTTGAGGAAAATGGCGATCTGACGCTGTTGTATGACAAGGCCATTACGGGTGAAAGGGAGACTTATAGCGGTAACTGGAGTTATGACAATTTGTATTTTTATTGTCAGACTGACAAAACCCCGTTCGAATTTTTCGCAGATTACGACAAGCTCGTGTTCCTGATGGTGGCAAATGCATCTGTTTATGATTATAGCAGGTTTAATGTCATATATAACGGGTCGACCAATGAAACAAGGTTTTATGAAGACGGCCAGTATGCTTATGGCAACCTGAACAGATTCTGGAATCTTCCGGTTGACGGAGAGGACCATTATTGCTTTGCGACCGCCGTCAGCAACAGGCAGCATGCCGTCATCGAAAAGAGAACCGGAGTCAGTTCGTCCAGGGGATATGAGCATTGTCAGACCATCTGCGGATATTCTGATGTCGTGACATTGGATGACGTGATTGACAACGGATATGGCGTGACTTTCAAGGGCTTCAAGCCGGCCAATGCCCTGCTGGGATTCAATATGAAGGTGGATGGCGAAGCCTCGTTCTCGGTGCATTCGATCGATATCAGCATCAAGAGCCGTTCAGATCATAGCGGTGATGGCACCGGGTGGTATCATCACATCGCCGGCCCCACTTACACCTTCTTTACGGTGCCGGATTTCTCGGCCAGTACGCCCGGAGAGTATGATATGCGTGCAGTTCCCTCTCTTTTGAAGGCCTGGGAATGCAGTATGGATGCTTTGATGCCGTACTTCAGAATGTCGGTCAACGGAAACCTTTGGTGGAATCATTTGTATGACAATCTGGACGAGAACGCCTCCAAAATTTTTATCGACTGGGAGTATCACGATGATTCATACTCGTCGGATTACAATTACGGATTCCCGCTTTCTTCCACTCCGACGGAAGATCGGATTTATGCCGTGATCCTGCCGCAGACGGAATTTGTCGACAGCGACAGTTATCTGCTTTTCGAAGCGAAGGACCAGAATGGCGTCGTGATTTCAACGGCGACCAAACCCCTCCCCGAAGGCGGATTCCTGCCCGGTAAGCGGTATGACTTTACCCTGACCCTGCCCGCTCTCAATTCGGATACGAGCGCATCCAATGCAGGCAAGTATGAGGAAGGAGACTGGGAATAAACAAGGAGGATGAATATGAAGACAAGGTATAATGTATTTGTTTCGGCGATGATCGGCCTTGCGGCGCTGGTCTCCTGCCAGAAGGAACTTTCCGCCCCCGAGTCTGACGGCAACGCCTTCGGTCCGGGAGAGAAGATGGTTTTCAAGGCGTATGCCTCCCCGGAGTCCAAGTCACATTTCAATGAAGGTGACGAAGGAACCGAGAATCAGGGAACGCTTTATTGGGACAGCACCGACGAGGTGGGAATCTTGTCCCTTTATCTGCATAACCGCGGTCAGGAATTGTCATCGATTTTCGATCCTTATTGGGAAGGAATTGCGGCGGAGTATACGAACGGGACTTTTATCGACCGTGCTATCGATAAGTATATTATTGCGGGTCTTACGTCGGCTTCCCCCGAAGAACCGGCGACAAAGGCCACTCTGTTTTCCGACAAGCCCAAAGAGGACTGGTTCTGGGAGCCGGATGGCGCCGAGGCGGGAGAAGGAGACGTTCCGCTGTACGATTTCTTCGGGATTTACCCGATGACTTCTGTTCCGGAACTCAAGATTGTCGCCAAGGAGTCTGACGGAGAGGTGGTTTTGGGTGTCCCGGTCGAGGTTCAGAGTTATCAATATGCCCGTGAGGGGTTCGGGAAGTATCATGTCTGTGTGGATTCGGGAATCAACACCTCGGAGGAGGATTATGGACTGTATGACAGGCAGGAGGTGCTGAACGAAACCAAGACCATCACATTCGACGAGTTTTCTCCGCTTACCGCGCTGCTTCAGTTCGACATCAAGTCGGACAGAGATTATCCGATTGAGCTTCAAAGAATAGATATCAGAACAGATGACTCTGATGTCTGGCTTACGGGTAGTGCGTACGTCATCAGCATGGGGCCGGCAAAGTATATCTATCCGGACAAATGGCGTGGATATCATAATGACTATGTCTCTTTGGATATGAATGATATCCAGGGGTATTCCACATTGGAAGTAACATCCTCTTATACTTCCCAAAAGTTTAGCGTTGCCGTTCTCCCGTCTTACAAGAAAGGAATTCCCGTTGGGGATGACTATTGGCCTGCTCCGGACTATTGCAGCAAATATGGCGGAGGAACCCTCATTGTCGAAGGATATGATAATAATGGAGAGAAAATCTTCGAGTATTCGCGTCCGATGCCGACCAACGGTTTCGAGCCCGGGAAACGTTATTCCTTCCATCTGGACTTCACCTATCTGGGCGACGAGAATCTGAGCGCCCCGGGTATTTATTCCGTCTCGTCGGATAAGAAGGTTTCCATTGGCAGGGGCAACCTGACGGCAGATCATCTCCGCAATGATTGGGGAAGCGCCTGGGATGAGATCCGTTATCGCTTCTTCCGGTATCCCTGGAGCACGAACAGTACTTCGGATTATGAGATGAGTATGGAGAATATCTATCTTCCCTATAGTTCCCAACTGTCCCATTATGGCTGGGCGGCGACCGGCGCGGGTCCGGCTGACGATACGCACAAGCGTTATAACCCCTATCATTACCTCAATTCGGAAATCTCGGGACAGGAGGAAACCAATCTGTATGGTTATGGACCTTCTATCGAGACGCTTGCCGCCGGGCAATCCTGGTACGGCACATCCTGTGAGGCCTATTGCGAATGGGGTAAGAATCCTGTGCTTGTAGGCTATCTCGGCGAAGGCTGGAGGACTCCCAGCATCGAGGAGTGGGGGTATCTGCTCCACGAGCGCCCGGTTTCCACCGTCAATGGTGTCGCTTCGGCCCGTTTTGCCAAGGCGAAGCTTTATGGCGTATACGGCTTGATTATCTTCTCCGACACCTTCGGTACGGACTGTACGTTGAATCAGAGTATTTTTACGGCTTCCAATATCAATAATCGCGAAGGGGACTTCAATGCGATTACCATGAGTTGGGACGACTGGGATAAGTATTCGGCATTCGGTCTCGCGTTCTTGCCGGCCGCAGGAATCCGTGTAGGCAATCATGTCGTTGTGAATTGCCAGTCCTCCTGGGCGCAGGAGATGTTCCACGACTTCCCCACTGCCGTCGGCAGTTACTGGTCCAGTACGGCGGGCGCAGACGGACAGTCAGCCTGTTTTATGTACTTCCAGGATGACGCGACGGAGGCGGGCGCCGATGACGGTGACTGCCAGATGGTCCGTTACTACGGCCTCTCCGTCCGCTTGATAAAGGATATTGAGAATAATCCCGATCCGAATCTGGGTACCGGGGCCGGCAATGCCGGAAGTTACATTCCCGGAACACTTTAATGGAAGGAGGATATGAGCATGAAAAAAACGATTATTATACTTTTGGGTGCCGTTGTCGCACTTTCCGGATGCAAACATAGTGAGATCCCCGGTGAGGAAGCACCTGTCTCCGGCCGCAGGATTGTAGCGGAGGCAACCCTCGGGAACGGGGTTAAATCCCATTTCGATACGGATGGCTACAACCTGGTCTGGGACAGCACCGACAAACTCCTTGTCTATTCCAATTATATGGGGTCCTGGGAGAATTATCAGACCCTTATTACCCAGATTCAGAATGAGTACGACTCAGAGTCGGTGGACGAAAAAAACGCCGGTGTTATTGCATACTTCCGTTTGCTCCAGAGCAATGCTGACAAGCGCTATGCAGGCACGTTCTCCATTTCCTCCGGAGCGGGACAGACCACGGCGGAATTTATTTCCGACGGCCTTGCCTCTTCCTGGATGGCAGAGGGTACGGATGAAGAACTTTACTATTTCCTTCCTTTCTATCCGGCTCCGGCGGTCTTCCCCGTAATCAATAGTTACTGTTTCGATGAGGTACAGGATAGCCAGATGGCTGCGGAAGCACCGTTCCCGTATTGCAATATGACGATCCAGCCCGAGCAGGATGGTGTCAACTATCAGAATTACCAACTGCTGATGGGCGGAACTGACGGACCCAGCGTCAAGGGTGACCTGCTCTCCGGTGAGAAGATTCCCTTTAATGATTTTATGCCGCTCACCTCGATTCTTGAGTTTACGATGCAGACTTCGTCCGGCTCCGGTGAGATCGATCATATGGATATCACCCTTTCCACGCAGGAAGAAGTCGGTGCAGGATATGTTTCCAACAAATATATGATCGCCGGAACCGTCCCGCTGTTTTTCTCTTGGGATGAACCGAACGAGATGCGCTTCTGGAACCGTGCCTGCAAGCCGTTCCTGGGCGGATTCGGAAGTAGTTGGAACGACTACCATCATGACTTTGAAGCGACCGGTTGGGACGAACTTGGCTCCGACGCCACTTCTACCCTTCGGCTTCAGTTCGACTCTCCGGTTTCCGTCAATGCGAGCGGTCCTACCACGCAGAAGTACTATGCCGTGATGATTCCCTCCCGTTGTATTCATAAGTCGGGCTGCGGGAATCCCAGGCTGACCTTCGACGCCTATGACGCCTCGGGTAACAAGATCTTCACCAAGACCATCGAGACCACCAGCACTCAGGGCATCGAGGAAGGAACGAAGTATCCTTTCGATCTGGTTCTGGACAAGCCGGCTTCTCCTGAAGACAATATCGTCCTGGGCGAGTTCTCGGTTTCTGCCAGCCAGCAGGTGAATTTCTCCCGCGGCAACCTGTTCCTGAATCCGCAGTTCGCCAGCGGTCAACGCTGGGGATTTGCTCCTTTCCAGTCTATGTCCGGGGTCTTTTATGGCCGCAGGAATGTTACTTATGAAGACAGCTGGTTCACTTCATCGCAGATGATCGACCTCTTCGGATGGGCGACCGCAGGCGTGAAGAATTCTGCCGGAGAATACGGTGCCACTCCTACACAAACAGCCTATCAGCCGTGGGATTTTGTGAATAACAAGTATGCCTATGGGCCTGCTGAAGAAGCTTTTGGCGGTGCGACATCCTGGAGAGGTACCGATGTGGAAGCGTATTGCGAATGGGGAATGAATCCTGAATTCGTGGCGATTTACGGTGAAGGCTGGCGGACCTTGTCCTATGATGAATGGCGTTACCTTCTGTTCGACAGGTCGGCTTCGACCGTGGACGGCGTTCCCAATGCACGGTTCTGCAAGGGAACCTATCAGGGATATGAAGGCCTCTTCGTTTTCTCGGATACGTTCGGGAGCGACACCCCCAATCCGTTCCTTTCGGATTTCGCCGGTGCTCCGATCAATCAGGAAGGTGCGGCGTTTAATTCTGTCGTAATCGAGTTCTCGGAGAATGAGAATTATAGTACGCGTTATTACGGCCTTGTATTCCTTCCGGTCAATGCGCTTCGGGAAGGTAATGAACTGGTCTATGATTCGTACGGAACCTATTGGTCTTCGACCCCTCTGGGAGATGACGATGCCTATGGGATGTCATTTGATCCCGATTATGTGATGAGGGGGAAGGATTGTGAGCTGGGCCGTTGTCTCGGTCTCTCCGTCCGTCTTGTGAAGGATATCGAGTAGTCCCCGGATAGCGTCCGATGCTTTATCGTGCCTCTCCACCCGGAGGGGCACGATTCTTTTTTTGGCCTGTGCTGTCTTTGATTTTAAGAATTTTTATTATAAATTTGCAGCATTCTAGTCATTGATCGGCTATGCCAGGTCAGTGTAGTGTGTGAATGATAGTTAGTTCGGATATGAAAAAATTTTATCAGCGCCCCGGCATAATCCGGGAGGTGCGCACGGAGATGGAGTGTGCGTTCCTCCTCGGGTCCATCGTAGACAATGTCGGAACCGTCGAATCGACGGGCCAGGAGGTGAAGGAGTACGACTTCGCCGATGACACCCAGTTTAACCACACTTGGGAGTAGGAGGAATGCGTATGAAAGCAAGAAGTATCGTAATTGCCGCGGCCCTCGCCGCCCTTACCGTCCTCTCCGCGGGATGTAAGAAACATTCCTTCCGCGCAACGGGCCCCATCCGTTTTGCGGTCTCTTCCACGACGCCCGGAACGAAGTCGGCGTACAGTGGCGACATCATCGGGAGCAAAGAGCGTATCGACTGGGTCGAAGATGACAAACTCGCCATCTTTATGGCCTGGGGCTCTCCTGAAACAGACATTGAAGGGACGGAGATCCGCGATTATTCAGTTGCAAGCATCTCTACCGACGGCGTGAAAAGCAAGGCGACGGTAACTCCCGTCGATGAGCCGCTTCAATGGCTGGAAGATGAGGATAAGTTGTATACGTTCGCGGCGCTGTATCCTTCCCCTTCCGTAGCTCCTTTCGAGGAAGGGAAATGGGAGAATAAGCTGGAGCTTTACAATCTGACGCTGACTTATCCCGCCGTCCAGACGCTCACGCCCAAGGGTGCGACCGGTGCGGACGCGCTGACGCTTCTGCCGGATATGAAGTATGCGTACATGTATGCATTCCCGACCGATCCCGTCGCCAGCACGGCCGGCACGGTCAACCTGTCGCTGATCCCGGTATTCAACGCCTATGAGATTTCCATCAGCGCCGGGGACAACGACGAGGTGAACCTGACGCAGTTCCGCCTGGTGTCCAACCGCGAAGACGAGCCCCTTGCCTGCGTCAGGAATCTTTATACGGACGACAGCCACGGCGAATCGACCTCCATCACCGTCGACCTGACGGGTATCAAACTTGTCCGGGACGGCGCTCCGCTGGTGTTTACGGTATTTTCGTACGCGGACTCCTATCAGGAAATCACTCTCGAATTTACCGGCAACGAAATCGGCACCCGGAAGCTCGACATGAAGAGGGACGGAGAATGGATCAGTTTCAACGCGATGCTCAAGCATAAGATTACGGGTCTTTTCTTCCCGAAACTCGACGAGGGTGGCGCCGAAGGCCAGGGCATCAACTGGAACGGCACCATCGGCGAGGACCTCAACTGGAACGGCGCCGAAGGCGAGGATATCAACTGGGGAGGCAACAAACCCTACGTCCTTCCCGGCAAGTTCTCCATCTCCGCGACCAAGCAAGTCCAGTTCGCCCGCGGCAACCTCATCTACAAGGCCGGCAAGTGGGATTTCCACAAGCAGCAGTATGACCGGTGCTTCAAGGAGAACGGTGTCGTCGAGCTTTCAGAGACGGCTACGTTCGATCTCTTCGGCTGGGCTACGGCCGGGATCGCGGCGTCAGATGCAACGATGCGGAATTATCAGCCGTGGTCGTTCAATGCAACTGTTATTCCCGGACAGGAGATTACAAATCCTTATGGTTTTGGCCCGTCCGTTCAAAATGTCGGCGACAAAGAGCCCTGGGATCCTGTTTATTGCGATTGGGGGAATAATTATAAGTTGATAGAATGTCTCGGCGCGGGCTGGTTTACGATGACGGCCTATGAGTGGGAATATATCTTCCATGAGCGTGCCGCTTCTACCGTCAATGGAGTCGCGAACGCGCGTTTTGCAAAAGCAAAGGTAAACGGTCTCCCCGGTCTGCTGATTTTCCCCGATACCTTCGGGACTGATTATGCCGGCGCCCAGAGCGTCTTCAGTGCCGTTAATATCAACAGCACCAGCAAATACGATTCCGATTATGATTTTATCGACCTGCCTCTCAAGGTCTGGAAGGATGTAGAAGCGGCGGGTGCGGTATTCCTTGCACCGACAGGTGCCATAATCCCCGAAGGCGGACAGCCGTATGTTTTTGTCCATGAAGATGAATCAATATATATTAATGTCTATTGGAGCAGTACGTGTTCGTACGGATATGAAGACAAAGACGGGGACGGGAATCCGGATCCGGACAAGATCTCTGTCGGCGCCAGCGTTTTTGGGTGCGAAGGCCCGGAAGTGATTACATCCGAAGACGGCTCTCTCGAGCGGCAGATGAACAGCGCCGTCCGTCTTGTCAAACTGGCTGAATAGGAGGATATGACGATGAAAAAGAATATTATATATGGAATGATCCTCCTGGCCGCCGTGGCGTGCAACAAGGAGAACATGGGCAACAACCTCGTCCCTCAGCCGGGCGAGGGCGAAACGGCCGTCCGCCTGACGGGTGAGATCGCCCTCCCTGCCACCAAGGTTGAGTTCGACGACACCTACGGCCAGTTTACCTGGTCTTCCGCCAATGACAAGATCGCCCTCCACGTCACCGAGGGCAAGCGTGGCGACAAGGTGATGATTCCGGCGTGCTATACGACGGCTTCCGTGGTGCCGAACGATCCCGCTTCGACCTGCGACTTCTTCTTTGTGCTGAGCGAGGGTCAGACCCGTGACTACTACGCGGTCTATCCTGCCGATATCGCGGATGCCGGGAATTACGGGAACCCCGATCTCAAAGTCAACCTCCCCTCGGAGTATGAGATCGGCCCTCAGGGAATGGAGAACTGGTCCCCGACCCCGATGGTGGCCGTCAATGACCCGTCCTCCCAGACCCTTACTTTCCGCCACATCGGCGGTCTGCTTCGCCTGATGCTCAATGACGTTTCTCCGGCGACGGCCTCCTTTGAGGTCAGTCTCGGCAAGCGCATTACGGGTAGCTTTACGGTGAATGACCCCGCAACCTCTGTCCCTTATATCGTGACGGATGACAATGCGGATGTTGTAACTTTCACCCTTTCCGAACCTCCTTCAGAGTACACCGACGGCTTTATTCTCAATCTCCCCGTCCCGACGGGATCGTATGAGATGCTTTCCGTCAAGGCCAAGAACGAGAACGGGGACGTTATCTTCTCTTACAATGATGAGGATGTCCGTTCTTTCTTCAGCGGCCGCGGTCGCCATTGCGAGACCGTCGTCAGTACTGTTTCGATTCCGCTATGCTTCGAGGCGCAGGAAGACGGTGCCGTCACGATCGACAATCCTCTGGGGCTGACGATCGAGTACAGTCATGACAACAAGAATTGGACTCCGGCAAGTGACGCCATGATTTATATCTCTTTCGATGCAGGTGATTGCGTTTATCTTCGCGGGAATAATCTGAGTTATTCCGGTCTGGATATGTCAAGCGACAATCCGATGGAATCTCCCAGAACAAAAATCAATTGTGATGGCGCTTGTTATCTATATGGTAATGTGATGAGCCTGATTGACGCCGAGAATTTCCCTAATCTTACGGAGATTACCAAAGAGGCCGCTTTTGCCTTCCTGTTTTCGGGTGCTAGCGATATTTTCAATCATCCCGAGAAGACTCTGGAATTGCCGGCTACCACTCTGTCCACCGGTTGCTACGCATTTATGTTCCAGAACTGCACCGGTCTTGTCACCGCCCCGGAAATTCCAGCCGAAGTACTTCCGGAGTATTGTTGTATCTTGATGTATGACGGCTGCAAATCTCTGGTGACACCTCCGGCGATGCATCTGACGAAAGAAGTGGGAAAGGCTGCCTGTGGGTTGATGTTTGAGAACTGTATCTCATTGGTTAAGACCCCCGAGCTTGCCGCGACAACGATTGCAAAGGAGTGTTATCAGTGGATGTTTGCCGGATGCGCGGCGCTTGAGGATGTGCCGGAGATTCTTCCCGCTACCACTCTCGGCGAGGACTGCTATAATATGATGTTTTATGGATGCTCCTCCATTGAAAGAGCCCCGCAACTTCCGGCTACGGTTATGGCTCCGAGTTGTTATCAGTCGATGTTTGAGGAGTGCTCATCACTGACGGCGGCTCCGGAACTCCCCGCGACTACTCTTGCGGATCGGTGTTATTATTCTATGTTCGCGCAATGCCCTTTACTGACGACAGCTCCGGAAATTCTTCCTGCTACTACCCTGGCGAAAGAATGCTATTCACATATGTTCGCTGAATGCTCATCCTTGACGAAAGCTCCTGTGCTTCCCGATGCGGATCGCAGTGGAATGACGGGATGCTACAGTAATATGTTTAATAAGTGTACAAGTTTGAATTATGTCAAAGCCATGTTCCTGACATTCCCGTCTGACGCGTGGTCCTGGTTGTCCGAGGTCTCTTCCGAGGGCACGTTTGTCATGAATGCCGCTGCGACCTGGGATCCTGCGAGTTACAGGGGAACCAGTGGAATTCCCAATGGGTGGACAGTAGAAACAGCAACTGAGTAAAAGGGGGAGATGATTATGAGAAAATATATTTCGATAGTATCCGTTTTGATCCTGGTCTCCTGTGCCAAAGACTCCCTTCCGAAGGGGGGGGATGAGATGCTTCGTACGGAGACTTTGACGGCAAGGATTGTCAATACCAAGGTGGATGTGAACGCCGCCGGGAAGTTCTCCTGGACGGAGGGCGACGAGATTGCCGTACACCGCACCGTCAATGGCTATGAAACGGCCACTCTTACCGGTGACGGGGCTTTCAATGTGCATCTTTCCGATGGCGAGGCTCGTGACGGCTATGCCGTGTATCCCGCCTCGATCGCCACAGATGCCGCGGCGCTGACTGTCAATCTTCCGGCTACTTATACGATTCCCAAGACCGGCATGGCGGATTATTCCCCGCTTCCGATGATTGCGGTCAATGATCCCGCATCCGATGACCTTCTGTTCCATCATCTTGGCGGTATCATTCGCCTGGTCCTGGACAAGGTTCCATACGAGACGCAGAAGATTGTCGTCAATCTGGGTAAAAAAGTGACGGGTGACTTCGTGGTCAACAACCCGACATCGGACACTCCGACCATCGCGCTTTCCGCCGGGACGGCAGAAGATATCACATTTACACTGGCTTCTCCAGTCAATAGTGCGACATTGGACGGCGTCGTAATCAATATCCCGGTTCCGGTCGGGGCGTACGAAGAGATATCCGTGAAACTGTATGACCGTTACGATCAGTTTATTCAGGATATGGACGAAGAAATCAACGTCACGGTTGAACGTGCGGACGGTTATGAGGCGAGTGCCGATCTCCACGTCGATGTCTCTAAAATTCCGCTTTGCTTCAAGATGGCCCGGGAAGGGCAACTTATCGTTTCCAATCCCCTTGGTCTTACGATGGAATATAGCCGGGATAATGTAACCTGGACTTCGTTCAATTCGGATTTGACATTCGATCTTGTCCGTGGTGATCAGGTATATTTCCGTGGAAATAACCCGACGTACACGAGAGATGATGCAGAACATAATTATCATTATTATAATGATGATTCTCATACCAACTTCAGAACCACCGCCAAATGCTATTTTTATGGAAATATTATGAGTCTGATAACGCCGGATCCTGACGATTTCTCCGAGCTGAAATCTCTTTCCGAGCCCTATACTTTTTATGGACTCTTCTTCGGTGATCTGGAAGGTATCGGATCGCTTCTGGCTGAGCCCAAGTTGTTCAGCCATCCTTCCTTTGACTTGTTGCTGCCAGCAACAACTTTGACGGAGAGCTGCTATCAGAATATGTTTTCTTTTACGGGGGTAGACCGAATGGAACTCCCCGCCACAACGCTGAAGAAGAGTTGTTACGAAAGTATGTTCATTTTCTGTAATAAAATGCTGACTGCACCGGAACTTCCGGCTACGACGTTGGCGGAGGAGTGCTATCAATGT
Source organism: uncultured Bacteroidales bacterium (assembly GCA_900320545.1). Classification (GTDB taxonomy): domain Bacteria; phylum Bacteroidota; class Bacteroidia; order Bacteroidales; family UBA932; genus Cryptobacteroides. The sequence continues at coordinate 143,644 of ONSU01000004.1, read as the reverse complement.
ATGTTTGAGAATTGTTATAGTCTTGTCAACGCTCCGTCTCTTCCGGCTACGACCTTGGCTGAAAGTTGTTACGTCTCAATGTTCTCCAGTTGTCTGCAGCTGGAGGTCGCCCCCGAATTGCCCGCCCTTACGATGGAAAAATCCTGTTATAGATCCATGTTCAGCAATTGCTCAAAAATGGTAACAGCACCATCACTCCCTGCAACGACATTGGCGGAATGGTGTTATTGCGATATGTTTGAGGATTGTCACCGTTTGATTAATGCCCCTTCCCTTCCCGCAACGGAATTGGCGGGGTGGTGTTATTCCCGGATGTTCGAAGATTGCGGATCGCTTGTCAGGGCTCCGGAACTTCCTGCTACGACATTGGAGATTGATTGCTACCAGGATATGTTCAAGGACTGTTCTTCGCTGAACTACGTAAAGGCTATGTTTACGTCTGTCGGGAATACTACTTTCAGCAGCGCACTGAAAAACTGGCTCTCCGGAGTTCCCGAGACCGGCACCTTCGTGATGAACGCGGCTGCGACATACGACCCGGTCACGGATGCCGGCGTGCCTTCCGGCTGGACCATCGAGACTGCAAGCGAATAAGGAGGAGACGAATATGAAAAGATATATTGCAATACTGACAATGCTCGTGCTTGCGGCGGTGGCCTGCAAGAAGCAGGAACCGTTCGAGGGACCGGTCGGCGAGACGCTGACCGCCCATCTCGGCGGGCCCGAGAGCAAGGTGGAGTTCAATCCTTCATCCGGCAAGTTCGCCTGGTCCGACCCCGACGGGATCGCCGTTCACTCGACCGCCGGTGCATACAAGACCGTACAGGTAACCGCTGCCGGCGTATTTACCTTCGCTCCCGAGGGTGGTGAGGTCCGGGATGGTTACGCCATTTATCCCACCACTGCTGCGGCAGGCACGGCGGAGGCCCCGGCCGTTACCCTTCCCGCATCCTACGACATCACGGCGGAAGGAATGGGCGACTGGTATCCCACGCCGATGATCGCGGTCAACGATCCGAAAGACGACGACCTGTGGTTCTACCACGTCGGTGCGGCCCTGCATCTGACGCTCAACAGCGTCCCTGCCGGCACGAAGAAGATCGCCGTCAATTTCGGCAAGGGCGTTACCGGCACCTTCGATGTGGCCGATCCTTCGACGGCAACTCCGTGGATCGCTCCCGCCGCTGCGGCCGATGAGGTGAGTTTTGTCCTCGACGCGGCGCTGTCGGATGCTGCCGACGGACTGGTGATCAACATCCCCGTTCCCGCCGGAAACTATCCGAAGATCCAGATTCTGGCCAAGGATGCCTCCGACGCCTTGCTCGCAAGCGGCGGAAGCTACAAGGAATGGACGTTCCCGCGCAGCCGCGGCCGTCAGATGACCTACGACTTCGAGCTCAATATCGTGGGTTCCAACGAATTCTCGGTATCACCCGTCCGTAAAATCTCCTTCGCCCCGGGCAATCTCCAGTTGATTGCCGGCGTCTGGAAGTTCGCCGATCATCAGTACGACTATCTGGGCGCGTATGACGCGAATGCATTGGATCTGTTCGGTCTCAGTCTGGAAAACAGCTCTTTTGGCGCTACACTCATCGCGGATGATTATACGGGCGAATTCTTCGATTGGGGGAATGTGTTCGGCCCGGAATCGGAGTGGTTCACCCTCCCTTCCAAGGGATGGCGTTATCTGCTGGGAGAGTTTGAATGGCTCAAGGATTATTCGGGCTATGACGATATCGTGGTCGGCCCTATTACCAATTATGGCCGGAACGGCGGCAACCCGCATGCCCTGCGCGGATATGCTACGGTCTATACGTCCGACAAGACTATCCAGGGCATGGTCATCCTTCCGGATGAGTGGACCGACCCCGCCGGATGCAAGCCTTTCGTGGGCGGGCGCTGGGAGGGAAGCGCGGAAGCCTTCCTTGACAATACGTATAATGCCGAGGGCGGTACCGCCGGGCTTTCGGGCGACTGGGCCCGCATGGAGGCGGCAGGCGCCGTATTCCTCCCTATGGCCGGCTTCCGTGACGGCACCTCGGTCGATGGAAGTTTCGGTGTCTATTGGGCGCAGGATCCCGTGGAGGATTCGACGGAAGCCCTGGCGCTGATCTTTGCCGACGGATTCTTTAGCCATAAGGCGCATGTCTCTTATCCTTATGGATGTGCTGTCCGCCTTGTGAAGGATGAGACGGTCGGTTCGTTGGGATATATCATCGGTGACGCCGGTTATGCCGGAGAATATGGTGTGGGAACCCTTTAATGGACGGAGGAATGAAAATGAAAGATATCAGAATTTTTGCGGCTCTGGCCGCGGTGGCGGTGCTCTTTGGCTGCAGCCGCAGCGAGGTTCCCGGAACCAGGGATGGTCATTCCGATAAAATGATGGCCCGTGCCACGCTGGGCGAAGGCGTGAAAACCCATTTCGGCAGCGGAGGATACAGGCTGGTCTGGGACAAGGACGATCAAATTGCCGTGAATTCACTTTATCTCGGTAGCTACAGTGATGTTACGGCGCGTGCGGAAGAATTGATGGATAATCCGCAAATTGATGAAAAGAGTGCCGGTATCATCGCGTTTTTCGAGGCGGTTTATAATAACCTTGACAAGCGGGTTTTGGATAAATTCACCATTACCCCCAATGGTTCCGGAAGGCAGAGTGCGGTTTTCCAGTCAAGTCTTCCTTTTCAAAGTATGTTCGGGAAACCCGATTCCGCCGAGGACGAGCTCTTCCTGTTCCTGCCGTTTTATCCGGCTCGGGAAGCGGTCGATCCCATTAAAGCGTACTTCATTCCTGATGTTCCGGAGGATAATTATATCAGAAATATTCCGTACCCTTACATTAACGTGAACGTTCCGGAAGTGCAGGATGGCGTCCATTATGACGATTATCAGTTTTTGATGGGTGACTTATCCATTTCATCCCGCCAGGCGCTTTCCCGTACGGATGATATGCTGGAATTCGGGGACTTCATTCCGCTGACAAGCATCCTTGAATTCACCATCGCCACGGCGGCTTCCATTTCGGCCACTATCGACCACATGACGATCACCCTCTCGACCCAGCAGGCTTCCGGAGAGCCTTATGTGAGCGACCGCTATGTGATTGCCGGCAACGCTCCGCTGTTCTTTACGTTTGACGAACCGAACGAGCTGCGGTTCTGGAACCGGAACTCTGTTCCCCTCTGGGGCTCGATGCGTACGACCGGAGAGATTGCGGCCAAGGACGGCTGGGCGGATGCAAATGGCGGAAAGTCTATGATCACGCTGGATTTCGCCTCGCCCGTCGAGGTTGGCAATAGCCCTACCTCTCAGAAATACTATGCTGTGATGATTCCCAGCCGCTGCTCTACGGCTTCCGACGGCGGCAATCCTCAGCTGACCTTCGACGCCTACAACGCCGCCGGTGACAAGATTCTCACCAAGACCATCACGACATCCAGTCCGGAAGGTATCGAGGAGGGGAAGAAGTATTCCTTCGACCTCACGCTGGATTCGATTTAATCCTTCCCGACCTTCAAGCGTTACTGGTCCTCCGCCTCCCCGGAGGACCAGTTGCGTTTTCCCCCGATTTCGTTACGGGTCCTCCACCGATTCGGAGGACCTGTAACGGCTGTCGCACCGGCGGAGAAAGGAAATGTTGTTGAAAACTTTGTGAATTAAAAATTTTTTACTAACTTTGCATCCCAAAATTTTTGGGGTTATACCATAAATTATTTATTAACAATTTTTTATGCCTACAATTCAACAGTTAGTTCGCAAAGGCCGCGAGGTGATCGCTTACAAGAGCAAATCCCGCGCGCTGGATGCTTGCCCTCAGAAGCGTGGCGTATGCCTCAGGGTCTACACGACGACCCCTAAGAAGCCGAATTCCGCTATGCGGAAGGTGGCCCGTGTACGTCTGAGCAACGCGAAGGAGGTCAATGCCTACATCCCGGGCGAAGGACACAATCTCCAGGAGCACAGCATCGTGCTGGTGCGCGGAGGCCGTGTCAAGGACCTGCCGGGTGTACGTTACCACATCCTTAGAGGAGCTTTGGATACGGCAGGTGTGGACGGCAGGACCCAGTCCCGTTCGCTCTACGGTGCCAAGAGGCCGAAGAAATCTAAGAAGTAATTCACCTTTAATTCTTTTCAAAAATGAGAAAAGCGAAGCCAAAAAAGAGGATTCTACTTCCTGATCCTAAGTTTCACGACGCGATGGTTACCCGTTTCGTGAACAATCTTATGCTGCAGGGGAAGAAGAGTATCGCGTATTCAATTTTTTACGATGCCATTGACATGGTAGGCGAGAAGATGAAAGATTCTGAACTGGCTCCACTGGATATTTGGAGGAAGGCGCTCGAGAACGTGACCCCTCAGATCGAGGTCAAGTCACGCCGTATCGGCGGTGCCAACTTCCAGGTGCCTACGGAACTTCGTCCGGAAAGGAAAATCTCCGTTTCCATGAAGAACATGATCCTGTTCGCCCGCAAGCGTTCCGGACATTCCATGGCCGAAAAATTGTGCGCGGAAATTGTTGCAGCGTACAACAACGAAGGTGGTGCATTCAAACGCAAAGAGGATATGCACCGTATGGCAGAGGCCAACAAGGCATTTGCACACTTCCGCTTCTAATACGGAAAATACTGTCAGATGGCTGCAAGAGATCTGAAATACACGAGGAACATCGGCATCATGGCCCACATCGATGCCGGCAAGACGACAACGTCGGAGCGTATCCTGTTCTACACGGGCAAGACCCACAAGATCGGAGAGGTTCACGAAGGTGCCGCCACGATGGACTGGATGGTGCAGGAGCAGGAGCGTGGTATTACCATCACTTCCGCTGCGACCACCGCATTCTGGCACTATGACGGGAAGGTCTACCAGGTCAACCTGATCGACACTCCCGGGCACGTGGACTTTACCGTCGAGGTGGAGCGCTCGCTGCGGGTGCTGGACGGAACGATCGCCACTTTCTGCGCGGTCGGCCGGGTGCAGCCGCAGTCCGAGACGGTATGGCGTCAGGCCGACAAGTATGGCGTGCCCAAGATCGCGTACGTCAACAAGATGGACCGCGTCGGTGCGGATTTCCTCGCCTGTGTGGAGGATATCCGGGAGAAACTCGGCGCCAATGCGGTGCCGGTCTGCCTCCCGATCGGGGCTGAGGATGTCTTCGAAGGCATCATCGACCTCATCGACATGAAGGCGATCTACTACAACTCCGACGAGGAGCTTGTCAACTACCACTTCGGCGAGATCCCGGCCGAGTACCGGGCTGAGGCCGAGGAGTGGAGGGGCAAGCTGCTGGAAGCCGCCGCCGAGAGCGACGAGGACCTGATGGAGAAGTACTTCGAGGATCCCGAGTCCCTTACCAAGGACGAGATCATCGCGGCGCTCCGCAAGGGGACGATCGAGATGAAAGTAGTCCCGGCTTGCTGCGGATCGTCGTTCAAGAACAAGGGCGTACAGTTCCTCCTCGACGCCGTGATGCGCTATCTTCCTTCCCCGCTCGACAAGGGCGCCGTTGTCGGCACCAACCCCTGGACGGGCAAGGAGGAAGAGCGTCGTCCCGATGCCAAGGAGCCGTTCTGCGCGCTCGTGTTCAAGATCGCGACCGATCCGTACGTCGGACGTCTGGCTTTCCTGCGGGCTTATTCCGGCCGGCTCGATGCGGGCAGTTATGTCCACAATTCCCGGACCGACAAGAATGAGCGCGTCTCCCGCCTGTACCAGATGCACTCCAACCACCAGAACCCGATCGAGTTCGTGGAGGCCGGAGACATCTGTGCGGCCGTAGGATTCAAGGATCTCCGCACGGGCGACACCGTCTGCGTGGAGTCCCACCCGATCACCCTCGAGTCGATGGAGTTCCCCGATCCGGTCATCGGTATCGCCGTGGAGCCCAAGACCCAGGGCGACCTGGACAAACTCGGCATCGCCCTCGCGAAACTTTCCGAGGAGGATCCGACATTTACCGTCAAATCCGACACCGAAACCGGCCAGACCATCATCAGCGGTATGGGCGAACTTCACCTGGACATCATCGTCGACCGTCTCCGCAGGGAGTTCGGCGTCGATATCAACCAGGGCGCCCCGATGGTCAACTACAAGGAGGCCGTCACCACATCCACCCAGCACCGCGAAGTGTTCAAGAAGCAGACGGGCGGCCGCGGCAAGTTCGCCGACATCATTGTCGAGATCGGACCTGCGGACGAGGGCGTCAACGGGCTTCAGTTCATCAACGAGGTCAAGGGCGGCAACATCCCGAAGGAATTCATCCCCAGTATCGAGAAGGGCTTCACCTCGGCCATGGCCAACGGTGTGCTCGCCGGATACGAGGTGCAGTCCCTGAAGGTGAAGGTGATCGACGGATCCTTCCATCCGGTGGATTCCGACCAGCTCAGTTTCGAGATCGCAGGCCGTCTGGCGTTCCGCCACGCCTGCCCGAAATGCAAGCCGGTGCTCCTGGAGCCCATCATGTCCCTCGAAGTCGTGACTCCGGAGGATTATATGGGTGACATCGTGGGCGACCTCAACCGCCGCCGCGGCCAGATCGTGGCGATGGATGCGGCCGGAAGCGGTGCCCGGATCGTCAAGGCGTTTGTCCCGCTGTCCGAGCAATTCGGCTATGTGACAGTACTCCGTACACTCTCATCGGGCCGTGCGACCAGCACGATGACTTTCGACCACTACAGCGAGCTGCCTCCGGCACTCGCCAAGGATGTGATCGAGAAGAGCGGCTATTCGCACAGGTCCTTTGACGATGAAGATTAGTAAGTAAATTAAAAAAGTTAGCTATATGAGCCAGAAAATCAGAATCAAACTCAAATCGTTCGATCATATGCTCGTGGACAAATCCGCGGCCAAGATCGTGGATACGGTGAAGGCTACAGGTGCAAAGGTCAATGGTCCCATTCCTCTTCCCACCAACAAGAAGATCTTCACTGTCAACCGCTCGACCTTCGTCAACAAGAAGGCCCGCGAGCAGTTTGAACTCGACTCCTATTGCCGGCTTCTCGACATCGACGACTCCAACGCGAAGACCGTCGACGCCCTGATGAAGCTCGAGCTCCCTTCCGGAGTTGAGGTCGAGATCAAGGTCTGAGGACGCTGACGTCCCCGACCAACCGTAAAGGCGATGGCGCGGCTTTGCTTTTTTCGCCATCGCCTTTTTCAGGTCCCTTAGCTCAGCGGTTAGAGCAGCGGACTCATAATCCGTTGGTCGTAGGTTCAAATCCTACAGGGACCACCCCAAGGTCGGCTTTTGCCGACCTTTTTGCATTCCGGGCAACCTTCTTTCGTTTATATTTTTTTTTGCGGCCCTCGTCAAGACGAATGAAAAAGTTGTCACGATCAAACCGTACAATCTTGCCGTTAAGTGTATCACGCTGAGTATCAGAGTTTTGCGAAAAAGGCCTTACTCATTTTCGAGTAAGGCCTTTTGTGTAATCAATTGACTGTTAAGTTGTTCTGCTTTACGCCCCACCACCAGTTGTCATTTTCGTTCCTCAACTCCGGTACGGCGGCAGATGCCGCCATCGTCGCTTCGCTCCTCTAAATGGGCTGGAGGAGTAACCTTGGTTGGCATTTGGCTCCACCGCCTTCAGCGATTTTCCCCTTTGGGACAGCCCTGTGGCAATCATTGAAAGGAGTAAGATAAAGTGTATTAGGAAGTGAGTTTCCGAAGATCGTGGAGCGCTGCGTTGAGGTGGTTCTCCACGGTTTTTTTACTGATGCCGAGCGTGGTGGCGATTTCGTCGTTGGAGAGGCCTTCAATGCGGGATAGGGTGACGACCTCCCGGCGGCGTTCGGGCATTTGGGCAATCCGGCTTTCCAGACGGGAGCGCATCTCCCGTGCGAAGTAGTCTTCGTCGAGGGGCCAGGTCTCGGCGTAATCTTCCTGCAGGTCGACCTGGATGCGGTGCCGCTTGCCGTAATCGAGGGCGGCGTTGCGGCACATCCGGTACAGATAGGCGCCGAAGGAGCGGATTTCAGGAAGGCTGGCCCGCATTGTCCAGACCTTGACGAAGATGTTCTGCGCGAGGTCGCGGGCGTCTTCGTCATCCAGGGTGAATCCCGAGAGAAAAACCTTTACTTTGGGATACCAGACATCAAAGAGTTGCCGGAAGGCGGCGGTATCGCCCCTGGCTATCCGTTTAAGCAGTTCTTCTCCTTTCTGTGGCATAGTTAACGCAAATATAATCAATTTTCCTCACATCGACTGGGTGCAGGGGGGAGTTTTGTCGTCTTATAGTTGTAAGAAGACAAAACTATGGAAAAATTCCCCGGATGGGACCGAATCGACGGAGGTGAAGTCCCGCAGGAAGAAATCGATGCCGCCTGGGTGGCGGTACAACGGAAAATACAGGTTTCAGAAACCCGGAGACCCGGCCGTGCGTTCTGGCTGGCCATTGCCGCTGCCATCGCTGTAGCCCTGATCTCCCCGCTGGCGGCCTGGATGTGGGCTTCCCGGAAGGAGGCCCCTGCTCCGCGGATGTGCCAGGTTTCGACATCCCGCGGCGAGGTGACGGAAGTCATTCTCCCGGATGGTACCAAGGCGGTTCTCAATGCCGAATCAGTGCTGGTGTATCCAGAGAAATTCGGTCGCGACCGAAGCGTATACCTCTCCGGTGAGGCCTCCTTTGATGTGACCTCCGACGAGGAGCATCCTTTCTTTGTCCGGACCTCGGAAGTGACGGTCAAAGTGCACGGAACCCGTTTCAACGTCAATGCCTATTTTGATGAGCCGGCGGTGAAGGCCACCCTCTACCGGGGCGTCATCACGGCCTGGCCGGAAGGAAGTGAAGACCGCGCCGTCACGCTGAAACCCAACCAGTATTTCGCCTACGAGAAGGAGACTGGTGCCGTGACGACCGCTTCCGCCAACGCGCTGGAATCCGTGGCCTGGGAAAGCGGCAACCTGTGCTTCCGGTCGGCTTCGATCCGCTCCGTCATCAATACCCTGGAGCGGCGATACGACGTATCCATCATCCTGACGACCAGTAAATACGACGCAAACGTGATTACCGCCAGTTTTATCCACGGTGAAACGCTCGACGACCTGATGGGCGCCATCTGTATGATTGTTCCCGGGATGAAGTACACCCGGGAAGACAATAAGATATATATAAAGTAACTTGAAATATGCGTAGAACCTTCTTGTTTTTGACGGTCGCCGTCCTGCTCCTGCTGCCTGCGGGCGTGTGGGCGCAGACCGTCATAAACTTTCCTTCGGCCCGGATGCCGATCGGGGAAGCGCTTGCTGCGGTAGAGAGCCAGAGCGGTCTTTCCATCGCGTACAACGAGCGCATTACCGATCCCTCCCAGGTCGTACCGACGCCCAGCGGGAAGACCCTGCAGGAGGCCCTTTCGGCCATTCTGGAAGGGACCGGTACCGAGGCGGTCATCAAGGGGAAGATGATCCTGATTGTCAAGAAAAAGACGGAACAGCCGACGGGAAAGGCGGCCCCCGTCCCCGTCTCGGGTACGGTCCGGGATAAGATGGGCCCGCTGGTCGGCGTGGTCGTTATGAACGGCTCGCAGGCGGCGATGACCGATGCGGACGGCGCTTTCACCATCCGGGCGGCCCGCGGAGATGTCCTGCAGGTCACGATGCTCGGGTACAAAGATGCGCTCTATACCGTCGGACAGGCCACGGAGGGCATCGAGATCGTAATGGTGGATGATACACAGCTTCTGGAGGAGTCGGTGGTCGTCGGCTACGGCACGATGCAGCGTCGCGACATCACGTCGTCCATTGCGACCTACAAGCCTTCGGACGAAGGCGAGCGGGAATTCCTCAGCCCGGATGCGATGCTGCAGGGACGTGTGGCTGGCGTGAATATTTCCGCCGCTTCGGGTACGCCCGGCGGCCGTTCCCGCGTGAGTATCCGCGGTATCGGTTCCATCACGGCCGGCAACGAGCCGCTCTATGTTGTGGACGGCGTCCCGATGTCGAATACGTCCGGGGATGCCGGCGCCTACAGCGGCGAATCCCTGAGCGGCCTGTCGGACATCAATCCGGCCGACATCGAATCGATCCAGGTCCTCAAGGATGCGGCCTCTGCGGCTATTTACGGATCCCGCGGTACCAATGGCATCATTATCATTACGACGAAGAAGGGCGCCAAGGGCAAGCCGAAATTCTCTGCCAATGCCAACTACGGCCTCAGTTATCTGCAGAACCTCAAAAAGCTCCGTGTCGCGGACGCAGACCTCTACCTGGAAGTGCAGAATGAGGCGATTGACAACTATAACAGGCAGACCAACAGTGCCATCGCCCGTCTGGAGAATCCCTTCCCGGGCAAGCCGCAGTTCAGCTGGATCGATATGGTCTTCCGCGTCGCCCAGAGCTGTCAGGCCGACCTGTCCGTCTCCGGCGGTGGCGAGCACGTCGATTATTATGTCGCGGCTCACGCCAAATACAACCAGGGCGTCGGCATCGGTTCCCTGTACCAGAAATACGGGATCAAGTCCAACGTCAACAGCCAGGCGACCAAGTGGCTTAAGGTAGGGGCCTCTATCAGCCTCAGTTACACCAACGCCAACCGTGTGCCTGACGGCGCCATCGGAACCTCGATGCTGACGCACGGCCTGGAGCACCGCCCCTGGGACACTCCGTTCAAGAGCGACGGAAGCTATACCATCATCAACGCCGACCTGTTGCACTATAACCTTGTCCAGGCCCTCAACGAACAGAAGGTCTACAACAAGACCTATCGCGTCTACGGCAATGCTTACGCCCGGATTGACTTCTACCGCGACCTCAATTTCAAGACGACTTTCGGCGGCGACTTTATGTCGGCCGAGGACCACGTTTATTATAGCAAGGACCATATGTACGGCAATTCCGCCGGCGTCCTGACGGATTCGCGGAAGAATTTCACTTCGATCATCGTCGACAATATCCTGAGTTACAACCACGCCTTCAAGTGCGGGCTGACGCTCGACGCAATGCTGGGTCATTCCTTCCAGATGGACAAGACCTCCACGGCCAAGCAGGTGGGGCAGGGCTTCCCCGACAAGGACTTTGATGTCAACTCCGTGGCAGCCGAGATCACCGATTACACGACGGGTCTCTCGACCTGGGCGCTCCAGTCTTTTATGCTGCGCACGACGCTCAATTTCAAGAACCGTTACCTGATGACGGTGAATGCCCGCCTCGACGGTTCGTCCAAATTCGCCTCCGACTTCAAGCATCGCTACGGCTTCTTCCCGAGCGTTTCGCTGGGATGGAATCTTTCCGAGGAGCCGTTCTGGAAATGGAAGGATATCAATGCCAAAATTCGCGCGAGCTACGGTGCCACGGGCAACCAGGGTGGGATCGGCAATTATGCTTGGATGACGCTCGTCAATGCCGGGTATAATTACAACGGAAAGAACGGTTACGCCGTGATGCAGCCCGGTAATGCCGACCTGCAGTGGGAGACAGCCCATCAGTGGGACGTCGGCGTCGATCTGAGCTTCTTCCGCGGCGCGCTGACCTTCACGGCTGACGCCTTCCTCAAGGATACGGAGAATCTGCTGTACGATATGCCGATTTCGGCCACCAAGGGCTATACGCAACTCACGACCAACATTGGTACGATGCGCAACAAGGGCCTCGAACTTGCCATCGGCGGTAATCTCGGCAAGGGCGATTTCCACTGGAAGGGCGACTTCAACATCACCTTCGTCAAGAATCGCCTCACCTCCCTCATCGGCGACAACGAGATCCTGATGACGGATGATTACCACGCGCTCAAGGTTGGGGAGGAGATCGGCAGCTTCTATATGATCAAGATGCTCGGCATCTATCAGTACGACGAGGAAGTGCCGGCATATCAGTATGAGCATTACGGCGTGCGTGCGGGCGACGTCATCTATGAGGATGTCAACGGCGACGGCGACATCAAGGTGGAGGACGACGCCCAGTTCGTGGGGTCGGCCAATCCGCTCTTTACCGGCGGCCTCTCCAATACCTTCACCTGGAAGGGCCTGGATGCCAACATCTTCTTTACTTTCTCATACGGAGCGAAACTGTATGAATACTGGACCGGCGGTCTCCGTCTCGGTAACGGCAACTGGCCCGCGCAGGAAAGCGAGGCCCTCGCCCGCTGGACCGGCCCCGGCACCTCCAACACGGTGCCCCGCGCCATTTACGGCTACACCTGGAATTCCACGATGTTCAAAAGCACCCGCTTCCTGCACGATGCTTCCTATCTCCGGCTGAAGACCGTCCAGATCGGCTATACCCTTCCCCAGAGACTGACCAAGAAAATCGGCATCGAAAAGCTCCGTTTCTACGTGCAGGGAGACAATGTCTGGCACTACAGCCCGTTCCGTTTCCTCGATCCCGAGGTCAACACATCGATGAGCGCCACGAAGATGGGCCTTGACTGTATGTGGATTCCGCAGCCGACCTCCTTCACCTTTGGTATCAATCTTAAATTGTAGCAGGCTATGAAAAAGATTGTATTCATTCTGCTGGTTCTCGCAGCCACGTCCTGCGACAAACTGCTGACCCAATATCCGCACAATGCCAAAACGGTCGACAAGATGACGGAGGCGGACGTCGAACTCCTGATGACGGGCGCTTACAACATCGCCCAGTACAAGCCGACCTTCAACGGCTATGCCCTGTTCGATATCATCGGCGGCGACCTGATCCGGCCGGGCGCCACCTCCACCAATACCCCCGCCCTGGTTATCCAGGGGGCCATTGCCCCGGGGCAAAGTATCGTCTCCAGCCCCTGGAACGGCTATTATGCCGGCCTGTACCAGATCAATAATTTCATCATTGCGGCCGAGAAACTGCCCGACAGCCCCCGGAAGACGGAACTGTGTGGGACGGGTTACTTTTTCCGGGGCCTGTATTACTATTACCTCGTGACGCGCTGGCGGAATGTACCCATCGTGACGGGCCCTGTCGACTACGATGTCCCGCAGACGCCCGAGGCCGAGGCCTGGGAATTTGTGGCGGGGGAATTCCGGAAGGCCGTCGAAATGGCCCCGGATTTCACCGACAAGAATTATGTCTCTAAGGATGCCGCCAAGGCCCTCCTGGCGAGGACTTACCTGGCGATGGGGAAGAAAACCGAGGCCGCTGCGCTGGCTGAGGAACTGATTACCTGCGGCCGGTTCGCCCTGGCGGATTTCTCCCAGATTTTCCGCGGAAAGGCCAACCGGGAGGAGATTTTCACCTTTCCCAACCTTCTCAACGAGGGTTCTTTCAACATCGGTTCTTATTATTATACCAAAGAATCGGATGTGGGCGGCAGCTACACCTTCTGCCCGACGCAGCAGGCGATGGATATGTTTGTCCACTATGACAAGCGCACCCCTTATTCTGTGAGCATTCAGGGCAGCAACAATGTGGTGAACAAGTATTACCAGGGAGATGCCGGGCAGGATCCGATCTATATTACCCGCCTCGGGGAAATGTATCTGATCAGCGCCGAAGGCCAGGGCCTCGCCCGCGGCATCGACCGGCTCAACCAGCTCCGCCGCTTCCGCGGTCTCGAGGACGTGCATCCCGGAAGCGAATCCTCCTTCTTGAACGCCGTCCTCAATGAACGCCGACTGGAACTCTTCGGCGAAGGTTTCCGCTGGTATGATCTCGTCCGGACCGGGAAATTCGAGTCGACCGTCGGGGTGGAGACCAAATACACGGTTCTTCCGATTCCTTCCCGGGAACTGACCCTTAACAAGGCTCTTGAGCAGCATCCGCTCTGGAAAGCAACGCAGTAGAAGTTATGAAAAAGATATATTGGCTTATATTATCCCTGTCGGTTCTTGCCTGCCAGAAACTCCCCGAGGGGCCCCAGGACATTCCGGATACGCCGTATGTCCCGCGGACCGAGCTGGGTAAGATGGTGGCGAAGGCCCCTTCCGTTGCGCATATCTACGCCGACAGCACCTTCCTGCTGGCAACCGGCGTGGATGAGACGGATATCCATTTCCAGACATCGGACTATAAGGTCGAACATGCCTTCCTCCTCCGGATCAAGCTGAATACGCCCGGGGTGAAGATGAAACTCGTCCTTCCGGACGACAAAGATACGTATGTCGTCGGTGCCCGCCAGACACCTTCGGATATGATCAGCCTGGTCGACAAGCCCGGCAGAAGGGTCGTGGCGGCCGTGAATGCCGATTTCTGGGATACCTCCAACGGCAAGACCCGTGGGCCGATCCACAAGGACGGAACGGTCCTCAAGGACGATTTCTTCTATTCCTCAACCTTGACCGACCAGGCCATCAGCTTTATCGGCTTCGATTACGATGGGCTCCCGGTCATCCGGGATTCTGCCTACTACCGGCCCCATCAGAGCGAATTTCGCGACCTGACAGGCAGCGGCGTCCTGGTCGTCAAGGATGAAGGCGTCGTTCCTGCCTCGTTCAGCGCCTATTCACCCTGGCGGCATCCTCGCAACGTGGTTGGCTATACGGCGGACCGGCAGACACTCTATTTTATGATTGTGGATGGACGGCAGCCGACGTGGTCGGAGGGAATGCTGTACTGGGAAATGGGAGAAATGATGAAGGCGCTTGGCTGCGTCTGGGCGTCCAATCTCGACGGCGGCGGCAGCGCAATGCTGGTGATCCGCCATCCCACCGTGGATGTCTATCAACTCCGCAACCGCGCCGCTGACGGCTGTGAAAGGGCCGTGGTAAGCTGCTGGATGGTAACTGTAGATGAACCGTAATGCGTATGAAAAAGACAATCTATATCTTGCTGACAGTGCTTTCCGTCCTGGGATGCCGGGAGACCGGCGTCGTGGACGGCCCGCATGATCCCAAGGTCCTTTCCATCATTCCCAAAGCCGGGTATCCCGGCACGGAAGCGACGATTTCCGGTTGGTATTTCGAAGGAAAGCAGGTTTCCGTAACCATCGGGGGTACGCCTGCGACGGTGAAGGCTTCCACGATGGACCGCATTTCGGTCGTGATGCCGGAGAAGACCCTCGGCATCTATGAGGTGGAGGTGACCGTGGATGGCCGTTCCAAGGGCGGTATCCATTTCCGCTATGCCGAGCATCCTGAAGAGGAAAAACTGGCGGTCTTCTCTTATTCGCCGATGCACGGCTACGAAGGGGAGCAGATCACCATTGGCGGGCAACTCTTCTCCCCGAAGCCGGAGGAGAATACGGTCACCATCAACGACAAGCCCTGCCTCGTGACCACTGCGACGGTCAGCCGGCTGGTGGTTACCCTGCCGGACAATCCGGAGGGGCAGTATCCCTTTGTCGTGACGGTCGGCGGTGAGAGTGTCACCGGTCCGATGTTTACCTACGACCGGAAGCCGGATCTTACAGTTCTTTCGATTGAGCCCGCAACAGGCCTGGTCGGGGAAGAGATTACCGTCAAAGGACTTTGCTTCAGCCCGGTGCCCTCCGAAAACATCGTGACCCTGAACGGGGTCCGGGCCGAGGTGCTGTCCGCCTCGATGAAAGAGCTCCGCATCAAGGCGCCGGAGAATCCGCTCGGAAGCTATCCGGTGGTCGTGACCGTCGGGGACAAGACCGCCGAGGGACCGGCCTTTATGTATGTTTCCAAGAAACTCAAGTATACCGTGCGGACGGTTTCCGGCAAGGCGGGACGGGCGGCGGATGCCGTGACTGTCATCGACGGCGGCCCTTCCGAGGTGAAATACTGGCAGCCGCGCGGGCTTGTCTTCCTGCCGGACGGCCGGATGGTTATTTTCGACAATGGCAACAATGCGTTCCGCTTAATGGATCTGACTTCCTATACCGTGACCTCCACCCAGTCTGCCAAATCGCTCTTGAATGCGGCCTGGCGGGGAACGCTGCATGGCGACTGGATTTACCTTGCAAGCAAGGGTAACAACCGCCTTGTCCGGTACAACTACAAGACCGACGAAAGCGAAGTCGTGGGGGCGGATCTCCAGGGAGGTACGTCTCCGATGGATGTCGCATTTGACGCTGCGGGCAATGGCTATGTGCTGATCCGGGACGGCGTGAAGGGCATCCTTAAGGCTCCGGGCGGTGATTTTACGGCGCTGGAGAGTTTCACAACCTTCACGGACGGTCCGCTGGCTATGCAGTTCGCGCCCGACGGGCAGCTGATCGTGACTACAAACGGCTGCCAGGTGATATCGGTAGCCCCGAATGGTATCCAGACGGTCATCGCGGGAATCCGGGCTGCCAAAGCCGATGACAACGGCCAGCCGGGACATCCGTTGACGGCGAAATTCGGATCCAACCTCTTCGGTATGACGGTCGATGGCGAAGGAAACATCTATGTAGCGGATGACAGCTTCAAGATCATCAAACTGATCCAGAAGGGTTCTGACGGATATGCGAACGCCATCGTCAGCACCATTGCCGGCCTCAGCGGCCAGAGCGGTCAAAGCGACGGTGTCGGCAGTGACGCCCGCTTCGGCACCCCCGGTGAAATCCGGATGGCCCCCGACGACAAGCACCTCTATATCTCCGAGTACAGTAATTTCACCATTCGAGAAATCACGATAGAATGAAACGAATCCTATATACCCTCCTATTCCTTCTCGCCCTCACGGCCTGCAAGGAACCGTATTCCGCCCGGATTACGGATCTGCGCCTCGTGTCGGTCGATCCGCGCAACGGCTATCCCGGCGACCTCGTGACCCTGATCGGGTGGAATTTCTCCCCGATTCAGGAGCAGAACGAGGTGCTGCTCGACGGCGTACCGGCCATTGTACTGGAGGCCTCCTCCAGCCGGCTGCAGATTGTCCTTCCCGAGCATCGTCCGGGGCCCTGTCCGATCACGGTCAAGGGACCTGCCGGCGAGGGCGGCGGCCTGGAGATTAATTATCTCAAGCGGCCGGATCACGAATATATGGCGTCGACCATCGTCGGCCAGCAGGGCCAGCGCAAATGCCAGGACGGCGTGGGGACCGAGGCGCTGACCTATATGCCCACCGGCATCAACAAAGCGCCTGACGGTACCCTCTGGTTCACCGACCGGGGCGGCAATAAGTTGCGCCGGATTGCCGCAGACCTGACAGTCACCACCCTGATGGATGCCCAGATTCCGGGTGCCGCGCTCTGGCAGGGCTGTTTTGACGGCGAAGGCAATTACTGGTGCAACGACAAGGCCAACGGCATTCTCTACCGGTATGAGCCGGCCTCCGGAAGGCTGGTCACGGTCGCGACGGGATTGAAATCCCCGATGAATGTCGTGATGGACGGGGAGGGCAATTTCCTCGTTCCGTGCCGGGATGAGAAGGTCATTTACAAATTCACCCCACAGGGGCAGAAGAGTGTCTTTGCCGAAGTGGCGGAAGGCCCCAGCTTCATCGCTATCGATCCCCATGGAAATGTGATTTCGGCCACTCACAACGGCTACTGCCTCCTCTCCATCGACCCGACGGGCACGACCCAGAGCGTCATCCTCGGCGACGGCGTGAAGGGGGATGCCCTGTTCGACGGGGTTAACGGAGATCCGCTCACGGCCAAGATTACCTCGTGTCACGGCATCGCCTTCGATTCGAAGGGGGTGATGTATATATCCGATGCTTCTTTCCACGCCATTCGTCAGCTCAAGCCCGATGCCTACGGCAACTATGCCAACGGTATGCTGGAGACCGTAATGGGCGGTGTCAAGGGGTATACGGACGGGAAAGGCCTCAATATCAAGTTTAACGAACCGGCCGGCATTCTGGTCTATGACGACAATACGCTGTACGTCTGCGACGTTCAGAACTGCCTGATCCGTAAAATAACCATCAAATGAAACGCATTCTCCTACTCTCAGCCGCGCTGTTGACACTCTTCGGCTGTACCAAAACGCCCGCTGATAATCCGGGCCCTGACAATCCGGTCGATCCTCCCGGCCCCGTCATTCCCGATCCGTCGACGCCCTCCTTCACGGTGACCACCCTGTTCGGCACCGCCGGTTTCAGCAACCCCGTTTCGGGGAAGAAAGACGGGGGCGAGAGCGAAGCGGTGCTCGGCGCCGTCCGCGGAATGGGCTGGATCGAGGCGGGCAAGACCGCCTTCATCCTGGAGCAATCCCAGACCATCCGTTTGTGGGATTTGGAGAAGAAGCGCCTCTCGATGCCGTATACCTACGGAACGGATCAAAACGTGCCCTGGCTCGGGATTCTGCACGGAGGAAAGGTCTGGTTTGCCGACAAGGCCAAGGCCGAAATCCGTACGTACGACCCAGCTTCCCGGGTCAATCAGACCGAAGCAGCCCGTTCGGAATGGGCAGGGAAGAGCGTGATAGATATCGCGTTCAATGAGGGAGGGGACGCCTTTGTGGCCGTCCGCGACCTCAATGCCGTTTACAAATTCACCGGAGGTGACTTCACGGCCGCTCCGGCCCTGACGATCGACCTGGGGGCCTGGCCGCTCTCGCTGGTATTCGATGCCGACGGCAACCTGATCGTCTCCACCAACGGCTGCCAGATTGTCAAGGTGGATCCCATGACGGGTGCCACCGAGGTGATTGCGGGCGTGAAGGATGCCAAGACCTTTGATGACGGCATTCCCGGGTCTCCGCTCACCGCCAAGTTTACGGCCAACATCGCCGACGTGGCTATTGCCCCTAACGGGGATCTGTACGTGGCCGATTCCCACCGGATCCGCCGCATCAGAAAGGGGTCCGGCGGGTATGCTGATGCCCAGGTGGAGACAGTCGCCGGAAGCATTCAGCAGAAAAACCGTGCGCAGATTGCCAACGGGGTTGGCACCGCGGCCTCATTCAACCTGATCGGCGGCCTGCTAATGTCGGAGGACGGGAAGCGGCTCTATATTTCCGACCAGGCGGCCGGAATGATCCGGGAACTCTGGATCGGCGACGGCGTCATTCCCGTTTCCACTGAAAAGAAACTTCGGGCCGGAACCTACAACATCCGTTTCTACAACGATGCCGACGAGGGTAACCGGCACTGGGATGTCCGCAAGGCGGCGGTGCTCCAGTTGCTGAAGGATTATGCCTTCGATGTCATCGGCTTCCAGGAGTCCCGTCCCGAGCAGCGGACATTCCTCAAGGAAAATCTTCCCGGCTATACTTTCAAGGAGACTGACGAAGAGCCCTGCCTGGCGTGGAAGACGGAGAAATTCACCCGGCTGGATGAAGGGGTATTCTACCTTTCGCCGACCCCGGATGTGGCGAGTTCGCCCGCTCCGGGCTGGGTCGAAACGGATCCGGGCCGCAAGCGCCTTTGCGTGTGGGTGAAACTGCACGACAAGGATGCCGACAAGGATTTCTATTTCCTGACGACCCATCTGGAAGTGGCCAGTTCCGGCACTTCCATTACGGAGGACGAGGCGCTTACCATCCGCGTCAAATCGGCCGAGTTGATTATCGAAAAGGTCCGGGGGATGATTTCGGACGGCTCTCCTGTTATTCTGACCGGTGATATGAACTCCCCGACGACTGAGTCGACCCACGCCGACTATTTTAAGACATATTTCACCGATACCTATTATCGCAGTGCCGAACTTGGAGTCAATCCGAATCCCATTGCTACCTATAACGCCTGGTCTGACACTGACGAACAGGCGAAAAAGTGGTATCACCGCTATGATTATCAGTATTATAAAGGGGATTTGGATGTAAGTCGCTATTTGGTGCTTCGCATCAATTACGACGGTGTCCTCCCTTCCGACCACTGGCCGGTTCTTGTAGATTATATTTATAAATAAACGGATATGAAAAAAGTCTATTTTTCGCCGGTATTCTCACTCGCAAGAATACACTCGGATATGAATTTTTGTGCGAGCACCAAAGTCCCGGGTGTTTCTACGGGAAGCCAGAACGGTCTGGAAGGCTGGTTCGTAGATCCCGAAGAGGGAGAATGGGAATAATGGAGGACCAGCTATGAAAACAAGAAACATCTTTTTTGCAGCTGCATTGCTGACTCTGGTTTTTTCCTGCGCAAAGGAAAACCTCGACAACTCAACAGACACGCCGGGACTTGAGTCCAAGAGCCTTAAAACCCTTACTGTCGCCGCTCCGGAGAGCACGAAGACGGCATTTGTGGGCGGCGAATTTATGTGGAAGAAGAACAACAACATCAACGTTCGCTCCAACAATGCTGCCGGTTACACGGTCTTTACGTATACCGGTGATGATACGGCCGGTCCGGCGACATTCGACATCAAGGAAGCCGATGCGGCTGACAGGATCGTGACCGGTCCGAGCAGCTTTGCCGTTTATCCGGCTACCGGGGCGCGGGAAGAGGACGGAAGCCTCAAGATGAACCTTAAAACGGGCTATACTTGGTTTGAGGGCAATGTGGAGGCTCCGATGCTTGCCCAGGTGACTGATGATGGCACAAATCTTCAGTTCAAGCATGTCGGCGGTCTATTGAAGCTTACTTACAAGTATCTTCCTCCGAAGGCGGCCAAACTGGTGGTTTGGGCTCCCTGCTATGAGGACGGGAAAACTTCCTACAAGATTTGTTCGACCATGAAGGAGACGTTCGGCTGGAGTACGGATCAGGGTGGATTCACGGGAGCTACTCCATACGTCCAGGCTTATTCGCATTCAGACAAATATGAGATTACCCAGACGATCACCTCGGCTACGGCTGCGCAGCGTGCATCCGAGGACGGGCTAACTGTCTACGTCCCGCTTCCCGTAGGTCCCGGCAACGACCACGTCTATCCCGAAATCAAAGTCCGCCTGGCCTTCGCCGACGGCACCACCGTCCCCGGCTCCGAGCGTACGGGTAAAAACGTCAAGATCGAGCGTGCCGTCATCAAGGAAATGCAGCCCATCACGCTGACGAAGTACAGCGTCGAGGTCGTGGCGGGAACCGACGGGAGCGCCGGGACCGTCGACGGCACGGGTACGGCGGCGAAGTTCAACCAGGTCCGCGGCCTCTGCTGGAAGGACAATGCCAACCTACTGCTGACAGAATCTAACGGCAGCAAGGTGCTTCGCCAATATAATAAGAGTACGCACGCGGTAAGCTCAGCCGTCACCCTCGGTGGGGGTGCCCCCTGGCAGGGAGAAGTCCATAACGGAGTCTTCTATTATGCCGACAAGGGTGCCAACAAGGTCCGTAGCTGGAATATTTCTACGAATGCCGTGGCCGACGTTGTGACGGAAGGGCTGAACAATCCCATGTGTGTCCGTTTTAACGGTGATGATGCTTATGTCGGATGCCGTAACGGGTCTGTCATCTACAAGTGGGCTGGTGGATTCGGGGGAACAAAATCGATTTTCTTTGATTGTTCCACCTTAGGAGTCGGGTCGACATCCGGCGAAACGAACTGGCCTGTCGCAATGGATTTCGATGGGGATGGAAATTTGCTCCTGACGATGTCCACGGCAAAAGGCACTTCTCCTTCGGGTTACAAGGTTTATGTCATTTCTTCTACTGGGGTAATCGCCACTATTGGTAAGGGTACCAAATCTGGATCCTTCGGCGCGCTGACGGATGGCTCCGTATCTGCTGCGACCTTCGGTTCCAATGTGAACGGATTGGTTTATGGACCCGACGGAGCGATATATATGCTTGACGACTATGCTGTCCGCAGGATTGTCAAAGGAGAGTCAGGATGGACAGATGCTGTTGTGACAACCATCCTCGGTGGAGGTAATTCTTACCTTTCAAGCGTCGGGGCTCTTTGCCAGATTACGCAGACTCCGCAGGATTTGATTTTTGATCCGAAGAACCCCAAGGTCTTCTACTTCTTCGACTGGCGTTACACTCTCCGCAAAGTGACGATTGAGCCGTAGAATGTACCAGATTGATTATTAGCACATTACGCAAAAGACCTTACTTGTTTTCGAGCAAGGTCTTTTTGGTAAGAAGCTGATTGTTAAATAGTTGCATTTTACGCAGAACAAACGAACTTTTTTTGTAATTTTGCAATATGAAACCTATTTTGAAAAATTGCATTTTGCTGGTTCTTCTCGCAGGGGCAGTCTCCTGCGGGAAGCAGCCCAGGCCGGAGCCGGGACCGGGACCGGATGATCCCAATCCGCCGGCCCCTAAGGAAAATACCACCATTGCGGCTTCGCAGCCGAAATATTATCTGACGGCGGCGGAGGATCTGGACGGCCGGGTGACGCCCAAGACGGCGGGACTCAAGGTTCTGCTGCAGGACAGCAAGTATTACGCGGTCGGGGAGCGGGTGCTCTCCGTGAGTTACGCGGCCGATAAGGATATCGTCGGTGAGATCAAGGACGACGAGCCCGTCGGCGGCGGCAAGACCGTCACGATGACGTGGTCATCGGAGGATCCCGTCCACCGCCCTGCCGTCGGTCACGCTCCGGAGGCGGCCGAGTTCGGCCTCCTGTGCCTGCCGGGCACATTCACCGGGAAATTCACCGTGACGACCAGCCGCTATACGTATGAGTTCACCAAGACGGTGACGGCGGTGGCTGGGCAGACGGTAACCGTCACGCTGGATTTCGCGGCACCGGACGAACAGCCCACCCGGAAGGTCGGCATTATCGGCGACTCCATCTCCACCTTCGACGGGACGATGTGCAGTCCCGAATATACGGCCTTCTATCCGGCGAACGACCCGAACGTCGGCAATGCCGATGCGACGCTCGCGGCCAAGGCGGTCGACAGCAAGGAGAAGACCTGGTGGTGGCGCGTCATCTACGACAATATGCAGCACGGTACGCTGGACGTGAACAATTCCTGGTCCGGCACCCGCGTGGTCCACGAGGTCAAGAACGGCCGTTCGAGCGGCAAGCCTACGCCTGCCGGTTTCGTGGACAGGGCATACGCCTTCGAGGATCCCGACATCATCATCATCCACGGCGGCACCAATGACGTCAACCAAAGTTCGCCGCTGGGCACCTTCGACTGGGACCTTCCCATCGGACAGCTCGATGCGAACAGCTACCGGAGCGCGATGATTCTGCTGGTGAAGATGCTGCAGAACCGTTATGAGGGCGTGCAGATCATTATGCTCATCGGTGACCGCCTGTCGACCAACTACGAGGCGGCCAACAAGGCTGTCGCCGAGCATTTCGGCCTGCCGTACGTCAACTTCGTCGGCGACACCATCGAGAAGTGCAAAGGCAGCCATCCCACCGCTCCCGCTTTCAAGCAGATGGCGGACAAGATTTATGACACTTGCAAGGACTATTTACCGTAGAGCGCTATGAAAAAGACATTGTTCATTCTTGGCATTGCCGTCCTGATGGCGGCTGCCTGCGCCCGGGAGAATGCGCCCGAGGCAACTGTGGCGCTTAAAAAGGCCTACAAGGCCGGCGAGACCGTGCAAATTACGGCTACCCTGCCGGAAGTAGAGAAGATTGACACCCGCGTATCGCTCTCCGGGAACGGGAAGGGCGGGTTCATCCCGTCCTGGCAGGAGGGCGACCAGATTCTCGTCGGAAATGAAATGTTCACGCTGGTTTCTTCCCAAGGCGCGAAAGGCGTTTTCGAGGGGAAGGCGCCCTCTGGCGACAGCTTCGACATCACGACGGCCACACTTGATTATATGACGCAGACCATCGTCCAGAAGGCGGACGGGGATTTCTCGCACCTCCATTATGACGCAACGCTGACGGGGGTCGACAGCTTTGAGGACATCCATTTCAACTACGGCTGGGCGGCGGAGCACGGCGGGACTTTCTCGCAGTCGGGCTGCCTCTGCCTGGTCCTCAACCTGCCCGCGTCAGCATCGGCCGTCGCCTCGGTCTCTTTCGCCGGGGAGGGCATTGACGAATGCTCTATCGACGTGGAAGACGGTACCCTGGACGGCCTGTGCTTCACGGCGTATCTTCCCGCCGGGGAAATTATCCTCTCCGCGGACAAAGAGGTGACCATCACCGTGACGACGGTCTCTGGAGATGTCTTTACGAACACGTTCCTCCCGGGGCCGCAGACCCTGTATCAGGGCTATGTGCACCGTTTGGTTACGTCCTCGACATCCTGGAGCCGGGCGTTGTCCGGCAAGGGCAGCGAGAGCGACCCGTATCTGATCGGGTCCGTTGAGGACTTCAACAACATCCGCAACCTGATTGAGGAGAATACCTACACCTGGTTCCGCCAGATAGCGGATATCGATTTCTCGGGTGTGCAGAACTGGCTTCCCCTGAACGACGAGAACAAGGCTTTCGGCGTGATGTATGACGGGCAGAACCACAAGATCACGCATTTCAGCTGCACGGCATCCAGCCGGGCGAGCCTGTTCGGCATCCTGCACGGCGAGGTGAAGAACCTGACGGTGGAGGATGCGGAGGTCGTGACGACCGCAAATTCCCCCTGCGGCATTGTCGCCGCGTGGGTGGGCAATATCGACAGCACCCTGCAGGGCCGTCTGGAGAATGTGCACGTGGTAAGAGGAAAGGTGTCTACGTCCACTTATGCGAATATCGGCGGCCTGACCGGACGCTCCGGCGCTGGAACGTTCGTGAACTGCTCATTTAGCGGCGTTGTGGAACGGACGGCGGCATTGACCTATGAGTCGGGCTACCATTCCGTCGGCGGCATTCTGGGAGAGGCACTGGGAGACGTTTCTATCAGCGACTGCCAGACGAGCGGGACGCTGACAACTGCGAGTGGACGTGCGGCTGGTGGTATTCTGGGTATGTGCAGTACAGCATTGGATATCGCCAATTGCACCAGCACGATGAATATCACCGCCCGCGATGACGTGGCTGGTGGAATCGTCGGATACTATGGCAACGGGACCATCTCCGGCTGCACGGTCGAGTCGAACATCACGGTCCGGGAAAGGGGTTCCGGGACCAGCTATGTCGGCGGCATCGCCGCCCATACGAGCGGTTCTGTCTCCCTGACTCGCTGCTCGTACAAGGGTGCGCTCAGTGCTTACTCCGGCGTAGTTGCCGGCATCCTCGGCCAGTGCAATACCTCTACGGGTGACGGTTGTGTGATCAAGGAGTGTGCTTCTGCCGGCTCCGCGGCGGGAACGACGGTGATGGGCGGCATCATTGGCCGCTCCTCCAACACGGGCCTTACGGTTTCGGACTGCGTGTCTTCGATGGACATCGTTGGTACGGGGTCTTACAATGGCGGTATCCTGGGCGACGCTCCGAAGAATACGACCGTCAGCCGTTGCGTCGCGACGGGGGCCGTCAGCGGTGTGTATGCGCTGGGCGGCATTGTCGGCCGGGCCTTTGGCCGGCAGGGATCATCGAACAGCCTGGATACCGATATCAATACGACAGTGGAGGACTGCATCGCCTTCAATTCTTCCATCAAGACCGTGACTACCGGCGGCGAGAATCCGGCCAGCCATTACAGCGGCGGCGCGGTCGTCGGATGCTCTTCGCGTCCGAATACGCTCCGGAACTGCTGGAGAAGTACTTCTATGGTGTTTGAATTCTATTCGGACAGTTCCCTGAACGAACTCTTCGACCACGCCGACAGTTCGCCTTCCAGCCCGCTCGCGCAGCCGGCCGGATCGGCTAAGTGGTTCAGCCCGTATCACGGCAAGGCCGCGGCCAATGGGGCAACGGCTTCCTCCGTGGCCCGTTCGATCGGCTGGTCCGAAACGACCTGGGACCTCTCCGGCTCCGTCCCGGCCCTGCGGCTCTAGGTTCCGGCCGTTTTGGTGGGATTTTGCCCGGATCCTTATTATCTTTACAAGATATGAAGCGTCTCTTGCATACTGCGTTTGCTCTGGCCCTGCTTTTGGCCGCCTCCTGCTCCCGGATTCCGGAAGTGGCGGTGGACTATATTCGTAAGCCGGTGGCCGTCGGCAGCGCGGAGACCATCTTCTCGTGGCAGTTCGACGGGGAAGGTGAATTCGTGCAGGACAGGTGCCGCGTCGTAATCAAGGGCGTCTGGGATTCCGGGGAGATCCATTCTCCCACGCCGATGCTCTATCTGCCGGAAGAGATCGCGCTGAAAAGTCTTACTACCTACCGCTGGAAGGTGGAGGCGTGGGACCGGGACGGCCACAGGAAAGTCGGCGGGGGAAGATTCCGTACGGCGGTCTTTCCCGCGGGCAACTGGACGGCGCGGTGGATCGGTCCGGTCCGGCCCGGGGTGCAGCAGCCCTTCTTCCGGAAGGAATTCACGGTCGGGAAAGGCCTTCGCCGGGCAACCCTTTGCGTCGCTTCGTCAGGCGGGCGTCTCGTCGAGATCGGCGGAAAGCCGGTCGAGGGCGCGTACAGCGTCGCAACCGATCTCTACCGCGGCATCGCCGGGACTTACCGCGTTCAGGACGTGACCGGGCTTCTCTCCTCCGGCAGCAATATCCTTACGGTGCAGGTGGTGGATGAAAAGGCGCCCGCGCTGCTTGCGGAATTGCATCTCGAATATAAAGACGGCAGCCACGACATCATCTGCACGGACGGCAGCTGGGAGGTCTCCCTCGGGAGTGCCTATACCCTGATTCCGGGCGGTCTCCAGTACGACGCCCTGGTGGATTCGCTGTCCTTCGGGGCGGCCGTTCCGGTGGAAAAGGCGCGTGCGGTGCTGGTTCCGGACGAATCCCCGCTACCCTCCCGGGAACGGCTGGTACCGCGGGAGGATCTCCGGACGGATTCCCTCCGGACCTTCTTCTTCGGCGGGGAGATCCGGGCGAACTGCATCTTTGAATTTTCCGCCGGCGAATCCGGGGACGTGGTCGAACTCCGCTATCAGGACGCCGCCGGAAAGGTGGTCGGGACGGATGCCGTCGTGCTGGGCCGGAAAGGGCGGGCCAGATGGACGGACGCATTCTCTTCGCGGACCTTCCAGACCCTGACGGTCGTCTGCCCCAAGTCGACCCGGGTCAAGGTTGTATCCGACATTCTTCCTCCTTCTCCCTCCACCTGGGCGAAAATGCGGGGCGAAGTGGAGGGCTTTGTCCTGGATCCGGTGCCGTTCAGCGCCCCGTTCACCCGGGTGGATACGCTCTTCTCGCGGTATGGCGACCGGAAAATACTGGAGGAAGCGTTCCCGGCGCTGGAATCATACCTCACCTTTACCCGCCGCAAGAGTCTGGAAGAATATACTTTGATGGAGAAATTCGCCAATGCGCTCGGCAAGGACGCGTCTCCGTATGCCGACACCCGGCGGATTATGACAGGAAAATGATGAAGTTCTACAAATACCACGGTGCAGGGAATGATTTCCTGCTGTACGACGCCCGCGAAGACGGCGCCGTGTTTACGCCCTCCCGGGTGGCGTCGCTATGTGACCGTCACCTCGGCATCGGCTCCGACGGCCTGATGGTCCTCTCGGAGGCGCCGGGCTATGACTTCCGGATGGAATTCTTCAATCCGGACGGCTCCGGCGGAATGATGTGCGGCAACGGCGGCCGCTGCATCGTCGCCTTCGCCCGCGACCTGGGCATCGAGCCACAGGCTCCGCCCGCCCCGGCCGCTTGTTGCGCTGGTGCTGAAGATTCGGCTGCTTGTTGCACTGCGGCTGCCGAGCCATCCGCCGTCAAGTGCTATCGCTTCCTGGCTCCGGACGGCCCCCATACGGCCTGGCTCATCTCCGACGACGGCCCCGTCAAGACAATCCGCCTCGGGATGAAGCCCGTCACGGAGTACTACGCCGTCACCCCTGTCCCTGGAATCTCCTCCGGCTGGTTCGTCGATACCGGCACCCGGCACTTCGTGACCTTCGTGCCCTCCGTCCGCAACGTGGACGTCGAAGGCCTCGGCCGGCAGATCCGCCACCTCCCGCAGTTCGCCCCCGCGGGCGTCAACGTCAACTTCGTCGAACTCATCGCTCCCGGCGAAATCGCCGTCCGCACCTTCGAAAAAGGCGTCGAAGGCGAAACCCTCGCCTGCGGCACGGGCATCACCGCCTCCGCCATCGCCGCCTGGCTCGCCGCCTGTCCGCAGGACGCACCGGCCATCGCCGCCCTCGCCTCCCGTCCGCAGGACGCCTCGGCCGCCCCGGCTGCCGGTCCCGTGATCCATGCCGGCTCCGCTCCGGAAACCGTCCGCGTCCACGCCCGCCTGCACGACCTCACGGTAACCTTCAGCCCCGCCGTCCATCCGGACCCGATCCGGAAGCTGTCCTTCTCCGACGTTACCCTCACCGGCCCCGCCGAGCGCGTCGCCACCATCTACATATAGTCCTCCGCTCAAGTTCACTGCCTGTTGCAGGAGGGGCGGCCCCAAAATGCTTCCATACCCTCTCTGCCGGCTGGGTTAAGTCGCATTTTGGCCCCGAAACGCTGCCATACCCTTTCTACGGGCTGGGTTAAGTCGCATTCCGGCCCCAAAATGCTTCCATACGCTTTCTGCGTGCGGGGTTAAGTCGCACCAGGGCCCCCAAACGCTGCCATACCCTTCCTGCGGGAGGTCGTGACGTGCGCGTCCGGAGGCGTTTTCGTGGCCGGGGCGGGATGGGCGCCGTTGAAAAAATTGTTCAAAACTTTTTGTAAATCCAGGAAAAAATGCTAACTTTGCAGCCCGCAAAATGTGTGCGGACTATGTAAAGTATTATTAAACAATTAATTAACAAACCAATGCCTGGATTAATTGGAAAGAAAATCGGAATGATTTCCGTTTTCGGTGCTGATGGAAAAAATATTCCATGCACCGTTGTCGAAGCTGGGCCGTGTGTTGTCACGCAGGTACGTACAGTCGAAAAAGATGGTTATGCCGCTGTACAGCTTGCCTATGACGAAAAATCAGAGAAACGCACCAGCGCTGCCCTCAAGGGGCACTTCGAAAAGGCAGGAACCACTCCCAAGCGGAAACTGGTCGAATTCCCGGCCGACTTCGCGGGAGAGCTCAAACTGGGCGACACGCTGACCCTCACGGACGTGTTCACGGAGGATGTCAAATTCGTCGATGTCGTCGGTACTTCCAAGGGCAAGGGCTTCCAGGGTGTCGTTCACCGTTATCATTTCAACGGTGTCGGCGGGAAGACCCACGGCCAGCACAACCGTCTCCGTCACCCCGGTTCTATGGGTGCTTCCTCTTGGCCTTCAAGGGTTTTCCCCGGTATGAGGATGGCAGGCCATATGGGCGACGAGCGCGTCAAAGTGTTCAACCTTGAGGTTATCAAACTCATCCCTGAGCACAATCTTCTCGTAGTCAAGGGTTCCGTTCCCGGAGCCAAGGGTTCTTATTTACTTCTGGAGGCTTAATTATGGAACTTGATGTTTTGAAAATTGACGGAAGTCTTTCCGGAAAGAAGGTGGTTCTCGATGAGAACGTCTTCGGCGTAGAACCCAACGATCACGCCATCTGGCTCGATGTCAAGCAGTACCTCGCCAACCAGCGTCAGGGTACGGCCAAGACGAAGGACCGCAGCGAAGTCGCTTATTCGACCAAGAAACTTGGCCGGCAGAAAGGCGGCGGCGGCGCCCGTCACGGCAGCTTGAAAGCCAATATCTTCGTCGGCGGCGGCCGCGTCTTCGGACCCGACCCGCGCGACTATCGCACCAAGCTCAACAAGAAGGTGAAATCCCTTGCCCGCGTCAGCGCCCTGACCTACAAGGCCCAGGAAGGCAAGCTCACCATCGTGGAGCCGTTCTCGATGGACGCCCCCAAGACCAAGGATATGCTCAATATCCTCAACGCCATCAAGGCCGGTCAGCGGCAGGTTCTTATCGTCCTTCCCGAGAATGCGAAGAACATTTATCTTTCATCCCGCAATCTTCCCGAGGTCAACGTCATCAGCGTTGACGAGATCAACACCTACGCCATTATGAAGGCCCATCAGCTGGTCCTCGTCGACGGTGTGCAGGAGATTCTCGCAGCCCGGGTTAAATAAGGAGGACGCGAAATGGGAATTTTACTCAAGCCTATCGTCACTGAGAAACTCACCGACCAGGGAGAGAAACTCAACCGCTACGGTTTCATCGTAGACCGTGACGCCAACAAGATCCAGATTAAGGCGGCCGTCGAGCAGATGTACAATGTGAACGTCGCTGACGTCAACACCGTCAACTATCACGGCAAGCGCAAACAGCGCTACACCAAGTCCGGTCTTCTTCGCGGCCGTATGAATCATTTCAAGAAGGCTTACGTCACCCTCGTCGGAGACGAGAAGATCGACTTCTACGCTAACATCTAAAAAGGAGCAAAGACATGGCAATCAAGAAATACAAACCGGTAACTCCCGGTCAGCGCAACAAAGCTATCAGCTCCTTCGCGGAGATTACGGCGAAAAAGCCTTACAAACCCCTCCTCACCCCGCTCAAGTCGACCGGCGGCCGCAACAACACCGGCCAGATGACGGTCCGTTACATCGGCGGCGGTCACAAGAGGATGTACCGCATCATCGATTTCAAACGCTGCAAGGACGGTATCCCCGCCGAGGTTCTCACGATCGAGTACGATCCGAACCGCAGCGCCCGCATCGCCCTCGTCCAGTATGAGGACGGCGTCAAATCCTATATCATTGCTCCCGACGGACTCAAGGTCGGTCAGAAGATCCTCAACGGCCCCGCCGCTTCTCCGGATCTCGGCAACTGCCTCCCGCTCAGTGAGATTCCCGTTGGTACACTTGTTCACGCGATCGAGCTCCGTCCCGGACAGGGCGCCACGATGGCCCGCTCCGCCGGCACCTATGCGCAGCTCGCCGCCCGCGAAGGCAAGTACGCGATCCTTCGTCTCCCTTCGGGCGAGACCCGTATGGTTCCCGTCGCCTGCCGCGCCACTGTGGGTGTGGTCTCCAACACCGACCACAACCTCGAGTCTTCCGGCAAGGCCGGCCGCAGCCGCTGGCTCGGTCGTCGTCCCCACAACCGGGGCGTCGTCATGAACCCGCACGATCACCCGATGGGTGGTGGTGAAGGCCGTGCTTCCGGTGGTCATCCGCGTTCGCGCAAGGGTCTGCCCGCCAAGGGTTACAAGACCCGCAACCCGAAAGCGGTTTCGAACAAGTTTATCATCGAAAGAAGAAAGAAGAAATAACGGAATTAAACTAAGCTAATTATGAGTCGTTCACTTAAAAAAGGCCCGTACATCCAGGAAGCCCTGGAGAAAAGGGTTCTTGCCATGAATGAAGGCAGCAAGAAGAAAGAGGTTGTCAAGACCTGGTCGCGCGCCAGCATGATCTCCCCTGACTTTGTCGGCCACACGATCGCAGTTCATAATGGAAACAAGTTCATTCCGGTCTATGTAACTGAGAATATGGTTGGTCACAAACTCGGCGAGTTCGCTCCCACGCGTACTTTCAGAGGCCACTCAGGCAATAATAAAAAGTAATGTTTAAAGGATTGACATTATGGGAAAACGTAAAAGAATTATGGCCGAGAGGCTGAAAGAGGTCAAGAAACAGACCGCAATCGCCAAGCTCAATGACATCCCCACTTCCCCGCGGAAGATGCGCCTCGTCGCCGACACCGTGCGCGGAGTGGAGGTCAACCACGCCCTCGATCTTCTTCACTTCTCGAAGAAGGAGGCCTCGGCACGTCTTGAGAAACTCCTCAAGAGCGCCATCGCCAACTGGGAAGCCAAGAACCAGGACAAGAGCAGCGAGCTTGACAACGGCAACGTGTACGTCAAGACCATCATGGTCGGCGAAGGCCGGACCCTCAAGAGGATCCGCCCCTGCCCCCAGGGTCGTGCCGGAAGGATCCGCAAGCGTTCCAACCACGTTACCATCATCCTTGATGTGAAACCCGCAACCGTGGAGGAGTAAACTATGGGACAGAAAACAAACCCTATCAGCAACAGAATCGGTATCACCCGTGGTTGGGACTCCAATTGGTGCGGTGGTAACTACCCTGAGAAGATCGCCGAGGATTACAAGATCCGTCAGTATCTCGGCAGCCGTCTCGCGAAAGCGAGCCTCTCGAGGATCATCATCGAGCGTACGCTGAAGCTCATCACCGTCACCATTCAGGCGGCCCGCCCCGGTGTCATCATCGGAAAGGGCGGCCAGGAGGTCGACAAGCTTAAGGAAGAGCTGAAGAAAGTCACGAAGAAGGATGTCCAGATCAACATTTACGAAGTGAAGAGGCCCGAGGTCGACGCCAACATCGTCGCCGACAGCATCGCCCGCCAGATCGAAGGCCGCGTGAGCTATCGCCGCGCCATCAAGATCGAGGGCATCAAGGTCCAGATCAGCGGCCGCGTCGGCGGTGCTGAAATGGCCCGCAGCGAAATGTTCAAGGAAGGACGTACTCCGCTCCATACCTTCCGTGCCGACATCGACTACGCGCTGGCCGTCGCCAGCACCAAGGTCGGTGCCCTCGGTATCAAGGTTTGGATCTGCAACGGTGAGAAGTTCGGCAAGCAGGATCTTTCTCCGAATGCCGGCATCTCCGCAGGCGCAGCCGCAGGCCAGGGTGGCCGCGGACGCGGTGGAGACCGTGGCGGACGCCGCGGTGGCCGTGGCGGTCGCGACCGCGACCGTGGCGAGCGCCGCTAATCCTCAAGGGATTACACAGAGGCAGGAGCCGGACGGATTTTCCGCCCGGCTCTTTGTTTTTTTATCATCCCCGTTGGGGGGAAAGGGCTGCCCGGCGTGTTCTTTATGTAAACTGACCAAAATTAGTACACGTCTATGAAAAAATTCTTTTTGTATTTTAGCGCTTTGGCTATGGCGGGAGCGCTTGTATTCTCTTGTGACAAGAACAAAGGGAACACCGACGACCCGACCGACGGGCCCGAACCGCCGGAGCCGGCCAAAGAACTCTACGTCTCTCCGGAAGGAGCCGGTCTCAAGGACGGCTCGAGCGCGGAGAATGCAATGAGTTTCGACGGTCTTCAGGATTTGGTGATGGCTGCCATCGCGCCCACGGAGCCGGCAGTTGAGCCCGGCCCGGCCGGCGATACAGAGCCTCCTGTCACAGACGATCCTGTCGTTCCTCAGCCCCCCCTGTATGAAAATCTCGACCTTATCGACGGCTATACCGTCATTTTCGCCGTCGGCACTTATGTAACCCCCAGGAACGATGAAGACCTCGCCGGTCTTGAGATTGCCCTTCCCGGTGCTCCGGAGCCGATCGCGATTACTTTCAAGGGTAGCACCGAAGCTATTCTGAGCGGCGCGGAACGCGCCCGCGTACTCACCATCGGCAGCCAGGTCAATCTCTCGATCAAAGGAATGACCATCAAGAACGGCAAACTTGAAGAAGGAAACGGCGGCGGCATCAGCATCTCTTCCGCCGAGGGGGAGGAAGCCCAATTGACTCTTGACGGAACGGTGTTCACCAACAACCAGGTCAGCACCTCGTCCAGCGGCGGCGCCATCCATTGCGGAAAGGCGGTCGTCTCCGCGTCTAAATGCGTTTTCGAGGCGGACAACTATGGCAGGAACGGCGGTTCGGTCTTTACGAACAATAACGCCGCCGTCGTGAACTGCGAGGACTGCACGTTCAAGAGTCACTCCCTCAATACCGGCGGAGCCGTCAATAACTCCAAGGGTGAGCAGCATTACAAAGACTGCCTCTTTGAGGGCTGCTATACGGAGACCGGCAACGGCGGCGCGATTCACGCCAACGCCGCGGATGCCATCGTCACTGTCGAAGGATGTCAGTTCAAGTCCTGCAAGGCCAGGACCAATGATCCGATGGCGACGAGTACGGGCAAGGGCGCCGGCATCATCTCCGTCCAGCAGGCCGACTTCACGATCGACGACTGCGTCTTCGAGGACTGCGAGGCCGTAACGGGCGCGCTGATTTACCTGCAGGCCGGCAACGGATCTACCGGAGCGACAGGCGGCTGGTTCAAGTGTAACAATACCAGGTTCATCGGCAACCGGGGCGCTGACCGCGGCCTCATCCAGGTCAACGGCAGCAAGAACAACAAACAGGGCGCCATCGGTTTCTTCAACAACTGCGTCTTCTACAACAATACGATGCGTACCAACCAGTGGGGCTTCATCCTCCACGGCAGCAACCCGGGCATCGCCTGCTTCAACAACTGCACGATCTACGGAAACGAACGTCAGCAGGAAGGCGGGAACGGTGTCCTTCTGAATAACGACGGCCTCATCATCTTCACCAACTCGACGCTCATCGGAGCGGCAGACCTGGTGGCGATCCGCAATACGGATGCTTCCAACAACGCCTCGGTGCTGCTGGCCAACTCTATCATTATCAATACTTCCACCATCAAGACACCGCTCGTCTTCGGTCCGTTCGACAAGATGAAGAGCCCGCTCTATGCGTATAATAACATCATGGGACCTGCCATTGACGATACCGATGTATCGATTGAAAGTACGGGAAATATCTATGACGCCAGCCTGGAGTCTCTCGGCAACGGAGCATTCGATGCGGACAAGTATGTGTACACCTGGAAGGGACCGGATGATACTTTCAAAAAGATCATACCCTCCTCATTCCAGTCGTACGTCAAGTCAATCCTTGATATGAAGTACAGCGATTTCAATGCCTACATTGGCGACAACACCCTCGGCGAGTTCTATTACGGGTGGCTGGAGAGCATCGGTGCCCTCGGCAAGGACGCCCTCGGCAATGACCGCGGTGACGCCTGGTGGCCCGGAGCCTATCAGAAATAATGGACGATTTGCAAAAATGGTTTCTGGAGCACGCGGATGACAGCGTCGCTGACAAATCTTTCCAGAAACTGGCCGATGAGTTCGGGACCGACGACTACTCGATGGCCGAGGAGGGCTACACGCGCTTCTCACAGGCCGTAGGGGAGGAAAACCGCCGGTCCCGGCCCCGTCGCATCCTGCGGGTGGCGGAACACGTGGCGGCGGCCCTCCTGCTGCCGCTATGCATCCTCGGCGCCGTTCTGCTGACCCGCAAGCCCGCCGCTGTCGAATGGGCCGAGGCCTATACCCATACGGGCGAGACGAAGACGGTCACTCTTCCGGACGGATCCACCCTCCGCCTCGCGCCGGACACCCGGCTGGTGTACCCGTCGGATTTCCGCGACGGGACCCGCAAGGTATTCCTGAAGGGGGAGGCCTACGCCGACATCACCCATCTGGAGGGTTGCCCCTTCGAAATCCATTCGGGGGACATCACCGTTACGGTGCTGGGAACGGAATTCAATTTCTCCTCCTATCCGGGTGACGCCGAATCCGAACTGGCCCTGGTGGACGGCTCGGTGGAAATGGCCATCGCCGGCAAGGACGGCGGCCACACCCTCCGGATGAAGACCGGGGACCTGGTCCGCTACGACCATCAGTCCGGCTCGGTGGAGCGCCAGCGCTTCTCTTCCGGGAATTATACGGATTATATCCTCCGCGGCGGCCTGCAGTTTACCAACCGCCGGATGGACGACATTGTCCGCTGCCTGGAGCGGAAGTTCGGCGTACGGATCGTCATCGAGGACGAACGGATCGCCGGGGAGCGCTTCTACGCCTCCTTTATCAACGGAGAGGACCTTACCGCTATCCTTCAGGCGCTCAATACGCAGAATTATATGAAAATCAAGTGGAAAGGGGACAGCATATCCCTTTCTCTCAAATAGAATCCAATGTATAGGACAAAAGCACTTATTATCTCGCTGTTATTCGCAGTCCTGTCCGTTCCGGCCTGGGCGCAGCACACGCTGCAGCTGCAGAACGTGACGGTGAAGGAGGCGGTCGACGAGATCCAGAAACGGTTCGGCTACTCCGTCATCATCCGGAGCAGCCAGGTCGACCTCGCCCGGAACGTATCGGTGTCGGCCACCGGCGCAGATATCCGGACCATCCTGTCACAGATTTTCGCCGGTCAGGATGTGACCTTCTCCGTAGAAGACAAGAAAATCCAGGTTTCCGGCACCGTCCGGCCCGCGGCGGAATCGCGTGACGCCTCTTCACCCCAGCCTTCCCGGCATATCGTGAAGGGCCGCATCCTCGACCAGGGCGGCGAGCCCGTCATCGGCTGCGTCATCGTCCCCGACGGAGCGGCGGGAAAGGCCGTGACGACCGATCTGGACGGCAATTATTCCGTGGAAGTCTCCCAGGAGGGGACGCTCAACTTCTCCTTCATCGGATTCGAGACGGTGGATGAGCCGGTCCGCGGACGCAACCGGATCGACATGACCCTTCGGACCAAGTCCGAGAACCTCGACGAGGCGGTCGTCATCGGCTACGGTACCGCATCCAAGCGCCTGGTATCCTCCTCGATCTCCTCGATCAAGATGGACGAAGTGGACCGCGGCGCCGAAGTGGATCCGGTCAAATCCCTCCAGGGCCGCGTCACCGGCGTCAGCATCACTTCGCCCTCCGGCATCCCGGGCACGGCCCCGAATATCATCGTCCGCGGCGTCAGCTCCATCAACGGATCCTCCGCCCCGCTCTATGTGGTGGACGGCATCCCGGCCGAGAGCTATCCCAATATCAACGCCAACGACATCGAGCGGATGGAGGTCCTCAAGGACGCCTCCGCGACGGCCATCTACGGCAGCCGCGCCAATGCCGGCGTCATCCTCATCACGACCAAATCCGGCAAGGCCGGCAAGACGCACATTGACGTGGACGGCTATTTCGGCGTGGCCCAGGTGGCGCACGACATCAAGATGGCCAATACAGCACAGTACATTGACGTGATGCAGGCCGCGGTGGACAACTGGAACGTCTATGTGGCCGAGAAAGGAACGGGAGAGCTCAAGAGTCTGTATATCCCCGCCGAACGGGCCGATTTCGACTGGGTCGGATCGATTTCCCGCCGCTGGGCCCTGCGCGGCGCCGCGTCGGTGGCGATGTCCGGCGGAAGCGACAAGACCACGTTCTATGTCTCCGGCGGCTATGAGAACCAGCAGGGCTACCTCAACAAGACCAATTTCAACAAATTTACGGTCCGTACCCGCCTGGGGCACGAGATCGCCCGCTGGCTCAAGTTCAACCTCAATATCGGCGGCGCCTACGCCCGCTACGATATGAGCGAGGAGACCGACGGCTCGCTGAAGGTGCTTCGCGCCGCGCGCGAGGAGCAGCCCTGGTACACGCCGTACTGCGAGCGCGGTCTTAACGAATACGGCCGGGAGATCCGTAAGAACGCCCTGAGCGGTGACTACCGGACGATGTCCACGGACGGTCTGGCCCGCCACAATCCCGTGATGTGCATCGAGGAAGAGGACTATTACAACAACAAATACCAGCTTTCCGGAACGGTCTCCTTCGACGTCACCCCCATCAAGGGGCTCAAGTACACCCCGTCCGTGAGCGCGTACACCATCTACGACCATACCGTCAAGAAACTCACCGAACTCAATACCGAACGCGGTTACAAGGACGGCTGGCACGCGCTTACCGAACAGAAGAACAATTCGCTGCGCTGGGTCGTCGACAATGTCCTCAGCTGGAACCAGGAGGTCGGCCGCCTGACCTACAGCCTGATGGCCGGTCACTCCTTCGAAAAGTACGAATACAACACCTTCGGGGCGGGATCCGACAATTACGCCAACGCGGCCTACCCGTCCTCTTCCTTCAACCTGATCACCTCCGGCTCGAACATCTACGCCGGCAGCATCGGCTACAATGCCTACGCGCTGGAATCCATCTTCTCCCGCGCCGCCTTCAACTGGGACAACCGCTACATCCTGAACCTCTCGTTCCGAGCGGACGGATCATCCCGGTTCCCCAAGAAGAACCGTTACGGCTTCTTCCCGGCCGGCTCCTTCGCCTGGATCCTTACCAATGAGAAATTCTTCCCCAAGACCAAGGTCCTCACGGAGCTGAAATTCCGCCTCTCCGCCGGCCAGACCGGTTCGATGGCGGGCATCGGCAACTGGGCCGCGATGGATCTGGTGAATGCCGGATCGGCCTACAACGGCGTCTCCGGCCTGGCGTTCGGCACGCCGGCCCAGGACCTGAAATGGGAGAAGTCCACAAAATACAACATCGGCTTCGACTCGTCCTGGCTGGAAGACCGCCTGACCCTGCAGGCCGAGGTGTTCTATTCCCAGACCGACGACCTGCTCTACAACAGGCCGGTCATCGCGACCTCCGGCTATACGACCCTTTCGTCGAATATCGGCGTCCTGGCCAATGCCGGCGTGGAACTGACCGTCGGCGGCACCGTCGTCCGTGCGGGGGATTTCCTCTGGGACCTGAGCGCCAATTTCTCCTGGGCGAAGAACAAGCTCGTCAGACTGCTCGATGATCAGGACATCATCTATGTCACCGACTCCAACCTCTACGGCGGCAACAAGCACGCCATCATCACTGGGCAGCCGATCTCGACCTGGTACATGCTGCATGCGGAGGGAATCTACCAGAATGACAGCGAAGTCCCGGAGAAACTCTACGCCAAGGGCGTCCGTGCGGGTGATGTGAAATACCGGGACCTCAACGGCGACGGCGACATCGACTACGACAACGACCGGATGATTACCGGCAAGGCGACGCCCGACTTCTTCGGCGGCCTTACCTCTTCATTCAGCTGGAAAGGCCTGGAACTCAATATCTTCTGCCAGTACTCCATCGGCGGCAAGATCTTCGCGGCCTGGAAGGGCTGCGGACAGGAGGGCACCGAGCATCTCGGCCTCTCCTCCGGCGGTGTCACCGGCGATGACGGCAAGTCCTACACGCAGTATTTCAACGTGAGCCAGGCGGCCGCCCTCAACTACTGGAAAGGCCCCGGCACCTCCAACACCATGCCGCGTCCGACCGTTTCCGGAATGCACACCGGATGGGATGTCGATTACAACATCCTCACTTCCGACCGCTATCTCGAGAGCGCGTCCTATTTCAAGATCAAGACCATCACCCTGGCTTACCACTTCCCCCGGAAATGGATGGAACGGGCAAAGATGCGGGGCGCGAAGGTCTTCTTCACGGTAGACAACGCCTTCACCTTCACCAAGTACGACGGCTATGATCCGGAGGTCTCGATGGCCAACGGGCCCGCCGCCGCCAAGTACGGTGTCGATTTCGGCTGGCAGCCGACGCTCCGGTCACTGCTCTTCGGCGCAAGCATCAACTTCTAAACGGCAGGTATTATGAAAAAATCCAGAATTATTTTCGCAATTTTGACTGTCCTGGCCGTTTCCGCCTGCGGCAAGATGCTCGATCAGATCTCTCCGAAGGGATCCATCACCACCGACAAACTGAAGGATTCGGACATCGCGCTCCTGCAGAACGGCGTGATGCACCAGTTCGAGGCCATCGTCAGCAACCTCTGGTTCGAGGGCGACTACCTGGCCGAGAATTATGCGGCCGGTCCGGGATTCAGTTTCAGCGACACCCACGCCGAGACGCAGTCCGCCGCTTCGTCGACGGCCCTCTCCCGCTGGACCTACTGCTACGGCAAGCTCCAGTATGCCAACCTCCTCATCAAATCGGCCGCCGACAACGGTTCTGCGGCCGCGAAAGAGGCGCTGGCCGTGGGTTATTTCTTCCGGGCCTACGTGTATTACAACCTCGTGACCCGTTACGGCGGCGTGCCGGTCATCGAGACGCCGACCAACCTGGACGCTTCTGTCCGGCGCAAGAGCGAAGCCGAGGTGTGGGAATTCATCGAGGACGACCTCGACCGGGCCGATGAGAATTTCGAGGCCGCCCAGGTCGGATTCAAGTCGTACGCATACGTCTCGCCGGAAGCCGTGGCCCTGCTGCGCGCCCGGGTGTATCTCTGGGAGGGTAAATATGCCGAGGCGGCCGCCGAGGCCGACAAGGTCATTACCTCCGCCGCGGCCTTCCAGCTCTCCGCTTCGGCGGAAGACTGGGCCCGGATGTTCATCAACGGATCCGCGTCCCGCGAACTCGTCTTCGCCCCGGTCAACATCCGTTCCACGGACTATATCCGCCTTTTCGAGCGGGTAAACGACACCGACGGCTCCTTCAACTATTCGCCGACCGCGGCCCTCTACGGAGGCCTGTTCGCCGACGCGACCGGTAAGACCGGGGACTGGAGGGGCAAAGCCACCTTCGGCGCCGAGGCCTCGCGCGTCATCAAATTTCCCAACGGGCAGGCCGGGCAGTTCATGCCCAATCCGGCCCCTTCGGAGTCTCCGCTGGTGGTCTTCCGTCTTGCGGACGCCTATCTGATGAAGGCGGAGGCCGAATGGCTCGGCGGCAGCGTCGGGACGGCGCTCGGAACGCTCAAAACCCTGATGGAGACGCGTTACGAAACCGTCAGTCTGCCCGCAACGATGACGGATGACGAATTCGAGGCCCTGCTGCTTGACGAACTCCAGCGGGAGTTCTACGCCGAGGGCCGCCGCTGGTTCGACATCAAGCGCCTCGCAATCCGCCGTCACGGCTACGTGAGCGCCCTCGATTATCAGAGCGGCGACTTCCCGGCCTGGATCAGGACGGTCTATCCCGGCAACGATTCCTATGCCATCGACGGCTGGAACGACCGTCACCAGCTGATGTACTGGCCCATTCCGCAGGCCGAACGGGACAAGTCCTACGGAGCCCTTACCCAGAATCCCGGATATGAAGGATATGAATAATTAAATAATACAAAAACTATGAAGAAAACATTTTTATGGATGGTCGCCGTGCTGGGACTGCTCTGCGGCTGCGACAAGAACAAAGAAGGCGGTGAAACCACGCCGCTCAACGCCAATTTCACCATTACCCCCGAGAAGGTCTATGTCGGTAACGCCGTGTCGTTCGAGGCGGACGTGACCGGTGGCAAGGCCCCTTATACCTATAAGTGGACCGTCGGCGGCACCGTGCAGGAGAAGACCACCAAGACACTCGTCTATACATTTGCCAAGAACGGTTCTACGGTCGTGATCCTCGACGTGACGGACGCCAAGGGCAACACTGCCCAGAAGAAAAAAGCCGTTATCGTCGATGCCGCCCAAATTGCGGAAACGGGTGAACTGACGGTGAACTGGGTCGGCAAGATGATGGGTTACAACACCAAATCTGCCGCCGCGGTCGCCAACGACGGTTCCGTCTATTCCACCTGCCAGAACAACAAACTCTACAAGTGGAACGCCAGCGGAGAGTCCGTCTGGGTAAAGGATATTTTCGTCCGTAAGGCAAATCAGAAATCGTTCACTTCCGGCACTCCGTCCATCGACACGGACGGCACCATCTTCATCGGCGCCGGTTCCCATACTTCTGACGGAAATGTGTCCTCCGACGGCACGCTCAAAGCCTTCAATCCCTCTGACGGCAGCGTGAAATGGACCTTTACAGAATGGTGGCGTTCGGACGGCACGACCCCGGCCCCGACTTGCCAGGGCCCGATTGTCGCCATTGACGCCAGTACGGTTTACTTCGGCTGCACGGGCCAGAACGGCATCGTTCTCTCCGCCGACAAGGCGACCGGCGCCCGCAAGGGCTTCCTGGCTCCCGCCGGCGGCGCCCGCAGCGGTATCCTCCTTTCTAAGAGCGGCCTCGTTCACTGGTATGGCGGCAAGTATGGCGTATTCGGCATCGAGAAATCCGTTCTCGATGCGGGCGGCGCCGATAAACTCACCGAGAAATGGAGAACTTTCGGCTCCGGCGATGAAGGTGCCGTCAACAATTATGAAGGACAGATCGCCTGCACGAAAGTCGGCGGCGAAGACTGTGTCGCCGGTATTGTAACCGACGCGCTCGGAACCAAGGTCTATGCCGTAAAGGCCTCTGACGGTGAGAAGGTCTGTGCTGTCTATATCGAGGATACGAATACGCAGGATCAGGGCGGCGTCGTCATCGACAAGGACGGCAACATCGTCGCCTCCCTCAACAACACCGTCGGACAGGACAACGGCGGTATCGCCATCGTCAATCCTTCCACACAGGAGATTGTGGCCCGTTTCCGCACGCAGGAAAAGGTTTCCGGTTCCCCGGCGATCGATAAGGCGGGCAACATCCACTTCGGTACGGAATCCGGCTACTACTACATCGTCAAGCTCTCAGGTTCCAAGTGCGAACTTCTCGTGAAGCGCAACCTGGCCGATCTCGTCGTCGCCGACAGCCGTTACTCCACCTCTTTCGGCGCTATGTCCACGGCCAAGATCTGGTGCTCCCCGGTCATCGGAGATGATGGCAAGATGTATATCTGCTTCACGGACAATGACTCCCGTGAATTCGGCGGTGTCGCCTGCCTGAGTTATGAAGGCTGCACCGGCCCGGGCGAAACCGAATGGCCGATGA
Source organism: uncultured Bacteroidales bacterium (assembly GCA_900320545.1). GTDB lineage: Bacteria > Bacteroidota > Bacteroidia > Bacteroidales > UBA932 > Cryptobacteroides. Next base: position 101,871 of record ONSU01000004.1, on the reverse strand, counting down.
TGGGTCACGACCGTCGTCATACTTGTAAACAGTAGAAAGCGATATGAAGAGGTTTTTGTTATTTGCAGCGGCGCTGCTCCTTATCGGAGCGGCGTCCGCCTGCGATAAGAACGGAGGGAAAGACAATCCGACACCTTCTCCGGTCGATGACGGACGGGTGCATCCCGGCACCACCACACTCCTGGAACTTTTCCAGGAAAAGATCGATGAGTACGGCAAGCAGGAGGTCCCTGCCAGCCGTATCTACATCTGCGCGCACAGGGCCAATACGTGGAGTTCCGCCGACAAGAAGATCCCGGAGAATTCCGTCGCGGCCATCGAGGAAGCCATCGCCCAGGGGGCGGATATGGTGGAACTGGATCCGCGTTCAACCTCCGACGGCGCCATTGTGCTGATGCACGACGCGACCGTCAATGCGACGACCAACGGCACGGGCAGTGTCGCCAATATGACCCTCGCCCAGATCAAGGCCCTCCGGATGAAGTACCGCGGCCAGTCCTCCACATACAAGAAGGATGGGCAGGAGATCCAGGTCCCGACCCTGCTGGAGGCGCTTCTGGCCTGCAAGGACAAGATCTATGTCAATCTCGATGTGAAGGACTGTAAGATCAATGCGCTGATGAAGGTTATCCAGGAGGCCGACATGGCCGATCAGGTGATGATTTACGGCTACTCCGCCAATGAGAAACAGGAGATTATCGAGTGGGCGTACAACAATATGAGCACCTGGATCGCCGTTCATCCGTATATCGGTTCGCCCAATGATTGCAGGTCATATCTCACAATGGCCTATTGCAACTGCGCGCTGCTATTCCAATATGCGGGCGATACGTATTACAAGGGCACGACGGAGAAGTTCGGCTACAAGGTCCACGCCCTGGGCGGGCTTTCCTATTCCAACTCCCTTACCTGGGATAGTGAAATACGGAGCTGGTATTCAAATTATTACGTAAACGATATCGAAGCTCCCTGCAAGGTCCTCGACCAGTTCATCGCCTCCGGCTCCGACTTCGTCCAGACCGATTGCTTCGAGCTGGCCGAGCTGTATCTCAAGGGAAAAGGGCTGCGCTAAGATTTATATTTGCATCCACTAACTGATAACCAGACAGAGATTGATGAAAAATCCACTTTTTGAAAGGGGCCGCTATGTGGCTCCCGCCATCGAGGACATAGAGGTCCTCGTCCGGGAAGATATCTTGGCCGGAGCATCGAACTACCAGGAGAAACCCATCGACTGGGATGAATATTGGGGAGACGATAACAATTAATTGCTGAGGCTATGAAAAAGAATACTTTCTATATGCTTGCCCTGGCGGCGATAGCCGCTGCGGCGATTTCCTGCGAAAGAGAACAGAGCCCGGCCGGGGAGGATATTCCTGCCGGATCTGAATTTGTTTTCACCGCCTCGACCGACCAGGCGCGCAGCAAGACCACCGTCGAGAACGGCGAAGGAACGGAGCGTATCGTCAAATGGGCGGCCGGAGACGAGATCTCCGTGTATTGGGATGGCGGCAACACGACCGCCACGGCCGGCGCGGCGGGTACGTCCACGACCTTCACGCCTTCCGGGACTCCCAGTGGGGATATGTACTATGCCGCTTATCCGTCCTCGGTTGCCACTGCGTTCAGCGATGGTGCACTGACCGTCAAGATCCCTGCCACCCAGGACGGCTCCTTCGCCAATGCCAACATCGCCGTGGCGAAGACGACGGATCTGGAGCGAGACTTCCAGTTCACCAATCTCACGGCCCTGGTGAAATTCACCGTGAGCGGCAGTTACACCAAGGCGGTCTTCCGCGGAGCGAAGGGCGAAACCCTCGCCGGTACGCTCCCCGTCGATATGTCCGGTGCACCTGTCCTCGGTAAGGTAAGCACTCCCGCCAAGGAGATCGAAGTAACGCTTAACGGTGCGGGCGACTATTATATTTCGGTCCTCCCGTGCACGCTGGAAGGCGGCTTCTCCATCTCGCTCTACAACGGCGACACGACCGCTCCGGCCGCCTATCTCCCCGTTGAGGTCGCCCTCGAGAGAGCCACCATCACCAACCTCGGCGCCATCGACGGCAGAAGCATCTCCAACTACTTCGTCACCCCCTCCGGCGCGGGAAAGAAGAACGGCAGGACCTGGGAGAACGCCCTCGGAACGGCCGAACTTCGCGCTCTCATCAAGCAGCCGATGAATGGGACATCACAAGATAATGCGGCTGCCTTCAACAAAGCCGCGATCCTCGACGGTGTTACTTTCCACATGGCCGCCGGCGACTACTATCTCGCCGAAGGTACGGAGGAAAATTATGTGAAAGTTGACTATACGGGGTACGGCGAGAAGGTTGAAATGACCTTCCTCGGCGGTTATCCTGCGGGTCTGACCGGCACGACCACCGCCGGCCGCGATACCACGCAGTATCGTACGGCCTTCACGGGTAATAACGAGACGGGCATCCTGACCATCGGCGACAAAGTCGATGCGATCTTCGAGGGCCTGACTTTCAAGGACGTGTCCACTACGACGCCGGAATACGGCGCGCTGAGGGTGAACGGAGACGGTTCGGCCGTCACGCTCAAGAGTTGCCGCTTCGTGAACAACGTCAACAGCGACAGCAGCAAGTCCGGCGCCAGTGTTATTCTGGATGGGGGCGCCCTTACGGTGGAGAATTCCTATTTCGCCGGCAACCTGGCGCGTAATGCCGGAGCGCTGTTCCTGATCTCGGGCGAGGGCCCTGTATCGGTTACCAACTGTCTGTTCTACAATAACAGGGGGGTCAACACGTCCGGAGCAGCACAGAACGCCGGCCTCACGAATGTGACGTTCACCGGCTGCGTCTTCGACAGCAACAAGGCATACGATGAAAGCGTCAATAGCTGGGGCGGCGGCGCGTTCCATACGGCTGGATCCGCAGAGACCAGTTTTGTGGGATGTACCTTTAAGGACAATATCGCCAAACGCTGCGGTGGTGCGATCAGTCTGGAGGGCGCTACCGTGACCTGTACGGACTGCACCTTCACAGGCAACCGTGCGGATCAGGGCGACCAATCTCTGGCAGGACAAGGTCAGGGTAAAACAGCCGCTAAAGACAATGTCGGCGGTGGTGCCATCATCCTCCGCCAGGCCGCGGACGTACTGACGCTCAACAACTGTACGTTCGAAGGCAACATCGCTCCGAACGGGAACGGCGGTGCTATCGCTTCACAAGCCACAGAGGCAACCATCAATGTTAATGAAGGGACCACCTTCTCCGGCAACACGGCCTTCATGCACGGAGCGTCCATTTTCTCGATGGGCGTCCTGAACATCAAGGGAACGGAGTCCAAAAAGGTTACATTTACTGGAGAAAAGACCCTTTCCACGGGCTCCGGTGTTTCCAACGGTGGCTCCGTCTATATAACCGGCAGTACGACTTCTTCCCTGGTATATGCGGTCTTCACCAATTGTGAAGCCGGTCAGGAAGAAGGATCGACGGTCAATTATTCCAACGGCGGCGCCATCTCGATGCGGGATGTGACCTCGTTCCTGATGGACCAATGCGAATTCTCCGGCAACCGGGGACGTAATGGCGGATGCATCAATATGGAATTGGGTAGTTCATCCGTCTGTAAGATTACCAACTGCAATTTCCATGATAACATCTGCCGCTCTGGCGCAAATAAGGATGGTACCAGCGGGAATTTCAGCGGTGCGGTAGCCCGGCTGGGCGGCGGCACGGTGGAGTTCGAAAAGTGTCTGTTCAAGAAGAATGTGGTCAACAATGCCTCTGCCGTCTTGCACATGAATGCGGATAACGTCATTGCCCGGTTCACCGACTGCGTGCTGTCCGGAAATGAATGCCAGTCAAACAATGTTTGCATTAAGATGGAAAAAACAGGGAACCGTCTCTATATGAACCGATGCCTGTTCGAAGGCAACCACGGTAATACCAGGGGAATGATTAATCCGGCCAACAACACGCTCGTGTACCTGAACGATGTAACCTTTAAGGATAATTACACGACAGGAGGCAACGGCTGGGGCGTGAATATCCACGCAAACGCTGCGAACATCTGTATGAACAATGTTACCTCTTACAATAATTATTGTTCGAATGCATCTCCCGGCAACTGCGTGAGTTTTAACAGTGATGGAGGCTGGCTGATTGTCAACAGTTCCATCCTTGACAAGACCCCGCTTGCCTTGATCAGGGGCAAGAGTCGCCAGATTACGATTTGCAACGATATTCTGATCAATAATAATACGGCCGGGAATGTAATTCTTCTTCAGACGACAGGTAAGCTGAATGACTGTGGCCATAATGTTGTAAGCGGAACGGCGGCACCGTCCTCTTCAGATGCCTGGGCTTCCACTGATCTTCAGGGTGTTGCCGAGTCGGGTCTCGGAACCCTCAGCTATTCCAGTAATTGGACAACCAGCCCTTATTACGGTGTTTACACCTGGAGTGGCAGCCTGACTGGTTTTACGGCGGCAACTCAGACAGAGGTCGAGAATGCCATGAAAGCAGGTTACACCGAAACGGATAGTAAGGTTACTCTTGAATTTGGCGGCAGTGACATCGGGAAGGACTTTTACAACTGGCTCAATAGCATCGGCGCTCTGGGCAAAGATGCCAGAGGTGAGACCCGCGGTACTCCCTGGTGGCCGGGGGCGTATCAGCAGAATTGATAAGCTTTGAATCTTTTGACGGGACGGGCGGTCGGAAAGACGGTCCGTCCCTTGTCAAAAAGGCCTGATTATTTGATAATTTTACACTTTTTTATAAATTTGTAAGTTAAACCACGGACTTATCGATGACCGAACGGAAACTGATAACCGGACTCAAAAAGGGGGAGATGTCTGCATACGAGCAGGCTTTCCACCTGTATTATCCGCGTTTTGTCCGTTTCGCCGAGTACATCGTGAAGGATCTGTCCACTGCCAAGGACCTGGTACAGAATGTTTTCCTGAAGGTCTGGCGGTATCGCGACCGCCTCGACGAGTCGCTCTCCCTGGGCAATTATCTGTATGTCCTCACCAAGCGTGAGGTGCTCAATCACCTGCGTGCCTGCAAGGCGACGGAGCCGGTCGAGGCGATGGAATCCCTGGCGGAGAAGGGCTCCGATCCGGAGAAGCGGGCGGATGTCGCCCTGGTGCGGGAGCAGTTCAGCCAACTCCCTCCCCAGCGGCGCAGGGTTTTCGAGATGAGCCGCCTGCAGGGGATGTCCAACCGGGAGATCGCCCGGGCGCTCTCCCTCTCCGAGAAAACTGTGGAGCGCCACATCACCCTTGCCGGCAGGCAGCTCCGGGAAGCGTTCGTTGAAGAAATCAAAAAATAAAATATGTCTATGAGAAGATTCAAAATCTGCTTGTGGTGCATCCTGGCCGCCCTGACGCTGGTTTCCTGCGAGAAGAACGGCGGGGGGAAGGAAGGCGAAAAGCTGAAGCCTTCGGTGACCTGCGCCCAGGACGGCGCCACGATCCTGAGGGGCGTGAAGGTCTCCGTCAATGTGGCCAACATTGCCGCATCGACCGAGGTGTCGGTCAAGTTCGGCCGGGAGAAGACCCTCACCCGGACGGGCCCCGGCCTGGTGTCCTATGCGTTCGAGACGGGCGGCCTCAAGACGATCACGGTGACGATGGCTCCCGCCGAGATGGAGAAGCAGACCTTCCGGATCACGGTGGAGAATCTGGAAACCCTCCAGTCGCTCGCGCAGCGCCTCCGTGCCGACAAGGACCTGATTCTCGTGATGGCGCACCGGGCCAATTCGTCCGATTTCTCGATTCCGGAGAATTCCCTTCCGGCCATCGAGAAGTGCATCAAGGATAAGGTCGATATTGTCGAGAATGACCTCTATACGACCAAGGACGGCTACCTTGTGGTCTCTCATGACTCCAACCTCAACCGCGAGACCAACGGCTCCGGCGAGATCAAGGACAAGACCCTCGCCCAGATCAAGGATCTCTTCCTCCGGGATCGCAACAACAGGGTCACGGACCAGAAGATGCTTACGTTTGACGAGTATCTCGACGCCTGCAAGGGCCGGATTTACATCAATGTGGACCTCGGCGACCGCATCGCCTCCATCCCGGACGTGGTGACCGCCATCGCGCGGAAGGGGATGACCGACCAGGTCCTCGTCTATTGCAATTCGGATGAGAAAATCATTTCGGCCTTCGCCTCCAATCCGGAGTGCAACGTGTATTCGTGGGTGGGATCCGCCACCACGCTGGTCGGCAAAGGCCTTCCGGATCATGTCTACTGGACTCAGTGCGGCTGGAATCCCACGACCCCCGAGGCCTCCAGAACCGGTGCCGTGGATTCGGGCAAGCAGCCCACCAGCCGTTCGACCGTGGCCAATGCCGTCAACGCGGGAACGCTCCTGTCTGTCAACGCCATCTATACGCTCAACACCGCCCAGTTCTGGCCGCAGGACTTCAAGGTGGCCCAGGTCAACGATATCCGCACCACCTTCCCAGCTTGCCAGTGCATCCACGTGGACACGGGTCTCGAGGCCCGCAAGGCCATCCTGAACGCGGGATATCATCTGCTGAATCCCATCAGTAATGACGAAATCTAAAACCCAGATTATATGCTGAACAAGTTCACCGAATCCCTGTGCACGGCCGCGCTGCTGCTGATGCTTCCGCTTGCGGCGGCGGCACAGGGACTGTTTACCGGAACGGTGGTGGATCAGGATGGAGAGCCCGTCATCGGCGCCTCCATTATGATTCCCGGCACCCAGACCGGTGTCGTGACCGATCTGGACGGCAAGTTCTCCATCGCCCTCGAGAAGGGGCGGGAGGTGGTCGTCTCCTCGATCGGTTTTGAAGACAAGACGATCCGTTATCAAGGTCAGCAGGACCTCCGGATCGTGCTCTCCACAGCCCTGACCGCGCTGGACGAGGTCGTCGTCGTCGGGTACGGTACTCTCACCAAGAAGGAAATGACCTCGGCCATTTCCCACGTGGCGGCCAAGGACCTCAACCAGGTGACTTCCCTCGACAGCCGGATGCTGCTGCAGGGCAAGGTCTCCGGTGTGACGGTCGACAACAGCGCGACCGGCGACCCCAACCACCAGGGTAACATCCAGATCCGCGGCGTATCCTCCCGTCAGGCCGGCACCGGGCCGCTCTACGTGATCGACGGTATCCCCGGCGGTGACATGACCAACATCAACCCGGCCGATATCGAGTCCATCGACGTCCTAAAGGACGGTGCGGCATCCGCCATCTACGGTACCCGGGGCGGTAACGGCGTCATCCTCGTCAACCTCAAGAAGGGTTCCCGCGACGGCGCGGTCCATACGCAGTACAGCGCCTCGTTCACCATCAACCAGGCCAAGCGTGAACTACATCCTCTCACGGCCCAGCAGTACAGGGATTACCGCTGCATCACCAATCCGCTCGCCGATTTCGGCGCCAGTACGGACTGGTTCAAGGCGGCGACCCGCACGGGCCTGACGCACATGCATACGCTCACCGTTTCGGGAGGCAATGTCCGCACCAACTACCGCGTGACGGCCGACTACCGCTTCGCGCGGGGTATCGATCTGCGCTCCCAGCGCCGCGAATACGGTGCCCGCGCCACGGTCAGCCACACCACCAAGAGCGGTCTGTTCTCCTTCACGGCCAACATCGCCCCCCGTATCATCCGGAAGAAGAATTCGGTCGGCTTCGGCGCCATCCTCGAGAACAACCCGACCTACCCGGTGTATGACGACAACTCCCCGAACGGATACTATCAGTTCGCGGCGGGCGTGACCGGTCACAACATCGTGGAGGCGGCCACGCAGGTGGAGGATTACGACAAAGTGCACGTCTTCGAGATGAGCGCCTCGGCCCGGATCAATCTCCTGCCGCTCTTCGCCCCCGCCCATCCCAATTATGAACTGAATTCGCAGATCACCGTTTCCGACCATCTGACCGACCGGATCAACAACGACTACCAGCCGTCCACCTATTCGGGGCAGGTTAACAACGGCACCACGGGCTACGCCCAGAAGGAGTCCTCGATGTCCCAGACGGTCAACCTCGAGTGGGTGACCAACTTCATGATGAAGGTCAAGGACCACCGCCTCCGCCTGATGGCCGGCTATTCCTACGCCTACGGCGTGAGCGAGTCGATGAGCATGAACAACACCAATTTCACCACCGACGCCACGACGGTCCACAACATCGGGGAAGGTACGCTGGCGGCCGAGGACGGCAAGGTCAACATGTCTTCCTCCAAGTCCGACCATAAGCTCATCGCATTCTTCGCCCGTGCCAACTACGACTGGAAGGAGCGCTATCTCCTTTCGGTCTCCATCCGCCACGAGGGTTCGTCCCGTTTCGGCGCCGACCACAAGTGGGGTAATTTCCCCGCCGTCTCCGTGGGCTGGCGTCTGAGCGACGAGCCGTTCATGAAGAAGACCTCTTCCTGGCTCGACGACCTCAAGCTCCGCTACGACTTCGGCGTCACCGGCAACCAGGATATCGGCAACTACCTGTCGCTGTCCACATACCGCTCCTACGGCTACTGGCAGTACGCCGGCACGCGCTTCAAGGTGTGGGGTCCGAGCGGCAACGTCAACACCGACCTGCGCTGGGAGAAGGGTTACAACCAGAATGTGGGTATCGACTTCAGTTTCCTCAAGTACCGCATCACGGGTAGTCTGAACTACTTCAACCGCCATCAGGTCGACCTCCTGGGCGACTACGACGTGGCCGTACCGCCGAACCTGTCCGCCACCATCACGGCCAATGTGGGTTCGATGCGCAACCAGGGATTCGAGTTCGACGTCACGTTCAACCCGATCCGCAAACAGGACATCAACTGGACCATCACCGTCATCGGCGCGACTTCCGCCAACAAGTTCGAGAGTTTCTCCAATGACATTTATCACGGCCAGAGTTACGTGTCGATGTGCAACATGACCAATCCGAACAGCCCCGGCAACCTGCAGCGCCTCGAGGAAGGCCAGCGGGTGGGTAACTATTACACCTACCGCTACGCCGGCGTCGACAGCCGCGGCGACTGGCTGATCTACGCCGCCAACGGCCGGATCATCCCGGTGGGCCAGGGCACGGACGCCGACAAGACCGTCACCGGCAACGGCCTCCCGAAATTCACGGGCGCGCTGACCACCAACCTGCGCGTCAAGGAGTTCGACATCACGCTCGCCCTCCGCACGGCGCTCGGTTTCGAGATTTTCAATGTCCACGACTTCTATTACGGCCTGCAGAGCATGACGACCAACGTGCTCACTTCGGCTTACGCCCGCAACGCCGCCGTCACCCGGGGCCGCAACGTCATCACCGACTACTTCCTGGAGCCGGGCGACTACCTCAAGCTCGACCAGATCAGTCTCGGATGGACGCGCAATTTCGACCGGAAGTTCCTCGAGAAGATCCGCCTGTTCTTCACGGCTTCCAACCTCTATACACTCACCCGGTTCACGGGCATCGACCCTTCGGTCTATCCCGTCAACGGTATGACGCCGGGCACATTCGGCGGGGATAAGACGTACTATCCGTCGGCCTTCCAGTTTGTCTTCGGCGCCCAGATCGGTTTCTAACAGGAGGAGAGTTCTATGAAAAAGACCAATAAAATCATTCTTTCGGCCCTGGCCGTCCTGGCAGGCCTTCTTTCCTGCACCAATCTGGACGAGAACGTGTATTCGTCCCTGATGTCCGCCAACTATTACCAGAAGCGGACCGACGTCATCAAGGCCGTCTTCCGTCCTTTCGAGCATTTCTTCGAGTCCGTGCAGCGCTACGTCCCGATGCAGGAACTCCCCGCGGACGTCTTCATGACGCCCCAGATGGATTCCTACGGCTGGTGGGACGGCGGACAGTGGTCCGACTGGCATACGCATACCTGGGAAGATATTTCCGGCGGTCTCGTCGAGAGCTACCTCGGCAACTTCTGGGTCAATTCCTATCAGGGCATCGCCCAGTGCAACTTGGTGCTGGACGACATCAAGCGGCTGGACCATTCCAAGTTCCCCGACATTCGCGAGGCCGAATGGGATTCCTTCGAGGCGCAGCTTCGCGCGATGCGCGCATACGCCTATTTCAAACTTTTCGATTTCTATCGCAACTGCCAGCTCATCACTTCCTCCTCCACCGAGGAGAATGAGAAGATCGAGCGCAAGAAACAGGTTTCGCCCGAGGTGATGTACGATTTCATCGAGAGCGAACTCCTCGATTGCATCCGGCTTCTTCCCGCCAAGGAGGGCAACGCCGGCCCCGGCGTCCACCAGGGCGAGTTCACCAAGGCGGCCGCCGCGATGATCCTCGTCCGGCTCTACCTCAATACCGAGGCCTGGATGGGCTACAAGGCCTACGACAAGTGCATCGCGATGTGCGACCGCATCCTCGACGGAGAATTCGGCAATTACAGACTGGCGGAGAACTGGTACGAGCCCTTCGACTGGAACAACGAGACCTGCCCGGAGGTGATCTTCGGCTTCCCGGCCTCGTTCGGTACCACGTCCTGGCACATGCAGAACGACCGCCGCACCATCTACGGCCGCGGCCTCCCGTACAACTCCCAGTCCTATCTGGAGATTACGGAGAACGGTAACCGCAACCCGCGCTGGCACCTGTCCCCGTCGTACGACAACAACAAGCCGCGCCGCTCTTTCAGCGGGGCTCCGTACAACTACAGACTGGGCTGCCCGACGCAGAAATTCGAGAAGTATCCCGGCGACCTGCGCTACAAGCAGTACAAGAACCTCAGCAGCAATACGCGCGAGGGCATGTTCTTCCTGGAAGGATACATCATCGACAAGGACGGCAAAAAAGCCCAGGCGCACGCCGGTTACGACATCTACCTGCTCGACCAGGTGGGCGGCTTCATGACCGGCGCCCCGACCGGGGACATCACCGATCCGGCACGGGCCGCGTCCACCCTCTTCAACGGGGATATGAATTCGGGCCTGTACTGCGTCAAATATCCGTTCTATCCGTATGGCGGCGGTTATTTCATCGAGTCCGACTATACCGACATGCGTCTGGCCGAGGTGGTGTACGCCAAGGCGGAATGCCTCTACCGGAACGGCGACAAGTCCGGTGCGGGCGCCCTGCTGAATTCGGTCCGCAAGCGCAATTACGAGAATTTCCGCAGCAACATCGCATACGTCGGCTCCGACAGCGGCACCGTCGTGCTGGACGACCAGGAATTCCTCGATGAGCTGATGCGTGAGTTTATCTTCGAAGGCCATCGTCGTGACGACCTGATCCGCTTCGGCCGTTTCGAGGAGGCCTGGTGGGACAAGCCGGCCGACAAGGACACTCACCACCGCATCTATCCGCTGTGCCAGAGTACGCTGGAGCTGAATCCCTACCTGGTGCAGAATCCCGGCTATCCTACGATCTCCAAATAAATCCGCAAGCGTATGAAACACTTATTCAAATATATTATTCCGCTTTGCTTTCTGGCCGCCTGCCAGCCCCATTGGGACATGGTTCCTCCCGGTACCGGTGGCGGCGGCGTCCAGCAGGAATTTGCCGACAACTGGTTCGTGACCCGGGACGGATCCGGCGCCAAGACCGGCAGCAGCTGGAACAACGCCCTTTCCTTCAGCGATTTCCTGTCGATGATCTCCAACACGACCACCGGCCTCGAGGATGCGGGCATCCATATCCAGGAAGGCACCTATATCGTGCCGAAAGAGGCCGGGAAATTCCTGACGATCTCCAAGGATATCCTCTGCATCCGCGGCGGATACAGCAAGGAGCTGACCTATGACGAACTCGAGAATTGCGACCCCGTGGCCTACCCGACCATCTTCACGGGAGATGTGAACGGGGACGGTACGCCCGACGAGGGGGACGGCGCCTTCGCCTATCTGACCGGCGGCGTGGTCCGTTTCGAGAACATCACTTTCCGGAACTTCTACAAGAGCAACAGCCTTGACAAGGAGACGGAGGGAAAGATCGGAGCCGTCTTCGGCATTAACGGCCCTTATGTAGGGACGTCCCTGGAGTGCAACAACTGCATTTTCGAGGATAACGTCAGCGGGTTCACGGGCGAGACCGCCTATCAGGGAGGCCCCTGCGCCTTTGTGAGCGAAGGATATTTCAAGGCCCGTGACTGTGTCTTCAAGAACAACTCCGCCAACAGCCGCGGCGGCGCGATCCGTACCGCTTCCCGCTCGGCCGTGGTCTTCCTGGACCGCTGCTTCTTCAGCGGGAATTCCCTCTCCGATACCTGGGGGAAGGCTATTCAGGTCTCCGACGGTGTCCTCTGCGCCAACAACTGCACCATCATCGGACATTCCGGCAACGGCTCTTCCATCAACGGCGGCGGCGGATTTTTCCTGTCAAGCAACACCATTATCGACGACGCGTCCCCGAACGGGACCAACAACGCGGCTTTCCGCTGCGAATCCAAGCAGGACCGCAAGTCGATCCTGATCAACAATGTATTCGGGAATACCCGGACAGACGGCTGCGGACTTACCCTGAATTCCAACGGCGCGACGTTCATCTCCCGCGGCTATAATGTCTTCAAGACGGTCACCTGCGCGGAGGGTCTCTCGGATCCTTCCTCCGCGGAAGACCTGAAGAAGGATATGGTCCTCTCCGGGTCGGTTGAGGCCAACTGCTGGAAATGGGACATTTCCCAGGTCGAGGCGGACCTGAAGGGATTCATCGGCGCGGATGAAATCTACGATGCCGCCGTTTCCTTCGATCCGTCCGCCTATTGCAACATCGCCGTGCTGGGGCGGGCTTACGCCACCTGGGTGACGCCGAACGCTTTTGCCCTGGACGGCCGGGGAGAGATGCGCGGGGAGGACTTCCAGCCCGGATCGTACGATCCTAATTTGGACGAATAAAACATCAGCGCTATGAGAAAATCAACCTATATCTTTCTGGCGCTCGTGACGCTGCTGTGGATCGGCTGTTCCACCGCGGAGATCCGTCAGGCACAGGTGCTGACCCAGGCCGAGATCGACGAGCACAACAAGAATTATCCCGTGGATGAGCCCGATACGCCTCCGGGTCCGGAAGATCCGGACGTTCCGCCGCAGCCGGAAGATCCCGACAGCCCGGTCACGCCCGGTCTCAAGGACTACTATGTCAGCGTGATGGGCGCCGGCGAGAAGAACGGCTCTTCCGCCGCGGATGCGATGGACCTCGCCACTTTCAAGACTTTCGCCCGCAAGCGCAGTCTGCTCGATTCCTCGCAGGAGGATATCGACAAGCAGGTCGAAGCGCTGGACGGCGTCACCTTCCACTTCGCCGACGGCACCTACCCGCTTTGGGACGGGGAGCACCCCGAAGGCCTTTCCCTCGGTTTTGACGGGACCAACAAGACGGCCCGGCTGACCCTCGAGGGCTCTGCGGGAACGGTCTTCACCGGCAGCAGCCAGTACCGGATCCTGAGGGCCTCCGGCAAGATGCGGCTTACCCTGAAGGGAATTACCCTTTCGGACGGCCTCACGCCGGATCACGGCGCCGCCCTGTTCGCTACGGGCTGTTCCCTTACGCTGCAGGACTGCACCATCAAGGGGAACCGGTCCGAAGGGAGCTCCGAAAAGAACGGAAACAACGGCGCGGCCGTCTACCTGGCCAAAGACGTGACTTCGGCCGTCTTCACGGGCTGCTCATTCGCCAACAACCGGATCGAGACCACCTCTACCGACCAGTATGGCGGCGCGGTCCGTATCGAGGGCGCCTCGCAGGCCAATGACGTATCCTTCGAGAACTGCTCGTTCACCGGGAACTTCGCCAAGCAGGCCCCCTGCATCAGCGTCAATGCCAAGACCCGTCTGAAGATCAATAATTGCCTCTTCAGCGGCAACACCGCCAATTCCCGCGGTATGATCCAGATGGCCGGCGGAACGGTCTTCGTCAACGGCAGCACCTTCTACTCCAACCGCACGTCCGACAATAACGGCTGGGGCGTCGTCATGCACGGCAAGGGATATGTCTGCATGAACAACTGCACCATTTACGGGAACGGTAACGCCAGCACGACGGAGGGCAACAACAATGTCTCCATCAACGGCTATCATTCCCTCCTGATGGTCAACTGCACGCTGATCGAATCCTGCCAGCTGGGGCTTCTCCGTATCGACGACGCCGCCGGCAGGCAGATCTTCTGCAACAATATCCTCATCAATACGGCAGGCAAGCCGGTCCTGGTCGGCAATGCTTCCGCGGTCACGCTCTCGGCGGGTCACAATGCGACGAGCCCCGTCGGCTTCACCGCGTTTACCGCCGACGCGACCGATCTTACCGACTGCACCGAAGATAGTTTCGGCTCGCATGCCTACGCTTCGAACGTGTATACCTGGAACGGCGTTCTGCCCGGCTTTACGGCGGCGTCGCAGGATGACGTGACGCGGACGATGACGGATCGTTTCGATGTGGAACTCTCGGATGTAATGTCCGGCATCGGCGCCGCCTTCTACGACTGGCTTGACGGAATGTCCCCGAAGGGATATGCCGTGGACGGCCGGGGTGAGGTCCGTGGCACCGCCTTCTGGCCCGGCGCTTTCCAGGGAGAGATGCAGGAACTGCCCGGCGACTCGCTCATCGACATGGATCCGGTAATCATTCATTAGGAGGAATGACAATGAACAGAATACTTAAATATGCCGCGCTGACAGCGGCCTCCGCCGCCCTTCTGGCGGCCTGTAATAAAGTGTCCGAGCCGCTCCCGCAGGACGGAACGGTGATGCACGTCACCATTCCTTCGGATGTTACCAAGGTGTCCCTGACCGACCGGACGGCCTCCGGCGGCGGAATGGCCCTCGCCTGGGAGGCGGGTGACGCCATCCGCGTGATCTCCGGCAGCAATTCGGAACTTTTTGCCATCAAGAACGGCTTCAGCGGCCACGCGGCGGATTTCACCGGCAACGCGGTCGAAGGAACATCCTTCGATATCATTTATCCCGGGACATTCGCCACGCTTGCCGATGTGACTGCCTACAGTTACGCCAATCAGACCCAGACCGGCAACGGCAACGCGGACCACCTCGTGTATCACACCTGGCTGACCGGGGTGGACGCCTATGACAAAGTCGCCTTCAGCCCGGACTGGGCGACCGCCCACGGCGGCGCCCTTCATCAGTGCGGTGTGCTCAAGATGGTCGTGACCCTTCCTTCCGAATATGCGGCGGTGAAGAGTGTTGCGCTCGAGGCACCCACTGAGATCTTCTGTCTCGACAATGCCGGCGCCGTGAAGAGCGCTTCCCTGGCCCTGAGCCTGTCGGATGTGGACGTATCCGCCTCCGGACAGATCCTGACGGCCTATCTGAACGTGCCTGCGCAGGACATCGCCCTTGCCGCCGGGCTGGAACTCACCGTGAAGGTGACCGCGGCGGATGACAATGTCTACAGCCAGAGTTTCACGGTGGAGAACGATGTCGTGATGCAGGGCGGCAAACTCAGCATCATCCGTCTGGAGCCCGAGGTCGTGACCATCCTTACCGACTATTATGTCAGCGTGACGGGAGCGGGCGAGAAGACCGGTGTCGATGCCGACAACGCGATCGACGTCAATCAACTCAAGTCGCTCCTTCGGACAGTTGTGACCGGCGAGAGTAATCCTTCCGGCCAGGCGACTTCCGACGCCAACGCCGCAAAACTGGACGGCGCGACCTTCCACTTTGCGGACGGTACGTATGTGCTTCCGGATGCGGAGAATGAGAATGGCCTCAAGATCGAGTACAACGGCTATTCCAAGCAGGTGGACCTGACCTTCGTCGGCTCGAAGGACGCCATCCTGAGCGGCGACGGACAGTACCGTGTCCTTCTCCTGGGCAATCAGACCAACCTTACCATCAAGGGTATGACGATTGCAAACGGATACCGCGGATCAGATAACGGCGGCGGCATCCATGTCGCGGCCGGCGGCTCGGGCGATGCGACGCTCACGCTCGAGGGCACCTTCTTCGACAACAACAAGACCGCTACGGCCAGCAACAGCGGCGGTGCCATCCGCTGCTCCAAGGGAACGGTCGTGGCGACGGACTGCGAGTTCGGTACCGGGAATTATGCCCGGAACGGCGGCTCTGTCTATACCGACAATGATGCGGCCCATGTGACGTTTACCGGCTGCACCTTCAAGAGTCATTCGCTCAATACCGGCGGCGCGGCAAACAATTCCAAGGGAACCCAGATTTACAAAAACTGCCTGTTCGAGGGATGCTATACCGAGACGGAAAAAGGGAACGGCGGTGCAATTCACGCCAATGCCGTGGATGCCGTCGTTACCGTCGAAGGATGCCGGTTCCATTCCTGCAAGGCGAGCACGGTGACCCCGATGGCTTCCAGCACCAACAAGGGTGCGGGCATCATCTCCGTCCAGCAGGCTGATTTCACCATTGATAACTGTGTCTTCGAGGACTGCGAGGCCGTGACGGGCGCGCTGATATTCCTGCAGGCAGGCGGCTCCGGAGAGGCCTCCGGCGGCTGGTTCAAGTGCAACAACACCAAGTTCATCGGCAACCGCGCCTCCGACCGCGGCCTCATCCAGGCCAACGGCAGCAAGAGCAACAAGCAGGGGGCCATCGGTTTCTTCAATAACTGCGTCTTCTATAACAATACGATGCGCACCAACCAGTGGGGCTTCATCCTCCACGGCGGCAACCCGGGCATCGCCTGCTTCAACAACTGTACGATTTACGGCAACGAGCGTCAGCAGGAAGGCGGCAACGGCGTCCTGCTGAATAATGACGGCCTCATTATCTTCACCAACTCGACGCTCATCGGGGCGGCCGACCTGGTTGCCGTCCGCAATACGGATGCTTCCAACAACGCTTCCGTGCTGCTGGCCAATTCGCTCATCATCAACACCTCGACCGTCGAGAATCCGCTCGTCTTCGGTCCGTTCGACAAGATGAAGTGCCCGCTCTATGCGTATAATAACATTATGGGGCCGGCCATCGACGGGACGGATGTCAATCTGACCGAATCCGGAAATATCTATGACGCTACTTTGGCGAGCCTCGGAACCAGTACCTTCGACACGGAAAATAATGTTTATACCTGGAACGGCCCGGCGGAGTCTTTCACGAAGATTACACCTGCAGGGTTTGAGACGGCAGTCAAGGAGAGTCTCAATATGAAGTACAACGAGTTCAATGCCTACATCGGCGACAACACCCTCGGTGAGTTCTATTACGCCTGGCTGAGTGAAATCGGCGCCCTTGGCAAGGATGCCCTCGGCACCGCCCGCGGCGATGCCTGGTGGCCGGGTGCTTATCAGAAATAACTAATGTTCATTATAGTATGAAAAAATCTTATGTAACCCCTGCAGTTCGCTGCAAAACGACTTGCCCGGAGCGTATGTTCCTGGCGTCGGCTCTCGCCGATTTCGGTGAGAATGTAATTTTTGACGAGGAGGAACAGCCATGAGAAGGATGATGTATCTTGCCGCTTCTTTGATGGCGGCCGCGGCTGTTTTCGCCGCCTGCAACAAGGAGACCCAGGAACCCGTGAAACCCGGTCCTGAACCCGGCTCCAATGTGATTCGGGTCACCATTCCCGATGCGCTTACCAAAGTTTCCCTGACCGATCAGGCCCCTTCCGGCAACGGAATGGCCCTTGCCTGGCAGGAGGGTGATGCCCTCCGTGTTATCGGTGAGACCTCCGAGCTCTATTCCATCGCGGACGGATTCTCCGGCCACAGCGCCGAATTTACCGGCAACCCGGTTGAGGGTAGCACCTTCACCATTCTCTATCCCGGCTCTTTCGAGACAAAGGAAGCCCTCGGGGCCCGGAGTTATGCCAATCAGACCCAGAACGGTAACGGCAATTCCGACCACCTTACCTACAACGCCCTGATTTCCGGCGTGGATACGTATGAGGAGGTGGCCTTTACCGAGGAATGGGCGGCCGCTCACGGCGGCGACTTCCTCCAGAACGGCGTGCTGAAACTCGTCGTGTCGCTGCCCGGCGAGGTCAGTGTGGTCAAGGAAGCCGCCCTGGTAGCCTCTTCAGCCATTTTCAATGCCAACAATATGGGCACTGTGAAGACGGACAGGATCGCCGTGGCACTGGAGAATGTGGATGTGTCCGCCTCCGGCCAGGTCCTGACGGCCTATATGAACATTTCCGCGATTGACGTGCCCCTCGAGGCGGGCCAGACGCTCACAGTGAAGGTGGTCGACGACGACGCGAAAGAGTACAGCAAGTCCTTCGAAGTCCCGCAGGCGACGGCCCTCAAAGGTGGCAAGCTCAACACGATCAAGTTGACTTCCGACGGTGGCGTGGAGGTATTCTCCGATTATTTCATTAGCGTCTCCGGTGCCGGCAACCAGAGCGGCGAGAATTGGGATAACGCGATGAATGCAGAGGGCCTTCGGATGCTGCTCGGCGGTGCTTCCGCCCGTGCGGATGCTTTTGACGGCGTCACCTTCCACTTCGCCGCGGGCACCTATTATCTCGCCGAAGGGCTCGACAAGATTACCATTGACTTTGAAAATGCGTCCGGGCCCATTGGAATGACCTTCCTCGGCGGCTATCCCGAGAACCTTCACGGAACGGCACAGACCGGCCGCGACGCGGCTGAGAACGTCACCGCTTTCTCCGGCGGCAGTGAGACCGGGATTTTTGGAATCGGAAGTCAAGCCACTTTGCTCTTCAACGGGATCACCTTCAAAGATGTCAGCGTGGACTCCGAGAATGCAGGTGCCTTGTATGTGGCGGCCGCGGACGGCTCTGCCGCTTTGGTTACGGTGACCGACTGCCGCTTTACGAACAACCGCAACACGGATGACCATACCGGAGCCTCGATTACCTTGGGCAAGAATGCATCCGCGTCCATCGAGGATTGCTACTTCGCGGAAAATTATGCCCGGAATTCCCCGGCCCTTCATATCAATGCGGGAGCCAGTGCAGAAATCAAGAATTGCAAGTTCGAGAACAACAGTTCCTACAATACCTCCGGCGCCGCCCAGAACGGCGGTTCGACGGACGTAACCTTCCTTAACTGCATCTTCAAGAACAATACGGCCGGCAGCTGGGGCGGCGGCGCCTTCCATACCAACGGCTCGGCGGAGACCCTGTTCACGGGCTGCGATTTCGTAGGCAATTCCGCTCCCCGGGCCGGCGCCATCAGTATCGAGAAGGGCAATATCACCTTTACGAGCTGCTCCTTCACCGGCAATACCGCCAGCTATGGCGATCAGGCTCTGGCGGGTCAGGGAGAGAGCAAGACGGCGGTCTCCGGCAATACCGCAGGCGGCGCCATCCTCCTCAGGACTTCCGAGTCGGTCTGTACGCTCAATGATTGCGTGCTCGAGGCCAACAAGGCCACGAACGGCGCCGGTGGTGCCATCGCCGTTACGGACAAGGACGCCCAGCTGACTGTTGGTGCCGGTACGTCATTCATCGACAATACGGCATACTTCCACGGCGCCTCCATCCACAGCCTGGGTAAAGTCACCGTTGCGGGAACATCCGGGTCTTTGGTGACTTTCACCGGTGAAAAAACCCTTGCTCCGGGCAATCAGCACGCCAACGGCGGCGCCATCTATCTGTCATCCTCGGCCGCTGCCACGATCAGCTATGCGAAGTTCGACGGCTGCGAAGCGGGCCAGGAAGACGGCTCGACCGTCAACTATTCCAACGGCGGCGCCATCTCGGTGAAGGAATCCTCTTCCCTTGTCGTCGATCACTCCGAGTTTACGGCCTGTCGCGGCCGCAACGGCAATGCTCTCAATCTCGAACCCGTAGCTGCAAGCGTCTGCAAGTTCACGGACTGCAAGTTCGACAAGAATATCGGAAAGTCGGGCGGGAGCAAGGATGGCACTTCCGGCAACTTCCACGGCGGCGCGGCACGTCTCGGCGGCTCCGGTACGGCCGAGTTTGAGCGGTGCACCTTTACGCAGAATACCGCCTATAATGGATCGGGCGTCCTGCACGTCAATACTGTGGCGACGGCCCGGATGAAGGATTGCACGATCTCCGGCAACTGGTGCGACAACGGTAACGGCGGTTGTATAACCCTGGAATATGGCGCCCTCTATCTGGACGGATGTTCCTTCTCTGACAATCACGTCGTTTCCGGAAGCACCGTCCGCAACGGTGGCGTTATTTATCTGGATTCCAAGGACGGGAAAGATCCTACGCTGGAAGCCACGGGCTGCTCGTTCAAGGAGAACTATATCAACGGTAGCGGCAATGCGTTCGGCGCCGTGATGCGCGTCCAGGGCAATGCCGCCGTGTCTTACACGGATTGTGAGTTTGACGGCAACCATTCACGCTACCGCGGCGGTCTCTTCGGCCTCAATGCCAGTACCCGCCTCAAGATGAACCGCTGTGTCATCAAGAACAACTATGCGGCCAGCGGCGGTATGATTCAGGGTGGCGCCAACGCACTGATCTATATGAATCAGGTTACCTTCTACAACAACTACACGACGAACTCCGGCGGATGGGGTGTCGCGCTCCACAACGGCAACAACAACGCCTGCCTGAACAACTGCACGCTGTACGGGAACAAGTGTACCAACGCCAACCCGGGCAGCAATATCTCCCTGAACTCCGACGGTGGATGGCTGGTTGTCAACACGACGGTGGTGGATGATAATGTCACGGCAGTCCTTCGCGCCAACGGCTCGCGCAAGGCGACGGTCTGCAACAACATCTTCATCAACCGCAATACGGCGGACAACATCTTTGTGCTGAAGTCGGCC
This sequence comes from uncultured Bacteroidales bacterium, assembly GCA_900320545.1. Classification (GTDB taxonomy): domain Bacteria; phylum Bacteroidota; class Bacteroidia; order Bacteroidales; family UBA932; genus Cryptobacteroides. The sequence continues at coordinate 81,264 of ONSU01000004.1, read as the reverse complement.
GGCATTTTCAACGATCTTGGGCACAATGTCTACAGTTTCACGGCGGCTCCGGAAAGCCCGACGCTTGCGACGACAGACCTGATCGGCCAGAGCGATGCTTCCCTCGGAGGCAGTTATTCCGAGGTATGGAATGCTTCCGACAAGTATGGCGTCTATCAGTGGACGAACAGCCTTTCCGGCTTCACGGCCGCTGCGCAGGCTGATGTCGAGAGTGCGATGAAGACGGGCTATCCCGAGACGGATTCCGTCCACACGGATGTCACCAATATTGGTCTCGACTTCTACAATTGGCTTGTTGAGATTGGTGCCATTGGCCAGGACGGCCGCGGCGTTGCCCGCACCGCCCCCTGGTGGCCGGGTGCCTATCAGAATTAGTCGATATCTACCTCTGTAGTTTTCAAAGGCTCCGTCCATTGGGCGGAGCCTTTTTTATGGAATTCCCAACCAGAGAGATTATTCGTTGCAGACCGGGCGGATGGAGGCGCCTGTGGTACGGAAATAGGACCGCAAGACCTCGTTTTCCTGGTAAATGCCATAGGGATCTTTAAGATAGGCGCATTTCGCCTGATCGTTGTCTGCGGGATCCAGTTCGCAGCTCCAGTAAAGGCCGTAGAAAACGATGTCAAATTCTTTTCCGGTAGCTTTCGGAATGTAGAGAGTATTCAACGTAATCTTGCTGGAGACTTTCCAGCAGGGGGTACTGTTATATACTGTTGCCCCCCATTCCATATTCTCGTTAAACATAAGTTCCCGCCACTGCTCCTGCGTCGGGGTATGCCATTTCCCTCCTAGAAAAACGCTCGAGGGGTCGTCTTCGGCGTCCAGTATGGTTTTACCGTCCGTAAAGCCATTGTGCCCCTTGGAGGAATCCGTGCAGTATTTTGTGAGATTCATATCGGCGTAATCCTTCCACCTGTAGTTGTTGATGAAGAAATAGTCTTTGGTATAGGTTTCTCCCCAGCAGAAGAAGGGGGACTGTTGGTACGGCTGCGTTTGTCCGAGATTGACACTGGACCATTTTGTTCCGGAAGGGAGTCCCATATCGACAGGGGCGGCGAGGGTGTCGTTGTCTTTGGCGACAAAACTATGTGTTTCTCCCTGAAACTGTTGAGATCCATCTATAACAAATATCTTGAAATAGTAGGTTGTCCCGGGATTGAGGCCTTCGGCCAGAGCCTGGACTTTTTTTATCCCCGAGCCCGGTAGGGATTCGGAGGAGATATTGTTCCAGTCGGGGGATGAAGACGGATCAAACTCCGGTGTCTGGCTGATCTGGAAGGCGATATGCCGGAAATTATTGGGGTCACTGACCCATCCGGTAAGGAGGGCCGATTGGGTCGTCACCCGGACGGCTTCCCCCGTCCCGTAGGCGACGGAAGGATTCGGAATCGTAACTTGCCGGACCTCTCCAACCCGTCTTTTCCCGTCAATCGTCGCGCAGGACATATAAGAGTATCTGGTCCCCGGTTTCAATCCGGACAAAGCGGCTGCAAATTCTCCGTCTGAATTACGCCCGGCGGAGACGAATGACCCGTCGGAAATTAGGGACTGCTGGTCACAGAGGCCTTCCTTCCAGAGGATGCCGGTACCGGAGACGGGAACCGTTTCATTCCGGGCGACCGTCAGTTTGCCGCCCAGGGTAGCGGAGGAAGCCGTTATGTTTTCGGGGTCTTTTGTGACGAGGGCAAACAGGATATCCGGGGTGGTGAAGCTGCGGACTTCCGTGCCGTAGGCATATTCTCCGAGCCACTCTACGTAAGGGATGTAGTAGTAGGTGGTCGCCGGCTCGAGGTCGTTCAACGTGGAGTAAAATTGCCCTAACTGCAGGATCTCGGGAGCCGGGTACTTCTTTCCGGAGGTGGAAAGTGCCGTCAGGTTATCTGCCGTTTCACTGACCAGGAAGCCGCAGGTGCGTCCGGTGAAATCATAATATTTGGTACTGAGCGAGCCAAGCAGTTGTGCCGAGTGGCTTTCAACCCGGGTGGCTCCGTGGAATTCGACGGAGCCTATCGTTTCCGGTTCCTTGTACGGGGATGTGAAATGCCCCACTTCTGAAACCACCTTCTTAAAGCTGTCCTCCAGTGTAACGACAAAGATATAATTGATTCCTTTTTCGGACGGCAGATCCCACAGGTGTGCATAAAGTGAAGAGCCTCCATCGTTGCTGAAGACAGTCTCGTATGTGCCGCTCTTGACAAGGTTTTCCTTGTCCGTCAGGCTTTCGTTGTAATAAAGACAGGCCCGGTCAAAGGCCGCTCCTTCCTCATAATCAACCTCTGCGGTCAGGGTAACGTATGATTCATCGGAGAAATCAGGCTCCCCCAGCGTAATGGTACAGAGAGGGGGCGTGGGCTCTTCGGGAGTTGAGGGGGTCTCCTCCTGTGTCGGATCTTCTTCCTCTTCGGGCGTATATGTGTGTTTTTTGCAAGAAGGCGCCAGGAAGGCGCAGACCAGAAGAGCCAGGAGCAGGGAACGTTTCATAAGCAAAACTCTGTCATCAATCGGAATCGATGCAAAAATACGGAATTATTTGTAAAAAGATTCCCCTTCAGGCCGGGAATGACGGGAGATTTCTTATATTTGTAAGTTACTGCGAAAATTCAAAAACCTTATATCTTATGTGCAAAAAGAAAAAACAGAACGGCTACAAGTGGACGTTCGCTTCCGTCGGGGGGCAGGTCCGCGTGAAGATTCAGAGCGGGAAGGACATCGCGCATCTTGGAGAGCTCGACCGCAAGCTTTGGACGGTGCTCAGCTGCCCGGTGACGGGACTGGAATTTGACGAGGCGACGCTTCGTTACCTCGATACCGATGGCGACGGCAAGATCCGCGTCGATGAGGTTATCGCTGCCGCGCAGTGGCTCACGAAGGTCTTGAAGGAACCCGACATGCTCCTCAAGGGGGAGTCTGTCATTCCGCTCTCGGCCTTCAATACCGAGGATGAGGAAGGCGCGACGCTGCAGGGATCCGCGAAGCAGATTCTGTCCAACCTGGGCCTGGAGAAGGAAGAAATCGCCGTTGAGGATACGGTCGACAAGGTGAAAATCTTCGCCGATACGAAATTCAACGGTGACGGCATCATCACGCCGGCTTCCACCGATGACGAGAAACTGAAAGAGCTGATTGAGAACATCGTGAAGCTCATCGGCAGCGCGACCGACCGGAGCGGCGTCGAGGGCGTCACGGCTGACCATATCGAGGCGTTCTACGCCGCCTGCGCCGACTTCGCCGCCTGGCGGAAGGCCGCAGCGGACGGCGCCGCCGAGATCTTCCCGTACGGGGATGATACCGCGGCCGCCTATGATGCCTGCAATGCCCTCAAGGCCAAGATTGCCGACTACTTCATGCGCTGCAAGCTCATCGGCTTCGACGGCAATCTGTCTGAGGCCGTGGATATCTCCACCGAGAAGATTCTCGCCGTGAGCGGGTCTGACCTGAGCGGCGGTGTCGCCGAGATCGAGTCAAGCCCGCTGGCCCGCCCTTCGGCCGAAGGCCTGCTCCCGCTCGGGGTCGGCATCAACCCGGCCTGGCAGGGTGCATTCGCCTCGCTGAAGAGCCTGATTCTGGATAAGAAATTCCCGAAGGCGGAGGCCATTACCGAGGCCCAGTGGAATGAGGTGGTCGCTTCTTTCGGTGCCTACGCCGCCTGGCTGGGCGAGAAGAAGGGCGACGCGGTGGAGTCCCTCGGCGAAGAGGCCGTCGGCACCATCCTGAAGGAAGACCGCAAGGCCGACCTGCTCGCCGTCATCGAGGCCGACAAGGCCCTGGAGGCGGAGGCCCTTTCGATCGAGAAGGTCGATAAACTTACGCATCTCTACCGGGATTTCTTCAAGTATCTCAACAACTATGTGTCCTTCACGGACTTCTACAGCAAGAAGAAAGACAAGAAGGCCATCTTCCAGGCCGGCCGGCTCTATATCGACCAGCGCTGCACCGAGCTCTGCGTCCGCATCGCGGATATGGGCAAGGTCAGTGAACTCTCCGGCTACAGCGGGATGTATATCCTCATCTGCGCCTGCCATTCCAAGGTCAAGGCGGCCTCGATGAATATCGCCGCCGTGCTGACGGCAGGGGATATCGACGGCCTGCGTGTCGGCAAGAACGCCGTGTTCTATGACCGGGACAACGTCGACTGGGATGCCGTGGTCGTGAATATCATCGACAATCCGCTCAGCGTACGCCAGGCCTTCTGGGATCCCTACCGTAAGGTCGGCAAGTGGATCAACGAGAAGATCAACAAGAGCGCGACGGAGAAGAACGACAAGGCGTTCGCGGATATGACCGCGACGGCCGACAGCGCCGCCGCCCAGCCGAAAGAGGCGGGCGCAGCCGTCAAGTCGAGTTTCGACATCGCCAAGTTCGCCGGCATCTTCGCCGCCATCGGCATGGCGCTCGGCTTCCTCGGATCGGCCCTCGCCTCGCTCGTGAAGGGGGCGGTTTCGATCGGTCCCTGGAAGGTCCTGCTGGTCATTCTGGCGATCATGCTCGTGATCTCCGGCCCGGCCATGTTCATCGCCTGGCGGAAACTCCGCCGTCGCGATCTGGGCCCGCTCCTGAACGCCAACGGCTGGGCCATCAACGCCAAGTCCCTCGTCCGCGTCAAGTTCGGCCGCACGCTCACCTCGCTCGCGCAGTACCCGAAACTCACAGCCGTCGACAAGAAGGCCCGCCGCCGCGCCTGGTGCCGCCGCATCCTCTGGACCCTGGTCATCCTCCTGCTCGGCGCCGCCGCCTTCTGCTACTTCACCGACCGCATCCCGGGCCACCCTTACCACAAGCCCGCCGAGGAGGTCGTTGACCCTGCCCCCGCCGCCCCCGCCGCCCCCGCCGAGATTCCCGCCGAGGCCGCTGCGCCCGCCGACGCTCCCGCCCCCGACGCTGCATAGCCGGTGCACACCCCTACCGCAGCATAGCCGTTGCGCCCGCCGAAGCTCCCGCCGCTACCGCAGCATAGCCGTTGCGCCCGCAGTCCTGCCCGGCCTCGTCGCTCAGCCTTCGCTGCCACTCTCCACTAAGTGCGACCCCCTTTCGGGGCCGCACTTTGGTACTGTCGACAACCCTCCGGGCATCTGGAGGGTTATCGACGAAAAAGGCCGAAATCGTCGACAACCCTCCGTCCCTTCGGAGGGTTATCGACACTGCGGAGGAAAGTTACAGTGCCGAAAAAGGTATTGAAAAAGTTGAAAGCTGAATGAAAAAAAAGCTCAAAAAATGAAAGAATTACATCAAAAGTGAAAGATTCTTCAAAATCTTTTCCCTTTTTTTGATTCTGAGTGGGAAGAGTGCTTCAATTTCAGTAGGTTTGTCTCAAAAAAACGTGATAGGATGAAGTATTATTTTCTAAGTTCCTCCCATCTGGAGGACAGGATCTGGTTCAGGGACGATGAGGATTTCAAGTCGGGAATGAATTTCGTTCCTATTGCGGCGCTACGCTGCCACGTGTTTGTAATTGCATTTGTTCTGATGTCCAATCACGTGCATTTTGTGCTGATGGGAGACGAACATCAGATGAAGGAGTTCTACTCCATGTTCAAACTTTTGTATTCAAAGTATATGCGCAGGAAGTACGGTACATCCCGGTTTCTGCGAGAGAACGCATTGGACTGCAGGGAAATATCCTCTCTGAGGGAAGGATTGGAATGTGTAATTGCCTATGTACTTATGAATCCGGTTGTCGCCAATATCTGTCTGGCTGCGGAGGGATACCCCTGGGGGTCGGGATGCTGCTACTTTTCTTCCCGCAGAACATCCGGGCGGAAGGTAAGTGAACTGAGTGTCCGCGAACGGTCCCGGGTGTTGCATAGTATTCTTCCGGCGGGCGAAGACTGCATCTTGGGAGAAGACGGGTATATCCTTCCCGAGTCGTATGTCTGTTGGAGTAAGGTTGAGGCATTGTATAGGACGCCCAATCGGATGTCGTTCTTTTTGCGCAATTCTTCCAAGGCCAGGCGGATTTTGGAGGAGCGAAAGGCAATGTTACCTTCGTTCAAGGACCAAAGTCTTGTCCTGTTCGCAAAGGATATCTGTCTCTCTTTGTTCCGCAAGTCCGAGATCATAGAGCTTGAAGAAGCGGAACTTCAGCGACTGGTGTACGAATTGTCCCGTCGAAGCGGCTCGGATGTCGGCCAGTTGGCCCGGGTTCTTGGCCTCAGGCCACGCGATGTCTCCGCGATGCTATCAAAGGAATAAACTCTCTCACTGTCGACAACCCTCCGGGCATCTGGAGGGTTATCGACGAAAAAGGTCGAAATCGTCGACAACCATCCGACCTTTCGGAGGGTTATCGACACCCGGCCGGGACGGAGACCGGGAGAGGGGGGCGGGGCAAAAGGGGGATTCGGGCCTCCCGGTGGTGCAGTTGCAATTTCGGGAGAAATCCCCTAAATTTGTCATTCCAACAAATTGCATCATCATTTACAGGAATGAAACTTAGAAACATCTTATCGGCCGCGGCGATAGTGCTTGCCGTTGCGTGCGGTCCGGGCGGGAAGAAGACCGTGATTTCCGGGACGCTGCCGCTCGATTACCAGTTTATCGATACCCTGTCGGTGTTCTTCGAGGATTCGCTGCTCGTGAGCATGCCTGTGGATACCGTCAGCGGGGCTTACAAGATCGAGGTCCCTGTGGACATTACCAAGTTGGGCATTCTGGCGACTCCGTACTTCCAGACGCCCTTCGTCTCCGACGGGAGCGCACTGACCCTCTCGCTCAAGGCGGAGGAGAATCCGAAACTGGTCGCCGCTCCCGGCGGCGAGATCGGACTCACGGGCCGCCTGAACAACTATATGAAGGCGATGATGGACATCCAGATGGAAGTGATGGCGGAGATGCCGCAGTACGACCCGGACGAGTTCACCGAAGCCGAGATGATGGCGAAGGCCGCCGAACTGCTCGAGCCCTACAAGCCGAAGATCAAAGACCTGAATGTCAATGCGATCCGTGAGAATTCCGACAACGTCATCGCGGTCTACGTGCTGATGTCCTCCGAAATGGACCAGGACTTCCCGGCCCTCCTGCAGGGCCTTTCGCCGGAGATCAAGGCCCGTAAGGACGTCAAGCTCCTGCTGGACCAGCTCTCTTCGGCCGGCGCCACTTCGCCCGGCGGCCGCTTCTTCGACTTCGAGGCGTCGCTCGATCCGAACAATCTTGAAGGCACCAGGGTCCATCTCTCCGACTATGTGGGGAAGGGTAAATTCATCCTTCTCGACTTCTGGGCCTCCTGGTGCGGCCCGTGTCGGGCGGAGGTTCCCTACATCAAGGCCGCCTACGAAGCCCATATCGGCGACAACTTCGACGTGGTGAGCGTCGCCCTGAATGACGATCCGGACGATTCCGCCGTGGCGGCCGTCGACCTCGGCATCGTCTGGAACAGTCTCATCGGCGCCGGCACGAAGCCCGGGGAACTCTACGGCATCAATACCATTCCGCATCTGATCCTTTTCGCCCCCGACGGCACCATTCTCGCGCGCGGCTTCCGCGGCGCCGAGATCGAGGAGACCCTCGCGAAATTCCTCCAGTGACCCTCCGGGAGAAAATAGCCCTCTTCCCCCACAGTCCCGGTGTCTACCGCTATTATGACGCCGAGGGCAAGGTGATCTATGTCGGGAAGGCCAAGGACCTCCACAAGCGGGTCGCGCAGTATTTCGTCCCGGCGGAGCGTCTTACGGCCAAGACCCGCATCCTGGTGAGCAAGATCGCCGACGCCGAGTACAGCGTGGTGGATTCCGAGGCGGACGCCCTCCTCCTGGAGAACAACCTCATCAAGCAGTACAAACCCCGCTACAACATCCTCCTGAAGGATTCCAAGACCTATCCATGGATCTGCATCAGCGGGGAGGACTTCCCCCGGGTGTTCCTGACGCGACGCATCGAGCGCTCCGGCGGCAACCGTTATTTCGGGCCCTACAGTTCGGTCCTGCACGCCCGGGCCCTGCTGGAATTCTTCGCCGACGTGTATCCGCTGCGGACCTGCAAACTAAAAATCACCTCCGAGGCCATCCTCAAAAAGAAATTCCGCCCCTGCCTCGACTTCCATCTCGGCCGCTGTAAGGGCTGCTGCGTCGGGGGTATCTCCAAGGCGGAATACGACTCCAATATCGCCGAGATCGTGCACATCCTCTCCGGCCGGGGCGGGACGGTCGTCCAGCAGTGCCGCGACCGGATGCAGGAAGCCGCCGGCCGCCTCGATTTCGAGGAGGCGCAGGTGCAGAAGGACCGGATGGAGCGCATCCGGAAGCATTACGCCAAGTCCGTCATCACCTCTTCGGCCGACGTGGACGCCGATGTCTTTTCGCTGGTCTTCTCCGGGACGGACGCCTACGGGAATTTCCTCCGCATCCGGGGCGGCGCCATCATCCAGAGTCTCAATCTGGGCTTCAAGCCGCACATCGAGGAGAGCCGGGAAGCGGTGCTGAGCGCGTTCATCGCGGAGATCGAATCCAAGTTCGGCGCCCTGTCGAAAGAGGTCGTCGTGCCGTTCCTGCCGGATGTGGAGCTGGAGGGGGTCACGTTCCGCATTCCCCGGAAGGGGGACAAGCTCGCCCTGCTGGAACTCAGCGCCAAGAACGCCCGTGAATATCAGTTCCACAGTCTCAAGACGGAGGAGCATACCAACCCGGACGAATTCCGCGCCGGTGTGGTGGAGGAGCTCCGGAAGGCCCTCGGGATGACGGCATCTCCGGTCCACATCGAGTGTTTCGACAACTCCAACATCCAGGGAACCAATCCCGTGGCGTCCTGCGTGGTGTTCCGAAACGCGGAGCCGTCCAAGAAGGACTACCGGAAGTTCAAGATCAAGACCGTCATCGGGGCCAACGACTTCGCCTCGATGAAGGAGGTCGTCAACCGCCGCTATTCCCGGATGCTCGCCGAGGTGCCGGACGACCTGCCGCAACTGATCGTCATCGACGGCGGCAAGGGGCAGCTCGACGCGGCCTATCAGGCGCTCGCGGAACTCGACCTGACCGGCCGGCTGACCGTCGTCGGTCTCGCCAAGCGGCTGGAGGAAGTCATCCGGGTGGGCGATCCCTATCCGCTCTTCATCGACCGCAACTCGCAGGCGCTCAAGGTTCTGCAGCGGATCCGCGACGAGGCGCACCGCTTCGGCATCACCTTCCACCGGAACCTCCGCAGCAAGGGGCAGATCCACTCCGCCCTCAGCGATATCCCCGGCGTGGGCGAGAAGACGCAGCAGCGGCTGCTGCTGCATTTCGGCAGCGTGGCGCGGATTGCCGCGGCGACCGTGGAGGACATCTCCGCGCAGGTCGGGCCGAAACTCGCCGCCCGTATCCACCAAGCCCTGAACGCCCATGACTGAGAAAAAATTCAACCGGATCTTCAACCTGTTCATCCTCATCGGGATGATCACCCTCGCCGTCGTCATCAACGCCCTCAAGATGAGCGAGCCCGAAGCCGACATCCTCAAACTCGCGATCGTGACCCTGGGTGCCGTGATGGGCGTGTTCTGCAGCGTCCTCTCCGCGAACGGCCTCATCTGGAACTTCCTTTTCGGAGTGGTGAACGTCAGCATCTGCGCCTATACCAATTACGACAGCGGCAACATCGGGCAGTTCCTCCTGCACATGCTGTATTTCCTTCCGATGCAGTTCGTGGGGATCTGGCAGTGGAAGAAGCGCGGTGCCGGGAAGGGGGAGACCCCGGAAGTGCGCCGCCTGAAGGGATGGCAATGGGCCCTGGTGGCGGGAGGTGTCCTCGTGGGAATCGCCGCCGTATACGCCCTGCTCTGGTGGATCGATGTCCGCCGCCTCGGCCCCGGCGTGCCGGTGGAGCACGGCAAGATCGCCCTCGACGCGACCGTGATGGTGCTCAATATCGCCGGACAGATTCTCCTGTCGCTGGCCTTCGCCGATTCGTGGTTTATCTGGAATCTGGTGAATGTGTTTTCCATCGCCCTCTGGGTCAACCGGGCCGTGGCCTTCGGTGCAGGATCCTATGCTCCGGTGATGATCGCGAAGTACTGTTTTTACCTCCTCAATTCCCTCAACGGCCTCCGTATCTGGCTCAAACTGGGCCGAAAATCATCAAAAATGCGCGGTTGAGTTGCAAACAAAAGAAAGTTTGATTACCTTTGTGCGTTTATTTGACATCTGTAAAAAGTAAAAAACATAAAATTATTCATCATGACTCACGAAGAAATCGTTAAGAAGGTCAAAGACATCATCGTTGACAAACTGGGTGTCGAAGAGTCCAATGTGACCGAGGCCGCCAACTTCACCAATGATCTTGGCGCCGACTCCCTGGATACCGTCGAGCTCCTCATGGAGTTTGAGCGCGTTTTCGGAATCAAGATTCCCGATGACGAGACCAACAACATCGCCACCGTGGCCGATGCGATCGCCAAGGTAGAGGAGAAGCTCGGTACCGAGTAATTCCGTCTTGACCTCCCAAATAAAAAAGCGACAACTTACGGTTGCCGCTTTTTTTGTCACGCTGTCGCGCCGTCGTTATTCCTTCGGCAGCGAATACGTCACTTTCAGGTGCGGGTGGCGCGCCGCGGCGGGCCCGTTGAGGATGCCCTTGTAATAGCGGTCTTTGTCGAGGGTCTGGGTCGTGGTGGAGGTGGTGCCCGAGGACGCGAACATTGAAGACAGCAGGTACATGTTCATATAGTTCGAGTACCCGTAACTGTCGTATCCGTAGCCATATCCGCCGTATCCGTAGCCGCCGTAACCATATCCGCCATACCCTCCGTATCCGCCGTAGATGTTGTTGAGGTACTGGTAGAGCAGCATCTGCTGGAGATAGTCCTGGTCGTAGGAGGAGGTGGCGGAGGATTCGACGATTTCGTCGTGGATCGTGAAGAGCCAGATGTCGTAGTTGTGGATGAGGTCGGGATCCGCCGCGAGTTCGGATTCGTCCAGCTGGAGAATCTTAGACAGGTGCCAGGTGATGTCGGGCTGATACTGGAGGAGGGAACGGTTGATGCCGCCCTGGTTCTCCACGTCGGCCGCCGCATCCGGGAGGCCGTTGAACGTGCTCCTGACGGTGCCGTCCTCGGACTTTGTCAGGGTCTGGCAGGTCGGACTCAGCGTCGTGGGATAGAGGTCGAGATCCCGGTAATCGGCCGGCTCCTCGAAGGGAAGGTAGATGGTGGCGAGGTTGATGATGGCCTTGTCGGGATTGCCGTCGCGGGTCAGGATGTCCTGAAGGACCTTTTCCCGCAGCTCGGAGGCCTGGATGACGGGTTTGAGCCCGCCTCCGCCTTCGACCAGCAGATCGCCCGTCGCCACGCCCTCGCGGTCCCTGGTGGACTGGCCTGTGTAGTTGAAGGCGTACTGGGTGAATTTCGTGCTGTTGACGACCGCCTCGACCTCGTCGACGAACGCGGACTGGCCGGGGTAGAAGAGGAAGGCCGTATCCTTGCGGACGCCGTCGTATTCCGAATTGATGCGGAGAACGGCGATGTTATTGTTGCGGTCATAATAGGTCCTGCTCTGATCCGTGACCAGGGTCATGCTGGAGAGCTTGAACATATTGATGCGGCCGCCGTTGCCCGCGCCCGGCTTGATGCGGACATAGACGCCCGGCAGCTCGGCCGTGTAGTCTTCCATCGAAACGGTGTCGCCGGGCTGCGCGCCTTCCCGCGTGATGAGGATCTTGCCGTCGCGGGCCACCCTGCGGATGCCCTCGATGTAGCTCATCGCGAATTCTTTGGTAAAGTCGAAACTGAGCGAGTCGCTCCCCGCGTAGACGGGTATGCCGCTGGAAATCCGCTTGCTCTCGTCAAAGGAAAGGGGGTCGTTGGTGCCGCTCTTGGCGGGGTTCATCGGCTTGGTGAGCGCGTAGACGTCCACGTTCTGGAGGATGTAGCGGTCGCTTTCGGTCGGCGCGGAGATGGTATCCTGCGCGAATGCGATGTGGAAGCGCCTGACGACGGGGTCTTTGCCGAAGTCGATGGTGTCGAGGGCGGGAACCAGCGTGAAGGCCGAGCCCCGGACGGTCTCGCCGAAGACGTCGTCGCGGACGGCGCCGACCGTCAGGCGGGAAGTGGAGTATCCCGAGATGCTGTCGGCCATCTGGAGGCGGGTTTCCGTCAGGGGAATGTCGACGGAGTAGATATCGATCAGATACTCTTTATCGAGGTTGTCGCTGCCGAGTTCCTCGTTGACGTTGACACAGGAGGGAACCGCCAGCGCCACGGCAAGGAGTGCCGCCGTGAATTGTTTCAAGTTCATTACAGTTTATCGTAAAATGCGTTGTACGCGTCAATGTAACTGCCGTCCTCGAAGGATGCGGCGTCGTAGTTGAGAATCGGGATGTCCATCCTGCCGGCGAAGCGGGCGAGGTCGGGGTGGACGTCTTCGGAGCCGAGGATGACGCCGTCGGAATAGCGGACGGCGACGCGGGCGAGGTCAAGGCCGCTCGCATCGGGGCCGAGGAGGGTGTCCTTGGGCTTGATGGCGCCGAAAAGGGCCGTCTGGTGGAAGGTCTTGCTGAACTTCTCCGTCGGTGTGTCGCCGTAGAGCGACAGGACGATCTTGCTCTGCGAGAAGATGGGGTCGTCCTTGTAGGCCTTCTTCAGATAGAGCGGAAGGAGGTGAGAAATCCAGCCGTGGCAGTGGATGATGTCCGGCGCCCAGCGGAGTTTCTTGACGGTCTCCATCACCCCGCGGGCGAAGAAGACGGCCCTCTCGCCGTTGTCCTTGAAGAATTTGCCCTTGCCGTCGAAGTAGACGTGCTTGCGACGGAAATAATCCTCGTTGTCGATGAAGTAGACCTGGATCCTGGCGGCGGCGATGGAGCCGACCTTGATGACCAGCGGGCGGTCGACGTCATCGATGATGATATTCATTCCGGAAAGGCGGATGACTTCGTGAAGCTGGTGGGTCCTGTCGCCGATGCATCCGTAGCGCGGCATAAAGGCGCGGATCTCTTTCTTCTTTTCCTGGATGCCCTGCGGAAGATAGCGGCCGATCCGGGAAATATGGTTTTCCGGGAGATACGGGAAGATCTCCGAATTGACGAATAGGACTTTTTGCGCGGAATTATCCATAATAATTCATTTTATTCTACAAAGATAACGATAAAAATGCAAAAATTACTACCTTTGAAGGATTTTTGGAGTATGGCAACGCGAAAAAAAGAGAACAAAACCCTCCGGAGGCGCCTGTGGGGCTCCCGGGTTTCGACCGTCATCAGCATCTCGCTGGTGCTTGTGCTGCTGGGCGCGGCGATGCTCGTCCTTCTGAACGCCAAGTCCGTCGGAGACTGGTTCAAGGAGCGGATGCAAGTGTCCGTCATCCTGAAGGAAAACGTCTCCGAAGAGGCGGCGAAGGGCTATCAGGCGGTGCTGGATTCCCTCCCTTACGTCCGTACGACGGAGTACATCTCCCGCGAGCAGGGCATCCGGGAGATGCAGGAACTCCTCGGCGAGGACTTTATGGACGCCTTCGCCGTCGCGCCCGTGCCGGTCTCCCTCGACGTATGCCTCCATGCGGAATATGTGTCGCCCGACAGCCTGAAGCGGGTGGGCGAGGTCCTGAAGGCCTCTCCGCTGGTGGACGAAGTGGTCTATCAGGAGTCGCTCGTGGACAGTCTGAACGAGAATCTCGGCCGGATCACCCTTGTCTCGGCCATTCTGATCGGCCTGCTGATCTTCATCTCCGTGGTGCTCATCGGCAATACGGTCCGGCTGAGCATGTTCTCCAAGCGTTTCTCGGTGCATACGATGCGGCTCGTCGGGGCTACGCGGGGATTCATCCGCCGGCCTTTCATGGGCCGGGCGGCCCTGCAGGGCACTGTGGCGGCGCTCATCGCCCTGGCGGTCCTCGCCGCCGGCCTGTATCTCTTCGACCGGGAGTTCGCCCCCGTCCTGGAGATCTTCTCCCGGGAAATCCTGGCGGTCGTGGCCCTCACTGTCCTCGCCGCCGGCATCCTCCTCTGCGTGGGCAGCGCTTTCCTCGTGGCGGGCAAGATGATCGATATGTCAAATGAAGAATTGTATTCGTAATATGGAAACCAAGAAGGAAGACAAGATGGCGATGACCGCCAAGGGCATCCGGCTGATGATCGCCGGCGTCCTGGTGATGGCGGCCGGGCTGATCCTGATGACCGGCGGCGGCAGCGACGATCCGGCCGTGTTCAATTACGCGATGTTTGATTTCAGGCGCCTGGTGGCGGCTCCGCTCGTGATCGTCTGCGGGATCGCGGTCGTCATCATCTCGATTATGGGCGCCCGCCCTAAAAAGGACGGACAATGAACTGGTGGCAGTCTCTTCTGCTCGGTCTCGTCCAGGGGCTGACCGAGTTCCTTCCCGTCTCTTCCAGCGGGCATCTGATGATTTTCAAGGAACTGCTGGGCGTCGACGCCGAGGGGTTCCTGGATTTCACGGTCGCGGTGCATTTCGCGACGGTCCTGGCGACCATCGTGGTGTTCTGGGGTGTGATCTGGAAACTGCTCAGGGGCTTTTTCAAATTCAGATACAACGACGAGACCGACTATGTCTGCAAGATCCTCGTCTCGATGATTCCCGTGGCCCTTGTCGGCTTCCTCCTGAAGGACTATGTGGACGCGCTCTTTGACGGGACGCTCCGCAACGTGGCCGTCGGCCTGCTCGTCACGGCCTCCCTGCTGCTGGTGTCGGACGGTGCGGGCAAGTGGTTCAGGGTGCCTGCGGCGAAGGACGCCAGGAACGGGATCTCGTACTGGCAGGCGTTCGTCGTCGGCCTCGCCCAGGCGTTCTCGGTGATTCCCGGCGTGTCCCGCAGCGGCTCCACCATCGCGACCGGCCTTCTCTGCGGGGCAAAGCGGCCCGATATGGCCCAGTTCTCGTTCCTGATGGTCCTTGTTCCGATCATCGGGGAGCAGTCGCTCGATCTGCTGAAGATGGCCACCGGCCACGCGGCCTTCGGTGAAGGCGTCGGCGCCCTGGCGCTCGTCCTCGGCGCGCTCGCCGCTTTCGCTTCCGGCCTGTTCGCCTGCAAGGTGATGATCGCCATCGTGCGGAAGGCCAAGCTGATGTGGTTCGCGGCCTACTGCGCCCTTGTTTCCATTCTCCTGTTCATCTTCGCCTGATGCCGCGCCATCTGACATATTTCGCCGCCGACGTGCACCTGGGGCTGGACGTGAAGGATCCCGCCGCCCGGGAGGCGCGTTTCGTGTCATTCCTGAAGGGTATCCCCGCGGAGGAGACGGAGGCGCTGTACCTGCTCGGCGACATCTGGGATTTCTGGTATGAATACAAGGATGTCGTGCCGAAGGGCTATGTGCGGGTTTTCTCTGCGCTGACCGCCCTGATGGACGCGGGCGTCAAGGTGTATTTCTTCCAGGGAAACCACGACGTGTGGACCTATCGTTACTTCGAAGAGCTCGGAATGGCGAAGCTGAAGCAGCCCTGTGTGGTCTCCGTCGGCCCCCTGACGCTCTGCCTCGGACACGGAGACGGTCTCGGCCCCGTCAAGGACGGATACAAGATCCTCCGGGCGATCTTCCACTGTCGTTTCCTGCAGGTTCTCTTCTCCTCGCTGCATCCGCGTATCGCCTTCGCCTTCGGCAACGGCTGGTCGCGCCACAACCGCCTCGCTCGCGGTAAGGAGTATGTCTTCAAGGGCGAAAGCGAACCGCTCTGGCAGTTCTGCGAGTCATTCCAGGCCGGGCGCGGAAAAGACCGCCCGGTCGACGCCTTCATCTTCGGCCACTATCACTGCGAAGTCGACACACCACTTCCCTCCGGCGCCCGCCTCCTGATCCTCAAAGACTGGATGGACGGCTCCTCCGCCCTCCGGCTCGACGGCGAGACGTCCTCGTTCACCTGGCTGAGATAGCGGGGACTATTTCTTTTTCCTGTTTTTGATCTTGACTTCCACGCCGAGGTCGCCCTCGAAGTAGTGTTCGGGGATGGGGACTTCGGGCGGATTCTCGAAGAAGATGGACCAGTACAGGGCGGGGAAGGTGCCGTTGTTCCACCTTTCTACCAGTTCTTCGATGTCTTTGTCCTGCCCCTCGGCGTCGTATTCGGTCTTGAGGGAGTTGTCGAACATCCTGGCGATGCCCTGCCAGAATCCTGCGGCGATGCCGCTCTTGTAGTCCTTGATGATCTGGTAGCCGGTCTTTTCGCTCTCGCGGTCGATGAGCTTGAGCATCAGGGCGCCCTGGGAGATGGTCATGTTGCGGGCGGTTTTCTCGAAGTCGGCGAACAGCTGTTTCTGGACCGCGCCGACGAATTTGTCTTTCTGGCCCCGCGTCATCTTGTTGGCGGCGATGGTGCTGTCGGCGAGGTGGTCGACGATCGCGGCGGCCCGGGCGAAGGGATAGACCTTGGCGAAGTTGTACACGAGGCGGTAGTATTTCTTCCAGTTCTTATTCTTTTTATTCCCGCGCGCGAATATCCAGACCGGGTCGATGGTGTCGAAATAGACGGTGTCGCCGTTCTCCACGCGATAGGCGAGATAGCCGCTCCGGGCGACGCTCCTGTCGTTGAAGATCTGGCGGCTCGCCATCGCCTCCCGCTGCTGCCTGGCCCGTTGCATCGCCCGCTCCACGTGGTTCTGCGCGAAGGCCTCTGCCGCCGACGTCACCAGCAGCAGGATCAGCAGATATGCGAGTTTCTTCGGCATACAGTCTACAAAGATAGCAATTTTCAATTTCCCCGCCGTCCGGAATGGCGGGTTTCCCGGAGGTGCAATGCCTCCGGTCGAAAAACAGAGTAAAAAAATTTTGCTTTGTTGCGTAATTCGTTGAAACTTCAATAAGTTAGGTATTCAAACTCGCGGTCGAAAATTGTGAAAAATATTTGAAAAAAGTTTTGTTTTTCAGAAAAATTGACTAACTTTGCAATCCCAAAATTGGGGCTAAATATACCCAACCAGTTGAGCCTCAATGATTTAGGGACAAATTAGGAAATTTTTAAAGTTTGCAGCAATGTTACAACCTAAGAGAACAAAGTACAGAAGGGAACAGAAAAACCGCATGAAGGGCAACTCCGGCAGGGGCAACCAGCTCGCATTCGGTTCTTTCGGACTCAAGACCCTTGAAAATTGTTGGCTTACTGCTCAGCAGATAGAGGCGGCCCGTCAGGCTATTTCGCGCCGTATGAACCGTGAAGGCCAGATCTGGATCAGGATCTTCCCTGTGAAGCCGTTCACCAAGAAGCCGCTCGATACCCGTATGGGTAAGGGTAAGGGCGATCCCCAGGGATTCGTCGCTCCCGTCACTCCCGGTCGTATCCTCTTCGAGGCCGAGGGCGTTTCGCTCGCCATCGCCAAGGAGGCAATGCGCCTGGCATCCCACAAACTTCCCGTCGCGACCAAGTTCGTCGTCCGCAGGGATTATGTTGAAGAATAAATCAGTGGAGGAATCAAGATGAAAGTATCAGAAGCCCGCGAAATGTCGATTGCGGATCTCCGCGACCGCATTGAGGTCGAGAAACACAACCTCGATACGATGAAGCTCAACCACGCTATCTCTCCGCTGGAGGATACGTCCAAGTTCAAGAAGACCCGTCAGGATATCGCTCGTATGATCACGATTCTTGCGGAGAAAGAAAATCAGCAGTAATAATTATGGAAAGAAATCTTCGTAAGGAAAGACAAGGTGTCGTGGTCAGCGCCAAGAACGACAAGACCATCGTCGTGGCCGTCGAGAGCCGCGAGAAGCACCCCCTGTACGGCAAGTTCGTCAAGAAGACCACCAAATTCACCGCCCAGGACGACAAGAACGAGTGCGGAGAGGGCGATACCGTCCGCATTATGGAAACCCGTCCCCTGAGCAAGACCAAGAGGTGGAGATTAGTAGAAATCGTAGAAAAAGCCAAGTAGTACCATGATACAGCAGGAAACACGTTTACAGGTGGCCGACAACAGCGGCGCGAAGGAGGTCCTTTGCATCCGCGTGCTGGGCGGTACCCACCATCGTTATGCCACGGTCGGCGACAAGATCGTCGTGACCGTCAAGAGCGCCATTTCCGGCGGTGATGCCAAGAAAGGTACGGTATCCCGCGCCGTGATCGTTCGCACCAAGAAAGAAATCCGCAGGCCGGACGGAAGCTACATCCGTTTCGATGACAACGCCTGTGTCCTCCTCAACAATGCCGGCGAGCTTCGCGGAACCCGTATTTTCGGTCCCGTCGCCCGTGAGCTGCGTGAGAACTATATGAAGATTGTTTCACTGGCACCGGAGGTCCTCTAAAAAGCACGAGATTATGAAAAAGTTCAATATCAAGAAAGGCGACACCGTGTATGTCAACGCCGGCAACGACAAAGGCAAGACCGGTAAGGTCCTCGAGGTGCTCCGTGAGAAAGACCGCGTCATCGTAGAGGGTGTCAATATGGTGTCCAAGCATACCAAACCCAACTCCCAGCATCCCCAGGGCGCTATTGTTAAACGCGAGGCGGGTATCCACATTTCCAATGTCCAGCTGATGGACTCCACCGGCAAGCCGGTCAAGGTCGGTCACAGGATCGAGGATGGAAAGAAGATTCGTTTCGCCCGTAAATCCGGAGAGGAGATCAAGTAATTATGGCAAAGAAAAACGCAAAACCCGCAGAGGCCCAGGCGCTTCCCGCAGGATATGTCCCTTCCCTCAAGAAGGTCTACAACGAGGAGATCGTTCCCGCTCTGATGAAGCAGTTCTCCTATACTACCGTGATGCAGGTTCCCCGCCTCGTCAAGATCAACATCAACGAAGGTGTCGGCGACGCCACCCAGGACCACAAGATGGTCGAGGAAGCCGCCGAGGAACTCTCCGT
Organism: uncultured Bacteroidales bacterium; assembly: GCA_900320545.1. GTDB lineage: Bacteria > Bacteroidota > Bacteroidia > Bacteroidales > UBA932 > Cryptobacteroides. Next base: position 62,559 of record ONSU01000004.1, on the reverse strand, counting down.
CATCGCCGGTCAGAAGGCGGTCATCACTTCCTCCCGGAAGGATATCTCCAACTTCAAGCTCCGTAAGGGTATGGCCATCGGCGCCAAGGTGACCCTCCGCAACGTCAAGATGTACGAATTCCTCGAGAGGCTCATCCGTGTCGCCCTCCCGCGTATCCGCGACTTCAACGGTATTTCCGAGAAGATGGACGGCCAGGGCAACTACACCCTCGGTATCAAGGAGCAGATCATCTTCCCCGAGATCGACATCGACAAGAACCCGCGCATCCACGGTCTTGAGATTACGTTCGTTACTACGGCCCGCACCGACGAAGAGGCCCACGCCCTTCTGAAGGAGTTCGGTCTTCCGTTCAAGAAACATAACAATTAATCGATACAAGATGGCAAAAGAATCAATGAAAGCCCGCGAGGTCAAGCGCGCGAAACTGGTTGCCAAGTATGCAGCCAAAAGGCAGGCCCTCAAAGAGGCCGGCGACTATGCCGCTCTGGACAAGCTCCCCAAGAATGCGAGCCCTGTCCGCCTCCACAACCGTTGCTCCATCACCGGTCGTCCCAAGGGATATATGAGAGATTTCGGCCTCAGCCGTATCCAGTTCCGTGAGATGGCCTCCGCCGGGCTGCTTCCCGGAGTGAAGAAAGCGTCCTGGTAATAATTATTTAACAACAATCGGATATCGGGCGCTACGGCGCCGGTCCACAAAACGACAAAAAAATGACTGATCCCATTGCAGATTATCTGACTCGAATCCGCAACGCCTATATGGCGGGAAAGAAGATCGTCGAGTGCCCTTCTTCCAACATGAAGGTCGCCCTCACCAAGATCCTCTTCGAGAAAGGCTACATCCTCAGCTACAAAGTGGTCGAGGGCGAGCCTGCCAACACCATCAAAATCGCGCTGAAGTATCATCCCCAGACCAAGACCGCGGCCATCAAGAAGATCGTCCGCGTTTCGACTCCCGGTCTGCGGAAATACGCTGACGTGAAGAACATGCCCCGCGTCCTCAACGGCCTCGGCATCGCCATTCTCTCCACGTCCAAGGGCGTCATCACCGACAAGGAAGCCAAGGAACTCGGCGTCGGCGGTGAAGTAATATGTTATGTTTACTAATCTAAAACAAAGTTACAATGTCACGAATCGGTAAATTACCTGTAAACCTTCCGGCCGGAGTGACCGTCCAGGTCCTCGACGGCAACGTGGTGAAGGTGAAAGGCCCCCTCGGTGAGCTCAGCCAGAAGGTTGACCCGGACATCACCGTCACCGTTGAGGGGAATGAGATAAAATTCACCCGCCCGAGCGATCTCCCGCGTTTCCGCTCGATGCACGGCCTCTACCGCGCGCTCGTCCACAACATGGTGGTCGGCGTGAGCGAAGGCTTCACCATCAAGCAGGAATTCGTCGGCGTCGGTTACCGTGTCGCGGTCCAGGGCCAGACGATTTCGCTGTCCCTCGGCTATTCCCACGACATCCAGATCCTCCTTCCGAAGGAGATCACCGCCGAGACTCCTCAGGTCCGCAAGGGTGAGAACCCGCTCCTGGTGCTGAAGAGCGCCGACAAGCAGCTTGTCGGTCAGGTTGCGGCCAAGATCCGTTCATTCCGCCGTCCCGAGCCGTACAAGGGCAAGGGTATCAAGTTCGTCGGCGAGACCCTGCGTCGCAAGGCCGGCAAAACTGCAGCGGCTAAATAATTAGGAGGACTCAATTATGGCATTAAGTAGAATTGCAAGAAGAAGAAGGATCCACTACAGGATTCGCAAGCACGTAAACGGAACTGCCGAGAGGCCTCGTATGGTCGTTTTCCGCAGCAACAAGCAGATCTATGTGCAGGTCATCAATGACCTCGAGGGCAAGACCCTCGTCGCCGCCTCTTCCAACGACAAGGCGCTTGCCGCCGAGTGCAAGGGCAAGAGCGGAATCGAAGCGGCCGCCATCGTCGGCAAGGCGATCGCGGAGCGCGCGAAGGAAGCCGGTATCGCGAAGGTCGCTTTCGACCGCGGCGGTTACCTCTTCCACGGCAGAGTGAAAAGTTTGGCAGACGCTGCCCGTGAAGGCGGCCTTGATTTCTAATGGAATAAGACTATGGCAAATTCAAACGTACAAAGAGTTAAGACGTCTGACCTCGACCTGAAGGACAGACTCGTAGCCATCAACAGGGTTACGAAGGTTACCAAGGGTGGCCGTCACTTCCGCTTCGCCGCCATCGTCGTCGTCGGAGACGAGAATGGTGTCGTCGGCTATGGTCTCGGTAAGGCCAATGAAGTCACTGCCGCGATCGCGAAGGGTGTGGAGGATGCGAAGAAGAACCTGGTGAAGGTTCCCATCATCAACACCACCATCCCGCACGAGCAGGAGGCTTCCTTCGGCGGTGCCCGCGTGTTCATGAAACCCGCGGCTCCCGGTACCGGTGTCAAGGCCGGTGGTGCTATGCGTGCCGTCTTCGAGTCGGCCGGTGTCCAGAACGTTCTCGCGAAGAGCAAGGGCTCCTCGAACCCTCACAACCTTGTGAAGGCCACGATCGCCGCCCTTACGGAAATGCGTGACGCCTACACCGTCGCCGGCCTGCGCGGCATTCCCATGAGCAAAGTGTTTAACGGATAAAAGGATACGGATATGGCAAAACTCAGAATTACCCAGGTGATCTCCAAGAACGGCGAAACCCGCCGCCAGATCGCCAATCTCCGCGCCCTCGGACTCCGCAGGATGCATCAGACAGTTGAGGTGGAGAAGACCCCCATTACGCTCGGCCAGCTCGAGAAGGTTCATCACCTCGTTAAGGTTGAGGAAATTGACTAAGGAGGAAAGCAAGATGAAACTTGAAAATCTCAAACCCGCCAAGGGTTCCACCCACAACAGCAAGCGCGTCGGCCGCGGCCAGGGCTCCGGCAAAGGCGGTACCGCCACCCGTGGTACCAAAGGTGCACAGGCCCGTGCCGGTTACGAGCACAAGATCGGTTACGAAGGCGGTCAGATGCCTATTCAGCGGCGTCTTCCCAAGTTCGGCTTCAAGAACCCCACCCGGGTTGAATACCAGGCCGTCAACGTCGCCGCCCTGCAGGCCCTCGCAGAGGCCGCCGGCACCAAGGTGATCGACCTCGAGGTCCTCGCCGCCGCCGGTTACACCAAAGGTGGCCAGCTCGTGAAGGTCCTCGGCAACGGTGACATCACCGCCGCCCTCGAGGTGACCGCACACGCATTCTCCAAGAGCGCGATCGCGAAGATCGAAGCCGCCGGAGGCAAAACAACTGTAATCGAGTAATAAACGCGATGAAGAAGTTTATTCAGACAATCAAGAATATCTACAAGATAGAGGAGCTCAGGACTCGGATCGGTTATACCTTCCTCCTGATCCTGATCTATCGTCTGGGATGCTTCATCGTTCTCCCCGGCATAGATCCCGGACGGCTCGCCGATCTGCAGAGCAGCACCCAGGAAGGTCTGGTAGGCCTCCTGAACATGTTCTCCGGCGGCGCGTTCGGCAATGCCTCTGTCTTCGCCCTCGGTGTGATGCCGTACATCTCGGCATCCATCGTGGTGCAGCTTCTCGGTATCTTCGTTCCGTACTTCCGCAAACTCCAGCAGGAAGGCGAGAGCGGCCGCAGGAAGATGAATCAGATCACGAGGTATCTCACCATCCTGATTCTCTGCATCCAGGGCCCGGCCTATGTGACCGGTATGATCCCCGCCAACGCGGTGGTCGCCCCCTGGAGCGGCTTCGCCTTCAACCTCATCTCCACCATCATCCTGATGGCCGGTTCGATGTTCGTGATGTGGCTGGGTGAGCGGATTACGGACCGCGGTATCGGCAACGGTATCTCCATCATCATCATGATCGGTATCGTCGCCCGTCTGCCGTACGCCCTCGTGGCGGAGTTCGGCGCCAAGTTCACCGGCAACGGTGTCGGCGGCCCGCTCCTGCTGATTGTCGAGCTCGTCGTATGGTTCTTCGTCCTGATCGCCGCCATCGCTCTCGTCCAGGCTGTCCGCCGCGTGCCCGTGCAGTATGCCAAGCGCGTGATCGGCAACCGTCAGTACGGTGGTGTCCGCCAGTATATCCCCCTCAAGATCAATGCGGCCGGCGTTATGCCGATCATCTTCGCCCAGGCGCTGATGATGTTCCCGATTCTGTTCTCCCGCTGGGAGGCGACCCGTGGATTCGCATCCGTGATGAGCGACTATACCGGCTTCTGGTACAACCTCGTCTTCGGACTTCTGGTGGTTGTTTTCACCTACTTCTACACCGCTGTGACCGTCAATCCTACGATGATGGCCGAGCATATGAAGAAGGAAGGCGGATTCATCCCCGGCGTGAAGCCCGGCAAGAAGACTGTCGAATATCTGGATGACATCATGTCGAAGGTGACCCTCCCGGGTTCCATCTTCCTGGCATTCATCGCCATCCTCCCGGCCTTCGCCCGCGCATTCGGCATCAACAATCAGTTTGCCAGCTTCTTCGGCGGCACCTCGCTCCTCATTACCGTGGGCGTGGTCCTCGATACGCTGCAGCAGATCGAGGGGTATCTCCTTATGCGTCACTATGACGGACTGATGAAGACCGGCCGCCTTTCCGGCCGTTCCGGTATGTAATATTGATATAAGAGGAAGCAGGATATGTTCAGACCCAGAACAGCTGAGGAAATAGAGCTTCTCCGCATCAACGGAGATCTGGTGTCCCGTACGCTCGCGGAGGTCGGTAAACTCGTCGCCCCTGGTGTGACAACTCTCGAGTTGAGTAGGGTGGCGGAGACCTTTATCCGCGATCACGGCGCCATCCCCAGCTTCAAGGGTTATGATGGTTTCCCCGCAGCGCTCTGCATCTCGGTCAACGACGTCGTCGTCCACGGCTTTCCGTCGGACTATGTCCTCAGGGAGGGCGACATCGTGTCCGTAGACTGCGGAACCCTGTACAAGGGCTACAACGGTGATTCCGCATACACTTTCCCCGTCGGGGAGGTGGATGCGGAAACCCGCCGGCTCCTGGATGTCACCAAGGCATCCCTGTACAAGGGTATCGAGGCGGCTGTGGCGGGCCATCGCACCGGCGATATCGGATACGCGGTGCAATCGTATGCCGAGTCATTCGGGTTCTCCGTCGTCCGCGAACTGGAAGGACACGGAATCGGAACGAGAATGCACGAGGATCCGGGCGTCCCGAATTACGGACGCCAGGGCCACGGAGCCAAACTCTACGACGGAATGACTATCTGTATCGAGCCGATGATCTGTGCGGGAGGCCGCGGCGTGTACGTTGCTAAAAATGGTTGGGAAGTACACACCGCCGACCGCAGGAACGCGGCCCATTACGAACTTACGGTTGTTGTCCGTAAAGACCGGGCGGAACAGCTCTCTACTTTCGACTATATAGAGAAAGATTCACAAGTTAAATTTTAAAGCGAAGATCAATGGCCAAACAAGTAGCAATCGAGCAGGATGGAACGGTTATCGAGACCCTTCCCAACGCAATGTTCCGCGTTGAGTTGGAAAACGGTCACGTCCTCCTCTGCAACATTTCCGGTAAGATGAGGATGCACTTCATCCATATCCTCCTCGGCGACAGAGTCAAAGTCGAGATCTCACCGTACGATTTAACAAAAGGCAGAATTTCTTTCAGATACAAATAAAATTTTCGAGCAATGAAAGTCAAAACATCCATCAAAAAGCGCAGCGAAGATTGCAAGATCGTCCGCCGCAAAGGCCGTCTCTATGTGATCTGCAAGAAGAACCCCAAGTTCAAAATGCGTCAGGGATAATCGGTTGTATAACAATTTAGCATTAGTATAGAATTATGGCAAGAATCGCCGGTGTTGATTTACCGAACAACAAAAGGGGAGAGATAGGTCTGACCTATATCTTCGGCATCGGCCGCAGCAGCGCCCAGAAGATCCTGGACACGTGCGGTATCGATCGTAACATCAAGGTCGGAGACTGGGATGACGCGCAGGTCGCGGCCATCCGTAACCTCATCAACAACGAGTACAAGATCGAGGGTGAGCTCCGCAGTTCTGTCCAGATGGACATCAAACGTCTGATGGACATCGGTTGCTATCGTGGCATCCGTCACCGTATCGGCCTCCCTGTACGCGGCCAGAGCACCAAGAACAACGCCCGTACGCGCAAGGGTAAGAAGAAGACCGTTGCGAACAAGAAGAAAGCAACCAAATAAAGTTTGATGAATTATGGCAAAGAAAACAACTACCACCAAGAAAAGAGTTGTCAAGGTTGAGGCCTTAGGTCAGGCTCATATTTCATCGACCTTCAACAACGTCATCGTTTCTCTGGCTAACGCCCAGGGCCAGGTTATCAGCTGGTCTTCCGCCGGTAAGTGCGGGTTCAGGGGCTCCAAGAAGAATACTCCGTACGCCGCCCAGATGGCCGCCGAGGACGCCGCCAAGAAGGCGTTCGACGCCGGTCTCAAGCGCGTCAAGGTGTATGTCAAGGGTCCCGGCGCAGGCCGTGAGTCCGCCATCAGGACCATCAGCAATGTCGGTATCGCCGTGACCGAGATCATCGACGTCACCCCGATGCCCCACAATGGCTGCCGTCCCAAAGGCCGTCGTAAAGTTTAATTCCGGATCATTTAAAATCAGAGTATTATGGCAAGATATACTGGTCCTACTACAAGAATCGCCCGCAAGTTCGGTGAGCCGATCTACGGGCCGGACAAATATTTCGAGAAGAGGAACACGCCTCCGGGACAGCACGGACTCGCCGCCAAGCGCAAAAAACAGAAAGAGTACGGCATCCAGCTCAAGGAGAAGCAGAAAGTCAAATATATGTATGGCCTGCTGGAGCGTCAGTTCCGCAACACCTATGAGAAGGCTTCCCGCATGAAGGGACAGACCGGTGTCAACCTCCTCTTCCTCCTCGAATCCAGACTCGACAACCTCGTCTACCGTGCCGGTATCGCTCCGACCCGCGCCGCGGCCCGTCAGCTGGTCCTTCACCGTCACATCACCCTCGACGGCGACATCTGCAACATCCCTTCCGCACAGGTGAAGCCCGGACAGGCTTTCGCCGTCAGGGAGCGTTCCAAGAGCCTTGAGGTCATCCAGAACAGCGTCGCCTCCGCGACCAAGTATTCCTGGATCGAATTCGACACCACTACGCTCGCCGGCAAGTATCTCAATGTTCCTTCCCGTGAGGACATCCCCGAGAACATCAACGAGCAGCTCATCGTCGACCTCTATTCCAAGTAAAATCCAAACACCCACAGAATTATGGCAATCTTAGCATTTCAAAAGCCGGACAAGGTCATTTTGCTCGAAAGTACGGATACCTTCGGCCGTTTCGAATTCAGACCCCTCGAGCCTGGATACGCGCAGACGATCGGCAACGCACTTCGTCGCATTCTGCTTTCGTCCCTGGAAGGTTTTGCCATTTCTTCGATCAAGATCTCGGGCGTGGACGACGAGTTCACTACCATCCCGGGCGTCATCGAAGGAATGCAGGACATCATCCTCAACCTCAAGCAGGTCCGCTTCAAGAGAATGGTGGAGACCGTTGACAGCGAGGTAGCAAACATCACCGTAAGCGGCAAACAGGAGTTTACCGCTGAGGATATCTACAAAGGATTGTCTTCGTTCCAGGTGTTGAATCCGGAGCAGCACATCTGCTCGCTCGAACCTTCCGTCAAACTCGAGATGACCATCACCATCACCAAAGGCCGCGGCTTTGTCCCCGCCGAGGAACTCAGGGATGAGAATACGCCGATCGGAACGATTCCCGTCGACGCGATCTACACCCCGATCCGCAAGGTGAACTGGTCCCGCGAGCCCTGGCGTGTCGAGCAGAAGACCGACTACGAGAAACTGAACCTCGAGATCGAAACCGACGGTTCCATTTCCCCGGACGCGGCCCTGCAGGATGCGGCTTCCATTCTGATCTACCACTTCAAGCTTTTCACCGATGAGCGCAAGGTCACGCTCGACAACGCGGTGGAGACCGAGCGCAATCCCCTGGGAGAAGAAGAACTCCGGATGCGCCACCAGCTCCTCACCAAGCTTTCCGACGAGGGCCTTTCCGTCAGGGCGTTCAACTGCCTGAAGGCGGCCGACATCGACACCTTCGCCGATCTGGTCTCCTACACGCGCGCCGAACTGATGAAGTTCCGCAACTTCGGACGCAAGTCCCTCGGTGAGATCGACCTCCTGGTCGAGAAGCGGAAGCTGTCCTTCGGTATGGATGTTACGAAGTATAATATTGAACCCAAGAAAAAGAACGTTTAGCAATGAGACACAATAAAGCAGTCAATCACCTCGGACGCAAGAGCGGTCACCGCAAGGCGATGCTGGCCAACATGGCCTCTTCCCTGATCCTTCACAAGAGGATCGAGACGACCGTTGCCAAGGCAAAGGCCCTCAAGCAGTATGTCGAGCCGCTTATCACCAAGTCCAAGGACGATTCCACCCATTCCCGCAGGACCGTTTTCAGCTACCTGAAGGACAAGTATGCCGTGTCGGAACTCTTCCGCACCATCTCTCCCAAGATCGCTGACCGTCCCGGCGGATATCTCCGCGTGCTCCATACCGGTTTCCGTCAGGGTGACGGCGGCGAGATGGCGCTCGTAGAGTTCGTCGACTTCAACGAGGCCGCCCTCGCTTCCACCGCCAAGAAGGAAGCCAAGAAGGGCACCCGCCGCAGCCGCGCCAAGAAGGCCGAGGCCGCTCCCGCAGCCGAAGCGCCCGTCGAGGCCCCTGTGGAGGCACCCGCCGAGGAGCCCGCAGCCGAAGCGCCTGCCGCTGAGTAAGTCGGAAGACGCCCCCTTTATAAAGCCCGGACCTCCGGGCTTTTTTTATTGGCGCACTCTCCGAATTTTTTATTACCTTTGTATGCTATAACCAAGAAGGTTTCGGCCTTTCCTATAGATTTTAGTTTTTATTGTTTATGGATCTGAATATTATTTTTTATGCGGTCCCTGCGGCATCGGTCGTGGCGCTTCTGTTCGCGTGGATTTTCTTCCGTCAGATGATGAAGGAGAGCGAGGGGACCGTAACGATGAAAGAGATTGCGCAGTATGTGCGCGAAGGTGCGATGGCTTACCTGAAACAGCAGTACAAGGTCGTCATCATCGTGTTTGTCGTGCTGGCCGCGCTCTTTGCGGTGCTGGCGTACGGGTTCCACGTGCAGAATTCGTGGGTGCCGTTCGCCTTCCTGACCGGCGGTTTCTTCTCCGGCCTGGCCGGATTCGTCGGGATGAAGACGGCGACCTACGCCTCCGCCCGTACGGCCAATGCAACGATGCGTTCGCTCAATTCCGGCCTTAAGATCGCCTTCCGCAGCGGCGCCGTAATGGGTCTGACCGTCGTCGGTCTCGGTCTGCTGGACATCTCGATCTGGTGGCTCATTCTCCGCGCATTCGTGCACGAGGCCTCGGATGCCCAGACGCTGGTCGTCATTACTACCACGATGCTGACCTTCGGAATGGGCGCCTCGACGCAGGCCCTCTTCGCACGTGTCGGCGGCGGTATCTATACCAAGGCGGCCGACGTGGGTGCCGACATCGTGGGCAAGGTCGAGCAGGACATCCCGGAGGATGATCCCCGCAACCCGGCCACCATTGCCGACAATGTGGGTGACAACGTGGGTGACGTCGCCGGTATGGGCGCCGACCTTTACGAATCCTATTGCGGCTCCATCCTCGCTACGATGGCGCTTGGCGCATCCGCTTTCTTCCAGGACGGCGTCGCCGTCCAGCTCCGGGCCATCATGGCTCCGATGCTGATCGCCGCCATCGGCGTGGTGCTTTCCATCCTCGGCATCTACGTGGTCCGCACCAAGGAAGGCGCTTCCCTGAAAGACCTCCTCGGCTCCCTGAGCCGCGGCACCAACCTCAGCGCCATCCTCATCGCGCTGCTGAGCTTCGGCGTCTTCTACGTACTCGGTTTCCCCAACTGGTGGAAACTCTCCCTGTCCGTGATCTCCGGCCTGCTGGCCGGCGTCGTGATCGGAAAGGTGACCGAATACTACACGTCGCACTCCTATAAACCGACGCAGAAGCTCGCCGAGAGCGCCCAGACAGGCCCCGCGACCGTCATCATCAACGGCGTCGGCCTCGGTATGATCTCGACGGCCATTCCCGTGGTGACCATCGCCGTCGCCATCCTGCTCTCCTACGGCTTCGCGACCGACTTCCAGTTCTCGACGGCGACGCTTTCCTTCGGCCTCTACGGCATTTCCATCGCCGCGGTCGGCATGCTTTCGACGCTGGGCATCACCCTTGCGACGGACGCCTACGGCCCCATCGCCGATAACGCCGGCGGCAACGCCCAGATGTCCGAACTCGACCCTTCCGTCCGTGAGAAGACCGATATCCTCGACTCGCTCGGCAACACCACCGCCGCGACCGGCAAGGGCTTCGCCATCGGCTCCGCCGCCCTGACGGCCCTCGCCCTCCTCGCCGCCTATATCGAAGAGATCAAGATCGGCTTCAGCCATGTGGGCAAGACGGTCCTGCAGGTGGGTGACCGCACGGTGGATACCGTCTCCGCGACCATCACGGACATCGTCAACTACTACGACATCTCCCTGATGAATCCGTATGTACTGGTGGGCATTTTCATCGGCTCGATGATGGCCTTCCTGTTCTGCGGTCTCACGATGAACGCCGTCGGCCGCGCCGCCCAGAAGATGGTGGTCGAGGTCCGTCGCCAGTTCCGCGAGATCGCGGGCATTCTCGAGGGCAAGCAGCGTCCGGATTATACGAGCTGCGTCCGAATCTCCACGAAGGCGGCCCAGCACGAGATGATCTTCCCGTCGCTCCTCGCGATCGTCGTTCCGATGCTCGTCGGCATCATTCTCGGCCCTGCGGGCGTGATCGGTCTCCTGGCCGGCGGCCTCGGCGCGGGCTTCGTCCTCGCCGTGTTCCTCGCCAACAGCGGCGGCGCCTGGGACAACGCCAAGAAGTATGTCGAAGAGGGCAACTTCGGCGGCAAGGCCTCCCCGAGCCACCACGCCACCGTCGTGGGCGACACCGTGGGCGATCCGTTCAAGGATACCTCCGGCCCTTCGCTCAACATCCTCATCAAGCTGATGTCGATGGTGTCCGTCGTCATGGCCGGCCTCACCGTGATGCTCCACGGGTAGGTAAAGCACGTTTTGACCCATTTTGTGGCGGAACCTATTCATTTTTGAGTAGGTTCCGCTCGTTTTACGGGGTTTTGTGGCGGACTTTTCCCGGGGCAGTAAGAAAAAAACAGCCGGGACGTGACTCCCGGTTCACACATATTTGCATTATTAAGCATTTTTCGTGTACCTTTGCAGAAAAGAAACGACTCGATGCATCCGAAATTCATTCTCATCTCCCATCCGAAAACCCCGCTTACAGGGACATTCGTGTACGGGATGGTGTGCCAGCACAAAGACCTTGTGGAAGGGTATGGGAAGGTGCACGGCGGGGGATGGTACGAGCGGGATGATGTGCACAGGACGATGACCCTTTACGGGAGTTCGGGGGATTATGGTGAGCCGCGGCTTTCTTTTCTCAACCGGATTCCGAAGGAACTGAAGGAGTACCGCTTCTTCTTTACGCCCATCCACGGCCTCCCTGGCAATGAGCTGGATCTTTCAGGGGTCGAATGGTTTTAACGAAAAACGACGGCTATTATTAAGATGTTCCGCTACGGATTCCTGCTTGTCTTTCTTCTCGCGCTGGCGGGGGCGGGCTTTGTCGCCTGGCATGTCTGGCGCATCACGCCGGGAGGATGGGTGTTCAAACTCTTCGTTACCGCGCTGTACGTTTTCTGGATGGGACTCGCCTTTGCGGGATTCTTCTTTACAGAGAAGATCTCGCTCAAGGCGGCCCGTTCGCTTTATATTGTCGGCAATACGTGGTGGATCGTGATGCTGTATCTGCTGATGTTCTTCCTGGCGGCGGATCTCCTGTCCCTCTGCCGGATATTGCCCCGGGGAATGCTGGACGGAAATGCGGCCCTCGGAGGAGGCGTCGCGCTCATCCTCGCGGTCGTTCTGCTTGCCGGACGCATCCACTATGCCCACAAGTACCGGGAAACCCTGACGATCCGGACCGAAAAGCCCCTGGACCGGCCTCTGACCATCGTCCTCGTGAGCGACCTGCATCTCGGCTACCACAATTCCTCCCGGGAATTCGCCCGCTGGGTGGATAAGATCAACGCCGAGAAGCCGGACCTGATCCTCATCGGCGGAGACATCGTCGACCGGAGCGCCCGTCCGCTGCTGGAGGAAGATTACGCCGGGGAATTCCATCGTTTTACCGCCCCGGTAATCTCTGTCCTCGGTAACCACGAGTACTACAGCGACAGGGAGGCTTCGGAACGGTTCTTCCGCGAGGCGGAGATCGTCCTGCTACGGGATTCGCTCGTCCGCTTCCGGGGGGTGACCGTCATCGGCCGCGACGACAGGACCAATCCGCACCGTCAGCCGCTGGCCTCGCTCGTCCCTCCCGCGGACAGTTCTTTTACCATTCTGCTCGACCACCAGCCCTATCATCTGGAAGAGGCGGAGGCGGCCGGGGTAGACTTCCAGTTCAGCGGCCACACACACCGCGGTCAGGTCTGGCCCCTCTCGTGGGTGACGGACGCCCTCTACGAGAAGTCGTGGGGACATCACCGCCGGGGGAATACGCAGTACTATGTGAGTTCGGGAATCGGCCTGTGGGGCCCGCGCTTCCGCATCGGCACCCGTTCCGAATATCTGATCTTGAAACTCCTGCCCGAAGATGAGCGCTGATTCTCCCCGGAAGACATCCCCCCGCGTGAGGTCCCTCGTCGCCCTGATTCCGCTCGGGGTGCTGATGGGGCTGCTCGCGCTGGATATCGTGATTTTCGGGGTGGATTCCATCCTCGGGGCGTCCCAGGTCGCGCTTCTTGCGGCGACGGCGGTATGCGTCGGATTGTCGGCGTGGCTGTACAAGACACCCTGGAAGGATTTCGAAAAGGCTGTACGCGGTAATTTTGGCGAAGTGTCCCAGGCGATTCTCATCCTCCTGCTGATCGGCGCCATTTCGGGCACCTGGACAATGAGCGGCGTGGTCCCGGCGTTCATCTGCTACGGGATCAAGATCATCAGTCCGAAAGTGTTTCTGCTGACCTCCTGCCTGCTCTGCGCCGTGGTATCGGTGATGACGGGATCCTCCTGGACTACCATCGCCACGGTCGGCGTGGCCCTTATCGGAATCGGCCGGGCGGAGGGATTCAGCGACGCGATGACGGCCGGCGCCATCATATCCGGGGCGTATTTCGGGGACAAGATTTCACCGCTTTCCGATACGACCGTGCTTGCATCGTCGGTCAACGGAGTCGGGCTCTTCGAGCATATCCGGTATATGCTTTTCACGACGGTGCCGTCGATCGTCATCACGCTGATCGCCTTCACGGTCCTCGGTTTCCTGCACGGCGGGGCGACGGATTCGCAGATGGAAGTCTACACCGAAGGGCTTTCCTCCACCTTCCGCATCACGCCCTGGCTGCTGCTCGTCCCCGCCGCCACCGCCTGGCTGATTTACCGCCGGAAGCCCGCCGTCGTGGTCCTCACGTTCGGCGTTCTCGTCGCCGCTGTCGCCGCGCTCATCTTCCAGCCGGAAGTCGTCCGGACGATCGGCCGTGCCGTCGGAGAGGGATCCCGCGCCCGGCTGTATTTCTCCGGAACGGTGCGGATGATCTACGACAGCGTGTCGCTGGAGACCGGTTCCCCGGCCGTGGACCAGCTCGTCTCGACCCGGGGGATGGTCGGAATGCTCAATACGGTTTTCCTCATCCTGTGCGCGATGTGTTTCGGCGCGGCGATGAAAGCCAGCGGAATGATCGCGGATCTCGCGCGGATTCTCTTCCCGCTTACCCGTACCCGTGCGGGACTGGTAGGATCCACAGTGGTCACCGGTACCGCGCTGAACGGCATTGTGTCCGATCAGTATCTGGCGATTATCCTCACCTCGAACATCTATCGGTCGTCCTTCGAGAAAGAGGGTTACGAAGGCCGCCTGCTGAGCCGGAGCGTCGAAGATTCGGCCACCGTCACCTCGCCGCTCTTCCCCTGGTCCAGCTGCGGGCTCACCCAGGCCACCATCCTGTCCGTCCCGACCCTGGTCTACGCCCCCTTCTGCTTCTTCAACCTCCTTTCGCCCCTGATGTCCTTCCTCGTCGCGCTGGCGGGGTGGAGGATCGTTCGCTCCAGGTCGTCCTCCCCGGAGGTGTAATGAAGTGTCCGGCCCGCGGGCCGTTCTCGAAAACGGCCCTTTTTGTGCACGACCCTTACGTTGCGGGTCTTGCGGATTTCCGCGAAAAAATATAAATTTGTGGATGCATTAATCAGTTATTTCTATGAGACTTGACGGAAGACGCGAAAGCAGCAATGTGGAAGACCGCAGGGGCGGTGGCGGCAAGATCGCCGGCCTCGGCCTCGGCGGCGTGATCATCGTGGGCATCATCACCCTTCTGATGGGCGGAAACCTCGGTGACGTAATCAACAATGTATCCAGTATGGGCGGCGGGACGGAAGTCGTGTCCGGCGACGGCAATGACGCGCAGTTCACCGCCGAAGAGCAGGAGCTCGCCCGTTTCTCCCGGATCATCCTCGCCAGCACGGAGGATGTCTGGACGGGCTATTTCCAGCGGCACGGCCTCGGCCAGTACCGCAATCCCACGCTGGTGCTTTATACGGGCTCTACCAGCACCAGCTGCGGCCAGGGACAGGCCGCGATGGGGCCGTTCTACTGCTCGGCGGACGAGAAACTCTACATCGACCTGAGTTTCTTCTCATCGATGAAGCGTTCCCTCGGCGCGGACGGCGATTTCGCATACGCTTACGTCATCGCCCACGAAGTCGGCCACCATGTGCAGAATCTGCTCGGCACCCTCGGGCAGGCGCATCAGCAGATGTCGCGTACCAGCGAGGCCAATGCCAACAAGATCAGCGTCCGCATCGAACTGCAGGCTGACTTTTACGCCGGCGTGTGGGGATACTATGAGAAGCAGATGTTCGGCTCCCTGGAGGACGGCGATATCGACGAAGCCATCAACTGTGCCGACAAGATCGGCGACGATTACCTGCAGAAAAAGGCCCAGGGCTATGCCGTGGAGGAATCTTTCACCCACGGTACGGCCGCCCAGCGCAAACGCTGGCTGAAGAAGGGCCTCACGACGGGCGATCTCTCGCAAGGCGATACATTCTCTTTAAGTGACAGACAGTTATGATGAAATTCAACCTTCCCAAAGAGGGCGGCCTGATTGAGAAAGACCTCCCGAAAGGAATCCTGCATTCCTTCGAAAAAGTGGGCGTCGAAATCTACGAAGACGATGCGGCCGCGTCCCTGCAGATCGCCGAAATCATCTCCGAGGCCGTCAAGGCGTGCACGGACCGTCCTTTCCGCCTCGGCCTCACGACCGGCCGGACCCCCGTCTCCCTGTATAACATCCTCTCCCGCAAGTACGCGGACGGAGAAATCTCCTTCAAGAACGTGGAGGTCATCTCCATCGACGAGTATTACCCCTTCGGGAAGAATGACCGCCAGAGCCGGAATTTCCGCCTCCACGAGGCCCTTCTCGACAAGGTCGACATCCCCCAGGAGAATATCCACATTCCCGACGGAACCGTTCCGCAGGACAAAGTCAGCGCCTATTGCGCCGAATACGACAAGATTGCCCGCGACCTCGACCTGCTGGTCATCGGCGTGGGCGAGCAGGGGCAGCTCGGATTCAACGAGGCCGGATCCTCCGAGAAGAGCCGCACCCGGACCGTCCGGCTGTCGTATCAGTCGCGGAAACGGCAGGCCAAGAACTTCAACGGCGATATGGCCTCCACGCCCGCCGCGGCCATCACCATCGGCCTCGGCACGATGCTGAGCGCCAAGAAGGTGATCCTGATGGCCTGGGGCGAAGGCAAGGCGGCGACCGTCAAGGCCGTGGCCGAAGGAACGGTCGACCCGTCCTGCCCCGCTTCCTTCCTGCAACTGCACGATGATGCGACCATCTTCGCCGAGACCAACTCCGCCGCGATGCTTACCCGCGTCGAGGCGCCCTGGCTGGTCGGCCCCTGCGAGTGGAACAAGAAATTTATCCGCAAAGCCGTCGTATGGCTCTGCCAGACGGTTCACAAGCCCATTCTGAAACTCACGGAGAAGGATTATCTGGAGAATTCCCTGGGCGAACTGATCGAGCTTTACGGTCCTTATCACAAGATCAACATCGAGGTCTTCAACGACCTTCAACATACCATTACCGGCTGGCCGGGCGGCAAGCCGAATGCCGACGACAGCACGCGGCCCGTACCGGCGGCCCCGTATCCGAAGACCGTCCTGATCTTCTCGCCCCATCCGGATGACGACGTCATCTCGATGGGCGGCACGTTCATCCGTCTCGTCAGCCAGGGGCACGACGTCCACGTGGCCTACGAGACTTCCGGCAACGTGGCGGTGCACGACGACGTGGTGCTCCAGCATATGGACGCTGCGTACCAGCTCGGATTCGCCGACAAGTTCGACGAAGTGAAGGCGCTGGTGGACAGCAAGATCCCCGGCGAGCCGGAGCCCCGTGCCCTCCTGGACATCAAGGGCGCCATCCGCCGGAGCGAGGCCCGTGGAGCCGTCCGCTCCTTCGGGCTCAACGACAAGACCAACGCGCACTTCCTCAATCTGCCGTTCTATGAGTCCGGCGGCGTCAAGAAACTCCCCCGCAGCCAGGCGGACATCGATATCATCAAGGCCCTGCTGGAGCGGCTCAAGCCGGATATGATCTTTATGGCCGGCGACCTTGCCGACCCGCACGGGACGCATCGCGTCTGCACCGAGGCCGCTCTGGAGGCACTGGAGCAACTGCGCGGAGAAGGTGCGCCCTGGATCGGCAAGACCCACGTCTGGCTCTACCGCGGCGCCTGGATGGAGTGGGAACTCGGCCGCGTGGACATGGCCGTTCCGCTCTCGCCGGACGAAATGATCAAAAAGCGTCACGCCATCTTCCGTCATCTGTCCCAGAAGGACATCGTTCCTTTCCCCGGTGACGATCCGAGGGAATTCTGGCAGCGGGCCGAGGAGCGCACGCAGAACACCGCCCGCCTCTATGACGAACTCGGCATGGCGGAATATCAGGCCATCGAAGTCTTCCTGAAACTCTTTTAATCTTATATAAAATGAACGTAATCATCCGTAACACCTCGGCGGAGGCCTCCCTATGGGCGGCCCGCCACATTGCGGCCAAGATCAACGAAAAAGCCGCCAAAGAACCCGGTAAACCCTTTGTCATCGGCCTCTGCACCGGTTCAACTCCCATCGAAACCTACGCCGAACTGATCCGTATGGTCAAGGCCGGCGAGGTCTCCTTCAAGAATGTCATTTCTTTCAATATGGACGAATATGTGGGCCTTCCCGAGGACCATCCCGAGAGTTACCACAGCTTCATGCACAAGTATCTTTTCGACCACATTGATGAGAAGCCCGAGAATATCCACATCCTCAACGGCAACGCCCCCGACCCGGCGGCCGAATGCGAGGCCTACGAGAAAGCCATCGAGGCGGCCGGCGGATTCGACCTGTTCCTCGGCGGTGTCGGTGAAGACGGCCATATCGCCTTCAACGAGCCCTTCTCCTCGCTGCAGTCCCGCACCCGCGTCGTCACGCTGACCCTCGACACCCGCATCGTCAACTCCCGCTTCTTCGGCGGAGACTGGAAGCAGGTGCCGGCCCAGGCGATGTCCGTGGGCGTAGCCACCGTGCTCGGCGCCAAGGAAGTCGTGATCCTCGCTTTCGGCGGCAAGAAGGCCCGCGCTATCAAAGACGCCATCGAGGGGCCGATCAGCCACTACTGCACCCTCTCGGGGATGCAGAACCATCCCAACGGCATCGTCGTCTGCGACGAACCCGCCGTCGGAGAGCTCAAAGTCAACTCCTACCGTTACTTCAAGGCCGTAGAAGAGGCGGAGAATCTGTAGCCCGGCTCAAAAGGGCCGTTTTTGAGAACGATCCGCGGGCTGGACCCCTTTAGAATGCGGAGCGTTTGCGGAGGGAGAGGAGGCCCAGTGCAAGCGCGGCGCAGGCGGTGGGGGCCAGCAGGTACAGGAGGTGTTCCCGCAGGAATGCGTGTGTGCGGGAGAGGATGTCGCTTTCGGGTACGGCCGACGCGGGGCACAGCAGGATGACCGCCGTTACGAGGCATCCGAGCACGACGCCGGCCGCGAGGGCCACCAGGAGGGCGGCCCGGCCACGCCGGCGCTCCGTATCTACGGTCTTCTTGATGCCCTCCACGGCGGCGAGCCGGGCGTTGGTTTCGATGAGGAACTGCCCTTCCGCCGGCATTTCGGGGCGGTTGTCACGGAGGAATTGGTCGAGGTCGTTCATAAGCGGATCAGGTCTTTAAGGTGGTTCCTGCCTACGGACAGGAGATACTTGACGGTCCCGAGCGGAATCTGCATCACGCTGGCGATGTCTTTCAGGGGAAGGTCTTCGAAATAATGCAGGGCGATGGCGGTGCGCTCTTTCTCGGGAAGGAGCATCAGGGCTTTCTGTAGCTGTTCGTGCCGGAAAGCCGCGTCCGATGCCGCCCCGTCGGGAACGGCCAGGGCTTCCGGCCCGATGGCGGCGTGCTGCGGTACCCTGCGTAAATTGTCAATGAAGCAGTTGTAGGCGATGCGGAACAGCCAGGCCTTGAAGTTGCCGGTAAACTGCCCCGAACTGACGTATGCCCGGACCAGCGCCTCCTGGGCGAGGTCGTCGGCAAGTGCGGCGTCGGACGACAGCGATGTCAGGAATCGCCGCAGCGATCCCTGACACACCCGGACTTCGGCGATGAACTGCTCGCGCGTCACTCTTCCCCGAGTTCCTTGGCAAGCATCTTCTTGCCGGCAAAATAGTAGACGAACAGTCCGATGCCGCCGGAGATGAAAATCATACCGGGGATATCAACCAGGAAGGTCAGGAGCATGCGGGATCCGTCAAAACCCTCTTGCAACGGCGTGACGAGACCTGCCACAAGGATTGTGATGCCGATCAGCGTGCAGACGATGCCGGCCGTGAGCCTTGTGAGCAGGCGCTCTTTGAGACTTTTCGGCTTCTTCGCCCGCTGCAGCAGGTCCGGATTGATCTCCGCGCCGGCCTCGATGGCCTTGAGCATGATCTCCGCCTTGCGGTTGACTTCATTCTGCCGGACCCGGCCGATCAGCCAGACAATCAGGACGGGCAGCGCCACACAAATTCCCAGGGGAACCAAGATGTCTTCTAACATAGCGTATCAATTTTAAATGTTCACCCGTATAACGCAAACCCGGGGCGAAAGGTTGGAAAAAAATGCGATTTTTTTGGATTACAGCCGGAAGCCGACCGTGAGATGCGCGGTGACGTGGCTCATCGTATAGAAGTATTTCCCCTTATGCTGCTTCTCCTGCGTGGGGATGAACAGGACGTCCGCCGTCGCGAACAGCCCTGTGTAGAATCTCTTGTAATAGAATATGACGGCCGCATTGCCGGCTGTCAGAAGCGGGAGGAAACGCATGCCGAATTTCGTCACGTTGTCTTTGGATGCCGCGATGCGCGACACCCCCACAAGCCCCAGCGTTTCGGTGGCCGAAATGTGCAGCAGCCAGTGCTCGGAAGGAACCCAGTTGTAACCGTATCCGCCGCCGATTCCGAAGAAGAAATGCCTGTTTCTGGATTTGTTCGGCCGATATTCCCCCCAGTTGGCGCGGAATCCCACCGTCGCCAGCGGGCTTCCGGCGCTTTTGCGCTGGATGAAAGCCTGGGTCATCGCCGCAGGCATCGAGAATTTCTTCCAGTTGAAGGCGTAATATCCTCCGACCCGGATATAATGGCTCGGCATGTCGCCGGGCTTGACGTCAAATTCCATCCCGAGCAGGTCCATCGTGCCCTGATACGATCCGATGGATCCGTAAGTCACCTCGCCTCCCAGCCGGTTGGCATACACTTTCAGACTGAATTCCTTGTCCTTGTTCTTGAAGGGAATGGCGATGCCGAAGCCGAGGATGACCCCGCGGTAGCCGACGCCGAAATGCTGTCGGAAAAGA
The DNA here is from genome assembly GCA_900320545.1 of uncultured Bacteroidales bacterium. Classification (GTDB taxonomy): domain Bacteria; phylum Bacteroidota; class Bacteroidia; order Bacteroidales; family UBA932; genus Cryptobacteroides. The sequence continues at coordinate 42,584 of ONSU01000004.1, read as the reverse complement.
GGTTTCGCCTTGAGATCCATCCCATAGTCCAGCAGCGTTCCCCGGTGGTCGTAGTGGAATTCGTTGAGGTTAAATACCAGGTCGGACCGGGTGCGGAAGAGCCACTTCTGCTGGGGCTTGAAGATGTAGTCGGTGTTGGTGGTCTGCTTCTGCTGGTTCTTCAGCAGGAAATGATCCACTTTGCGGGCCGTCCGGACCACCTTCGTCTTGAGCGAATCCGGTGGCAATGCGGTTTCGCCGGCCGCCCGGGAGGCGACCGGTAGCAGAAGCGCCAATATGAAAAGGGCTTTGCGGAGCATTCCGTCCGCAAAGATACGAAAAATCCGTCAGTCTCCGAGGGTTGCGACCATCACGGCCTTGATGGTGTGCATCCGGTTCTCGGCTTCGTCGAAGACGATGCTGTTCGGGCCTTCGAACACATCCTCGGTAACTTCCACGCCGTCGAGGCCGAATTTCTCGTGCACATCCCGGCCGACCCGGGTCTCGAGGTTGTGGTACGCGGGCAGGCAGTGCATGAACTTGCAGTCCGGATTGCCGGTGCGCGCCATCAGGGAGGCGTTGACCTGATAGGGTTTCAGCAGGGCGATGCGCTCTTTCCAGACCTCGTCGGGCTCTCCCATCGACACCCATACGTCCGTATAGATGAAGTCGCATCCCTTGACGCCGGCGTCGACATCGTCTGTGATGGTAATCCGGGCGCCGGTCTTGCTGGCGATCTCCCGGCACTTCGCCACGAGCTCCGCGGCGGGCTGAAGGGCCTTCGGGGCGACGATCCTGACGTCCATCCCCATCTTGGCGCCGCCGACCAGCAGCGAGTTGCCCATATTGAAACGGGCGTCGCCGAGATAGGCGTAAGTGACCTCCTGCAAGGGCTTACCGGCGTGCTCCCGCATCGTCAGGAAGTCGGCGAGAATCTGCGTCGGATGGAATTCGTTGGTGAGGCCGTTCCACACGGGGACACCGGAATACTCGGCCAGTTCCTCGACGGTCGTCTGCGCGAAGCCGCGGTATTCGATGCCGTCATACATCCTTCCGAGGACGCGGGCGGTGTCTTTCATCGACTCTTTGACGCCGATCTGCGAGCCGGTCGGCCCGAGGTAGGTCACGTGCGCGCCCTGGTCGTGGGCGGCGACTTCGAAGGCGCAGCGGGTGCGGGTCGATGTCTTCTCGAAGATCAGGGCGATGTTCTTTCCCCTGAGGCGGGGCTGTTCGGTGCCGGTATATTTTGCCTTCTTGAGGTCGGCGGCAAGGTCGAGGAGGAAGTTGATTTCCCGGGGAGTGAAGTCCAGCAGTTTGAGAAAACTGCGGTTTCTGAGGTTGAATGCCATGTCAGTATGATTTTAAAGTATAATTCGGGTTCCGCAGGCGGGATTGCCCAGTTCCGAGGCCTCGGTGATGACGCACGCGCCGCCGCCGCTTTCGACGAAATAGATGCCGGCGCGGACTTTCGGCGCCATCGATCCTTCCGCGAACATGCCTTCTGAGAGGTACTGGCGGGCCTGAGCGACGGTCATCGTGTCCAGGGCCCGCTGCTCCGGAGAGTGGAAATGGATATAGACTTTGGGGACGTCGGTCAGGATGTAGAATTCGTCCGCCTTCATCGTGACGGCTGCGAGGGCGCTGGCGAGGTCCTTGTCGATGACGGCCTCCACGCCGCGGAGCGTTCCGTCGGCATCCCGGACGACGGGAATGCCGCCTCCGCCCACGGTGACGACGATGTATCCCTCCCGGGCGAGGCGCTCGACGAGGTCGATGTTCAGGATGCGGACCGGCGCGGGAGATGCGACCACCTTCCGCCATCCCCGTCCTGCCGGGTCCTGCCGGTACGTCGCCCCGTCCGCTCCGGGCTCCTTGTAATACGGTCCCACGGGCTTCGTCGGGTTTCGGAAACCGGGATCGTCTGAACGGACTTCCACCCGGGTCACGAGCGAAACGACCGGGTGCGGGTCTTGCGACCGGCTCAGGACCCGATCCAGCGCGGTCTCGATCAGATAGGCGATCGAGCCCTGCGTCTCGGCGCCGCAGAAGTCCATCGGCATCGCCTCCAGGCCGAAGACCTTCTTCCCAGCCTCCTGCCTCAGCAGGCCGTTCCCCACCTGGGGACCGTTGCCGTGCCCGATGACGATGTCATATCCCCGGGACACGAGGTGACACAGCTGCCCGCACGTCCGCTCGACGTTGGCCAGCTGCTCCTCGAAGGTCCCTTTCTCTCCGGCCCGCAGCAGAGCGTTCCCGCCGAAGGCCACCATTGCCAGTTTTTTCATGCTAATCACGTCTCAGGGGTAGTGTGGAGCAGCGCAGCAGGCCGCCCATCTTGGAGATTTCGCGGTAGGGAACCGTCTCGACCGTCATTCCCCATGCATTGCGGAGGTGGTTGTTGAGGCGGGTGAAGTGCTCTTCGGTCACCACCACGTCCTCCGAAATGGAGAAGATGTTGGAATTCATATAGTACATCTCTTCGGTCGTGAGTTCGAAGACATTCTCCTTGCCGAACATCTCCACGAGGTGGTCGGCGTCGCGGGGGTTGAGGAAGCCCTTGCGGTAGATGATGGCTTTTCCCCGGCCGACGGGCATGAAGGTGCAGTCGAGGTGCAGGATGCCCTCGTAGGGGTCGGTGTCGCTCTTGCGGAGGTTGAGCGGGATAATGGTCTTGCCGGGGAAGATCATCCGGAGATAATCCAGCGCGAGCCGGTTGGTCCGTGCGGTCTTGACCTCGGGATAATCCTCGAAGGCGTACTGGCCGAGGAAGATGGTGTCGTTGTAGAGAATGACGTCCCCGCCCTCCACGTGCACGGCTTCGGGCAGGTTGTAGATCTGCTTGTAATGGATCTGCCGGTAGATGTTTTCGTAGGCGTCGATCTCTTCCTGCCGGTCGGGGATGATGTTGGAGACGATGATCTTGTCGTCGATGACGAATCCCACGTCCCGCGAGAAGATCTGGTTGCAGCCGGGGACGAGTTCGGGCCGGTAGACGGTGACGCCGTATTTCCGGAGGACGCCCTCGAAGGCTTCCATTTCCCGGACGATGTCGGCCTCGGCGGGATAGACCCCGTGCAGGACCGACTCGTAGGACTTGCTGTCGAAGGTTTCGTCCAGTCTGGGTGCGGGGCCGTTGGCATACGGAAGTCCCAGGACGACTTCCCGCAGGCGGCCGGTTTCGGATTGTATGTGAAGTTGCTGCATGGGTTATGCGGATTTTTTTTCTGAAAGATGCTGGGTAAGGTAGATGCCGATCATCGCCACGGCCATTCCGGTCCATTGCAGGGCGGTGAGGCGCTCGTCCCCGAAGAGGAAGGACAGGATGGCGGTCAGCAGGGGGCAGACGGCGAGGAAGACGCTGGTATGCGCCACGCCGAGATGCTTGATCGCGTACGCCCAGATGGTGAATGCGGTGGCGGAACACAGCAGCGCCAGGGCCAGGGTCGGGTAGAGGACCTTCCAGGTCAGGTAGAGGGATGCGTCGAAAGAAGCGATCCCCCGCGTGAAGAACAGCGGAAGGAAGAATACCGTGCCCAGCAGGAACTGGTACATCACGATCACCGGGGGCGCGTAGGTGTCGGACAGGGATTTGGTGAAGGCGATCTGGCTGACTTCCGCCATGACGGCGATGAACAGGATCAGGATGCCCCAGTAGAAAAGCGGGCCGGTCTCGGTGCGCGTATAGGTGACGAGCCAGAGGCCCCCGAGGGTGATGAACACGCCGAGGATGTTGACCGGGCTGAATTTTTCCTTGAAGATGAGCATCCCCACGCCCATCGCGAACAGCGGATTGGTCGCGATAATCAGGGAGGTGAGTGTCGGGGAATCGGTGAACTGGAGTCCGTATGTCTCGGCGACGAAGTAGACGAACGGCATGCAAAGGGCCAGCAGCAGGAACTTGAGCCAGTCCTTCCGCCGGATGCGCATGTCGTATCCGGCGATCCGGTTGAGGATGTACAGCAGCGTCCCTGCCAGCAGGATCCTTACCGGCACGAAGAATTCCACCGGGATTTTCAGGTCCAGCAGCCGGTCCGCCCAGATGTACGACATCCCCCACAGGATGATCGTCCCGATTGCCGCTAGATATGCCTTCCAGTTACGCATTGATTGATTGTAAGCTGTTTTAACTTACAAATATAATCAATTTCGGCGAATTTCCTTAGGAAAGTTTATGTTTTGCGGTTAAAGGATTTGCATCGCTATAGCCGCGCAGGCCTCCGCGTCGGCGAGGGCGTGGTGGTGGTGGGTGAGGTCGTAGCCGCAGGCGGCGGAGACCGTCTGGAGCTGGTGGTTGGGAAGAAGGCAGCCGAAATGCCGCCGCGAGGCAGCAAGGGTATCGTGGAAGATATAGTCCGGGTAGTCCATCCGGTAGACCTGGTGAACGGCCTTCAGGCATCCCTCGTCGAATCGCGCGTTGTGCGCAACGAGGGGAAGTCCTTCGATAAGCGGCTCAATTTGTGACCAGACCTCCGGGAAGAGAGGCGCTTCATCCGTATCCTCCTCCGAGAGCCCGTGCACCCGCTGGCAGAACCACTGGTAGTACTCCGGCTCGGGATGGATGAGACTGTAGAAACGGTACACGACCTGCCCGTTCCGGACAATGACCACCCCGACGCTGCATACGCTGCACGGCTGTTCGTTCGCCGTCTCGAAATCGATCGCCGCGAAATCAGTCATAGCGCCCAAACATAGCTTTAATGTCGGTGCGGATTTCCTCCCGGAAATCTTTGGGCGCGAGGACCTCGACGGCGGGGCCGTAGCGGAGGACCTCCTGCCGGAAATCGAAGGTGGGGACAAGGAAATACTCGAAGACGGAGTATGTGTCTGCGGTCTCAACCTCCTTTTGCGTATGATGAAGCGGCAGCGACCGGAAGTATTTCACCTGGTTGCCATACACTTTCAGCGTTACCCGGACCGGCTTGCGCTCGTCGACAATGATCCCGAAGAAATGGCTGAAGAACTCCTGCGCGTTGAACTTCTTCGGGACCTTCAGCGTACCCTCTGTCTCCCACACGTCGTGGATGCGGTCCAGGGAGTAGACGCGCGGCTCCTTGTGCCGGCCGCTTTGGGCCAGTACGTACCACCGCTGTTTGAAGAGCTTTAGGCACCAGGGGTGTGCCTCGAAGGTGTAGGGCTCGTCGGAGGAAAAACTCTGATAGGTCATTTCAACGGTTTTCCCGTCTTTCATCGCGTTCACGATGACCGGGAGCCACTGCTTGCTGGAAGGAACTTCCTCGAAGAGGATTCGGTCCCGCATATCGCGGCTCTCCGTCAGCATATTGTTTAGCGACAGGGACTCAAGCATCCACCGGCGGATGCCGGAGTCCTCGAATTCATCGTTGTTGGCGATGTAATAGCCCCTGTTGCGGTTGCACTTGATCTCGATCCCGAAGATGCTGAGGATCGCATCAATGTGGTTGAAGAAGGTCCGCTGGGGGAGTTCATCCTCTCCCTTCGTATTCATCGAGCTGAAGGCCCACTTGCGGCTGATGTCCTTGTAGGTGATGTACCCGTGGCGGTTGATCGTCTCGATCAGCCAGATGTAACGGTCGAAGTAGTTCTTTGCCATCGTTATCCTTTGTTTCTGCCGCAAAGTTACGAAATAAAAATGCCAAAAAGTGGCATAAAAAATAAAATTTTTATTGCTAAGTTTCGGCAGTTTGGCAGGGTATATTTGCCCGAATTCTAAAACCGTAAAAATATGACGACCATCTATCTCTGGCTCCTGTGGTGCGGCGGCGGTGTGCTGCTCCTGACATTCATCCTTGATATGATCCTTACGGCAACCATCCCCGACAAGAAGGCCGGGGACATCGTATGCTATGTCCTTTATTCCCTCGCGTCCGTCGCCCTTTTCGGCGCGGGCGCCATCCACGTTGTGGCCCGGGAAGAGATCCGGGAGTACTGGGGAGACAAGTTCTTCTCGATCAACCGGAGGGCCCAGTCCGAATGGATCCGGGAGAATGTCCCGGACGACCTCTGGGACGATGCCGTCCTCGCCGCCTTCAACAGGGAATATAAACGTATAGACTCGATCCTGGTCCTGTATGGGAACAAGGCCATAGAGACATATATCGCGAAGTGCAACCGCGACATGCAGCAGACCCGCAACGCCCTTTCGCTGTTCGGCTGGGAAGGGCTCTACGACATGTTGGGGAATGACAGTGACATAAAGGCGGCGGAGTCGACGTCGGACAGGTACGTCGAGCTGAAGGAGAAGGTCTGCGACCAGCTCGGTGATGATCTTCAGGAGATGTACGACAAGAAGGACAGCCTGATAGGCCTTCCGTACGATGTCTATTCCGAGCGGAAGCTCTTCCTGACGCTCCTTGGCACACCGGACAAGATGGCCTCCCTTTCGGGTGAGCAGTATCACAAGCTGGTGCACGATACCGCCTGCCGCCTGGTGAACACGACACCCCGGCCGGAGATCGTCAGCCTTGAGTACGACAGGAAGCGCAAATGCTGGATGATGATGACGGGCGAGAAGTACTACGCCGTCCGGCTGGAGAAAGACCAGTACGGTTTGATCGACTACCACATCGGGCCGTCGACGGGCGCCTGGTGAATCTCAATACAGGAGCCAGTCGATGGCGGAGAGGATGTGGATGGTTTTACCGTGGATCTGGATATCCCGCGTGGGGGCAAAAGCAACCAAGGTGAGATTGTCGCAGTGGAGTCGGCCTGCCGCCTGGATAAGGGCTGAAGTTTCCCGGTTGAATGACTTTTGGGTGTCGATTTCGTATGCGACTTGTATGAGTTCGAGGGTCTGGTCTTTATCGCAGACGACAAAGTCCACTTCTTTTGCCCTAGGATTTGCCTTGTAATAGTAAACGTCCCGGAAATCATACGCGCAGCGCCGGAGAAGTTCGATGTAAACCACGTTTTCGAGTCTCCAGCCGATATTCTCCCCGGCCATTGAGTTCTCGCGGTTGTTCTGGAACCCGGGGTCTACGATATAGGCTTTCGGGTTCCTGATTCGGTTCTTGCTCTTGAAGGAGTGCTTGATGAGAATTTGGATGAGGAAAGCCTGGCGGAGGTAGTCCGTGTATTTCTTGCAGGTCTTGTCGCTGATGCCAAGTATGCCGGACATATCGTCGTAGTTGATTTCCTGGCAGGCATTGTTGATGAGGTGGTTTGCAATCTTGCGGAGAGCATCGACATTGCGGATCTTGAAGCGGCGCTTGATGTCTTTCTCCAGGATGGCGCTGATGAGACTCTCGATATAACCGCGTTTGTTCCTGATGCTCTGGAGTTCCGGGAAGCCTCCGGTGACGATGTAGTCCATAAAGGCGCTCTTGCGGGTCGCATCGGCCTTTGTGGTGATGTCTGCCGTGTCGATCTGGTGGAAGGCGCAATACTCGGAGAATGAGAACGGGAAGAGGCGGATTTCGTTGTATCTCCCGGTCAGGTGTGTGGCTAGTTCGCTGCTGAGGAGTTTGGCATTACTTCCCGTCACGAATATCCTTATCTTGCTTCTGAGCAGTCGGTTTACGAACAGATGCCAGCCGTCCACGTCTTGAATCTCATCCAGGAAGAGGTAAGGAATGTCGGTACCGTAAAGCTGATATACGCACGAGAGGGCGGTGTTCAAATCCTCCGCTTTCATCCCCAGGAGCCTGTCGTCGTCAAGGTTGACATAACCGTACCGGATGCCGTGTTCCAGTAGCACTTTGTGGCAGAGGGTGGACTTTCCGCTTCGTCGTACGCCAATGACAACCTGAGCTAAAGAACTGTCAAACTCAAACAGTGATTCCTCCCGGCGTACCACCCACCTCGAGGGGTCGTACCCCCTTATTTCATCTCTTTGTTCTGCAAGGACTTGCAGGATGATCCTTTCTTCAATCATACGTTTTACATAGATCGTTGATACAAAGGTAGTAAAAATATCCAAATTCCGATAAAATGATTGAATCAATTCCGCGAATTCCGATAAAATGCAATAAAAGGGTATTTAAAATCCGATAAGATGAGTTTGACAAAGAAATTTTAATTTTTTTTGATGAACTGTCGGTATTCGGCAGGATAGTACTCTATCTTCGCAGCCAAAACCAAGTGATATGACAAAAAAACAAAAACAAGAACTCGCTCGCCTTGAGAAGAAGATTCTGATTAAGTTGCCCTTGGTGGGCGGCCACAGGGCATACCGTCCCCCGATCAATTGGACGAAGGAATTAAAGGAGGATGTGAAAGTCCTTCTTACTCAACGCCGCTCCTTGCTTAACCAGATGTTCGAATGCAATCCGGAGGAGGTGGAGCGATTCTGCAAAGTAAATAATCTACTTGTTGATCTTACCGGGAAGATGCACGCCAAGGCGCTCAGTCTCTATGAGGGAATACTGAAGGAGGGGCACGACCCTGATTTTGACGACGATATTACGGTGGAAGCGACGCTTCAATTCGTTTTTAGCAACTATGTCGACTCCGTCATTCGGGATTATGTTGAGGAGAATATCTACGGATCCCAGTTCTCCGATATGCTGGACATCCTCACGGACCTGTATGAGGATGACGGCGACCCCGAGTGCGCCTTCTGCGAGACGTCATTCAATCTCAGACACCGTGTGGGAATGTCGGCTTCGGAGTATGGGTTGGATAATTTTCTTGATGACGGGATATCCTGGGACGAGGCGCCTCTGAACCGCCCCGAGTTCGAGGACATCTGCATCTGCCATGCTGTTCATGACCTTTGCTGCAATAAGTTGTATTCGATTCCCGATCTCCTCAGGATGAATGACTTTGGGGTGGAGGTTAAAGTGACGCCCAGCGCCTCCGCTTCGACAAGGCGTGGATGCTCTTGTGGAAAATCCTCTCCGAGCGGTCGATGACCTGGGGGGATTAAGATAAATACGAAAGACAAATGAAACGACATCAATGGATAGAGGACACCGTCCTGGATGAGTGGAGCTATGGATTCAAGGATTCCGATGGAACGGAATGGACGATTAACTTGACCCCCTGGTATGAATCACTGCCCGGCCCCTGGGAGGCCGAGATTAGTTCGGAGAGGAAGACCATCAAATTGAAGTTCCCGGATCACTACCTGGATGCCGACCTTGAGAAACTCAAGGCCGACGCCATCCGTCGAGCGGCCGCGCTCTTCCCGGATGTGAAGTTTCCGCAAAAATCACTAAATTCGCAACATATGACGCAGTACATCGCAGACGAAGCCCATTTCAAGGAAGTTATTGAGCGAGTCCCGATGGTGAATAGTAGCCTTTGGATCGGGACGGCCGACATTAAGGACCTCTACGTCGAGGAGAGGCCTTTTCTGGGAGTGTTGGCCAACCTCATAAGCCGGGGGAGGGAGGTCCGCCTCATCCACGCCAAGGAGCCGGGACCGAATTTTCGCGAGGACTTCGACAGGTATCCAGTGCTTTTCACCGGCCTGGAGCGTGCTCTTTGCCCACGGGTGCATTTCAAGATGATTATCTTCGATTGCAAGCTGGCCTATATCGGTTCCGCCAATCTCACCGGAGCCGGTATCGGGATGAAGAGTACTCGTACCCGGAACTTCGAGGCGGGCATTCTCACCGATGAGCCCGCGTTAGTGGAGGCCGCGATGAACCAGTTTGACGCCGTCTGGGCCGGATTCAAATGCAAGGACTGCGGATGCAGGCAATACTGCGGAGATCCGATATTGAAATAAGAATCTTAAATACTTTTTATAATGAATAAACTAATGATGACACCGGAGGAGTTGAACTTAAAACAGATTTCTCTCCAGAAAGAGATTTATACTAAAGCCAAGAGTAATGGGTCGGCAACGAATAAAATCGCTGCAATTCCAGATGGGGTGGCCGACTGTGCCCAGTATTTGAACTCTTCGCCCCGTGTTATGTGGATTCTAAAAGAACCATATGACTATTTTCAGGAAGATGGAACACCGACTGGTGGAGGCTGGCTATTATATGAAGGTTTTTTAGGAGAGGACAGGGACTGGCAGAAAAACATTACATGGCAAAGAATTATATATACTATGTATGGCCTTCGAAATGGACTGCGCTATGGGGATATGGATTATATTCGAAACAAACCGGAGATGGGCGATGTAATGAAGGAAACGGTCATTTTGAATTTAAGCAAAATGCCCGCTCAGACAACATCGGGAGACTACACCTTTGCCCAGAGTTATGAAGCCTGTTGGAAGCCGATTCTGATAAAACAGATTGAACTATACAACCCCCAGGTTATTATATTTGGCAACACTTTTGACACGTGCTGGCCTGTCTTTGTTCCTGAGGATGCCAAGCCGATTGCGAGAATTCCGGAAGAAGGACGTTGTTTCATCAATCTTTATAAATATAACGGCCGTTTACTTCTTGATGCCTATCATCCGGGGATTCGCTCCAATGTGGAGTTCTATGTCAACTCCATCATAGACACAATCCGGGAATTCTTCCCAAAGGAAGATTGACTTTAAAGGCAATAAGATATTTGCCTTCTCCGACACCCACAGGATGTATCGGAGGCACCACCTTTCTCAATGGGTCTTATTTCGAGGAAGTCAGAAGGAATCTGGGACGAGAGTCCCGTTCAAAGATATGGACAATCCTTTGTTTTGACGAGCGATTCTTTGGAGAAGCTCTTTTACTATCCCTTCCTGGAAGGCATAGCCGGGAAATACATTAGGATTTGGCACAAACTTGATGTAGGTGCCGTTGTCTTCGCTCGTTTTCTCAATTCCTTTTTCGAGAAGATCCCCCTTGGCATACTTGGCCCAGGAACATTCCCCATCCCGGTAAGATGCCACATAAAAGTCAAGGGAAAGTGCGTTGGTCATTTTTACGGGGTGAACGGAAACATCCTTCGGATTAGCTCCAATCCCAACGGATATGCCACTTGTCGCCGAAACAACGGAGTCCAACGGAATCCCTCTGCCATAATTCCGTATGATAGCATAGTCCTCCTTCACCTCGACTGAAAATCCCTTACCATAACCCTTTTGGAATTCATCCACAGCCAAGGCTATAACCCCCTTTAGCAGAGTGTATATTCCGTCCTCCGGATCGGTGCCATCTCCGAGCTGCCCGATATACATCTCCGGCCGCTTTTGAATATGCTCGTTCCATTCAAGGGTCTTGATACTATTGTCATCAAACTGATCTTTTGTGAGTTTATGAGTCTGTTCCATAGGTTCTTTTGTTGGTGTTTACAAATTTAAGCATTTTTTCTGCCTAAACGCAGCAGTCCCTAAACAAAGATAAAAACCCTTCATAATAACGCGCCCTAAGATTAAAGGAATGCGCGATACGCCTGCGCGTACTCCTCGGGGTAGTGGGCTTTCAGCCAGGCGCAGCGGAAGGCAAGGAGAGTGTAGCAGACCGAGTGGGACTTGTTAAAGGCATAGTGGCCTTTCCAGTGCTTGTCCGAATCCTTTGGTTCAAGTCCAACGAGGTCATTGATACGCATGATTTGCTCCTGGTATGCGGGGAGGCCGTAGGATTCGGAGAGGATGTCCTCCAGCCCCGGGCTCTCATAAACCACTTTCTCTTCCCCGCGTTTCCGGGCCAGGCACTCGGGAAGGAATTCTAGCGGCCCCGGACGGTACAGGGCGTTGAGCAGCACCAGGTCGGAGAAGGTGTTCGGAGCGAACGCCTTTAGCCATTCCCTGACGCCCTCGCTCTGGAACATAAAGATGTCGGCGGTGTCTCCGGAGTCGAATACCTTGAGCGTCTCCCTGTCATCGAGCGGGATCCCCTCGAGCCGGACATCCGTCCCGCGCCGCTCCCTGATAAGCCGGACTGACTCCTTGATGACATCCAGTACGCCGAGGGAAACGAGGTTGATCTTTACGACGCCGGCTTCCTCCGCCCCGCGGTCGTCATACTGGGATAACAGCGTGTGGTCTCCGTCCGGCAGCCCTTCGGCCACCTCCACGGGCAGGCACTCCCACAGGGGATATGGAGAGAGGATGACTGTATTGTCGGAGATGCTCTGATTCCGTATGACGCCTCTCAGCGGATTCATATCAACGATGTCCCAAGCGGTGTGCTCCCCAATTGTCCAATAGTAGGGGACCAGAGCCACGCAGTCCTGCCCGTACCGTTCCTTCAGGTGGCCGATGACCTCCTCCTTCCGGTCTGCCTCAAAGTCGATGTCGACGGGCGGGAACGGATCGTGTCTTGAGCGGAGGAACCGCTCGAAAAGGAGTCCGTACCGGAGGGGATCCACGTCCGTGATCCCCAGGCAGTAGCATACGATGCTCGATGGAGATGCACCCCGCCCGACCCCCACGGCGATCCCCTGGGAACGGGCCCAGTCGACCATCTCCTTGAGCATAAGGAAATAATTCGACAGTCCCCGTTCCCGGATGGCGGAGACCTCGTGCAGCATCCGCACCTCGATACTCCTGGTGACCGCTCCGTAGCGGGCGGCGGCGCCTTCGCTGACGGCGTCGAGGAGCGCCCTGTCGGGATTGTCCGAGAGCTTCGGGAAAGAGGGCTTCTCCGCGATGCTGTACCGGGAGATCTTCCCAAGGACCTCGACCGTGTTGTCCGCGACCTCGGGGTGCTCAGGATAGAGCGCCCGCATCTCCTCCTCGCTTTTCAGGTATTCAAGGTGTGAGTACCGGATCCGGCCCGGGTCCGAGATGCGCTTCCGGTGGGAGCGGCAGAGGAAGGCGTCCTGCGCGATGGCGTCGTCCTTTCCGACGAAATGCACGTCGTTGGTGACGATGACCTTTATCCCGAGTTCCCCGCCGAGGCGGAAGATGCCGTTAGCGGATGTGATCTGCTTCGCGACGAGTCCGTCGTTTGACCTGTTGTAGGCTTCGCGGTCGTCGCAGCTGGCGAGCGGGACGTCGTCGCCTCCCGCGTGCAGCGCTACCTCCAGATAGAAGTCCTCCCCGAAGAGGTCCTTGTACCACCGGGCGATGTCTCTTGCTTTGTCGATGTTCCCGGCAAGAATAGCTTGGGGAATTTCCCCGCCGATGCAGGCGGAGGAGCAGACGAGCCCTCCGTGATACCGCTCCAGGAGGTTATGCGTGATACGGGGACGCGCGTCGTTCGGTCCCCGCCGGGCGAAGGAGCAGAGCCGGACAAGATTGTGGTATCCGGTGAGGTCCTTCGCGAGAAGGATGAGGTGGCAGAGACGGGTGTCCGTCTCGACGTAGAACTCGCATCCGACGACGGGTTTGATGCCGGGGTGTTTCTCCGCCTCTCGGAGGAATGCCGGGACGCCAGCCATCGTCCCGTGGTCGGTGATGGCGAGCCCCTGCAGGCCGAGTCTCTCGGCTTCGGCGAAAAGTTTCGGGATCCTTGCGATCCCGTCCACCGAATAATCGGTGTGTACGTGTAAGTGTGCAAATGACATAGTTAAAACTTTTTTCTGACGCAAAGGTACATTGTGCTTCTGCAAGAATATGGCAGGATAAAAAATTTTTGCTTCTGCCACATTTTTGCCGAATATATCGTTAAATTTGCAGTCGTATATGGCAAAGAGTTATTTCAAATCTTACATCTGGCTGCTGGAGACGCTCCAGTCCAGGGGACGTCTGACCTTAAACGAAATCAAGGACCTGTGGATGCGCAGCGCCGTCAACGACGAAGGCAGGGAACTCGCGACACGTACGTTCGCGAACCATGTCGCCGCCATCGCGGACATCTTTGGGATAGACATTGTCTGTGACCGGCACGACAACACCTATCGTATCGAGAACGAGGGGGATCTGGGCGGCCGGGGACTCCGGGACTGGATGATGGAGGCGTTGAGCCTGAACAACCTCATTAACGAGAGCGTGGGCCTGCGCACGAGGCTGCTCTTCGAGAGCGTGCCGTCCAGTCACCGTTTCCTCACGGACATCATCCGGGCCATCCGGGACGGACGGATGCTGGATGTAAACTATCAGGGGTTCACGATGGAAGAGTCGAGGGACTTCCTTCTGGAGCCGTTCTGCCTGAAGGAGTACAAGCGCCGCTGGTACCTCTTCGCGCGTAAGCACGGGATAGATAAGGAACCGCATTCCTTCGCCCTGGACAGGATGAACAAGGTCTCTGTCAGCGAAAAGACGTTCAACATCCCGAAAAGTTTTGACGCGCAGGCCTTCTTTAGGACCCGCTACGGCGTCCTTCAGTATGAGGGCGAAAAGCCGGTCGGGATCACGGTCAGAGCATCCGCGCGCCAGGCCAAGTACTTCCGCACCCTCCCCCTGCACCCCAGCCAGAAGGAGACCGAGGCTACGGACACGTACTCTATCTTCACATACTTTCTCGCTCCTAACTATGACTTCATCCACGACATCCTGTACTATGGCGATGATGTGGAGGTTCTGGAGCCGAAGGAACTGAGAGAACAAATGACAATGATTACTGAAAACCAAGCAAAACTATACAAAAAATGAAAAAAGAAATGAATCTTACGGAAATCTTTGATCGGGCAAAGAAACAGCTCGAAGGTGGGAACTTGAATGAAGGTTACAAGATTGGGCGGCACACATTCAGCGTGTATTATACGAATGAACAATGGGAAGATTTTGTTGCAAAGATGCCGCAGGAAGCAAAGGACTGTTTTGATGAGGGCAAGGGCAGCGAGATGAAAAGATACACCAGGAAAGGGCATACTTACCCACCGAAAATGGCCTCGTATGCTTCATCAAGTCGTTTTATGTATAAAATGGGTCAGTCAGTAGGCGGTTTTGAGTATGAGAAACAACTGACGACAGGTTTGGGCGGTTTTCCGGCTAATCTTGACGGTTATCTTAAGTCGAAGCATCTGTATGTTGAAGCGAAATGTCATGAATTATATGGTTACTCGAAGCCGAAACTTCGTGTTGGACATAAAAAACTTTTGGATGGCATTGTCCCTACGCTGAATGGCAGATTAGCATACTCTGCGCCGAATGGGGATCTTAATTTGTCCTGGGATGGGAAAGATTCCGGCCATTTTGATTTGAAACAAATGCTCTGTCACCTTAGTGGGATTGCAAATAAGGTTCTGAGAGGTGAAGAAAAGAAGGTGAATTTTATATACCTTGTCTATCGTCCGACAGAGGAACTCTTGGAGTATGTTGAAAAGCCATCGGACAAAAAGCGAATTCAGGAATTATACAAAGAAGAGAAGGATGCGTGCGATCCGTCTATGATAAAGTCAATATATGGCGCCATTCTCCGGTATTTCAATGATGTGAGGAGGTATGGATATAACGAGGCCGTAATCAGAGAAATGATATCGGCGTTCGAATTCAGATTTTGCAGTCAGGATGACTTTAAATCTGTTGTAGAAAGTCTTTAGCCCCTTCTTGAAAAAATAATCTTTGTGCATAGCTTCTGCCGTATTTTTGCAGAAGCTATGATTATTTTTGCCAAAAAAAAGTTAAGCTATGGCAAAAGAAATCCTCAATCAGATTCCCGGCTTCGAGATTGGCGCGGTGGAGCACATCCGCACCACGGACGAGGTGGCATCCCTCTTCTACGTCGCCCAGGAGATCTCCGAGCTCCTGAATGACTGGAACACCAACGTGGCGTTCTTCTCCCTCACCAGGCGCAGCGAGGCCCTGAAGGGGCTCGTGGACAACCGCTCCTCCGTTGCCCGCCTATACACCATCGACCAAAAGAACCCCGACCTCCAGGTCATCCTCCGCAAAGCCAAGGGAATGGTCAACCGCCGCTTCGTTCGCGCAATCGTCATCGAAGGTGTCCCGGGCACGCTGGACGCCGAGACGCAGAGCCTGCTCGAAAACTGGGCGAAACCCCTCGGATGCACGATTGTCCTCTCGAGCGTCGTGGACGAATCATTCTTCGATTCCTTGGACCAGGAGAATCCTTAGGAGGGAAGCCGCGGCGAGGAAATCAGTCCTCTGCAGGAGACATGAGTCCCGAGGCGATCCTGCGCTCAAGGCCCCCGTCGAAACATACGGAGATGAGAGGCGCTCCTTATGGCCATTTTATATTATTGCCAATAATTTGCCGAAAAACCTTTTATCTTAATAAAATAGGAAGGGAATTACAAAGGTGTTGAAAAAATCAATAAATTTGTCCTTTCTATTACGTGTAAGAAACACAACGCTATGTACAATATTACAAAGGAAGAATTCGTGCAATTTGCGGAATCTGAATTCCCCGGCAGTCCATATTACTGGGGGAATGGCTATTGCTATATTCAAGCAGGGACTTGCTTAGGCCAATATCTTCATTATGAATATAATGCTGATAAAGTCCATCTAGATATTGAAGGAGGTAACTGGCGTCCATTAAGAGATTACCTAAGGAAGAATCTTAAGGATCCCAGTATTACTGGCAATCATTGGGGACGGTATGATTGTCGCTGGACTTTAGAGCGCTCTCTTGATAGTAGTGAAGAAGTTATGGAGGCTTTTAGAACGATACGATATATAATGGAGCCGCACATTCTTGGTTTCGAATCACAATGTTTTGAAAATACCCTAATTTCAGAAAACGATGAGTTTCCGATTGATGCTCACTATGTATATTTTGACGAATTGTTTAACAAAGATTTGGCCATTCCCGAATATCAGCGTCCATATAGATGGTGTGAGAAAAATGTGTTCCAACTTCTGAATGATATCAACAACAGTTTGAGTGAGGGGAAACGGCATTATCTCATTGGATCAATTATACTCCATGAGGATTGTGAGAAATCTGTCTTTAATATTGTTGATGGACAACAACGAATCACTACACTTATCCTTCTTATGAAGTGTTTGGGTTATACGGGCACGCTACCGGAATTGAAATATAATCATACAGACTCTTTCTACAACATCTGTCATAATTCTGATGTGATTGAGTCTTGGCTTGGTTTAAATGTGCCTAACAGACAAATTTTTTTAGCCTATCTATTTAACTCATGCCAATTTGTTCAAATAACAGTAAAAAAACTGTCTGAGGCATTTCAAATGTTTGAGTCGCAGAATGGCAGAGGCAAAGAATTAGAACCCTATAATCTGCTCAAAGCATATCATATAAGGGCGATGGTTTCAAATTCAAGGGAGGATAAAATTATTTGTGATACTAGATGGGAGAATGCTGCAATGTACCTTTCACCCCAAGGTAATAGGAAAGATATTTTGAAGCAGTTGTTTGACGAACAACTGTATAGAACTCGTGTTTGGTCAAGAGGGGACGGGGCATATACCTTTACCAAGAATGACGTGGAAGAATTTAAGGGATTGACTCTTGGCAAAGCGAATTCATTAGAGTTTGCATACCAAAATTTTCTTTTACAGAAGGATATGGCTTGCCAACTTCTTCATTCCCTTAACCCTAATATCTTTAAAATTAAAAATCGTTTTCTTCATGGAGATCCAGACAACCTGGATCCGTTCTCTTTCATTAATCAGATGATTTTGAACGGAAAATCTTTCTTTGACTATATCGAGACGTATGTCGAAATATACAAACGCATTTTTTTAGAACTTGAAACATCCCAAATGACCTTATTCAAAGAGTTTTATCGACAACATTGTTTATATGGCGGATTCGATAGTCGCGTTGGTGATGGATACGTACGTCAAGTTTATAAATCGGCAATAATGCTTGTGTTTGATAGATTTGGGGAAAGAGGAGTATATCATATCTATAAGAGCATATACAAATGTGTATATCGGTTCCGACTAGAAAATAAACAAGTTAGATATAAAACTATGGCGAATGCATCAAATGTGAGTTGGATTTTTACTACAATAAACAATGCAAAAAATTTATCGGATTTGAACACATTTAAAGTTAAGGCTCATCGTATTTCAGAAACAATAAAAGTGGTTTATGATCTTGCTCCAGTTAGAGAAGTATTTAAATTAGGATCAGAGTATGACACAGTTAAATAAAACAATTGAACAAATCTGGCAGGATGACTATGTGGTTCCTTTGTATCAAAGGAATTATGCTTGGGGAGAGAAACAGATTTGCCAGTTGATTCAGGATATATATGATAGCTATAAGACTGATAGGACTTCAAGGTATTACATTGGCAGTTTGGTGGTTTTATTAAGGAATAATGATGGAAAATATGAAGTCGTAGATGGGCAGCAGCGGCTAACAACACTAAGCCTACTCAGCAAAGCTTTGGATATTCTATCTTCGCCAAGACTATCATATGATTCAAGACCTGAGGTAGAAGAATTCTTCAAGGGTTTATTTAATTCGTCAGGGATAGAGGTTTATTCGGAAGAGTGCCATAAAAAAGACCTATCAAAAATCTACAAGTTCGTAGACGCACTAGACATTATTGCGAGTGAAAATATTCACACAAATGTATCTACCATAGATGATAAAGTATTCTCAATCCTCAAAATAAAGAACATTGCCGATTTTGCTGATTACGTGAAGAATCAAGTTATTCTTGTTCGAACTGAACTTCCGGAAGATACTGATGTTGCGGCCTATTTTGAAATAATGAATAATCGAGGAGAGCAACTTCAAGAGCACGAAATCGTCAAAGCTATGATGCTGGGAAAAGAACAGATGACCACAAAGAATAGATCTATTTTTTCAGCGATATGGGATGCTTGTTCTCAAATGGAGATACCCATTCAGAAGGCACTTAATGACTATAGGTTAAACCAGTTTTGGCCTTTGTTCGGTAAAGATTATGCTGAGCTAAATATTGAATATGTAGAGCAATATTCAGATCAAGATGGGACGCAATCTCCGGCAACAATTGACGAAGTACTCGAGATGAGAGTTGAAAAGCCGGTGGAGTATAAGGACGATGATCCCGAGAATCGTTATAATGCGATAATAGATTTTCCGAATTTCCTTATGCAAGTTATGAAAATGTTCAATGATTCTTGCCCTCTTAATGGTGATAACTTGCAGGATTCTTATCAAAAGATCCAGGCCGGAATTGATCCGATGGAATTCGTTAAGAAGTTGCTGTTAATTAGGGTTTTATTCGATAGATATATTATTAAAGCATCTTCTGATGATGAAGAGGATGATAATCTGAGATGGTCATTAAAGAAACCATACCGTTCATCCAATAACAGTTTGAAGTTTCGAAATACATTTGGCAATAGCAATGAACCAGAGCCTTTTGAAAATGAAAGCATAACAGACATTCAGAATCGGATAATTAAACAAGAATCAATGCTTCAGGTTTCATTTAAAAGTAAGAAGTGGAAGAATTGGCTATTTGATATTCTTTGTTGGTTGAGCGAGCATACGGGGGTTCATGATATAAATATTAATGCGACAGATTTTTCTCAGTTTATTGATGAGTATATTTTGAAATATTATAATAACCTTTTCGATGGCGAAAAGGCTGCGCCGAATTGTTCTTTTGCTAACCTTGGGGTCAATACTCCACACTTTCTATTCAACTACATTGACTATCTATATTGGGTTGAGTCAGTAACGGGGAATAGAAATGGAATAAGATATATTTCCGAAGTGAAGGACTTTAATTTCCGTTATTACAACTCGGTAGAACATCATCTTCCGCAATCTTATCAAGATACCGACGATGTAAATATAGACAATTTGGGCAACTTGTGTTTAATAAGTCGACGTAAAAATTCTAGTTTAAAGGACAAGGCTCCAAAAGAAAAAGCATCAACGACATTAGATGGTCTTCAGCCTAAAAGGAGAATCATGTATAAGATGACAAGAGATTATCGAGGTATGTGGGGAGGGACTCAAGTAAATGATCATTTTAAAGATGTATGCGCACTCTTAAATAAAGGAAATAATATACTTACACATATGTAACCACATATATTCCCTTACGTCTTCTTCGACGATGTAAGGGATTTCATCTATATTATCTCCCCGGCCCGGAGGGCTTCGAAGAAATCGGTCACATAGTAGAGGTCAATATCGCCGGAGCACCTGGACAGGAAGTCCCTGGATATAATGATTTATTTTGCATCCGGGTGCTCTTCCGCGAATTTCTTTAAGCCTTTCTTGTGCTCGGTTTCCACGTGGTCCGTTGACTTGATCTCGATGGCCCGGTCAAAATCATAATCAGGAATCTCGGCATAGACAAATAGGAACATTCCTTCATCAAGGCGGTTCTCTATGTGAAATTTTGCAACGTCGTTGACGATATTCTCGAAAAATCGTCAGCGACACTGCATATTTGGGTGCAAGTCGGGAAGAGTGGTGAGTAAATTTCAATAATGGGGGGATAATTCCCAGTTTTTTACTTTTCAGAAATAATTCGTAATTTAGCATCCTAAAACCTTACGAATATGGGACTTTTATCATCTATTTTGGGCAAGGTGCTCGGCAACCAGCTGGCCGATGCCATTCAGAAGCAGATTAACAATGCTACCGGCGGTGCGACCGGGACTCCTGCATCCAATAACCCCAGGCCTTCTACGACCACGACGACCCGTACCAATCAGGCGTATAGCGCCCCTGTGCGGGAGAAGTCTGCTGCCGAGTGGCGGGCGTATTTCCGGGAGATTCTGCAGGCGGAGTGCTATAATTATACCATCCGCGAGGATGTGCCCGTGACGGAGCTGGCCGGTTATGCTTCCGATGAATTCAAGCTCTACAAGACCCGTCCGCGCCAGGTGTATCGCGCCGAATGGGGGCAGCCCTATACCTTCGTCCTCTACCAGGGCCTGACGCCGAAAGGGGTCGTTATGCTTGGTTCCGGCCATAGCCATGACTCCAACGTTAAGTATCTGGTGGCCCGGATGTTTGCCAAGAAGTTGAATATCCCTTATATCAACTTCTATACGCAGATGCCCAACCAGCGCGGCTACGTCATCGGCCGGCTCCACAAGTATCTCGGTTAACCGTATAGAAAAAGGGGATGCGGCCGCGGCCGCGCCTGCGAAGGACGCAGCATTGTCCATAACTCCGGGTTTGCAGGCGACCCGACAATGTACCCGTCCCGTGATCGGCAATTTTGCCGATTCAAAATCCTTCCCCTTTTTCTTTTTTCGTCATGGACGGCATCATCGGACAACTGGGCGATCAGGCGGTGTGGGAGGAATTCCTCTCGCACCGGCTCGTCAAACGCCGGTTTACCTGGCGGACGTTCGAGGATGCCGATGATTTTGTCGCCGAAGAGCGATACCTTCCGGTCGCAGAGACCCTGATGCGGGGAGAATCCCTCGGGATTCCCTCCTGCAAGCGGATCAACAAGATGGGAACCGGCAAGAAGCGCACGGTCTATAGTTTCCCGCCGGACGAGACCCGCGTGCTCAAACTTATCTCCTATCTTCTCTACCGCTACGATGACCGGTTCTCCCTCAACTGCTATTCCTTCCGGCACGGCCTCCGGGCCTGCGACGCCATCTTCGCCCTCCGGCGGCAGCTCAAGGGACGATCCGTCTGGGCCTACAAACTGGACATCCACGACTATTTCAACTCGGTCTCCATCCCGATCCTCCTTCCCATCCTGAGAGACCTCCTCGCCGACGACCCTCCGCTCTATGCCTTTTTCGAGCGGATGCTGACCGACGACCGGGCGGTCCTGGACGGCCGGGAAGTCCGGGGGCCGCGGGGCATTATGGCCGGAACGCCCACAGCTCCCTTCCTGGCCGACGTGTATCTGATGGAAGTCGACCGGTATTTCGCCGATGCGGGTGTCGTGTATGCCCGCTATTCGGACGACATCATCCTTTTCGCGCCCGACCGCGGGACGCTGGAAGCGCACAAAGCGACGCTCCTCGGCTTCCTGGAAAAGTACCGTCTGGAGATCAATCCCGACAAGGAGCGCATCTACGCGCCCGACGAGCCGTTCGAATTCCTCGGCTTCCAGTGCTGTGGCCCTTTCATCGACATTTCGGAGGCGGCCAGGACCAAGATGAAAGGGAAAATCCGCCGCGCCGCGAGGGCGCTGGTCCGCTGGCGCGTCCGCAAGGAAAAGAGCCCGGAGATGGCGGTCAAGGGCTTTATCCGCACGTTCAACGGCAAATTCTACGAGGGGGACGACCCGGACGCCCTCTCCTGGTCGCGCTGGTTCTTCCCGGTCATCAACCGCACGGAAGGGCTCCGCGAGATCGACCGGTACTTCCAGCAATACGCCCGCTATATCGCTACGGGCCGTCACGGAAAGGCCAATTTCCGCGTCCGGTATGCCGACCTCAAGGCCCTCGGATACCGGTCCCTCGTCCACGAATTTTACCGACAAGGTACAATATTTGCACACAAAACTCCCAAAATTCATCCGCTATGAAAAAGTTTATCCTGATTGTGATTCTTGCGCTCGCCGGCACCCTGGCGGCCTCGGCGCAGACGGTTTTCGCCGTGCAATACAAGAGTGACGCCGACGTCAAGGTCTACGTTACCAATTACAAGAGCGACGCCGATCTCGTCGTGTACAAGTGCGCCTATAAGTCCGATGCACAGGACAACAAGGGGCTCTGGCATTTCGTCTCTTACAAGAGCGATGCGAAGAAGAAGATCTTCTTCTGCGATTACAAGTCCGACGCCGACCTTGTCATCTTCTTCTGTGATTATAAAAGTGACGCCGGTTGGCGCAACAACAGCAAGAAGCATCTGATGTATTGATGGAACGCATCCTCATCCTCGACTTCGGGTCGCAGTATACAATGCTCATCGCGCGGCGAGTCCGTGAGATGAGCGTTTACTGCGATATTGTACCTTATCATCAGATTCCTGCGATTACCCCCGATATCAAGGGGGTAATCCTTTCCGGGAGCCCCGCCAGCGTGGGCGGAGAAGGCGCTCCGGAGCCCGATTTGAGCGGCCTTCCTTCCTCTCTTCCGCTGCTGGGCATCTGTTACGGAGCCCAGTGGCTGGCGTGGAAAGCGGGCGGGGAAGTCTCCCCCTCGCTTTCGCGGGAATATGGCCGGGCGACCCTCAGCGTCACCGATGCGGAGGATCCGCTGCTGCAGGGGCTTCCGACCGTGAGCCGGGTATGGATGAGCCACGGCGACACCATCACGGCGCTTCCCGGGGGATATAGGGCGATCGCCTCGACCGAGACAGTCGGGAACGCCGCGTTCCGGGTGGAAGGGCGGCCCGTCTGGGGCATCCAGTTCCACGCCGAGGTGCATCATTCGGAATACGGCGCCCGACTGCTCCGGAATTTCGTGCTGGATATCTGCGGCTGCACCGGATCCTGGACTCCCGCCGGCTTCGTGGAGACGACGGTGGCTTCCCTTCGGGAGCAGATCGGCTCCGACAAGGTCGTGCTCGGTCTCTCCGGCGGCGTGGATTCTTCCGTGTCGGCCCTTCTGCTGCACAGGGCGGTCGGGGATCAACTGCATTGCATATTCGTCAACAGCGGCCTTCTCCGCAAGGACGAGTTCTCCACGGTCCTGGCCTCCTATCGGGGTATGGGGCTCAACGTAAAGGGCGTTGACGCGTCCTCGCGCTTCCTCGGCGACCTCGCCGGCGTTACCGATCCCGAGCGGAAGCGCAAGATCATCGGCCGCGACTTCGTGGAGGTATTCAACGCCGAAGCGGAGCGGATTGAAGGCGTGCGCTGGCTCGCCCAGGGGACCATCTACCCCGACGTGATCGAAAGCGCCGCGGTCCCCGGCTCCGTGACCATCAAGAGCCATCACAATGTGGGCGGCCTTCCGAAAGAGATGAAGTTGAAAGTGGTGGAGCCCCTCCGTCTGCTCTTCAAGGACGAGGTGCGCCGGGTGGGAAAGGAACTCGGACTGGATCCGGCCATTCTCCACCGGCATCCCTTCCCGGGCCCAGGCCTCGGCATCCGCATCCTGGGCGAGGTCACGGCCGAAAGGGTGGCCATCCTGCAGGAAGCGGACGCTGTCTTTACGGCGGCTCTCCGGGCCCGTCAGCTATACGACAAGGTCTGGCAGGCCGGCGCGATCCTGCTGCCTGTGCGGAGTGTCGGCGTGATGGGCGATTACCGGACATACGAAAATACGGTCGCGCTGCGCGCCGTCACCTCGGTGGACGGGATGACGGCCGAGTGGGCGCGGCTCCCGTACGATTTCCTCGCGGAAGTATCCGACGCCATCATCCGGGGGGTGAAGGGCGTCAACCGCGTCGTTTATGACATTTCCTCCAAGCCACCCGCAACCATCGAGTGGGAATAGAGGCCTATCAGATTAGAATGATGAGAAAGATTTTTTATGGGATGGCGGCTCTGCTGCTGATGGCTTCCTGCAACCCGGCCGGCCCTTCGGCCTTCTCGGGATATTATTCCTTCAAGACCGGCGGATTCCTGCAGATCGCGGGAACGGTCACCGACCTCTCCGGCAAGCGGGATACCACGTTCGTCCGCCATCTGGTGGCCGAGAGCGGCCAGATGCACGTCCTTCGCGAAAGCGGAGACAGGATGATTGTCACGATGAATATCACCGGCGGCGATCCGGTCGTGTTCCCGGCGGCGGTCAGCGACGGGGCGATCGTGCTCGAGCCGGTGCTCCGCAGCGTGCTGGTGCGCCCCGCCCTCGGGGATGACGCCATCCGCCACGATTTTACCGTGAGCGGAACCGGCCGGAAGTATGACAATATGATCCTCTTCGACCTGCTCTATGAGGGCGACTTCCGGGACGGATGGCTGGAGGGAACGGTAGAGGAGTCCGGTGTGAAATGTATTGCGACCGAGAATGAGTAGGATATATCCAGCTGTTTTACTGTGTGCGGTCCTGCTCATCCCGGGTTGCAGGGAACGCAAAAGCCTGCTGCTGAACCGCCAGACGGAGCCGCCGGCCCCGGTGGTCGTCAAGGTGCAGCGGGCATCCGCTTCGGAAGGGAGCGGTACGGCCGGTTATGTCGGAACGGCTGTCTCCCGTCATACGGCCAGTCTTGTATCGCCTGTCGCCGGCACGCTCGCGTCGCTGCCCGTTCGGGAAGGAATGCGGGTCGAAAAGGGACGGGTTCTCGCCCGCGTCGAGTCGCAGAGCGTGACGAGCGCATGCGAGGCGGCGGCCTCCCGTCTCGCCCAGGCGGAGGATGCCTGGAAGCGGATTCAGATCGTGAAAGAGAGCGGAACGGTGACGGAAGTCGAATATATGAAAGTCAAGACATTGCTTGAAGAAGCGCGGGCGGCCGACGCCGCGGCCCGGAGCACGCGGGACCGCTGTACGATCCGGGCGCCCTTCTCCGGCGTCGTGGAAAAGGTGATGCTGACCGAAGGGGTCGAGACGCTTCCCGCCGAACAGATTCTCCGCCTGGTGGACCTCCGTTCGCTGGAGATCCAGTTCCCCCTGCCGGAGAATGAGTTCTCCGCCCATTCGACCGGCGAGAAGCTGCGGATCGAGATTCCGGCGCTGAACGCTTCGGCTTCCGGGGTGCTATCCGTCAAGGGAATTACCGCATCGCCGCTGTCGCACAGCTATATGTGCAGCGTGACGCTGCGGGAGCGGGTGCCGGGCCTGATGCCCGGAATGGTGTGCAAACTCTATTTCCCGCAAGGGGAGACCGGACAGATCGTCGTGCCGTCATCGGCCGTGATGACCGATATGGACGGCCGTTACGTGTGGACGGCGACAGGCGGGATCGTCGACAAGCGGCGTGTCACGGTGGGCGGTTACAGCGGCAGCGGGATCGTCATCTCCGAGGGCCTGGATGCGGCGGACCTCGTGATTGTGGAAGGCGGCCGCAAGGTGTCGACCGGCATGCAGGTGGAAACGCAGTTCTGAGATGGATCTGAAGGATTTGAAGGGAATCGTTCCGGAAGGCGGGATCGCCGCCTGGGTGCGCTGGGCCGTTCGCGAGAGGGGCCTTGTGCTCGTGGTGGTGCTCGCCCTCGCCGGTCTCGGCATTTTCGGGCTTTCCCGGATGAACAAGGACGAATTCCCGGTCTTCCAGCTCAAGCAGGGACTGGTGGCCGGCATCTATCCCGGGGCGACCGCGGCGGAAGTGGAGGCCCAGCTGACCGCACCGCTGGAGGAATATCTGTTCACCTTCAAGGAAGTCAACCGTGAAACCGTGAATTCCGTGACCCGGGACGGCATCTGCTACATCTATGTCGATCTCGGGACGGATATCCCCCAGTCCCGCAAGGACGAGATCTGGTCCAAGATCAAGCTCGGGCTCCAGGCCCGCAAGCTGACTCTTCCCCCCGGGGTGCTGGCCGTGGCCGTCCTGGATGATTTCGGCTCCACGAGTTCGATGCTCATCACGCTCGAATCTACCGACAAGAGCTATCAGGAGCTGCAGGACTATGCCGACGAACTGTGCGAGCGCCTCCGCCGGATCCCCCAGCTCGCCAGGGCCTCGGTGTCGGGCGCGCAGTCCGAGGAGATCGCCGTCATCATCGACCGTGAGAAACTGTCCGTGTACGGCATCGATCCGGCGCAGTTGTTCCTCGAATACCGGGCAGCGTCTTTCTCCGTCCCCGCCGGAGCCGTCGAGACGGCTTCCGACAAGGAGGCGATCCACGTCATCGGAACGGTCGGGAGCGAAAGGGAGGTGGCGGAACGGATCGTCTATACCGACCCGCTGGGCAATATCGTCCGTCTCCGGGACATCGCCCGGATCGAACGCCGCTTCAAAGATCCCGAGCAGGAAGTTTCCTATAACGGGCACGCCTGCCTCATCATCAACGTCGAAATGCGTCCCGACAACGACATCGTCCATTTCGGCGACAAGGTCGAGGAAGTTCTCTCCGCCTACCGGGCGACGCTGCCTCCCAGCGTCACCATCAACCGGATCTGCGACCAGCCCCGCGTCGTCGCGCGGAGCGTGTGGTCTTTCCTCCGGGACCTGCTGATCTCGATGCTGGTCGTCATCACGGTGATGCTGCTTCTGTTCCCGCTGCGGTCCGCCCTGATCGCGAGTTCCGGCGTCCCGATCTGCATCGGCGTGGCCATCGCTGTGATGTATCTGACCGGAATGCCGCTCAATACGGTGACGCTCGCCGCCCTCATCGTGGTGCTGGGAATGATCGTGGACGACTCCATCATCACGATGGACGGCTATATGAACCAGCAGGGGAAGGGATTCTCCGGCCTGGATGCCGCCGCCCGGAGCGCGCAGGAACTGTTTATGCCCACGTTCATTGCCACTCTGGCCATCTGCCTGATGTTCTTCCCGATCAAGCTGATCATTACCGGCTATCTGGGAGACTTCGTGAGCCAGTTCCCCTGGGTCGTCCTGATCGCGCTGATGATGTCGCTGTTCTATGCGGTGACCGTGGTGCCGTTCCTGGAGGTAAAGTATATCGTGCCGTTCAACGTGCAGACCCGCAAGAACTTTATCGCCCGGATGCAGGACCGTTTCTTCGACGCGCTGCAGCGATTCTACGAGACCTGCCTCGCCTGGTGCTTCCGCCATCCGTACCTGACTCTGATCGGCGGCGTGGCGACACTCGCGCTGGGGGCGCTGATGTTCTCCCGGATCCATATCCAGATGCTGCCGAAGGCGGCCCGGCCCTATTTTGTCGTGGAGATGTACGAACGGCCGGGCAAGAGCGTCCGCGCGACCCGCGCCCGGGCCGATTCGCTCGGAAAGATCCTCCGCCAGGACGACCGGGTGGTTTCCGTGACCGCATTTGTCGGAACGGGCGCCCCCCGCTTCTCGGCGACCTATACGCCCGTTCTTCCTTCGCCCCAGACGGCGCAGTTGATCGTCACCACCCGCTCCACCCGCGCGACGGAGCAGGTCCTCCGGGAATGTGAGCGCCGCTACGAGCACCTCTTCCCCGATGCGGAAATCCGCTTCAAACAGATGGACTTCCAGCCCGTCGGCGCGCCCGTCGCCGTGCAGTTCCGCGGCGGGAAGCGGGAAGACCTCCTGGAGCCGGCATCCAGGGCGGCGGCCTTCCTCCGTTCGCTTCCCACCGAGACCCAGTGGGTGCACAGCGATGCGGAAGACTGGGCGCCGGTCGTGGATGTCACGCTCGACGGGGACGAGGCCTCCCGGCTCGGCGTATCCAAAGCCCTGCTCTCCCTGTCGCTGGGCGGTACTTTCGGCGGCGAGACCATTGCGACCCTATGGGAGAAAGACCGGGCGCTTCCCGTCAATATCTACAGCGATGTCGGAGACGAGGCGGTATACAGCACCCTCGGCGACCAGCTGGTCCCCACCGCTATCCAGATGGTCAGCGTTCCGCTCCGGCAGGTGGCCACGGTACAGCCCGACTGGCAGCTCGACCGCCTGTGCCGGGAAGGCGGCGTCCAGAGTGTCGGCGCCTATTGCGACCTCAAATTCGGCGTCAGCCAGCCCGCCGTGGAAAGGAAACTGAAGCAGTTCGTCCGGGAGGAGATCGAACCGACGCTTCCCGAGGGCGTGGAGGTGGTTTACGGCGGTCTTTCCACCGTCAACAGCAAGGTGATTCCCGAGATCGGATGGTCTTTCCTGGCGGCCTGCAGCATCCTCTTCCTGTTCCTGGTCCTGCACTTCCGCAAGGCCTCGCTCGCCCTCCTTACGATGGCGCTCAGTTCGCTCTGTCTGTTCGGCGCTTCTTTCGGACTGTGGATTTTCGGCCTCGACTTCAGCATCACGGCCGTCCTGGGTCTGATTTCGCTGGTGGGCATTATCGTCCGCAACGGAATCCTTCTGTTCGAATATGCGGAGGAGGCACGTTTCGAACGGGGCGAAAGCGTGCGGGACGCCGCCTATCAGGCCGGACAGCGGCGTATGCGGCCCATCTTCCTGACCTCCTGCACCACCGCCCTCGGCGTGCTGCCGATGATCCTGAGCGGTGACCTGCTGTGGATGCCGATGGGCGTGACCATCTGTTTCGGAACCCTGCTGACCATCTTCCTGATCACCCTGGTGATGCCGGTGTCGTACTGGCAGCTCAACAAAAAAGCCGACAAGCGATGAAAAGATATCTCGTTCTCATACTGCTGCTCGCCTTCCAGGCGGTATCGGCGCAGACCCTTACCCTCCGGGACTGCATCCGGTACAGCGAGTCGGGCAACGCTTCCCTGAAGAGTTCGGAACTGGATGTCCTCTCGGCCCGGGCGCAGCGTACGGAGGCCCGGCTGGAATATCTTCCGAAGGTAAGCGTCACGGCATTCGGCTACAAGGCGCTCCATCCGCTGCTGGAGATCACCCTTAAGGACGTGCTGGGCAACAGCGACGCCGCCAACGACCTCAACAATTCCCTGAGCGCCGTCGCCCGGGAAAACGGAATCACCCCGTCCTTTTCGACCTTCAAGTGGGGCTACGGGGTCGCCGCCTCTCTGATGCAGCCCGTCTATGCGGGCGGCCGGATCCGGGCGGGCAACCGGCTGGCGGACCTTGGCGAGGAAGCGGCCGTCCTCAAGGACAGTATGCTGCGCCGCAGCATCCGCGACAGCGTGGCCTGTAAATACTGGCGCATTGTCGCCCTTCAGCAGAAGCGGCAGACGCTCTCGGAGACCTCCGCTTTCCTGGATTCTCTCTCCAAGGATCTCTCCAGCGCCCGCTCCGCCGGGCTGGCTACGGAGCCCCAGCAACTGCAACTCGCCCTCAAGCAGAATGAACTTGCGGCCGGGATCCGCCGTCTCGAGGGCGGAATGGCCCTCCTGAAGATGGATCTCTTCGACTGGATCGGTTACCCGTACCGGTATATCGATCTCGGCTCCATCACGCTGGCGGATTCGCTCGGGCGTCTGCCCTCGCCTTCGGAGGTGCTGCAGGATTTTCCCGACCTTTCCCTGAGCGAGGAGCAGCGGCTGCTCGGCCTGCAGGTGGAGGCCCGGCAGCAGGAGAAGAAGATGGCCGTCGGAGCCCTGCTTCCGCAGGTGGCGGTCGGTGCGGGTTATGGCTACTCAGCCCTGATGGCCCCGAAAGACGGGACTTTCAACGGGCTGGTCTTCGCCACGGTGCAGATTCCGCTGACCGATATCCCAAAGGCGGTCTACCGCGCCCGCCGATATGAATACCAGGTGCAGAAGGCGGCCGCCGACCGGGATTACCTTCTCACCCGTCTCCGCCTGCAGGAGCGGATGCTGTATCAGGAAGTGGAAACGGCCTGGGACGAACTTTGCCTTTCCGAAAAGTCGCTTTCCCTCGCGGAGGACACCCTGGACCGCCTGAGGATCCGTTATCGGGCGGGGGAAGTGTCTTCGGCAGACTTTTTGCAAACTCAGTTGGCCGTGACTTCGGCGAAGGAGGCCCTGACGGATAAACAGATCGCTTACAGACTTGCCGTCAACGCCTACCGGAGCCGGCTGGGATTTATCAATGAGTAAGCGTATGAAAAAATGGTTGACCCTTCTCCTTCCGCTGCTGTTTGCCTGGAGCCTTTCCGCCCAGGACAGCGCGGATGCCATCCTCGGAACCTACAGCTCCGTTCAGGCCGGCTATGAATACAAAGCCCGCATCTCCAGAAAGGACGACGGAACCTACATCGCCCGCGTGATCTGGGTGAAGAATTCCATCGACCCCGTGACGGGCGAAAAGATCAAGGACAAAAAGAATCCGAACAAAGCGCTCCGCAACACCCCCTGCGACCGCATCGTGCTGATGGACGGCCTCCGCTACAATGCGGAAAAGAATCAGTGGGGCGACACCAAGATCTATGATCCCCAGCGCGGCATCCGGGCCAATGTCGTGGTCCGCTTCGCCCCGGACGGCCGCCTCGCCGTCAAAGGCAGCCTGATGGGCATCAGCGAGACGGTTTACTGGAAGCGGCTGTAGGGAGGGACGAACTTGCCCCGCTGAACATTCCTTTGCTCCCCAAATACCCTACACTGCGCGAAGCCATTTCCTGGGCCTCACGCATCATATCCCCATACTCAACAGAGATGTAGCCTCCGATGCTGAATGAGCCCCTCTCTCCGAGTTTATTCAGGAAAGCGGCAGTGAACCAGTCGCCGGCCCCTTCAGTGTCAACGACGTTGTCATTCCTTTTCCCCTCAATGAATACCCAGGGACTGCTCTTATACTTGTATCTGACGCCCCTGGCACCCATCGTCTGGATAAAAACCTTGTCACGGAAGTCATCAGCGAAAGAGACATCCGGCACATTTTCGTCAGAGAATTTGATAATGTCGCTCGCTTTTATGGCATCAAGCTCAGCGTTGCCTGACACCTTTGACGGCTCGAAGTAAACCAAAGCTCCGCGCGCTCTCATCCCCTTGGCAATGAGGCGGTTCCCGGCGGCGGGATCGTCAAAGAAGAACACGGAAGGCATCTCAATCAGCTGGTCCAGAAATATCTGAGCTTCATCCCTTGCCCGCAGAAAGTGCCGCTTGGGGAAACGGCTTCCTCCGGGAGAACCGGCGCGGACGCTCATCGTGTGATTTCCTTCCTTGTCTTTCTTGTGCGTGCAACGAAGTATCGTAGTTCCTCCGGCCGGCGTATTCGTCACATACTGGCAATCGCAGCCATAGCGCTTCAAATCTTCCGTAATCTTAAGCCCTTCCGGGGAATCGTCCAGACAGGCTATCGGCCTTACGTTCCAGCCCATCCAGGCCAGGATACTCATAACATTTCCACAAGTCCCACCGACTTCCTCGAGGACCACCTTGTCCTCAAACGGACGCATAGCCGGCCACTGGGGGTACTCTCTGACTACGATAATGTCCAGATTAAATATTCCGGTTCCTATGATTGTTTTCTCCATTGTCTTCATCAAAAGGGAATCTCATCATTGGGCTCCGGGGCAGGTTCCTTATACGGGAACGAGTCAAGGGCGGTCTGTTTTACAGAATCCCCGACCAGTTCGAAAAGCCTTGTCTCCTCGTCGTGAATATCAGATTCATATACTTCAGAAACCTTGTTCAGGAACACCTTGCATCCATAAAGGCGTACCATCCGCTCGCACCAGTCCCACCATTCCTCGTCCCAGTAAGTGTCCTGGCTCTCATTCACCCGGGACAGGATTTTGAGGATATACTCAGCACCGTTTTCCGCCACGTCGATCAATCCTACTCCGTAGTCTTCCGTACCGTCGGGTTCGTCATCATCGATATAGGAAAGGACAAAGTCCTTGCACGGACTGTGCATCCTATTGTAATCGTCCAAAAAGTCAAGGAGCGTGAACTCGGCGCCGCACTCCGCAGGCTGTTCTTCCAGGTCCGGATCCCCTTCCAAACGGTAACGGGCTTCGTGAATCTTCCCGTTCATCTCCTCCAGGCTGGCATCGGCCCCAATGACAATCTTGTCGCGGCCGAACAGGCGGAACGCCTGGTTGAGTACCTTGACTATGGCCTCTTTCGGCGCCACAACGCAGGCTGTGGTGGAAATGGTCAGAACGTCAAAGGGCGATTCCTTTGGTGATATGAGATTAAGGTCGTCTTCGGTCAGGCTCGTGCAGCCTTCGAAGGCTCCCCGGCCGATAATGGACACGCTTGAGGGTAATACAATCCGGGTGAGGCCTGTGCAGCCCTTGAAGGCATCGTGAGCGATGATACGTACTCCCTCAGGAATAACGATGTTCTCCAGATTCGAGCAGCCCATGAATGCGGCGACATCGATCGTCCGCAATCCTTCCCGGAGTTCAACCTGCCTGAGGTTCCTGCAGCCGAGGAAGGAGCAGGCTCCGATGATGGTCATGCTTCCGGGAATGGAAACGCTCGTGAGATTCTCACAGTTCATAAGCGTATTGGGAAGAATCTTCCTCACGCCTTCGGGAATCTCCAGGTGACCGTTTTCGTCTATCAGTTTCTTGAATAATTGTACAGCCATAGTGTTGTCATTTAGTTTCGTGAGGGGAGTGGGAACGCCCTAACATATCTTCTCCTCCGGCAGTTTCGAGAAAACCTCATCTTCGCATGGACAGCCATCAAAGGCGTCGAAACTGATCTTCTTGATGCTCTCCGGAAGAGTTGCTCTAGCGAGCGAAGTGCATCCCTTGAAGACGCATTCAGAAATCTCTTCAACCCCATCTGGAATAATCACGGAAGTGAGCCCCGTACAACCGAAGAACGCACCAAAGTTTATCGCCCTCACGCTGCCGGGGATCTCTACGCTGACGAGGTTGGTGCAGTCCTGAAAGGCCATTTCTATGATTTCGGCCGTGCCTTCGGGAATGACTGCGTGGCCGTTTTCGTCGATGAGGTGGGACATGCTCCCGGGTTCAACCTCTTCCGTTTCTGAATCCTCCTTCTGATCCCACGGCTGCTTTTGCTCATTAAACCATGCCAGGCACTCCTCCTCGCTGATTTCCACCTCGGGGTGTTTGCTATGATAGTGTTCCCAATCAACGCCATAGTGGTCCGGATACAGATGGGCCAAAGTCTTCAAAAAGAAGGGATACTCTTCGGCGGTATATTTGGACCCCGAGCTAAGATAAATTTTTCGGATTTCTCCATCTGAAGCGTCATAGATTGTTGCCTCGCCAAATCTGAGGAATTGACCATTGATGTACCAGTCGTCGTCCAGAAATACTTGGCAGTTATAATGAAGGGCGACAGTGTCCCAGTCGACCGATTCATCAACTTTGTCATCCTCCTCCTCGTAATAATATGCTGCCTCGCTTAAGTAATACGAGAATTTGGCAATCAGGCCAGGGGCGGCATCTTCTATCCGAACCAGTTCAAGATTCCTATAAATATCCTCATCATTTCCCGGGCCTAAAAGGTCCGGTATGCCGATGTCCTTGCCTTCCTTGCCTGTAAACATTTCAAGTTTTGAGTTCATTGTATTAATGTCATCGCTTTCCGCGATGACATTGTCCGATTTGAAACTCTTCAGTGCCGCATTCATCATCTTGACGATGCTCTCACGGGATCCCTTCACCGTGACGCGGAACAGATCACCTTCTACGCTCATAAATAAGTTGTTTATTTTTGATTCCTCATAAATTTCAGAAACTCCGTAAGGGTCATAAGGCGCTCAAGCGCCGCCAGGAAGCGGTCCTTTCCGTCATCCTCGAAGGCGCCGTTGTCCGTATAGTAATCTTCCAGATTCACCCTTTCGCCGTCCTTGGTAAAGGAGTTCATCTGCTGGATGTCGTCCTCGATGCCCTCTATGCCGTCAAAGAGCATCAAACCATCAAATAACACTTTGCCGGGCACAATCTCTTCCGGGAGTTTCTCCACCACCTCCACAGGGTTGTTGCTGATGTTGGAGAAGAATATCTTGTCCTGGATGATTTCGTGAATTCTTTTGCGGAATTCTTCCTGTGTAATACTCATATGTCTATTTCCAGTCTGATTTTAATATAAGAACCCACAAAGCCAGAGTGGCAGTTTCTTGCCAACGGGATACTCCATCTCGTCAGCAAAAACAAATGAATCAGGAATGTCGGCTATCTGGTCGAAAGTCTTGTCTTTCCCGCCGACCTCGATTGTGTATTTGCCGTCAACAAGAAAGTCTCCGGATGATTTCCCATACTCGACCTCGTGCCCTTTTGACACCTGATTTACGAAAAAGCATTCACGAATTGTTCCGATGTTTTCTTTTGTCGCAAGGGCATACAGTATATTCGTATTATGCACGTAAATCTTGTCTGGCTTCTGCATTTTGGTTACGGATGCATTCTTTGAGTAGAGCAGATGAAGCAGTTCCGCTTTCTTCATTCCGGACAGATAGGCCAGCACTGTGGCCTTGTTCAACTCCAGATATGAAGCCAGTTTGGCGATATTCACTTCGTAAGGTAAGTTGTTACAAAGAAACATCAGCATCGCTTTCAATTTTCTGGTATAGGCAGGTTCCACTCCACAAAAAGCCGTCATCTCCTGCTCTATTATAAAATTCACGATATTCTCTATTCGGCTATAATAATCATCAATATCACCGTCATAAAAAGGATAGTACCCTGCACGGAGATATTCTTCAAAAAGGGCATGGGGACGGCATACTTTACATACTTTGTCACATATGGCGTCGGCATCCGAAAGCAACTCGGCAAACTTATAAACCGGCAACGCTATTCCGTGATAAAACCGCAGATACTCACGGAAAGACAGCCCTGAGAGGTCATAACTCAAAACCCTTCTTGACAGATCGGCATCGGCGTTCAGTATCTGAAGGAGCGAGGAACCGGTGAAGGTAATCTTCATTTCCGGATACAGGTCCAGTATTTCTTTTATTTCTTTACTCCAAGTGGGATATTTATGAACTTCATCCAGGAAGAGATGCTCACCACCGTGCAGATGGAACTGTTCGGCAAGTTCAAGAAGCGTATGCTCGGTAAAGTACATACTGTCCAAGACGCAGTACAGTGCGACACCTGCCTGTACACCATACTTCTGCTTGATATATTGGCGCATCAGTGTCGTTTTGCCGACACCCCGGGACCCCTTGATAGCCACCAGCTGTTTTTCCCATTTGATGGTATTCATTGAGTCTCGTACGATATCCGTACTCACCTGCGAAATAAGCAGTCGATGCTTCTTGAAAAGAGTCTCCATTTCCCTTAAGTTTTATACAAAGATAAAAAAGGTTAGTATAATAACCAAAAAATTAAAGAAAAAGGTTATTAGACTAACCGAAAGTGTGCATGGGGATTCATTTGTGACGGTCGGGAAAGAAAAGGTTGTCGATGCACACGTAAAGGAGAAGCCCGAGGAAGATAATCCAGAGGATACTCTCCCATACGGGAGATGAGTGTTTCACCAGTGCGGCGATGTTGTAGTAGAGCCCGTAGGCGGTCAGGGGGATGCAAAGGAGGAAGGTGACACCTTCAAGGACGCCCTTCCAATTCCTGGTCTTTTCCTTCCAGACCTCCTTCCAGGACGGGCGGTGCACCTCCTTTTCATCCTGTCCGTCCTGAGGCTCTTCCTCATACTCTCCGAAGACGGTGACATAGCACCCCACCGCATCGTCGTCATCGGCCTCTGTGAAGATGGATGACCCGTTGCTGTCGATAGCGAAGTAATAGCCGTCACCCGCCAGGTACACCCTTGTTTCCTTGCCGATATCCTCCAGCGAAGAAATCACATCCGCGACTGTCCAGATGCCTTCCAGAATCTCGTCAATCTCTTCCACCACGATCTGGAAGTCGCCGTCTTCGTCTTTCCAGGTGCCTACGACGCCGAAGGTGCGGTCTTCATCCGTCCACGCGATGACGCTGAGGTCCCAATGTTTCTTCTCATACCTTTTCAGGTCCTTGAGAAGTTTGCCTACTGTGGTAAGTTTGATATTCTCTGTTGTCTTCATATTTTTTTATTCTTTGCTTTCTTAGTAATACCGACTTTTTTTCGAATCGTTACCTGTTTGCTAAGAAAAATTAAAACGGAAGATCCGGAAATGAATTGTTGTCATCCGCGGGGGCTGGAACATCTTGGGCTGTGGTTTTCCCACAGAGCAGACACATGATTTTGAAATCCCTTTCCCCAGCCTCATCAAGTGTCTTTCCTGGATTCTCGCTCAGTGTGCCATTCATCGCCTCATATGCCAACCACATCATATATGACCAGCGTGCCTTGATATAATCACTGAATTCTTGGTCGTCATTTTCTGTCCACTCGAAAGTGTAGGCCCCCTTTTCGGAGCATTCCCAATAGTTCTCCAGGCACGGCGCGATTACGGCCGATTCAACCAAAGCGATGCCTGCTTCGGTAAATCCTTCGAATTGGCGGGGGCATTGAATCCCGTCAAAAATGCTTGGCTCGCCATCAAGGTGTTTCCGTATCTCGGGAAGCATCACTTCCCAGATATGCGTATCGTCCTCCCATTCATTGAGAGGGATACGGTCAATGTTATCCTTTATGATTTTCATCCTAGGGATGCCCTGGACCTTTGCGAGTTTCTTTTGGGCCATGTTTTATATATTTTCATAGTCTTTCTCCCACTTTTCTGCCAGATCGCCGAGAGTAACTTCCACATCCTCGTATTCGTCGTAGTTATATTCGTTTTTGAAGTAGTCAGCGATATATTCCTCAAAGGAATCGTTTTCCTGCATAATTTCAGCATAACGCTCGAAACTGTTGCACACCCCACTCTCGTCTTCTGCGGACACAAGCTCTTGGAAGTCAGTTTTTTCAACCTTTTTCACAATCTGATGATGCAAGTCATGTGGAGCAGCAGTCATGAGGTAATCCATCTCGGTCTTGAATTCCGCGCAAAAGAGCATTTCGTCTTGGATATATAAGCAGCAACTAACATAGAACGCTGCTTTAATGTCGTCTTCATAATCTCGCTCAAAGTCTACTCCCTCGAGGCTCCAGACGGTCCTGCAAACACCCTTTTCGAAGGTCAGTTCTTTCTCAATGGGCTTGTGTTCCGGCCTCTGCTCGAATAGTTTGGTGCACTGGTATTCATAATCCTCGTAATGGTCCCCAAGACACTTGTCGAACGCTTTCGTCAGGTAATCCTCCATGTCTTGGTAGCCTGCGTCCTCTTCGCAAGCAGGAACGTCAAGTGCATAGAGGTCCAGATTCTCCAAACATTCGAGGTCATGGAAACTGAGGTCTTCCGACAGTCCTTCCCAGAACCAATCGTCCACAGAGTCGTCATCAAGGTCGTCGTCCTCATACGAGAACGTCGAGTGGTCTTCTGTTGTCCAAAACGTACAGGTAATCAGGTTCTCCTCCTTTCCGTTCACTACCTTATTGTATCGGACTTCCACCTGAACGGAGAAATCGTATCTCGGGGCGGAATAGTCGCCGGCATGCTCAAACGTGCCGTCGAAACCAATAATCCTCACCCTCGTCGGGTACTCCGGATTCTCCACAGATGTTTTTACTTCGATGTAGTCGTTCATATATGCTTTATTTCTTTACCAGTGGCATCCATTCTATCTTCGTTCCTTCCATGAGTGACTTGCAAAAAGCTTCATCCGTAAGATATGTGCGGCCGTCAAAAGTCCGGGTATGAGGAGCGGCGCCTTTGGGAATGTCGACAACAGCAAAGCGCTGGCTTGAAAATTCCATCTCTTCTGCTGGATTGTAACTGTCTCCTGACCAGTCTGTCAAGTCCAGATACCTGGCAGTATGACGGAAAGCTTCAAACAGCAGATCCTTAACCACCTCGCGGGCATATTCCACAATCTCATCTCCTGGCTCTACCCCGATGACTGCACCATAGATTCTCCCTTTGCTGTGATACTGGGACTTCTCTATAAGGACAACCTTCTTAATTTCAGTCTTGCTGACTCGGGGTTTGAGTTCTCGAATGATGACCTTCTCCAAGGCGTCACAATACTTAAAAGGGCTCCAGGAATAACCGAACATACGCTTGCATATCATTTCTGCCCCATCTGGAACCACTATCTGTTTTAGGCTCGTGCATGTAGAAAAGGCCTCATCTTTGATTTCTTCGAGCGTAGAGGGCAGATTGACCGTCTTGAGTTTTGTACACTTGTAAAAGGTCTGGGTCTCAATGCGCTTCACTCCCTCCGGGATGTCGATAGATGTAAGCGATTCGCATCCTGCAAAAGCCCAAGATTCGATGAATCTCAATCCTGCCGGGAGGTTGATAGAGCGAAGACGCTTACAACCGTGAAACGCTCCATGGCATATATATTTGATAGTGCGTGGAAGAACAGCCTTGGTTATTCTGTCAAAATCCTTGAACTCATCCTGACCTATGGCCGTAATTCCCGATTTAACCACGAGAACACCTTTTTCGTCTATTGTATATCTGTCGGTTTCCATAACTTACTTCTCAATCAGTTTGTAATCCTTCCAATACTCAGCTTGGGAGTATGCTTCCGTAGATCCCTTGGGAATATAAATGACAGCCTTATTCGGGAATGAATGATAATCTATTTTTATAGGCTTCTTCCAAGGGGCAACCACTTCCTGCACGTTTGTGTAACTGAAGGCCTCTGACCCTATATCGACGAGCGACTTGGGTAACTTGATATACTTAAGGTCCCCGCATTCCGTAAATGCACAATAGCCGATATACTTCACGGTATCGGGGAAGATAACTGCTTCAATGTTGCTGACTTCGGTGAAGGCCCTTTCCGCAATAACCGTGGTGCCCTCCCTGACCTCCAGCCAAGAATGTGGTGGAATATATCCGTTGTATCCGCAAAGAACGTGGCCCAGATAAATGGCCCCTTTCCGATCGTCCATGATGGAAGTATATTCCAACGCACGGCAGCCAAGCGATTGTAACGTATCCGGGAAATTGAGATCTTTGAGTTTTCTGCATTCTGAAAAGGCTTCCATGCCGATGTGTACAAGAGATTCGCCCAGTTCAATGGTTTCAAGATTACTACAACGGTCAAACGCTTGCTCGCCAATGACCTGCAATGACTTACCAAGTTTTGCCATTTTGAGTTCAGTGCATTTCATGAATGCATATTCCTCAATCATCGCGATGGAATCCGGCAGCTGGACGGACTTCAGTTCCTTGGATTCCGCAAAAGCCTCGGGGGCAATGATTGTCACCGAATACTCTTTTCCCTTGTACACGACTTTCCCTGGTACGACAACGTCTCCATTGACCAACTTTCCGTTGGCAGGTGCGATAGACACCACATTCACATTGGTTTTCACGTTAGTAATCCAGAAGTCATACTTATTACCGTCCTCCCCGGTAACGGAGTCTCCCTCGTCTGGACCGAACGCTTCATATCCAAGCGAGATATTCTTGTTTGGCAAAACGATGTCCTTCAGTTTGTCGCTCTGTCCAAAGGCATCTCTGCCTATAGAGCTCAACGATTTTGGAAAATTGATTTTCTCCAAGGCAGGGCACCACTTGAACGCCTCGTCAGTGATACTCTCAAGTCCGTTACTCAAGACCACCTCCGTCAGATTGTCGCAACCGGCGAACGCCTTATACTCAATGGCCTTCACGTTGCCTGGGATTTTCACTTTTTTGAGGGAATCGCAGCAAAAAAATGAAAACTGGCCTATTTTCTGAAGACTCTTGGGAAATGTTATCTTTTCAAGACTTTTACACTCGTAGAAAGCCTCCTTGCCGATAGTTTCGAGCCCTTCTGAGAAATGGACACATTTGAGGTTTGTGCATTTTTCGAAAGCCCTTATTCGGAGAATTTTCACAGAAGGAGGGAGGGTCAGTTCCTCGAGTTCTTCCCAAAAGGCAAAATTCTTGCGGCCAATATACTTAATGCCATCTTCAATCACCAGATGTCGGAACGGAGCCTTAGAACGGATATCCACGTAATCTTCCAACGGCAGCGTGCCGGAAATGGTCAGCACACCATCATCGGTTATGGTGTAAGTCATAACAGATCCGTCCTTCCAGGTCTTGCGGCCTTTGCCAACTATCTTAGCCATAAACAACCATTAAAACATTTCGTTATTATTCTCTATATTTCCACACGCCGTGAGTTTCTCCACCAATCTCTTTTCTCCGCCATCCGACTCTTCAATATGGCTAGGTATTATCTTTCGTAATTCATTTTTCAAAAATGTGTTTTGCAAATTTGTGAAGTATATTTTACATAATCGCTTAGTTGCGCTATTATTTATCATCATCAAAATACCGACAGATGCATTCATCCACCTGGGTTTCCACACTCTCTCCGGGGTAAAGGTTTTCGTCAAGTTCGTTGAACACCGCTACGAAATGGCCGGAAGCGAAATGCAACTCTACAAGGTCCTCATCGGCACATTCATCGCGAGTGTAGTATTCTACCGAGTTGCCGTCAAAAAAATACTCCTTATTCTTTGAGGAATCACATCCGATGAGTTCGCAAGGGTAATTCCTGACCAGGAGAGCAGGATTCTTTTTCAAAGCTTCCGCACACTCGAGAAGGCTGTCGACGATTTCGCTGCTTTCACTTTCCTCGTCCGCATAGGCGTAAACGGTGACCGAACTTCCGGACTTGAAATAGAGATCCACGAGGAGTCCCTCCTCTTCATCGTCATAAATTGCATAGGATTCTACCCTGAATCCGTCGAACGTTATCTGCTCGCCTTCCAAGGTCTTTCCGTTGATAAAATTGATGTTTTCCATACTTCTATGAATCAAATAGACGAAATGTGTAGTTTTAGCGCCTATAAAGTTAACAATTATTTTACAAGGACTTCAGCAAATCCTCCTTTTTCAGATACAAATCTTTCCTCCTGAAGGAATCGATCCTTTTACCGTCAGCATCACAGACGAAGTACCACTCCGATTCCACCACCGACTCGAGGTCCACAGGGCTGATGAACTTGGTGTACCAAACCTTGCTTATCGTTCCTTTCACGATGTGGTTGCTGTGAATTACCCATACTTCGGCCCCAAGGCCGATATCGAATGTCTTTTCCATGCTACAGTGTGTTTAAAAGTTCTTCTCTTGTCTTGAACAGTTTGCTCTCGGGGATCTCCTCGTCGCCGTAATTCAGCGAGTAGCTCACCTCGCAGAGGCCGTCCCCCTCGATGGAGACGATGACCCTGGTCACATCAAGCCTGACGGCGTGATTGTCGCGGAGGGACCAGACCAGGTCCCCGATGTCGTATTTTGTTGTTGCTTTCATGATAGTTTGTATTGTTGATTAGAAAGGCAGTTCATCTCCTCCGCCGCACGGTTCAACATCGCATTCTTCTTCCCGTTTCACCTCCTCCAGATGGTCCTCATCGTCAATTTCCTCTGGAACATAGGCGCTGGCCACATCATGTCCGAGCATCCGGACCGTAACCGGAATCTTGGTTTCCTCGCGGCGGCCGCACTCGGAGAATGCATACGAGCCGATGGTGTGCACTGACGCGGGGATTTTCAGGCCCTCGAGGTTGCGGCACCCGCAGAAAGCTGCCTCCTCAATCTCATATAGACCAGCATGAAGGTGGATCTCTTTGAGGTTCCAGCAGCCCTTGAAGGCCTCTTCTCCTATAAAGGAAAGAGTCTCCGGGAAAACGACTTCACGGAGGTCGTCGCAGCAGTAGAACTCATAATCCTTAATGTATCCGGTTCCTTCTGGAATGACGCACTTGCCGTCGATGATTTCGAATCTTTTCATTGTCCTTGCTTTCTTTATCTGCCATCTATACGGGCATTCCACAATATCGTTACCCGCTTTTTTGATAAATCGGCGGAAAATTGTAATTTTGTTTCCAACAA
This sequence comes from uncultured Bacteroidales bacterium, assembly GCA_900320545.1. Taxonomy (GTDB): domain Bacteria; phylum Bacteroidota; class Bacteroidia; order Bacteroidales; family UBA932; genus Cryptobacteroides. The sequence continues at coordinate 959 of ONSU01000004.1, read as the reverse complement.
TTTCTTCCCTTATGCCAAGAACAGCGAGAAAACCATTGACGGAACAAGACTTCGTCCAGAACCCTACCGGGAAACAGTTTCTGGATTACGCCCGTTACAATATTGGGTCAATGATCAGCAGTGTGGAGATGAAGTGGGACCCGGGGCGCTGTGGAATGTCTCTGGATCTTTTCGTCAATGATGCGGCCTTATATGCCATCGAGCTTGCGAGGGAAGACTATGCCAAAGGGCTTTTCAGGAATGAGAATGCCGATTCTTTCAGGAAGTTCTTATATGGAAGAGTTTTAAAATCATTCCATTCGAAATTGGAAGAACTGGGAAGCGAACCCGGAAGGGTCATAAAGGGTGTAAAAGAGCTTTTCATCCGGCATACCGTAATCAAGGACTATGAATCTGTCATGTGTTGTCCTCCCCGTTTTCCGGAAAGTTATTGTAATAGAAGGGAATTCTGTGTGAAAGTCATTGTAATCACTCAAATGCATTTTACCCAGATTATCAGTAAAGATGATGACAGACACGCCTGGTTTTACACTTCTCAGCAACCGAAGCGTTTTAATTCCGATGTAGTTATCAACAATATAGACAGTCTTTTTCGCCTCCCCGTAGATTTCCATATATGTTTCATCGGCTTTTGCCGGCTGACCATTCATGATCAGATATTCTTTCTTGTCCTCTTCCCTGCTGAAATCCAGCATGAACGGGGAGATTTCGGACCGCTTCACTGTGTCCTGCATCTGACTGAACAGATCATTCAGCTTATCTCCCTGATCGATCAGCTGAGACTGAATGCTCTGCACAGTATGCTGTGTATCAGAAACCTGCATGGACAGGCGAAGATAATCACGTTGATTTATTAGAGACTGGTTCTGTACAATGTAATCCTTCATAGCACGAAATGTGCGGATGAGTGCCCTGCTCTGCTGAATGGCCAAATCTCCCCGAAGTACTGTCATGAGCAT
>ONSU01000012.1 GCA_900320545.1 uncultured Bacteroidales bacterium | reverse complement strand
CAGGGTGCCGTAATTCTTCAGGCCGGTAATCGTCGCTTCAGTATCGGTGGCAAAGGCCATTCCTATGAGGCCCATCGTCATCCGGAGGTTGTCGGCGACGGTGGCATTGCCGTAGGTCATCGCGGCGTGGCTCTCGATGTTGTTGACGGTCGCCCCGTGCACGAGGCCTGCGACGAGGCCGCAGTCGGTCTGGGCGGAAGGAGAGACTGTCAGCGAACAGGTTTCGTCGAAGACCAGGTTCTCCACGACGGCCCCGTCGGCAAGCGTGCCGAAGAGCCCCCAGGACTGGCCTGCCGTTGCATTCTTGCAGACGGCCTTCCAGTTCTTGATGGTATGGCCGCAGCCGTCGAAATGGCCCTTGAAGGGCTTTCCGGCGCCCCATTCGAGGGTGTTGCCGTTGAGCGAGGTGACACAGAAACCGATGGGCGTCCATTCAGTGACCTCCGCCATGTCGATATCTTCCCGGAGGCAGATGACGCCTTCGTCATCGAGATAGGAGGCCAGGTCGCCGTCGGCATTATACGCCGCCGCGAAGGCGACAAGGTCCTCCGCCGAGAAGATGCCCGTGGTATAGACCGGCGGCTCCGGTCCGGGCCCCGGACCCGGATCGGGGTCCTCGGGCACCGTCGGCGTCTTCCCGCAGGAGAATAGCGCCAGCGAAGCAAATAAAAGCAGGATAGAGGAGTACTTCATATTCATCATAATGAAAATAAAATGTTTTCCTTGGTGGCGGTGGCGCAGTTGGCGTTGGCGGCACCGACGTATGCGAAGTAGTTTTCGGCCGTCAGCGTCAGGAGGTTGGCTTCAGTCTTGCCGACCTTTCCGCTCACCGAACAGCCGGAGAATTCGGCGTCACTTTGGGCGGCGGAAGCGATGCTGCCGTAAAGGGCTCCTGCGTAGGTCACCTTGCCGGCATCCGTGTCGATACCGGTGCAGACAATCGTCGCACCCAAGCTCTTGCAGCCGGTGATCTTGATCTTGGCGGCATTGAGAAGACATATCACGCCCGCAGCGGAAGCGCACGCAGGTGCGATCAGGTCGCCCTTGTTGACGCAATTTTCAAGGACGACGCCTTCTCCGGCGATGCATGTAATGTTGCCCGGACGGAAATTGCCGCTGCCGGAATAACGCACGTCACCGTTGTTTTCCGCTCCCTTGACAAGGGTGTATCGGTTGGCGGAAGACACGATGCCGGAGCAGCGGCCCGCATCGGTGTAGATGTCGGCATCGTTTCTGAGGTTCAGGAGGGTCTGGGTCTTCGTGTTGTTGTTGTTGGACGAGAACCCGATGACACCGCCCAGCATGAAGCCGTTGGCACCGTTGCCGCCGTTGCCGCCCCGGGTGAATTCCGCGGCGGAAGTGCCGATGGCACCATCGTTATAGAGGTTGCTCACGGTGACGTCCTTCGTTACGGCGTGGACCCATCCGATGATACCGCCGACGGCTACGCGGCCGGAGCCGGAGGATGTGTTGTTGGCCAGGGCGGAGGTACCGCCGCCTGTCAGGGGTGCGTGGTTTTTGATATTGTCCACGCTGGCATCCATCGCAAGTCCGGCGAGCACGCCGAAGACGCCGGCCTTGCCGGTCTGGATGTTCATCGAGCAGGAAGAATCAAAAGTTAGGTTCTTCACCACGGCGCCGTCGCCGATGCCGCCGAACAGGCCGTAGGCCCCGTTCGCATCCTTGGGCGAGAACGACAGGTGAAGGTTCTTGATGGAGTGGTTTTGTCCGTCAAAGGAGCCCGTGAAGAGGTTGCCGCTTGTAACGACATTGTTGTGGGCCCAGGTTGAGAGGGTGCAGTTACCGATCGGAACCCACTCGGTAATGGACGAGCAGTCGATATCGGAGGCCAGGGTGACCGTCGCCGTGATAGCCGACTTGTCGCCCTTGTTGACGCGGGTTGCAAAGGCTACGAGCTCTTCGGCATTGGAGATGGAAATGTTGTCAGGTTCCACCGGCTGTTCCGGTTCGTCTCCGCCGCCTTCACCCTCCATGTCCGTCACCTCGTAAGGCTTGGCGATGGCATAGCGGGCTGCCTTGAGGGCGATGGGAGCGCGTGCGTCGGTAATGGCCGTCGTGCCCTCCGAGTCTCCGTTGGTGCGGAAGGAGTTGCCATCGAGTTTCAGATTGCCGTTGAAGGGACCGATGATGGTCTCGAAGACCGTGCAGGAAGCGCCGTAGCGGGCGATGCCGTAGTCCATGTGATAGCCGTCGCGGGTGAGGCCGAGATCGTTGTTGAGGCCGGAAGTACGGAGGTTCTGGAGCATAGCACCCGTAGAGATGACACCGTCGAATCCGCATTCCTCCACGGCGCTCTTGCCCTGGGCGGCGATGATGGGCCACATTTCCTCGGTGGTGGAGAAAGGTTTGGTCACTTTCTCCGCTTTGCTCAGGTCGTGGTAGGCCTGGGAAAGGATGTAGTATAGATACGGGTTGCCGCCATTTTCCGTCTGGGCGGCCTTCACCTTATCGACGAGGCCCTGGACGGCCGCTTTCTCGGTGGCGGTCCAGCCCCAGGCGAGCTGCCTTCCGGTATGCTCCTGGATGGTGACGACGTCCCACTTGCCGCTCTTGGCGATCTGTTCGAGACTCTTGTTGCTGAGGTCTGTCCATCCGGTCTCGCCCGGGTTGCAGACATAGCAGTGGTAATCGGTTGCCGAACTCCAGCCGTCATTGTACTCCGGAATGGTCCTTCCGCCATAGTACATATGGACCATCTGGATGTCGCGGAGACCGGCTGCGGCGAGGATCTTCGGCAGATGCTCGACGGCATCCTTGGTGAAGGAGTTGCCGATGAAGAAGATGCGGAAGGCCGCAGGGATGTCGATTTCGGGGTCGGCGCCGATTTCACCGGTTGCGATGTCGATCTCTACGTCCGTATAGGTTGCCTTGCCGGAAGATCCGTCCTTGCCGAGGTATTTGACCTTGTCGGCCTCGGTATAGACATCGTACTGATAGGTGCCGCCGTTGTACTTCCCGACTTTGCCGGAGGCCTTGCCGCCCTTCCAGGCGGCGGCCTGCGTGACATAGCCGAAGAATACGCCGCGGTACTGGCTGTCGGAAAGGATCTCTCCGTAGTTCTCGTTGTTCTCATAATCTCCGGCGTTCGGGAGCGAAACGATGCCGCCCACGCGGCCGCCTGTCGTCGAGATGAGGTTGCCGTAGTTCTTGCAGCCCTTGATGGAGGAGTTATTGGTGGTGAAGCAGCAGATGTTACCCAGACGCGTTCCGTCGTTCTGGTTCATCGAGTTGGTCTGGTTGCCGCGGTTCTCGCAGTTGAGGATGTCGGTGCAGGCATTGGCTGCCGCGACGATGCCGGCCTGACGGGCCGCCTGGGAGAGCATGTCACCGTAGTTGTTGCACTCGGCGATCCGGTTGCGCTTCTCGTTCCCGGCGGGTGCATTGGCGAAGCCGACGATGCCGGCGCAGTGGATGCCCGTCGCGCCCGCGTTGTAGTTGGCCGTATTCTCCACGGTCATCTGGCCGTAGTTGTGCACGCTATCGACGGTACAACCCTCTTCATTGGCATAGAGGCCGCCGATCATGGCCATGTGCAGATAGCCCGTAGCACCGCCCTTATAGGTCATCGGTGCGCGGGAGGTCACGTCGCGGACGGTTGCGTCATAAAGGACGCCCGCCACGACGCCGGCGCTCAGCGACACGGAGGAGGTAACCTCCAGCGAGCAGGTCTCGTCGATGACGAAATTCTGTACAATGGCGCCCGGGGCGAGATAGCCGAAGAGGCCGTAATGCTTCCCGGCCACCGTCTCGGCGCAGGTCATCTTGAGGTTCTTGATGTGATGGGCGTTACCGTCGAATTTCCCGGTGAAAGGATTGCCGTCGATGACGACGGGGTTCCAACTGGTCCAGGGGGCGGTGGCGTGCCCGACGGGCTCGAAATTATCGATACCGGAGAAATCGATGTCGGCGAGGAGGTTGATCCAGCCTTCTTCGTTCTCCCACTTGGTGGTGGCTTCGCCGGCGTTCACGGCCGCGGCGAATTCGATGAAATCGGCCGCGGTGCGGATACCGGGGGCGTCCGGATTCTCCGGTTCGATAGGGTCTTGTTTACATCCGGCAATGGTCAGCGCCAAAAAGGCGGACAGGATGAGGAAATACTTTTTCATTATTTCAGTTTGAATGTTATAAATACAGGATAGTGATCGGAAGGGTGACAGAAGTTTTGAACCGCCTTTCCGCGGGGATCCCGTGTCGAGGCGGCGAATCCGTCATAGAGGATATTCCCGGACGTGATCCGTTTCATCAGCGGCTCCGTCACATAGACCATGTCGATGCGGCGGCCCGAGAGCGTGCTCTTCTGGAATTTCCCGGGGTACAGGCGCTCGATGACGTCGATGTACGGCGTATTGTTCCGCACATAGTCGTGTACGAGGAAGGCCGTATCGTCCGCCGGGAGGTTGTAATGGTAATTATCGATGGATGAAATGGCGTTGAAGTCGCCGGTCATCAGCCAGAACTGGGCTGCAGCGCCCGGGACGGCCTCGATGGTCTGCTCGCAGATGTACTGCATCTCGGTGGCCCGGAAATGGTCGCCGCCGTGCTCTGCGGCGCTCGCGTCGCGGTCTTCGGCCTGGTAGGTGAACTTGTGCGGCCAGGTGTGGACGGTCACGATGTTGATCTCCTTGCCCTTGCCGAGGTCGACCTTGGCCCATCCGGCGCCGTGGGCGACGATGATGTCGCTCCCGTTGCCCGTGATGCGCTTCACGATCCGGAGGGGATATTTGGACGTGATGACCTGCGGGAAGGTGTCACGCTTGCCCGCGATGAGGCTGTATTTGTGTCCGTAGCGTGCGGCGAGGACGTCCCAGTTCCACGGAAGATACTGGTCCTCGGGCATTTTTAGTTTGGTGCAGGTATCGGTCACATACCGTGATTCGGCCTCGGCCCAGATGCAGATGTCGGGATCGAGCGAGCGGACGTAGGCGACGAAATCGTCGTAATTGTTCCCCTGGTCGTGCCACATCCCGTTCTGGATGTTCCAATAGAGCACCTTGATCTCCTTTCCCTTTCCGCCGGCGAGGCAGGAAAGGGAAAGAAGCATCAGTGCGATGGTCAGAAGTCGTCTCATGGTCTGGTTCCGAATGAATTGTTTTCGAAGACGACGTTGGCGATGCGGTTGGCCGCGGTCAGGGAGTAGTAATCCTGGAAGTTGGTCGCGTCAAGCGTAATCAGCGGGTCTTCCTCCGTCGGGGTATAAGGCCCGATCTTGCCGCCGAGGATGCAATTCTTTACGGTTACCTTCTTGGCGTTGAAACTGGCGCAGATGATGCCCATGAATTTTTCCGTCGTGTTGAACCAGCGGTCGGACTGGATGGTACCGTAGGTGGCGCAGCCGTCGATGACGGTGAAGTAATCGTTGCCATCGTTGGTCTGGCCGACGACGCCGGCCGCATAGCCGTGTGTGGTGTCACCGGTCACCGGGAAACAAATATCTCCGTAGTTGACGCAGCCCTTGATGGTGGTCTTGGTACCCATCGCTGAAACGATACCGGAAGGCCGGCTGTTGGAGGCCTTGACATCCGTGCAGGAAATGTTGCCATAGTTGACGCAGTCTTCGGCGTGCGAGCCAGTGTTCAGCGTGCCGATGACACCCGCGGTACGTGTGGCCTGGACGGAGAAGTTGGAGTAGTTGACACAGCCCTTGACGAGGGTCGGGGCATTGGCATAATCCACACCGTCCGTCCAGCCGACAACGCCGCCGACGATGAATCCCGTGCTGCCGTTCTTGGTGTTGACATTGTTGACTACGTCAAAGCTGGCGTGGCCCTTAAGGTCGGTCGCCGTGCAGGAGACGGTGTTGGAGAACATCGAACCGACCGTTCCGCCAAGGACCAGACGGACATTATCCTTGCCGCCGTCGTTGATGAGCTTGGCGTAGCTGTCGAGGTTCGACAGGGTGGATTCGCTGGCAAAGCCGACCACGCCGCCCAGGGTGACGAAACCGCTGGTGGAAGAGGTCTTGAGGACGGTCTTGTCGCCGATGGTCAGGTTCTTCAGCGTAGCGCCCTTGACGACACCGAACAGGCCGCCCGCGACATTGGCACCCGAGGCGTCAACTGTGACCTTGAAGTTGTCGATGGTGTGGCCCTTGCCGTCAAACACGCCGGTGAAGGCGACAGCGCTCGCTGCGAGCGGCTCTGTTGCCGAAGTAGTGACGGAGCCGTTTCCGATCGGGGTCCACTCTTCACCGCCGAGGTCGATGTCGGCGAGGAGTTCCACTTCGCCGGCGTCATTGAGCCAGCGGGCGATGGACTCTTCCGCGTTGACGGCCGCCGCGAAGGCCTTCAGCTCGGCCGCGTCCGGGATACCGCCGATAGAAGTGACGGGGGTCGGATCGTAGTTGGGCGCGAAGGCGAGCTCCGGCATCACGCGGAGTTCGCCGGCCTTGAGCGTGCGGGCCGATACGCTCTGACGCATGATTTTATCATCCGAGTCGATGAAATCAACCTGATAGCCAGAGGAATACTCACCGGCGGGAACGGGAATATAGACGACAACCGGTTCGGCGGAGAGCGCCTGGCCGACGAGGATCTTGACTTCCCGGTCTTCGGCGGCGGCGGATTTGCCCGTAAGGGCGTGAGAACCATAGTTGATGCCGAAATCACCGGAAATCTGCTCCTTGTTACCACCCCTGAGGATGATTTCCTTGAGGGTAGCGGGACTGTCGCCCGCCTTTACGCTCACCTGCAGCAGGGCCGTGAGGGCGGAGAAGCGCAGGTTGCTGCCTTTCTCCGCAAATGCGCCCAGTGCCAGGTTGAGCCCGTCGGCGGAGAGTTCCGCAGGCAGGGTGATGGTGGAGGCGTCCTTATAGTAGGAAGCCGGATAAATGGCCTTATACGGCGCGCTCAGTTCATCTTCGAAGGTAAACACGGCGGTCGCCGCGGTTTCGGTCAGCGCATTGGAAAGGGCGCCGTTCACACAGATCTGGTCGCCGGGGTTCCACATCACGGTGACCTTGGAGCGGTCGATGGAGGCCTTGGTAAGCGGGGTCATCGTAGCCGTAAATGTCGTTCCCGCCGGGGCTGTTTCCCGGGAGGCGGGTTCCTTGGAGCATCCTGCTGCAAGGACGGCGGCGGCAAGGGCCGCAAGAATCATATACTTTTTCATTCGCTTGTCCTCCGATTAGTTCCAGGTATCGTCAATGAGATCCAGGCCGTCGATGCCGCCGTTCTTGTCCGGGGAATCCGGCTCCTCGGGATCGTCGGGTCCGGGAATCGTTCCGGGATCTGAGACATAGGTGATGTTGGTGATCGCTTCGGCATAGGCGGGGGCGATGTAGCCGATGAATTCCATGATATTGCCGGAGTTGACGTCGTACATCTCGTGGTTGCCGTCGGCCTTGTACACACCGAGCTTACCGCTCAGGATGACATTGGAGATGTGGTCGAACGCATTGTTGTTGGCAGCGAGGAGACTCAGGTACTTGGTGTTGCATCCGAGGATGGTACCGGTGTTGCAACACCGCGCCCCGCCTTCGATAGATGCCGTCTTGTTGCCGATAAGGGCGACAAGAGCCCCTGCGGTGGTATTGTTGCCGGTTGTCGTGAGGTCGCCGGTATTGACACAGTCAATGACGGCGCTCTGCTCGCTCAGGTTGCAGCAGATCTGTCCGATACGGCCGTCCGCGTTGTTGTTGACCTGGGTGGCGTTGTTGGTGCATCCCTGGATGATGGTGCCGTAGTTGGCCGTCGGGAGGATGCCGCTGCAGCGTCCGATGTCGGTCGTGAGCGTACCGTTGTTGACGCAGTTCTCGATGTGGATGCGGGAATTGTCCTTGACGTTGGTCGCGAAGGCGGCTATACCGCCGTACATCATGCCGGTGGCGCCGGCCGCCGAGTTGGATCCGGCGGCGAGATTGACGGTGGCCGTCGTCTCACAGTCCTTGATCCAGCTGTCGTAGGAAACCGCGTCTTCGCTGTCATAGACGCTGTAGACGAAGCCCGCGATACCGCCGATGGCGAAACGCTTATTCGAGCTCGTGCCGGTAGAATTGACCGTCGCGGTGACCTTTACGTTCTCGATGGTCGAGCAGTACAGCGTACCGACGACGATGCCGACATCCGCCATACCGCTTGCGGTGATGTTCCATTCGGCTTCGACGTTGAGGTTCTTGACCGTGGCGTTGTCAAGGGCGCCGAACAGGCCGAAGGTGCTGCCTTCCGTGGCTTCGTGCGTCACCTTGAAGTTCCTGATCGTATGGCCGCCGCCGTTGAATACGCCTGTGAAGGCGTTGCCTTTGAGCTTGCAGCCGTTGTTGGCGTTGCCGGTGGACTCGACGTTGCCGATCGGGGTCCATTCGACGAACTCGGAAAGGTCGAGGTCGGTCAGGAGTTCGACTTCCCAGTCGTTGTTCATCCAGCGGATGACGCTCTCTCCTTCATTGACCGCGGCGATGAAGTCGCGGAATTCTTCCATCGACGGGATGCCGCCGATGCTCAGGGAAGGATCGATCGTGGCCGAGTAGCCGAGCTGGTTGATCGGCACGGAGAGGGAGGTCTTGCCGCCGGAGAATTTCAGGACGCCGCTCCGGGGGTTGGTCGGCGTGGTTTCGTTCTTGAAGTTGGAATTGACGGTGAGCGTCACGATGGTGCTCGCGCCGCCGCCCACGCCGGTCACGGGATCGGCTTTGACCCACTCCGGCGTCTGGAGGATCCAGTACGGCGCATCGGTCGTGATGACGATCGCCTCGGCACCGGGGTTGTTGGCGACGATGTCGGCTACTGAGACCCTGTCGGCGGTAATCGTATAGGTCGGTTCCTCCTTTTTGCAGGAGAGCGCGACCGCCGCGCCGAGCAGCAGGGACAGTGTTATTTTGGTAATTGCTTTCATATATGGTTGTGTTTTATTTTTCCCTGATCAAAATATAGGTCATATCGCTGCGCTCACCCCTGGAGTCGCTGGGTCTGGAGACGAGGCCGCCGGTGTTCCTGGCGGGATCCCAGACCCAGCAGGCCGACGAACCGCCGCCGTCCATTCCGGTAACCCAGGCGCCGCCGAGCTTCTTGGCGATGCGGTACATTTCGTAACCCTTGACGCCGAGGGAATACCAGGCGCCGCTCGGAATCTGGCGGCCGTCGATCTCGACGAGCCAGACTTTCTTGCGGTCCGGACTTACGACCGGGAAGGTCTTCGGGTCGTATTTGGTGTAAAGGCTGGCGTTGGAGCCGGGCGAGGCGGAAGTGTCACCGCCGTTGTCCATCAGCATATACATCGTGGAGTTCAGCATGTAGATGGGCTTGGAGGCGTCGTTGTCGATGGCGATGTCGCAACGGAGTTCCACGGTTTCACCGGTCTGGACGCCGCTCCACTGAGTGGCCATGTCACCGCTAAGGGCGATGCCGACGCGGTTTTTCTCCGTGATGTAGGGCAGCGACGCGACCGCGATGGAAGTATTTCTTCCGTCAACGACCTTCACGACCCTGGCAGCCGCATAGCCGGTATTGACCTTCATCATCTCGCCGGTATATTCGCAGATCACATAGAGCACGTCTTTGGCGAGGTCGTTGATGATCCCGGGGTTGGAGGCGTAAGGCGTCCGGACGTAGCGGGACGTAAACAGGTTGGCCTGATAGGTCTTGTTCTCGGGATACGCAAGCGAGGAATGCCGGAGGATCGTGTCGTTGATGCTGTAGTAGCTGTACTCTTGCCCTCCGCGGCGGATCTTTCCGGTGAATTTCTTGACCCCGCAGGAGGCCGTCCGGTCGGCAAATACCGTGAAGCTCCATTTGTGGTTCACCAGATTGGCGGCCACTTTGGCGTTGTTGATGAAGATCGGTTCTCCCTCTTCCACGACATGTCCTCTCGGGAAGCCGTCGTTGGAGTCGAAGAAACTGCAGTTGACGCCGGCAAGGATCTTCTGACCCTCGGCGCGGCGGCGCGCGCATACGTCGGACAGGCGCTCGCGGAGCTTGAATCCGTTGTTGTTGTTCTCGTTGCCGTTCGGATTGGGAACGATTTCCCCGGCGATGGCCGTCGTCACGTCGATGCCCGGATCCGTGAGGTCAACTTCGATCACCTGGATATGACGGGGCACGTTCGTGCAGACGTAGTGGTGCCAGACGGCGCCGCTGTGCAGCTGGCGGGATTCGACCTCCGTCCAGTCGTAGTAACTGTCCTTGGTCCAGTCAACGGTATTGGCCTCGATGTCGTAGCCCGCTTCGCAGTTCATCATCGAATTGCGCATGCCGGAATCCGTGTCTCCGACCATTCCGTAGCCGAAGTTGTCTTTAACGTTGGCCTTGGCGGAGGGATTTCCGTAGGAGGAGAGCCAGGCGGGACCGAATTCGCCGCTCACGGGGCAGGAAACCTTCCCCTTGAAGGTGCAGTTCTGGATGGCCCCGGAGTTGTATCCTACGAGGCCGCCCGCACGGCAGGCGACGGAAGCCGTGATTTCACCGTTCACGGTGCAGCCCTTGGTCGACAGGAGGTCGCCGCCAATCATGCTGCCGGAATCCGCGTAGCCGGCGAGGCCGCCGATGGTGAGGTGCTCTTCCTTCGAGGACGTGCACATTGCGGCAAGCGCGGCATTGACGGTCACTTTCTCCATCGTGACGCTTTCCGCATAACCGATGATGCCGCCCGCACGGACTTTATCATTCTCGCCGGTGAATTCCACCTTGCTGCCGGTGGTCCCGAAAGTGAGTTTCTCGATCCTGACATTCCGGGCGCAGCCGATGAGACCGGCGGAGGGATACTTCGACACGTCCACCTTCCAGTTGACGTTCCGGAGAGTGTGGTTGCCGCCGTCGATGCTGTAGGTGAACGGATTCTCCCGCGTTCCGGCGGGAATCCATTCCGTAATGGAGGAGCAGTCTATATCCTTGAGGATCTTGACGACACCGTCCACCATGTACAGGGCGATGGAGCCGTCTCCGTTCGCGGCCTTGGCGAAGTTGACGAGGTCTTCGGCCGTGGAGATACCCCTTGCGACCGGGACTTCGCCTCCTTCGGCGGCTGCCTGCGTGATGGTGATGACTTTGGACTCTTTCCCGAGGTTGGAAACGGTGATTTCCGCCGTCCTGACCTCGGTGGTCTTGTTCTCTTCCACGTTGACGGCCAAGGTGGCCGCGGTCTCGGAACCCTTTCCGGCTGCGGTCGCCAGTTTGGCCCACGACTGGTTGCTGCGGGCAAGCCAGTCCGTGGCGGAGGTGATGGAGAAGGTCTTCCGCTCACCCAGCGCGACCACTTCGACAGATGCGGGCTCTACGGTGAGCTCCGCTCCTGTGGGTTCGGCCGGTTTTTCCCCGCAGCCCCATGCGAGGGCTGCGAGGGAAAGTGCCAGAAGCGTATGAATCATTCTTTTCATGGCGACTATTCGGTTGTTCCGGTAAGACCGTCGTCCCAGCCGGGATTCTGCGTGAGGGCGAGTCCGGTCAGGGTGCGCTGGTCGGCGGGAATGGGCCAGAGATAGTCGCGTCCTTCATCCCAGACGTAATTCTCGGCTTCGTAATAGGTCAGGAAACCGTTGCTGTCTCCCGATCCGCCCGTCAGGGTCCAGTTGCCGTCCCCGATTTTGATGATGTTCGTGGCGGGAGCCGAAGTCGTGGGCTTTTCGCCGCGGTAGACGCAAAGGTCTACCTTCTTGTCACCGTCGAGGTCGATGTCGCCGAGGTCGGAAATCCAGATTCCGCGGAATCCGCCGGTGCCATAAGGCGTAACCTTTGCGCCCAGGCCCCATCTGAGGAGATCCCACTGGCGGAAGCCCTCGCAGAAGAGTTCCACGGTCCGTTCGCGGCGGACTTCAAGGATGGGAGCGGAGAGATACTCCCCGTTGAGGGATTTTTTATAGACCGCACCGATGATGGGGTCGACCGTCGTGGGAACGTCGGTCATTGCGGGCATGCCCACACGGGCGCGGATGACGTTGATCGTGGCGTCGATGTCGGCCTTGGTCAGTTCGCCGAGTTCCGCCTTGGCCTCCGCATAGTTCAGAAGCACTTCCGCATAGCGGATGAGCGGATAGTCGGTGGTGGAAGTCGATGCCGTCTCGTGGGAGGAGTCGGAGATGTATTTGATCACCCGGTAGCCGTTGAAAGTACGCTCGAAGCTGATCTGCTCGGGCTTGTCGCCGTCAATGGCTTTGTAGCCGGGCCCCTGCAGGGTCTGCGCCATGCGCGGATCCCTGTTCTGGAACATCTCGGCATACGTAAGGGTCGTGTCCTTAAGGCCGATCGGGGTGCCGTCGCGCTTGAGGTAATGATAGACGAAACGGTTGCTGGCGCTCCGGTGCTGGGACTTGTAATCGAACTGGATGCCGTGACGCACCAGGACGTCCACGCTGTAGCGGCGGGCGAGGATGGTTTCATCCGTCTCTGCGGTCTCCAGCAGGAAGTACTCCCGGTAGGAGGCATCGGTGGCCTTTTCGGCGAGACCCATCGTGTTGCCGGTGTAGAGACTGCGTGTCCCGACAAGTCTGCCGGCGGCGTCGGCCGCCTGACGGAGGAAGTACTCGGAGGATATGGTCACGTCATCGAAGGTCTGCTCGTCCTGCGGGACGAAGGCCGTTCCGGCGTGATATTTCCGGAAGGTTCCCTCGAAGAGGGCGACGCGTGACTTGAAGGCGAGGGCCGCATCCTTGGAGACGTGGTACACGGCATCGGTGCTCCACTTCGCGGGCAGCAGCTCGTAGGCCTTGTCGAGGTCCTGGAGGACCTTGAGCATCACGTAGCCGCGCGGATCGCGGGGTTTGTTGAGGTCCTCTTTATTGTCGGACCCGATGACGTGGTCGTACCAGGGGAGGTCGCCGTACTGCCGGACCATATCATAGTAGAACCAGGCGCGGAAGAAATAGGCGACGCCGTCGTACATCTGCCTGGTCTTCAGATCGGAGCATCGGTTGTGCTCGAGCATATAGTTGATGTTCCTGAGCGGCTTCCAGGTGTCTTCACTCCAGGATTTCGAAGAAGGGGTCCGGGTGCCTTTCTGGAGGGCGGACAGGGTCATCGAACAGTTGTCGTCGGCATTCTGCTCCGCGACGGTTCCGGCGCCGGGCAGGATGTCATTGTAGAATTTGTTGGCCCAGAGGTCCAGTTCCGCCGCCGAGGAGAAATAGGTGTCCGGCGACAGGGTGGTTTCGGGGGCCTTGGTCAGGAAATCCTCGCAGGAGGAAAGGCCGAAGGCCGCCAGAAGAAGGGACAGGGGTATGATAATCTTTTTCATAATCGCTAGAATGTAATGTCAACACCGAAGGAGAAGGTCTTCGAATACGGGTAAGTCAGATCCTCGCTGACGGAAGTGGTGGCCACTTCCGGGTCGATGTACTTGGTCGCACGGCGGAGCGGGGACAGATAGAAGAGATTCTCTCCCGAGAAGTAGATGCGGGCCCTGTCGATGGCCTTGCTCTTGATGGGGAGGGTGTAGCCGACGGTGAGGTTCTTCAGACGCAGATAGGCGGCGTTCTGGAGATAGAAGTCGGAGGTCTTCAGGTGGGAACTCGTGGCGATACGTCCTCTCTGGCGCGGGAAGACGATCCTGCTGTTGTCGGCGCCTTCTTCGGGAGACCAGCATTTCTCGACGAAATCGGTCGGGATGAAGGTGGGACGATGGTAGGAGTAGGGCCCCCAGAAGTAGATACAGTTGTAATTCGGCATCCAGTCCATCTTGCCGACGCCCTGGAAGAAGATGCTGATGTCTACGCCGTACCAGCTGAAGTCGCCCTTGAGGGCGTAGTTGAAGCGCGGGCGGGAGTTGCCGATGATCTTGCGGTCGCCGGGGTTGTTGAGGGTATTGTCTCCGGTGTTGATCTTGCCGTCGCCGTTGAGGTCGACGTATTTGATATCACCGGCCATCAGATGGTTCCAGGGGGCCGCCTGGGCCTTGATGCCGGAGTTGACGGTACCGAAGGAATCGTATCGGGATTCCCATTCGGCCGCCTCTTCGTCGGTGGCGAATACGCCGTCCGAGACATAGCCCCAGATATCGCCGAGGCGCTTGCCGACATAGTTCTCGCTGATGATCATCGCCTCGTTGTCGAATTTGGTGATGTGGGTGACGAAGTCGCCGAGGGTGGCGGTGATGCCGTAGTAGAGCGGCTGTCCGAGCACCGTCACGTTGTCTTTCCAGCTCAGGGCCAGTTCAAAGCCCTTGGTACGGAGGTTGGCGGCATTCTCCTTCGGGGCGACCTCGCCGTAGACGGCGGGAAGCGTCATCGCGGCGGTCAGCATATTCTTGGTGTCGCGGATGAAGAAGTCAGCGTTGAGGGTGAGCCGGTTGCGGAGGAATCCGAGATCGATACCCAGGTTCCTGGAAATGACGGTCTCCCAGGTGAGATTGTTCGATACCGGAGCGTCTACATAGGCCTGTCCGGCATTGGAGATGCCGTCGAAGGTGTAGCCGCTCAGCAGTCCGGTCTTCAGTTCTTCCCAGTAGTAGTAATTGTCTACCTGCTGGTTGCCGAGGGTACCGTAGCTCAGACGGATCTTGGCGTTGGATACATACGGCTTGACCTTGGCCCAGAACGGCTCCTCGCTGAGGCGCCAGCCGATCGAACCGGAGGGGAAGAAGCCCCAGCGGTGGCCTTTCGGGAAGCGGGACGAACCGTCGAAACGGCCGCTCAGTTCCACGAGGTAGCGTCCCTTCCAGTCGTAATTGACGCGGCCGAAGAAACCGAGGGTCCGGTAGGCGCTGTTGCCCATCGAGGCCTTCTCGATCTCGCCGTTGGCCATATTGATATAGGAAAGCGCGTCGCTCAGGGATCCTTTCTGCTGGATGGTGATGCTGCTGGAGTGGTAGTCGTCGAAGTTGCCGCCGAGGGTGGCCGCGACGTGATGGCCCTTGAAGGTGTTGTCATACGAGAAGTAGGCGTTGATCACGTTGCCGTCCTGGTAGTAGCGGTATTCGCGGGTGAAGTCGTAGACCGAGCCGTTGGAGAAGAGGCCGCCGGTGAGGCCGTTGCCTTCATACATCCGCTGGTTGATGTTGTCATAGGAATTCGCCGTCGGAAGACTGCGGAAATTGGCCCTGCGGTCGCGGCGACGATAGGTGTAGTCGGCGATGAAGTTGAGGCCCTTGCAGATGTGGGCGGTCAGCCGGTTGGTCCACGTCCAGTAGTTGTTGATGTTCTCGTTGCGGTTGCGGCCGTCCATGAAGACACCGCCGCGGCCGGACATCAGCGGGGAGGTTGCGTCGACCATGAAGCCGGGGACCATCGCGATGGTGCCGTCCGGGTTGAACGGAACATAGGTCGGACTCACGTTCTGGGTGATGTTCCACATGATACCCTGGGACGTGTATCCGGTCGAACCGTCCATCTCCCAGAAGCCGCCCCATTTGTATTTGGTGCGCTCGAAGCTGATGTTGGTGGCGTAGTCGAGCCACTTTGTGATCTTGGCGTCCACCTTCCCGCGGAGAGAGAAGCCGTTGTAGGTATCCTGGGCGTTGCCGCTGAAGAAACCGTTGCGCCAGAGGTAACGGGCGGAGGCGTAGTACTTCACCCGGGAGGTGCCGCCGCGGACCGTGACATTATGCTCGGTCTCGGGACGGATCCGGTTGAACAGGTAGCTGTACCAGTCGAAGTTGCCGAGATACACGTATGTATTGACTCCGGTTTCGTCGGGGATGACCCACGGGCGCTCCGGATTCTCGGTCACGTCGTTGCGGCGCTCATAGAGCATCTGCATCTGATCGTCCGAATAGGTCCAGGCGCCGTAGCCCTTGAACGTCTTGTAGAAGTCGTTGGTGAGGGTTACATAATCATAGCCATTGGTGATGAAATCGGTGCTGGTGGTATTAGTGGAGAAGGAGAACCGGCCGTTGTAGGTAATTTTCGCATCTCCCTCGGCACCGCTCTTGGTGGTGATGAGGATGACACCGGCGGAGGCCTTCGCACCGTAGATGGCGCAGGCGGAGGCGTCCTTCAGGACGGACACGCTCTCGATGTCATTGGGATTCACCTGGGTGAGCGAACTCTCGATCCCGTCGACGAGAATCAGCGGGGAACCGCTGTTCAGGGACAGTTTGCCGCGGATGTTGACGCTGTAGTTGGTACCGTCGATGGAGCCGCTGCTGGTCGTCAGGACGAGGGACGGGTCGGCGCCCTGGAGCGCCATGGCCGTATTGGTGACCGGACGGGAATTCAGTTCCTTGCCGTCGATGACGGAAACGGCGCCGGTGAGGTTGACCCGCTTCTGGGTACCATAACCGACGACGACGAGTTCGTCCAGAACGGTGTTCTCGCCCGTCATCACGATGGCGTAGGGCTGGGATTCTTTTCCGGTGAGGGCGAAATCCTGATCGGAGAAGCCGAGATAGGAGACGGTGAGGACGGCGGGGAAGGTGATCCCGTCGAAGGAGAATTCACCTTTCTCGTCGGTCAGGGCGTAGCTCCCGGAGTTCTTGTCGATGAGGGATGCGCCGATGAGCGGCTCGCCGCTGCGGTCGGTCACCGTGCCCCGGAAGGGCTGCCGGACGGGCTGGGCCGGCGCCTGGGCGACGGCTTTGTGCCGGGTCACGGACACGGTGTTGCCGCTCACGGAGAAGTCCATGTTCTGCCCGGCGAAAATCTGGGCGAGGACTTCGCTGAGCGGGGCGTCCTTTGCGGAAACGGAGACCCGTTTCTGCAGGTCGACATCGTCGGAGTTGATGACGATGGTGTAGTTGCCCTGCGACTGCAGCTGGGTCACCGCCTCCTGGACGGTGACATCCCTCAGGTTCAGCGTCACGTTCTGCGCGCCGGCCGCGAGGGGCAGCATCAGTGCCAAGGCAACCATCATTACGCGCACAAGGCGGAGTAAGTCGGATTTACACATTGGTTTTTTTAGTTTTATTTATTTACGATTATATATATATACTGTTCCATCCTTCCTCGCGATCCGGAGGTGTCCGTTCGCGGCGAGCAGTTTCAGGATGTCATCCAGACTTTCTCCGTTGGTGAAGAAAGCGAGGAACCGCTGCGAGGCGATGGACGCGTCGGCCACGATGATGCGTGTGCCGAATGTGCGTTCCAGATCGGCCGCGATGTCCTGGAGGGGGATGTTGATAAAACTGAACGAGCCGCCGTCGGTGAAGGTCCTGAAACCTTCCGTGGCGACTTTGCCGAGAGAGATTTCGCCCGCCCGGCGGTCATACTGGGCGAGGTCTCCCGGCGTGAGGAGGACTTCCCGGCGCCCTTCCGGGGCGGGAATGCCGAGACTGACGGATCCTTCCATCAGCATTACTTCCACCATCGTGGCGTCGCGGTACGACTTGAGGTCGAAGCGTGTGCCGTGCACCCGGACGTCGACTTCGCCGGAATGGATGACAAAGGGCCGTTCGGGATCTTTCGCGACATCCGCCTCGACTTCGCCGTCGAGGAAGATTTCCCGGACTTCCCCGGAGAATGTCTCGGGCCAGGTGACGCGGGACCCGGCGTTGAGGGTGAGACGGGTGCCGTCGGGGAGGAGGAGACTCCGGGTCTGAGCCGTCGGAACGACGATTTCCTGCCAGGCGACGGGTGCGGGCTCCTTGTGAAGCCGGTATCCGACCTCCAGTGCCGCGGGGATGGCGGCGAGCAGGAGAACGGCTGCCGCGACGGCGAACCAATAGCCCCGGCTCCGCGGGCGGCGGCCGAGACCCAGTCTGTTCCGTGTGGTGGACAAGGCCTTCTTCGTATTGTCGTCGACTTCGCTCCGGCAGCCCTCGAACTGCTCTTCCAGCAGCGCTGCGACCTCGGGGTCACCGAGGTGGTCCGCCAGGAAAACCTGCATCTCCTGCGCGTCCTTTTCCTCCAGTTTCCCGGCGAAGTAGGCCTGCAATTTCTGTAAATACGTATCCATTTCTACAGGTTGAAATCAATGATGAAAGGACGGTGGTCGGAAGGGGTCCTGAAAGTGGAGACTCCCGATTCGGTACACGGCGTGAAGGAATCCGTAAAGGTGGACGCCCGGACGACATTCTGCACCAGGGCGGGAGACAGGTAGACGTAGTCGCGGCGGTCCGCTCTGTAGGTGCTCCGGACGAACTGCGGCGCGGGATACCAGGTGGCGATGATGTCCTTGAGGTTGGTGTTGTTGAGAATCACATCCTGTGCAAGGAACCGTTTGTCGTCCGTTGGATACTGGTAGAAGCCGTTGTCGAGCCGGGAGGAAGAGTTGAAGTCGCCGACGAGGATCCAGTCCTGCACGGAGGAGTAGGTCGGATTCTTGACGGTCTGGTTGATGATGTATTGCATCTCGTACTCCCGGTACTCGTCTGCGGTGGGATAAACGGCGGGCTTCATCGATTCGTCCTTATGGGGCCAGAGATGGCAGGTGACGATGTTGAGGGTACGGCCGTTGACGGTAATCTGGAAATGGCCAGCCCCGTGGCTGACGGGGAGACTGCTGGTTCCGGCGATTCCCTGCACCCGGGTGATCTTGTACTTGGAGGTAATCGCCTGGGGATAGTCGTCCCGCCGGGCCCCGTTGTAGTTGCTGTGCCCGTACCGGGCGGCCAGTTCGGTCCAATGTCCCGGCAGATAGCGCTGGGAGGAGGAAAGGTAGGTGTCCGTGCCCGTTGCATAGAGCGTCTCAGCCTCGCACCACACGCAGATGTCGGGCTCGTATTTCTTGACCCAGGCCACGAAATTGTCGTAGTTGTTGCCCTGGTCGGACCACATTCCGTTCTGGATGTTCATATACAGCAGCCGGAGGTTGCCCTTCTTGGCGGTGCCGGCGATGGCGCGGACCTCGATGTCGTCGAGATAGAATCCGTGCACGCCGCTTCCGCTGTTGGCCCCCGCGAGGTGCAGCCGGGTCTCGTCGGTCACGCCCGTGACGGTGAGTTCCACAGTATGCCAGGTCTTCGGTTCCGCCAGGGAGGACGGGATGCTGACCTTGTTGTGGTCGACCGTGCCCGAGGCGGTTTCGAGACAATAATTCGCCTCCTGGGGAACGGCGCGTCCGTCCACCTTGACGGTGGTGATGTGTCCGGCGTTGATAATCTGGACCAGCAGGTCGTCCGTGGCGCCGTTCTGGAAGCACATCTTGAAAGTGACGCGTGCGTCCGACATCCCTTTGAGGGATTTGCAGGGAGCGACCTGGATGATGCCGCGGTTGGAACTGGCCGCCGTGCCGACAGCCAGGATGCCGTGATACTCCTGGGCGCGGAACATATAATCCCAGTCGGAGATGTTGCGGCTCTCGATATAAGAGTTCTTTACGACGTGCGAGGTGGCGACGGTTTTGTCCTTGACGTCCAGCCAGGTATCGCTCTGGACGAAGCCCATTCCGGGGGTCTTGTAGTCCACGCGGGTGAAGGCCTGGGCATAGCCGTCCCGGGCGTTCCATCCGCCGCCGGTGCTGGTGATGCCGTCAGGAGCATATCCGAAGCAGCCTTCTCCGCCGATGACATCCCCGCCCCAGACGAAGTTGTCGAAGCCCTCATACCAGAGGAGGTCGCCTGCCGGGGCCCACATAATGCTCTCGGCGCGAATCTCTCCGGCGGCGAGCGAGAAGGCGGGAAGGGTCTTCCGCATCATTTTGTGGTCCTTGGAGCAAATCGTTATTTCCAGCCCCTGGGAATAGTTGCCGGGCACGAGGAATACCGGGATGCTGACGCCGCCGGCGGTGAGGTTGAGTCCGCCGTTGCCGTTGCAGTTGACGACGGCGTGGTCAAGCCCCTCGGTGAGTGTGAATGCCTTGGGGGAATAGGTATAGGAGGCCTTACCGGCGATAAGTTCCCCGCCGATGGCGCGCACTTTGACGGAAGAAAGCGTGCCGCCGCCGCTGACCTTGAGGTCCAGCATCGCGAGGTTGTCGCCGAAGGTGAGGAGGTTGCCCGTCTCTTTTGCATAGGCGCAGAACCGCGGATAGGATTTGAGCCCTTTTTCGGTGGTGGGGCAGAATTGCGAGTACGGGACGGCGATCTGATCGGTAGCCGAGGTGCCGTACCAATTCCGGGTATCCTTGTCGATGAGGACGGCGTCGTAGGTCTTGGAATAATGGGCGGCCACTTCCGCATAGAAGTCGCCGGCGGCGTCTTTGACGAGGGTATTCTCCTTTCCGTTGACGAAGAGACTGTAACCGGTCAGGTCCTTTCCGGGAAAGAGCCGCGCCGTCACGGCATTGTTCTCGTCGAGATCGACATAGAAGCGGATCCGGCCATTGACCTCGGCGATCGGTTCCCCTTTCCTTCCCGGCTTGTTCCCCGGCCGGGAATCATCTTTTTTGCAGGACAGCGTCAGAGCGGCTGCCACCGCGAGAGCGAACAAAAAATATCGTGTCTGCATTGCAATGCGAATTCTTTACTGGTAAGTAAAGAACGATTGAAACGGCCGCATTGCGTAATGTCAGCTCAGAAATTTTCGGATATCCCGGAGGGCGAGCTGGATGTGCTTCTCGACGGTGCGGACCGAGAGGCCGAGTTCGGCGGCGATCCGGTCGTTGGGCATCGACTGGAAGCGGCTCATCTTGAAGACCTGCTTCCGCTGCCCGGGCATCTCCTCCACGGCCCGGAGAATCCGGGAATAGGACTCAGCGAATTCGGTCCGGTATTCGGTGCGGTCGCCGCCCTCCTGCTCGACGGGGGCTTCCTTCGTGTCGGCAAGGAGTAACCGTTTGGATTTGAATACGTCCAGGGCGCCGTTCTTGGAGAGCACCAGCAGATAATTCTTGAGGGATTTGGCGGGATCGAGCCGGTCGCGGTAGAGCCACACTTTCATGAAGACCGTCTGCGCCAGGTCTTCCGCGAGCGCCTTGTTCTTGACCAGTATCATGAGGAATTTCCGCACCTGGGGATACCAGCGCAGGAAGAGCGCGTCGAACGCCCGTTCGTCGCCATCTTTGACGGCGGCGATGAGTTCACTGTCCGAAAGGGCTTTGTATTTTCCCGCAAGGCTCACAAACGGTCTGTTTTAGTGTTCCGCAAAAATAACCAAAAAATTTCATTTTCCCATCCTTCGCGGCTTATTTCCTCCGCCCGCCGAGGCCTCGGATCCCTGCGCTTCCTGTGCCCGGGCGGGTAAGATGTGTCAGAAAACGCGGCGAAACCTGCGCATCCTCGGTTGCCGGAGGGAGGATGTGTCAGAAAACCGGCCAAAACCTGCGCATCCTCATCAGAGCGCCTGGTCCAGGAGAAGTTCGTCAACCGGAAGAAGGCGTAGCAGTTGGGGTTTGGAACAGCCGAAGCGGGATCTGAGTTTTCTCACCATACGGACGAGGTCCTTTTCCCCGAGGGCATCCACCGAGCCTGCTTGAAAAATATCCTGACACATTTGCGAAATCCCTTGAAAGACTTCCTCATCCGTATAGGCATCCGAAACTTTTTGCCCGTGGCTGAGATTGACGGCGTCTTCCAGGTTCCATATTTTGACGGTATTGAAGAATTGAATAGAAGAGTGATCGAACATTCTTTCGACAAAGTCGACGTCTACCAGAGAGGCTGCTGCCACCGCCCCGTCAATGATCCGAAGAGAATCCGGGAGGGTCGCCCGGGTTTTCAACAGTACCCTCCGATCCGTGAGTGTAAGGTCGGAAATCTTTGTTCCTTTCCGCAGGAAAGGGTTGAAATAAGCCGCCGCTGAACTCCATTTATAGGAAAAAGGGCTGGCGATATGGGCTTTATAAGGGTTTCGCAGAATGTAGGCGAGTTCCTGACAGAATGCTTTGCGGTCCCGAATGGCAAAAAGTTCATATTCGAGTTGCTGCGCCGTGATTTTCCCGTATCGGCCTTTGAGATGTCTTCCCGCCTTTTGCTTGAAATGCGCAAAGAAGGCGGCGATCTGCTCGGGTGTCCCCGAGAGAAGAATGTGAATATGATTGGACATCAGACAGAGGCAGTAAACACGGATTCCTGAAACGGCCAGACAGACGAGGAGGGCATTCCAGATGGCAAGATAGTCCTCTTCATCATAGCAAAGCAGTTTGTCTTTAAGTGCGGTGGTGCACAAATGGTAACAGTTCCTGAACATGTCTCAGATCTTTTTTTGACAAAGGAAAGCAAGAATAGCCGTTAGTGCAAATGACTGACGGATATTGCGGAAAAACGTGCCCGTGGCATCTTCTGCCCGGTCCGTAATGCGAAAAAAGCCGTGCAACTTGCACGGCGAAAAATTCTGTTCTTTCTGCTGAAGAGCCCCGCAGGAATACCCCTGCGGCGGATTTACCCGTTCCCCGCCTTCCCATAGCCGTCAGTGAAGATGTGCCGGGAAACGCCGCAAAACCTGCGCATCCCGGGCGGATTCCAGGGACAGCCTTCAGGGGAACGTGCCGCCGGGGGACTTTAGCGAATGTACAGGATGTTGGGGACGATGCGCTGGCCGTAGTGGTCGAAGCGGTGGTTGTCGTAGGGGTGAGAGAGGACGCCGGTCTGCGGGGTCCAGAGGGCGCAGGAGCCGCCGCCGTCGAGGTTGATGGCGTCGACGAGGCCGAACATCTGCGCGATCTGCACCGTTTCATCGATCGAAGCGCCGTCGCCTTCGCCGGGGAAGCGGCCGTCGATGACGATCATATATACCCGGTTCTTCTTGTCCACGCCCATCAGGGTGCGGGGATGATGCTTGGTGTAGAAGCTGTTCTTGGGCCATGAATCCCGGGCAGGTTTGCTGTCCTGGAGGAGGACAGGCCCGGCCGCGATGGCATTCCACAGGTCCTTGCAGGCGATATCGTAATCAAGAGTGTCGCAGGCGAAGATGCTCACTCCGCCGTTGCTCTTGAAGCCGATGACGCCGTCGGTGCGGAGACCGAATTCCCGCGCCGTGGTGGAAGCCATCCGCTTCCCGCGGATCTTGAGATAGGTCACGGGCGTGAGTTCCTGAACATTGAAATAACTGCCGTTGAGGGCCGCGATCGCGTCCATCCTCTGTCCGAGGGCGCTGGTGCTGTCGGCCCATTCCCGCTCGGCGTCGCAGATCTGCGTCCTGTGGCGATGCGCTTTGTAGCGGACCGCGGAAATATAGGCCGTCCGGCCGAAGAGTTCGGTCTGCACGGCGCTGTACTGTACGCCCTTGCCGAGTTTTTTCCAATTCCAGTCCGGCGCCGTCTCCTGCGCCGCGGCCGCGATGCCCCATACCAGGGCGGCGGCAAGAAGTAACCATTTTCTCATAATGGGCAAACCTACGAAATTAACGTGAAAAATCCAAGTTCTCTACCGTTCGAACTTCCTGAGGATCGCGAGTTTGATCTTCTCCATCCTGCCCCCGTAAGGGTGCTCCCGCAGGGGCAGATTCCAGAAAGTCCTGCCGCGGAGCACAGTCTGCGGGTGGGTGAATTCGCGGAATCCCCATTCGCCGTGGTAGGCCCCCATCCCGGAATGGCCCGTCCCGTTGAACGGCACCCCCTTCACCATCATGTGGATGCATACCTCGTTGATGCAGCCTCCGCCGTACTGCTGGGTGCGCATCACGTGGTTCGCCCACCGGATGTTCCGGGTAAACAGATACATCGCCAGCGGATGCTCCCGGTCGGCGACGGTCTCCATCAGGGCGTCGACCTCCGCGTCCCTGAAGGGAACGACCGGCAGCAGCGGGCAGAAGAGTTCGTGCTGAACGATATGCTCGTCGATCCCGACCGGATAGATGACCGTGGGGGAATAGCGCCGCGCTTCCCGGTCGCCCGTACCGCCGAAAACGATGCGGTCGCGGTACTCGTCGGCCAGAGAAGCACATTTATCGTACGCCCGGGCGGTGATGAGTTTCGGGTATTCCGGATTTTCCTCGGCCCGCTCCCCAATCTGGGCCACGAAGGCCTTTTTCAACTCCTCCAGGAAGGGTTCCGCCACCTCCTCCGCTACGGCGATCTGGTTGATGTTGATGCAGATCTGCCCCGCGTTGCAGAGTTTGAAGAAGGCAATCTTGCGGGCGGCGTCGCGAAGGTCGGCATCCGCGCGGACGACGGCCCAGTTGCCGGTCTCGCCGCCGAGCTCCAGCGCGACGGGAGTGAGATTCTTGGCTGCCTCCGCCAGCACGTGCTTGCCCACGGACGGCGATCCGGTATAGAAAATCTTGTCGAAGCGCTGTGCCAGGCACATGTCGGCCACATCATGCCCGCCGTCGATCAGGGTGACATATTCGGGCGGGAATACCTCCGCGAAGAATTTCTTGAGCGCGGCCGTACTGGCGGCCGATTTGGAACTTGACTTGACGACCACGGTATTGCCTCCGGAAATCGCCGCCGCCACCACGCCGATGGTCAGCAGGATGGGGAAATTGAACGGACTGATCACGAGCGACACGCCGTAAGGCATCTTGTACACCTTGGTGACCGTACTGGGGAAACACATCAGTCCGCTGAAATGCCGCTCGGGCCGCGCCCACCGCCGCAGGCCGCGGATCATCTCGTTGATTTCCACGATGATGGGTCCGACGTCGCAGAGGAAGGCCTCCACCCGGCTCCGGCCCAGGTCCTCGGCCAGGGCGTCCTCGAAGAGCGCCTCACTGGCGATGACGGCCGCCTTGAGTTTCCGGAGCTGCTGAAGGCGCCATTTAACGGGAAGGGTGGTGCCGGTGCGGAAGAATTTCCGCTGGGCCGCGACGACCTCCCGGATTTCGTTTTCGGTATAATAATAATCGTCCTGCGAAAGGGTGACGGTGTCCAGGATCTGCTTGATCTCGGCCTCTTTCAGCGTCACGGGCGAGGAATAATTGATGGAATCGGCGGCGATCATCGGGATCAGTTCCGCGTGGTCGCAGCGGCGGACCGGCGAAACGAGCTTGTCCATCCCGCAGACGGCCATCAGGTCCCGGACGGCGGCAAGGAACGCTTCCGCGGCCTCCTCGTCGGGCGCATGCTCGTCCGAGAGTCCGCAGTGACGCGCCAGCATGGCGTATTTCCCGAGGCAGGCCTCTTTCTGGAATTCCAGCACGGGCATCAGCATCAGCGAGATGGCCTGTCCGTGGGGGAGATGGTATTTGGCGCCGATGCTGTGGGCGAAGGCGTGCACATAGCCGGCCAGCTGGGTATTGATGGCGTTGCCGCCGCACATCGCGGCCCGGCACATGCCGAGACGGGCCGCGATGTTTTCCGGCTCCCGGATGACGGTGGGAAGATGCTGCAGGATCAGGCGGATGCCTTCCAGCGAAAGATGCATGTCCTCCTCGTCGACCTCCACGTCACTGACCGCACCTTCGATGCAGTGGCTGAGCGCGTCCATTCCGCAGGCGGCCGTCACGCTCTCGGGCGCGTGAATGGTAAGTTCGCTGTCAAGCACCACGTGGGTGATGTTCAGGCCGATCAGCACGGTGGAACTTTTGACACCGGCATCATTGAGCACGACGGCGCCTACCGTCACCTCGGCGCCGGTCCCCGCCGTGGAGGGAACCGCGATCATCGGAAGGGTCTTGCCGGGGACGGGAAGGAATTTCAGCAGCAGGGCCTTGACGGGGAGATGGGGCATTTTCACCCCGGCGGCGATCATCTTGCAGGAATCGAGCACCGAGCCCCCTCCGAGGGCGATGACGGCCTCCGCGTGGCATTCCAGCGCCTTCTCCCGCCCCGCCTCGATGATGCCGACGGTGGGTTCGGAATGGATGTCGCTGAAAAGGGTGCAGCCGACCCCGGCCGCCGCCAGCGAATCCACGATGTCCTTCTCATAGCCGAGTTGGCTGAGGGTCCTGTCGGTAACGAGCAGCACCTGCTTATAGCCGCATTCCCGGCAGATCGCTCCGATTTCCCGACGGGACCGGTGGCCCTCCTTCACTTCGGGCTCCGGAAGCGGAATGGTGCGGATCACCTTCCCGGGCAGCCGGTGAATCTGTTTTCTGAAGAAATAAGTATCCATACTGATCTGAATTTCGGGATACAAATTTAACCTTTTTTCCGGAGGTTTCCGAGAAAGAGGGGTGATTTTATGAAATGAAAGAAAAATTTTTACTAATTCGTCAAATGCTATTTAAACGGAGGATAAAATCTAATAAAATAATAGAAATATCGGCCGGTGGTGTAAAAAGAGAAGCGGCCTCAAAGCGTTGATTATCTGTAAAAAAGCGAGATTTATTTGGATAATTAAAAATTTTAATTTTATATTTGCATCCGGACGGCCGAGACGGCCGGTATTTTAGTAGTGTGTTTAAATATAGTCCAATGAAACGTCTTTACGAAGCGCCTTCGCTGGACCTCCTGGAGGTCTTGTTGGAAGGGAACATCCTGTCGGACCAGATTCCTCCGGGAGGAGAAGATGATTACGGTGATTTCTAAACGAATGATCGGAAAAATGAAAAATACAGTCAAACTATTGCTTCTGGCAGCGGCGGCTCTGTCGGCCGCTTACGGCTGCCGTATGACCGAGGAGGATCCCGAGCGTTCCAAGGCGGCAGAGAAAATGTATGCGGTCCACTTCGTTGCGGATGAGATCGAGACGAAGACAGTGTTCATCGATGCGCAGACGACGGGCGGTGAGACGGAGTATCCGACCCGCTGGTCGGCCAACGACACCCGGATCGCCGTTTCGTTGAATCTGAATAATTTCCGCGGGGCGACGGTCAATCCGTCCGCGGATTTCAAGACGGCGACGTTCGATACGGAGTTTCCGCAGTCGGAGGTCGAGGCGCCTTATACCTTCTATGCGCTCAGTCCGTACAGCGCGTGCGTGGGTGCGTCGTCGAGCCATGGCGGATGGCATTTCAACATCCCGACCGAGCAGACGCCGCTCGCGACGACCTGCGACGAGGCCGCCATGGTGCTGGCCGCTTCCCAGGAGGCCGCTGCAATCGAGGATTTCAGCGAGATCCAGATGCAGTTCACCCATCTCTCGGCCTACGGCAAGCTGACACTGAAGAACCTGACGGGAAAAATCCCCCAGGGTGCGTCGATCACTTCCATCGAGCTGACGGCCAGCGAGTCCTTCGCCGGACGGTTCTATTATGACTTCACCGAAGCGGCGCTTTCCGAGAGTTCCCCGTCCCGTACCATCACCCTCAAGCCGGACAACCTGACACAGTCTTCCGGCAATATCGCCGACATCTGGTTCGCCTGCGCGCCGGCCGACCTCGGCGGCGGCACCATTAAGGTGGATGTCAATACGGACCAGGGCGTCCTTTCCCGTACGGTATCCATCCCGGCCGGGAAACTGGCGTTCAATGCCGGCAGGGTCTCCAAGTTCTCGGTCGATATGGCCAATGCGGAGTTTACGCAGGCAGCTGATCGCTGGGTGCTGGTAACGGATGCCTCGACGCTGGCCGCCGGAGATGAGATCATCATTACCAATTCGGCTACGCCGGGCTCTGCGTACGCTATCAGCACGACGCAGAATAGCAATAACCGCGGCCAGGCGGCTGTATCGCTCGTCACTGATTCTGACGGAAGTATAGTCGTTCAGAATCCAGGTAATTCCGTTGAGGTCTTGATGCTTGTAGCAGGTTCTTACACGGGATATTTCCGATTGAAAGAGGCGACATCGACTTCCGGTCGTTATTTGTACTCGCGGGAGGATACTAACAAAAATAATTATAATTATTTATTGTCGTCAAGTAATCCTACGAATTTAGGTTATGCGAACTGGAAGATTTCGATCAGTGGAAATGTCGCGACGTTTGGTACATATTCTTCTTATAAAAAAAACGGTAGGACATATTACAAGGTGATTCGTTATAATTCCAATATGTTTGCCGCATATAGAAGTACTTCACAGACATCATATTCTGAAACTACAGGAAGTAACGTCTACATTTACCGTAAGGAGGCCGGTGTCAACATCGACAACGACCCGATCCTGGAGCAGACCGAATACGGCGCTTACCTGACCTCCGACAACAACCTTTACGGGACCGGAGCCCAGCTGAGCCGCGAGTATATGAACGACGGCACTGTGACCTTCGCTATCCTGAAGCCGGCAATTTACAAGATCGCCGAGTTCAACAACATCCCGACCAGCCCGGCCAAAGGCGACACATTCACGCTGAATTACAACGTAATCACCGGGCGTAATGCCTCCGATACGGACTATAATGTTACCGTTCTGAAGGTTGACGGCGCCAAAGTCTGGCTGACCGACGGTGCGGGCAATGGTTTCATCGTCAAGAAATAAGGAGGAATGGTTATGAAAAAGAATATTATACTGATTTTCGTTTTGCTTTTCAGCAGCCTTTCGCTCCTGGCAAGCCCGGCTTACCCCGGGAAGATTACCTATACCCAGCCCGACGGCAGCAAGATCAATCTCTATCTCCACGGTGATGAATTCGGCCACTATGCGACCGACGATGCCGGTAACATTCTCGAACAAGATGCCGATGGATATTGGAAGGTGTCCAACACGCTGAACCGCAGTACGCTTTCGCTCCGGATGGAGCAGGCTTCCCAGAAACGAGCGGCGGCCGCTCAGGCCCGGGCGGAATACGCCCAGAAGGCGCAGTCCAATAATTTCGGCTCACCGAGGATCCCGGTCATCCTGGTCGGGTTTAAAGATAAAGCCTTCACCAAGACGGCCGCGCAGTTTACCAGTTTCTTCAATACTTCCGGGTATTCTGAGAACAATGCCATCGGCTCTGTGTGGGATTACTTCAACGAGAATTCGTTCGGGCAGTTTACCCCGACCTTCGAGGTGCTTGGGCCTGTTACGCTGGACAATAATATGGCGTATTACGGTGCGAATGATTCCGATGATAACGATGTCCTCCCCGAAATGGCGCTGGTTCATGCTGCGCAGAAACTCAATTCGACCGTGGATTTCTCCCGTTACGACAATGACGGCGACGGCACGGTGGATTTCGTGATTTTCTATTATGCGGGCTATGACGAGGCGCAGAGCGGTGGGAGTAACTGTATATGGTCTCACGCCTGGTATCTTTCTTCCAGTTCCAATGCCCGCAACAGCAGGACATTCGACAATGTCAAGCTGGACCGTTATTTCTGTACCGCGGAGTTAAAAGGCAACTCCGGCAGCACGATGTGCTCGATTGGTACCACCTGTCACGAGTTCGCGCACACCTTGGGCCTTCCGGATTTCTACGATGCCAACTATTCGACCAATGGCACGGCGGCCAGTATGTACTCGTTCGACTTGATGGCAAGCGGTTCGTATAATGTGAACTCAACCACACCGCCCTATCTGAATTCCGAGGAACTCACAGAAATCGGCTGGCTCTCGGCTATACCTGAACTGACTACAGCCGGCAATTATACGCTTCCTGCCGTCAACTATCCGGGAGCGACCCAGTATTCAGCGTTTATGACCAAGACTTCGGTCAACAATGAATACTTCGTTTATGAGTGCCGTGGCGGACAACGCTGGGACGCTGGTATCTCCACCGGTATGCTTGTGTATCACGTGGATAAATCCACTAACCGGGTCAGCGGTTCCATTACGGCCGCTTCGACCTGGAACAACAATTCGGTGAATAATTATTCTGACCATCCCTGTTGCTATGTCGTTCCGGCTGCGAAACCGACCCAGACGACAGTTTACAGCGGGTCATCCTTTATGTTTGGTTCCGGAAGTTACAAGACTTACCAGCCTACCGCGTGGAGTGGCAATACGACCGGCTTCAATTTCACCAATATCACATACTCCAACCACGTGGTGACGTTTACCCTCTCCAACGGCAATATGCTGGGTGTCTCTGGCAGCGTGATGAATACTGACGGCGTTCCGATCGAGGGGGCAACCATTACGGTGACGGCGGAGTCCGGAGTGTCTTCCGCTCCTGCGAAGGTGGCGAAGAAGGGGCTCGCTGGTCTTGTCCAGAAGACCCGGATGTTGCTGCATCCTTCCAAGGAAAAGGCGAAGGCTATCGCCAAGGCGGCTTCTTACACAACGACAACGGCCAGTGACGGCAGTTTCACCATCGAAACGTCGGCCGGAACCTATCAGGTGATGGCTTCCAAGAGTGGCTATGTGAGCCAGACGGCAACTGTGACCGTAACCAGTCTGATGGAGACGCTAAGTTTCTATCTGATGCGGGAAGGCGAATCGCTTCCGGATGATATTTATGCCTGGCCGACGAATCTGGATCTTGATGAGTGGGTGTATGGCTCGTCATCTCAAACCAACAAGGCTGTTCAAAATCAATATCCGTCTTCAGAGATGAGCAGATACGCTGGCAAACAGATAAAAGAAATAAGTTTTTATCTGGAAGGAGAACCCTCTGAAACCGTTTATCAAGGGGTATATGTGATGATTGATTATAATGATGATCGTGTAGCGACGGTGCCCGTAAACAGCAATGAAATAAATGTCGGTGGATATACCACTGTTGATTTGCGCGAAGAGGAACTTATCATCCCGTCCAATAAAGATATCTATGCCGGTGCGGGTTTTAGTAGAGGCGGATATCTGTATAATGGTGGTTATTATTCATTCGGATATTTTGACAAAGAGGATGGAAATGGAGGTTTTGTCGAATGGGCTACGA
The DNA here is from genome assembly GCA_900320545.1 of uncultured Bacteroidales bacterium. Classification (GTDB taxonomy): domain Bacteria; phylum Bacteroidota; class Bacteroidia; order Bacteroidales; family UBA932; genus Cryptobacteroides. Next base: position 21,866 of record ONSU01000012.1, on the reverse strand, counting down.
ATTGGCCGTATGAAGGATATACTGTAAACTATAGCCTAACCTCAACAACCACAAGAAATAGTTATGCTGCGATCTTCGACTTCGTCCTCACGGTCGGCGACTACGAGGTCCCCGATACGGGTTACAACTACATCGCCGATCCGCAGAACGGCTCGTACAGCGCAGGTTACTCCTTCCCGCTGACGCTCATCGAGACCCAGGGCGACCGCAAGCCGCAGGGCACCATCGCCTGGTACATGGACGACGAACCGCTTTCCGGCACTTCGGTCACGCTGCCCTCCGGCACCCACGTCATCGAGGCGCGGTTCACCACCGCCGACGGCAAGAACAAGATCGTCGAACTGGAAGTTTTCGTCAACTAACTGACGGGCTTAACAATTGTTCTTCCGGCAGGATTCGGGGTGACCCGGTTCTGCCGGAAGATTTGTTTTTCAAGGACAAAATCGTTACTTTTGTCAAGTTATACACATAAAACCAGACCTATGACACATGAGACTGCCGCCGCGATCGATTCGATTCAGGTAACGATGAATGCCGGCGGGATGAACACGATCAATATCGTTCTCGCCTTCGTAATGTTCGGCGTAGCCCTCGGCATCAAGCCGGGCATTTTTGTAGAAGTATTCAAAAAACCCAAGTCCGTGATCCTCGGGATGTGCTGCCAGCTCCTGCTGCTCCCGGCCTTCACCTGCCTGCTGGCCATCATCATGAAGGGATGGATCTCCCCGATGATGGGCCTCGGAATGATTCTCGTGGCTTCCTGCCCCGGCGGCAACATTTCCAACTTCATGTCGTCGCTCGCCAAGGCCAACATCGAGCTTTCGGTGTCGCTGACGGCCATTTCGACGGCGCTCGCCGTGGTGATGACCCCGTTCAATTTCTGGCTCTGGGGCTCCCTGTACCTGCATACCGCCCAGGTCGCCAGCGAGGTTCCGACGCTGGTCATTCCCCTCTGGGACGTGTTCAAGACCATCTTCATCCTCCTCGGCATTCCGCTCGTGGCGGGCATCCTGACCTCGCACTTCCTCCCCAAGGTGGCGAATTTCCTCAAGAAGCCCCTCCAGTGGATTTCCATCGTCTTCTTCCTGGTGATGGTCGTCCTCGCCTTCATGGGCAATATGGAGGCCTTCCTCAAGTGCATCAAATACATCTTCGTCGTGGTGCTGATCCACAATCTGCTGGCCCTCTGCATCGGCTTCGGGGTCGGATCGGCCTTCAAGGTGCCCTTCCGCGACCGGAGGACGCTCACCATCGAGACCGGCATCCAGAATTCGGGCCTCGGCCTGGTGCTGCTGCTCGGGACCGGTATCTTCGCGGGTTTCCCGCCGCACGGCGGAATGCTCGTCATCACGGCCTGGTGGGGTGTCTGGCACATCATCTCCGGCCTGACGATCGCTACCATCTTCAATTTCACCCGGCGCAAAGAAACTGCTGCCTAAGCCGTTTCAGGGATGGCGCAGAAAAAAATCTGGGAGAAAGACGGCCTGTACCGCTTCCTGCGGCCGTATGTTGACCTTTGCACCTGGTTGAGTTACCGCCGGTTCAAGGTCTCCGGCACGCTGCCTTCCGACGGGGCGGTACTCATCGCTCCCAACCACACTGGGACCTTGATGGACGCCCTCGTCGTGCTCGCCACCCGGCGGCCCGGAACGGCATTCGGCGCCCGGGCCGATATCTTCCGCAAGGAGCGTACGGCCCGCGTCCTGCACTGGCTCAAGATCGTGCCGATGGTCCGCGCCCGGGACGGCCTCCGCGAAGTGCAGCGCAACCGCGAGACGATGGAGGTTGTGGACGATATCCTTGCCCACGGAATGCCGTTCTGCATGTTCCCGGAGGGTCGGCACAACCCGATGCATTCGTTGCTGCCGCTCCAGAAAGGCATCGCCCGGATGGCCTTTGCCTCGGCCGAAGTCCGGCAGACATACATCGTCCCGACGGGCATCGAATACGATGATTTCTTCCATTACCGCGCCAACTGCTCGATCCGCTATGGCGAGCCGATCGACGTGAACGCCTTCCTCGCGGAACACGCCGGCCTGGCGGAAGCCGACCGCTACAAGTTGCTGCTGGACACCCTCGCCGACCGTATCAAGGGGCTTATCCTTTATATTCCCGACGATGAGCATTACGAGGAAACCCTCCTGAAACTGCGCCCTCCCCGGAAGCGTTGGTGGAAGTGGCCGCTGGCCGTCCTGACGGCTCCGCTGTTCGCGGCGGCCGCCCTCCTGTCCTTCCCTCTCTGGCTCACGGCGGAGTACCTCAGTTTCTACAAGATCAAGGATCCGGCTTTCCGCAACACGGCCCGCTTCGGCGTCCGCGTCGCGCTTACCCCCGTAGTCCTGCTGCTCTGGGCCATTCCCGCCTTCCTCCTGCTCTCCCCCTGGATCGCCGCCGCCATCCTCCTCTGCTACCTCTTCTCCTACTCCATCTTCTACGACTGGCTCAATCTTGTCCGATGACGCGCAAACTAACCACAATCTGTACACTTCTTCTTGCCCTCTTTGCCTGTACGAAGCAGGATCCCGCATTGCAGCAGCTGGACGAGACGCTCTCGATGAAGGAGACCTACGAGGAGTATTTCCGGCTCCGCATCGCCGTCCTGAAGGACCTGCTCACCCCCCGGAGCACACCGGAGCAGCAATACGACATCAACCGGAAAATCGCCGAGGAGTTCTCCTCGTACAGTCTGGATTCCACGGTCCTGTACCTCAATAAGAACCGCTCGATTGCACGGCGGCTCGGCGATGCATACAAGTCGACGGAAACGGACTTCCTGCTGGCACGGGTCTACGGCAGGGCGGGCCTGTATTCGGACGCGACGGAAATCCTCAACGGATATAGTCTCGAGCAGGTGCCTCCGGAGCTGGAATATTCGTATTACGAGATCTCCAATTATATTTACGGCGAGCTGGCGGCATACACGTCCAATAATACGCAATACTGGCAGAAACGCGACATGCACCGCGTTTCCATGCTCCGGATGCTGGAAGAAGGTACATACGAGTGGTACGACCAGAAACGATCGGAAGCCGAGGCGGAGCAGAACCCCGCGCTGGCTCTCGAGTATGCCGTCAAGGCGCTGGAGGTGACGAAGCCGAATTCCCGCCAGTATGCCCGGGCGGCCTTTTTTGTGGCGAATTATCAGGACGACGAGCAGCAGAAACTGCATTATCTGGCGCTGTCGGCCATCGCGGACGTGATGTGCGCCACCAAGGACTATGCGTCCCTCAACGCCATTTCGGAGCTGCTGTATCACAGGGGGAATGTGGACAAGGCCTTCAAGTATGCCGCGGACCACTGCATGCCGGACGCCCTGACGTTCGGCGGACGCCTCCGCCCGTGGCAGATCGCCCAGTTCCTTCCGGCGCTGGAGCAGGCCTACGCGGCCGAGAGAGCCCGGAGTGCGAAAAAGATGATGGCGCTGGTCGCCGTGGCCTTTGTCCTGCTGCTCGCCCTGGGAATCCTGATGTATTTCCTGTCGAAACGGCAGGCCGTGCTGGTGCGGACGAGAAAGGACCTGGAGGCCTCCAAGGCGTCCATCGAGCGGCGCAACAGGGAACTGGAAGCCGTCAATGACAAACTGCACGAGTCCAACAAAGTCCGCCAGACGTACATCGGCCTCTTCCTCCAGAACCTCAGCGAGAACATCTCCAAGACGCGGGAATACAAGAACCACGTCCTGAAGTACATCCGCCGTGGCAACGACAAATACCTCGTGGAAGAAATCGAGGCCCTGCCTCCGATCGACGAGGATATCCGTTCGTTCAACAAGATGTTCGACAAGACCTTCATCAACCTGTATCCGGATTTCGTGGAGAAGTTCAACGCGCTCCTGCAGGACGGCGAAGCCATCATCCCCAAGGGAGAGGACATCCTCACGCCGGAGCTCCGCGTCTTCGCCCTCATCAAGCTCGGCATCAACGATTCCACCAAAATCGCCTCCCTGCTGCATTTCTCGGCCAATACGATCTATAACTACCGCGCCAAGATCAAGAACAAGGCAAAAGGGGACCGCGACCTTTTTGAGGACGCGGTCCGCTCAATCGAATAAAACTGTTCTCCGGCCCTTACGGGATCAGCGGCAGCACGATGTTCTCCATGACGGTGTAGCCTGCCTTGGAAGGGTGGCAGCCGTCGATGTTGTACGCATCCGCCATACCGCCCGTACCGTTGCTGTGCACCATGGAGTCATAGTAATTGACGTAGGTGTACCCGTTCTGGGCGCATAGCGTTTGCAGGAGACCGTTGACGGTCACGATGTCGTTCGCCGGATTGACGGCAGTATTCCACCAGAAATAATTGCAGGGAAGGACTGAGCCGACGAGGACTTTGATCCCTGCCGCCGCAGCGGCGGCAGCCATATCCGCGATATTCTGGCAGATCTCTGCCGGGGTGACATACACGCCGCCGTTCCCCGCCAGGTCGTTGGCGCCGCAGAGGATGTGGACATATTCGGGCCCGGGGGTGACGGCGTCGTAGTTGAACCGGTTCTTGATCGTTGCCGAGGTCTGTCCTTCCACGCCTTTCGTGATGAAATTGTTACTGGTGAAGAAGGACGGATTGCCGCGGTCGGCGTTGTTCCAGAAATAGGTGATGGAGTCGCCGATGAAGACGGCCTTGGGGGCCGTTGCGGGGTCGTTTCCAGGGATGACGAAAGGCGATCCGGCCGACAGGGTGAAGATCTGGGAAAGGTCGGCCTTGATGTAGATGTCCACATTGCCGCCGTCCGTGCCCAGCTGAATGTTGGGGATGTCGTCGTCGCCATCACGCAGCCAGAGCGGATACAGGGTGTTCATATCGCCGATGGCACCGTCCAGACTGGAAGGCCAGCCGATATTGACGCCTTTGCCCCATCCGCCGTTGTACAGTTTGAATACCATCGCGCCCCAGCCGGAGATCTTGTACGCATTCTTGAGGGCGTACCACTCGTGGTTGTCCGCAGAGGCGAACTCGAGGGGATATGCCGTACTCCAGTTGGTTCCGTTGATGCCGCCGATGACGGAAAGGATACTGACCAGGTCTTCCTGCTCCCCTCTGCCCGGAACATTGAATGCCGTGCCGGCGGGAAGGATGAAGATGGTGCTGTAATCTTTCTTCAGATACACGTCATAGTCGCCGGCGACTCCGGGATAGACGGAGATGTCCGCCCGGTTGGCAGTCCTGGCATAATAGCGGGTATTGACATTCCGATGATAGTCGTAGATACCGCCGATGCACTCGCTCCAGCCGCCGTTCCTGCGGAACTGGAAGGAGAAATGCGGATCGTCTCCGGCGGTGCCGATGCGGACGACCCTCCAGTCATCGAAGCCGTAGACACCTTCGAGGAAGAAGTCGGCGTTCCAGTTGTTGTTCTCGTGCCAGCCGATCAGGGCGTACTGGTCGACATCTTCTCCGCCGACCGTGGTCGGGACTACGAAGTCCTCTCCGGCGGGAAGCGAGAAGAGGAGATCCTGCGTGGGGTCATAGTAGATGTCGAGGGCCGAACGGTTGGTGAAGATATTGAAGTCGTCACCCTGCCCGTCCGCGGCGACGGGAAGCAGCGTCCGGACGACCTTGCGCCCCGATCCCTTGGTATTGCCCGTCCACGAGTTTCCGTTCTCGGCGTAGAGCTTGAAGGAAATATTATAGCCCGGGACGCCGACGCTGGCCTTGAACCAGCCCCACTGTCCTTCGACAGGCGTGAAATCAACCAGGGAGTCATCGCCCCAATCTTTGGTGACACCGTCCACATTGTAGTATCCTCTCAGTTTCTTGTCCGTCGCCGGAGTCGGTACCGTCAGGGCTTTCATCTTATGCAGAGAGGCGCGGCCGATGCTCTTGGCGGCGCTGGTGCCCTTTTCGAGCATCGTCCTCGTCCCGTCGGATACCTTGACCGTGTAGTTGTAGGAACCGACCGGCAAAGGCAGGTAGAACGAAAGGCTGGACGTTTCCGTCAGCGAGAGGGCGATCTCCACGCTCGAGGCGCCGCTTCCGGCATTGATGGCCTTCTTTCCGCTCGCCACGGCGGGGGTAAAATCACCCGTGATGACGGCGTCGGAAGTGACGGTCAGGGCCGTCGCGCTGGCGGGAATATCGTTGACCGTGAATTTCAGCAGGGCGCCGAGATGCGTGAACGCGAGCTCGGTGCCGTCCGGCGTAGCCACCATCGGGAAGATTTTCCCGGACTGGGCGTCCGCTGCCGTGTAAGCGTCGGGAAGCGTGACGGAAGTTTCCGTCTTGGCGATGGAGGCCGGGTAGTAAGCCACGCTGAAGGTGGCGCCGGCCGGGGCTTCGCCGTTGAACAGGCCGTCTCCTCCTTCACAAGTGAAAGTATAGAACTGACCGTCCCTTGTATTATACAGGGCGATTTCGTCGCCTTCGCTCCAGGCGAAAGTCCCTTCGTCGGAAACAGTGGCTTCGGTGACAAGTTCGTCCGTCAGAACAGCATTGAAACTGTAGGGGACAAGGTCCGTCCGTGCAGGTTCCGGACTCACCGGTTCTTTTGTGCAGCCGGCCGCGATGGCGAGCAGAGCTGCGAAATAAAGTACTTTTTTCATATTACCAATCTTCTTCCTCACCGGTTGTCATATCTTCTCCGCCGGCCGTATGGCCGGAGCCGGTCAGAATGTCTTCCTCGGCTTCCAGCAACCATACGGATAACTGAGGATGCTGATAATTTTTAAATAAACGTTTCATGGTTTCTTATTCCCAGTCTTCTTCAACGGGATTGGCCGGTTCGCCCGTTCCGGGGATGGGCGACAGGATGGAAAATTCCATTCCCAGAGGCCGGATTCTCGTTATCGGAGCAATATAATTTGATTTTTTCATGGTCGAATGTGGTCTGCAAAGATAGAACGAAAAAATGAATATGCCAAAATGCTTGATTTACAACTTTTCGAAAGACACGGTTTCCGCACCGGAAGAGAGACCGTTGCCCGAGATCACCGCGCCGGTAAAGTCGACGGTGAGGCGGTAGGTGGCGCCTTTCTCCAGATTGGCGTTCAGTTCCAGGTTGCCGCCGGAAGTCTGCTTGAGAAGCGAAGCGGCAGGGCCGCCGATGGTGATGCCCTTGGAGGCCTCTCCACCCCATCCGCTCTGGTAATAGTACTTCATCGAGATATAGTCGTAGCGGAATTTGCCCCCTTTGACATCGGGATCACGTTCCTCGACGGCGACGCCGGTGATCTGCCATACTTTGTCGGAGATCTGGGCCAGCTGATACATGTTGCTGCCGCTCCAGCCGATTTCTTCGGCCATCTTGTAGCCGGCGATACCGTATCCGGCTACGTACAAGCCGCCCTGCGAGAGGTTCGGCTTGGTGCCGTCCGCGTTCACACGCGCGACGGCGATGTGCTTGTCGGTGCCGGTATAGAGGGTGATCTGGTAGTAACCGCTGACGGCTCCCAGTTTGATGCTGCCGCCGTCGCGGTAGAGGAAGTCCGGATCGATCCAGTAATCATCCAGTCCTTCCACCCGCTCGAAGGCGAGCGTTCCGTTCTGTGCGAGTTCGATCTTGCCGATCGTGAGGTTGCCGGCGACTTCGTCGAGGGCCTCGCCGTTGAGGCGGGGCGTCGTGTCTTCGGCCGGAACCAGCGTGGTGCCGTCGGCGAGCGACAGCGTCGCGGTGCTCTGCGCGAGGTTGGTGAGCGAACCGGCAAGCGGGGCGTAGAATTCCAGCGAGGACTTGAGCATCTTGCCGTCGGCGACGGCGGCGATTTCTTCCGCGTTCATACCGCTTCTCCAGAGGAAGACTTCCTTCCACGAAGCGGTCACATCCGCAGCTGCATAGCCGACATAGAAGGCCGTCGTGGCGATCTTCTCGGATACGCTGCCCTGGAGGACGCCGTCCACGTAGAGGAGCGTTTCGCCCCGGGCGTAGAAGTGGGTCAGGACGACCTGATGCCAGGCGTTGTCCTTGACGGCCGTCGTTCCGGTGATGGTGTCGTAGGAGAGGACGCCGGCGTCGGTGATGCTGACGGTCCTGGCGGTCTCTCCGTCGAAGAAGGTCAGGATGCCTCCCGCCGTCGCGGTCTTGACGCTGAAGGCGACGGTGAACGGATGGATCTTTCCTTCCGGCTCGACGGCAATGACCTGGCGGCCGCTCAGGCTGTAGCTGCCGGCGGTATTCCGGACAGGCTGCGCCTTGCCGGAGGCGAGGGCGTCGAAGAGCGAAGGAACCATCGCGTACGCCATTTCCTGGTGTCCGGCATCGTTCGGATGCAGGGCGTCGTCATAGTAGCCCGCCATCCACTTGCCGGTGCCGTCGTCGATGGCGCCCATCAGGTTGACCGATGGAACGTCCCACTGCTGGATGTCGAGGTTGATCTTCCGGATCCAGCCGTAATGGTCGGCGTTGTAGTTGTTGTTGGCGTAGTTGCCCGTCACGACGACGTTCTTGCCTTCGGCCTGCGCCGTCTTGACAAAACTGTCGGCGTCGAGCATCACCCGGCTCTCCCACTGGTTGTAGAGGTTCTCCATCGCGGTGGAAGTCGTGGCGTCGGCGAGGCCTTCGTTGCCCAGCGAGAGGGCGATGATGAGGTTCTTGCCGCCGTCGACGGTCTCTTCGTCGAAGCGGGCGCCGAGCGACGTGGTGTTGTTGCCGCTCACCGAGAGGTTGGAGATGTAGAAACTGTTGCCGCTGCGGGCCTTGAGGACGTCCTCATACATCCAGATGTAGCCGTGCTTGGAAGTGGCGCCCTGGCCGTAAGGCACGGAAGAGCCCATCACGGTGATCCTGTCGGGATCGAGGCCGCCGTGGCGCTCCATCGCGTAGGTGAAGGCCCGGAGGTCGAGCGTCACGTCGTACACGCCCGGATTGAGGTTGATGTCCTGCGTGGTGCCGTAAGTGCTGGCCTCGATGTCGCGCCGCGTCCCGGTAATCCGCTTGAACGTCGGGCTCCAGGCGCCCTTCTTGACGAAATTGAAGGACTGCGAGCGGTCGTACTTGGGTGCGCCGTTGCCGCCGTATTCGAGGGCGGTTCCGAAGTAGACGCCGTGGCCGGCATAGGCGAGCGTGGCGCCGTTGGTATTGCTCCAGCCCTTGATGGCCGGGCCCTGCGCAAGGATCGCATCCATCGCGGTGAAGGTATAGGTCAGGTTGTCGAGGTCGGCGACCAGATAGGCCACACCGTCCACCGTGGAGGTGGTCGTGAGCGGGATCTGCTTGCCGTCCGTAGTCGTTGCGGTCATCGCGATTTCGCCGGCGGCGAAGGTGGATACGCCTTCGAAGACGTTGCCGTCACCCGCCACCTTGTGCATCGCGAAGGTTTCCTCTGCGGAAGTGACTTCCAGCGTGCTGTAGTTGTATTTCGGGGTCGGGACAAGGCCGCCTTCGAACTCCTCCACCTTCATGCAGTTGAGCTGGTAATACTCGTTGGTGCCGGAGGCCTGGGAATTGGTACCCTTCGCCACGGTGAGGGTGATGGTTCCGTCGCCCTTCGGGTAAATGACGTCGGAGATCAGCACCTCCGTCGTATTCTGGGTGCCCTTGGGGCCGGGGCCGGTGATGCACAGCAGCCCTTCGAAACCGTTGGAGCCGTTGATGGTATATTTCGCTTCGCGTTTCTGGTCGGCGAGGGTCGACGCGCGGCTGCCGAACAGGTGGAACTTGTAGCCCTTGCCCGGATTGAGGCCCGAGAGCTGGAACGTACAGCTCACAGACGCGCCCTGCGAGAAGAAATAGTCCTGCGTCGCCGTTACGACGGCCAGGTCGCCGAGGGCGGCCGCCGTCTCGTCCGAGATGGTCGCCAGGCCGCCGTTGGCCTTTCCGTTGCTCCAGAAGTCGGTCAGGAGGGTCAGTTTGTACGGCGTAGCGGCGTTGTCGGAGTAGGCCAGGTCGAAGGACAGGCCGTTTCCGTTCTTGCCGGAAGAGTTCTTTTCGATATTGTTCCAGTAATTGCCGTTGGCGTCCGGAGAAGCGGTGGCGGGGCAGTTCCCGTCGTTCTTGTGTCCGAAGTCAAAGAGCATCTTCTTTCCGTTCGGCATTTCACCGGCGACCGCCTTCATCAGGACGAGGTCCCGGCGGGCGACGGTGAGATCCTTATAGCGCGTCTTCAGCACGAGCGGATTGCCGAGGGCGTCGAACAGCTCGATGCTGAACTCGGGATAGGTGCCCGTCGGAAGCGGAACGTAGAAGGAAACCTCGGAGGCCGGATTGTCGATGCGGATCGTGACGGTATTGCCTTCTTCGCTGTCTTCCGTGACGAGGACGGGATTCTCGGCGGTGATGTCCGCGATGGCGAAATCGCCGGCGACTTTCTTGCCGGGAGCCGTGAAGACGAAGGTCCGCGCCGAAGAAGGAACATTGGAGAAGGTGGCTTTGATGATGCCGCCGATGTGCTTGAACGTAAGGTTGTCATCCCCGTCGGAGGCGATCGTCGCCAGCATCGGGGCGTGGGAATTCTTGTCGGCCGACCAGGCGAACGAGTCCTCCAGGTGAACGGTCAGCGCGTTCCCGCTGAGGGAATGGCTGTCCGAAGCCGGATAGACGGCCGCCTTGGAAGTGGTCTCGGCGTCGAAATCCCCGAGGAAGGTGCCGCTGGCGGACCCCATTCCCTCGGAAAGGGTGAACGTGCGGAACGCGCCCTTGGTCGTATAGACCGAGATGGCGTCGCCGGTGGTCCAGGAGAAGGTCCCCTCGTCGGTGAAGGCCGTCCGGGTAGAGGCGTTCTCGGAAACGGTCGCCCTCAGGGAGGTGTTTCCCTGAGGCGCGACGGTTACGGGCTCTTCCAGTTCCCGGTTGCAGCCGAAGGCCGCAAGGAGGAGGCACGGAAGGAGGAGCGTATCCATTTTCATAGATTAAAGTTTTTTGAAGTCCACTTTGGTCGTCCCTGTAACGGTGGCGCCGGAAACCGTGCATTCCGTAAAGTCGACGGTCAGCCGGTAGGTTGCCCCTTCTTCCAGCGCGGTATTGATATTCAGATTGCCCCCGGAAGTGGCTTTGACCCAATGGGCGGCATCCTCGGTCAGGCTCATGTCGGCGCCCTGGCCGTCCCAGCTGTTGTAGGCATAGAACCACTTGAGGTCGGTGTAGTCGGTGCGGAAGCGTCCTCCGGCCCTGGGGTCGGTCTCGGTGACGGCGATGCCGGTCATCTGGAAGACCCCGGGGCGGATCTGGGCCAGCTGGTAACTGTCGGAGAGGGTCCATCCGCACTGTCCTGACATTGAATAGGAAGCGACGCCCCAGCCGAGGGCATACAGGCCGCCCTGCTCCAGATTCGGGCGTGATCCGTCCGCATTCAGCAGCCACGCTTTGATGGTCTTGGCGCCCGTATCCAGGGATACCTTGTACAGACCGGTGACCGGGATGAATTTGCCGTCTGCTCCGCAGTAGTCCGGATCGACCCAGTAGGAAGCGAGGTCATCGACGCCGGTGACGGACACCGAGGCGTCCTGGGTGAGGTTCACATTGGCCGTATAGACCAGCGGACCGCCTTCGAATTCCACGCCGTTGACGGCCATCGCCGGGATTTCGATTTCCTGCTGTCCCGCCTTGGTGCAGGTAAACTTGGCCGCATTCAGGCCGCCGGTCAGGTCGAGCTTCAGGACATAGATGCCGCCGAGTTCGAGGGTCACGCCGTCTGCCAGACGGATGTTGCCGTCGTCCTCAGGGATGGCGAGATACTCGCTCTCGATGGAGGCGTAATCCGCTTTCTTGAATTCTCCGCCCCAGCCCTTCTGGTGGAAGAACTTGATATTGACATTGTCGGTGCTGATCTGATAGCCGCCGACGAGGGTGGCCTGGAATACCTGCGATTCGACTTCCGCCAGACAGACGGCGAAGTCCGTATTCCAGCCGTAAGGGAAGATGGCCGGCTTGCCGAAGCACTTGTCGCCGATGATCCATACAGCGCCGTGTCCGTCGCTGCCGAGGGCGGCGAGGTCGGTCTGCGATGCCATCCGCTCCACGAGGACCCACTTGTCGGCCATCCGGATCGAGAAGCGGTACAGGCCGTTGACGGCTGCGAATTTCCTGTCTTCGGAGATATAATCCGGGTCGAAGGTGAAGTCGTCGAAGCCGGGTTCGTAGCCGGTGATCTCGATGGCGTCGCCTTTCGTTACATTGATGACGGCGACATAGACATCTTTCTCGGTCATCGCGGCCTCGGTGCCGTTGATCTCCAGTTTGATGAACGGAGCGGCTTCCCAGGACTTGGTGTTGAAGGAAATCTCATAGTTGCCGGCCACGCCGTTCGAGAACGGAATCGGCTTGGCGCCGTCCAGGTTGATGCCGGTGGCGTCGTAACCGAAGGAAAGCGTCCGCTCGTCAGAACCGAACGGGGCGGTCTCGATGTAGGCGTCCACGGCGGCCGGGAAACTGGCGTTGACGGCATAGACATATTTCTCCTTCTTGTCCATCCGGTACTCGGTGCCGTTCGCGGCCTTGAGCGTCAGGAAGGCGAAGTCCGGACGGGACACGCTGACGTCCTTGTCCTCGGTGGTGATCCCGAAGCGGATGTTCTGGGAAGTGAAGCGCGCGGTGGCCACACCGTCGGGAACGTTCTTGTAGAAGGGAATCTCCAGGTCACCCTCGTAGACGCCGTCTTCCTTGGTACGGACGGTCTTGGAGGCGACGACGGTCTCGTCGAAGAGGAGTTCCACCTTGAGGGTGGAGAGGCCTTCCGGATCCTTCAGGTCGACGGAATAATGGAAGGTGGCGCCCATCAGGGCCGACGCGTCACAGGTGACGGTCTGGGCGGGACCCTTGTCGGATTTGATGAACTCGGGCTCTTTTTCGCGGCAGGAAACGGCCAGGAGGGCGCCTGCCAGAAGGATTGCGATATATTTTTTCATGATTAATCTTTCCATTTGAGTGAAACGACCGATTTGCCGGGGACGGTCACGGAGACCGAATGCGCGGCGCTCACAAAGACGAGCTGCTGGTCTTCCGCATTGCTGTTGAGAATCAGGACGCCATAGGATGTGTCCGGATTACGGAAGGCAAGGTAAGTGAGACCTTTCCTGGTGAATCCGTCGGTCCCGATGCGGACGGCGCCGGGACGGACGGCGATGGAGGCGTGAAGCACGTCATACCAGTGCGACTTGCGGTCGAGGCTGGAATAACTCCAGAGTCCGTTGTTGATGCTTACGGCACCATAACAGATGGAGCATCCGCCCGGGCGGTACGGCTTGCCTTCATTGTCGAGCATCAGGTTCCACAGCGTGACGCCCTTGCCGTAGCGGCTGAGCGTACCGAGGATGATGTCCCGGAAGTCTTCCTCGAAGAGCGAGGGGAATCCGCGGCCGCTCTGGCCGTAGTTCCACGTGCCGATGGACGCCTCGGTGAAGTAGATGTCCTTGGCCGGGAAGGCGGTGTGGATCTTGTCCAGTTCGGAAACGTTGCCGCCATAGTTGTGCCAGGCGCTGCCGGCTGCGTATTTCGCGGCCTCGCTGTCTCTGAAGATGTTGAGCGGATACTCTTTCTGGTCCTCCTTGTTGTCGTAATTGTAGTTGTGGTCGAACAGCAGGATCTTGGTCTTGAGGCCGGCTTCCGCAAACTTGGGACCGACGACCTTGAGGAAGTCACGCTGGTCTTGCCACGGCATATAGAGCGACATGGAGTTCCCGTGGTTGAGCGGCTCGTTCTGGAGTGTCACTGCAAGGACTTTGTAGCCCCGTCCCTCCATCGCCTGGACCCATTTCACGAAGTAGGTGGCGTAGTCGCCGTAATACTTCGGGTCGAGGCGTCCGGAGGTCCAGCTGTTGAAAGCGTCTCCGTTGCCGTTCACATCCATCTTCATCCACCGCGGGCAGCTCCAGGGAGAGCCGATGATCCTGACGTCCGGATTGATGGCGTAGATCTGGTCGAGGATGGGGAAGAGGTAGTTGACGTCGCTTTCGTGCATCTTGAAGTTGCTGATCCCCTCCTGGTCGCAGCAGGTGAACTCCGACAGGGAGAAGTCGGAGCCGCCGATGCAGACGCGGATCAGGGAGGAACCGGCGCCCTCGGTCGGAGAGAACATCTCTTTGAGGAGACGGGTCCGATCCTGCGGGTCCATCTTCAGCAGGTTGAAGCAGGAGGCTTGCGTCACCGCGAGTCCGAATCCGTCCACGGTCTGGTATTCATCCGAAGTGAAGCGGACGGCGTAAGGGGACATCGTCGAAGTCTTTCCGAAATCGATGGTCGCCTTTGCGAAATCCCGGGACTTGTCAAAGGTCGTCGTCCAGGAAGTCGCTTTTTCGACTACTACGACCGGGGGCTCCGGGACGTCCGGTTCGTCCGGCCCGGAGGGTTTTGTCTGCTCGGGATCCGTGCCCTTGCATGCGCACGAGCAGAATACCATCAGGCAGACAGTTGCAAATATGGATAGACGTTTCATAGTATCAATAACCGGGATTTTGTTGCATGTTCGGGTTGGCGTCCAGGGCCTCGGTGGGAACCGGCAGGAAGATGCGGCTCTCGGTGAGAGGCTTGCGCTGCTGCCAGAAGGAATCCTTGTCGTTCATCGCGTTGTGCACCTCGTAGATGCGGTCGTGACGCGCCAGGTCGAAGAAACGGAATCCCTCGAAGGCCAGCTCCAGCCGGCGTTCGTGCAGGACGACGTCGATGGCCTCGTCCACGCTGCCGGGGGCCGGGATGTTATCGAGGCCGGCCCTTGTCCGGACGCGGTTGACATAGTTGCGGACGCCGTCGAAGTCGGACGTGCAGGCGCAGGCCTCGGCGTGCAGCAGGTAGATCTCCGCGAGGCGCATCACGAGGATGCTGGATACGTTAGTCGGCACTTTGTGCATGAAGGGATAGTTGTCGGAGTCGTAGTAGTTGCTCCATCCGCAGGTGTCCCATACGATGGAAGCGTTCATACGCTCGGTGTCACCCTCTTTCTGGTAGGCCTCGATCAGATCCCTCGAAGGGGTCGTCCACTTGGCCCAGCTGTAGTTGTCGTCGGGGCTGTAGGCGTTGCGGTGATACATCATATAAACCCAGTTGCCGTTGGCCTTGGACGTCCACTGGACCTCGAAGATGCTCTCCGGGGAATTGCGGTAGGCATCGTCCTCGTCATATTTCCAGAGGTCCCCGTACTTGGGCTCGAGGATGAATCCCATTCCCTCGACGGTATTGCAGTACTCGATGACTTTGGCCCAGTCGCGAATCGGCTTCTCGGCGTAGATACGGGCGAGGAGGCCGTAGGCGAAGGCGTCGGACATCAGCATTTTGTTTCTGGCGTTGACTTTCGGCGCATATTTCACGGCCCAGGTCAGGTCTTCGACAAGTTGTGCATAAACGTCACTCATCGGCGTACGGTCGGGATAGTAAAGCGGATAAACTTCCTCAACGTTCTCGACCGTAATGGTCGGGGGAATATCGAGCACCATCGGAGCGTCCCCCCAGAGCTGGGTGAGCCGGAAGAAGCAGAAAGCTCTCCAGATGAGGGCTTCGGCTTTCCACTGGTCCCTTTCTTCCTCCGAGAGGGATTCGTCCTCAGCCGCGATACGGTCGATGTTGCAGATAATCTGGTTGGCATTGGACACCTGTTTCTGGTACCAGTTCCAGTCGCGTGTGATATTCTTGTTGGAACCGTCCTGCTTGTTGGCTTCCAGCGCCATGATCTCTGCGGTGTTGGTGCCGCAGTAGGCGTTGTCGGCGCGTGTCTCGGAATAGACCAGCCAGTCTTCGAGACCCATCTCCTGGACATCTTTCACCCAGCTGTTGTACAGTGAATTGCGGAGGTTCTCCATGTCGGAGCGGCTCTTGTACTGGGAGGCGGTTTCTTCGGACTCGCCGGTGGTCTCCACGTTGCCCTTGTTGAGGGAAGTGGGCGAATACAGGTCCAGTTTGCAGCCGGTAAGACTGACGACCGCTGCAATGGCTAATATGTTGAAAATCTTTTTCATGGCTGCTTTCTTTTAGAAATCCACATTGAGACCGAAGATGGCGGTGCGGACGTTGGGATAGGTACCGTAGTCGATACCCATGTTGGTCGCGCTGGTGTACTGGCTCATCTCGGGGTCGAAACCGGAATACTTCGTGAAAGTGATGAAGTTGGAAAGGGTGACATACGGCTGGATCCGCGCAACGTGGATCTTGCGGAGCCACTTGCCTTCGATGTCGTAAGACAGGGTGATGTTCTTGATCTTCAGGTAGGATCCGTTCTCGATCCAGTAGGTCGAGGCCTTGGAGTTCCAGGTCTCGCCCGCCTTGGGGATGTCGGTGATCTGTCCGGGGATCTGCCAGCGGCGCACCACGTCGTGCAGCTGGTTGGCGCCGTTCTGCATGCCCATCATGTCGAGCTTCGAAACGTTGAAGATATCGTTGCCGATCGAGCTGGTCATGAGGATGCTGAGGGTGACTCCCTTGTACTTGAAGTTGTTGGTCATACCGAGGATGACCTTCGGATTGGCGTTGCCGATGTACTGCTTGTCGGCGTCGGTGATGTCGCCGTCCTTGTTGAGATCCTCATAAATGAGGAGCCCCGTCTCGGGATCGACTCCCTGGGCTTTGTAGCCCCAGAACATCGAAAGCGGCTGGCCGGGCGTCATGCGGACGATGTTCTCGCCGATGCGCTCGGGATTCACATAATAGTACACCTGCTGGAGGCTCAGTTTCTCGAGCCGGTTGCGGTTCATCGAAACATTGAAGTCGGTGGTCCACTCGAAGCCGTTCTTGTTGATATTGACGCTCGAAATGGCGGCTTCGATACCCCAGTTGGACATCGCGCCTTCGTTGCGGTAGATGCTCGGGTAGGGGGCTGGAAGCGCAACATTCATCAGCAGTCCGTCCGTATATTTATAATACCCGTCGAGGGTGACGTTGAGGCGTCCGCCGAAGAAGCTGGCGTCGATACCGACGTTGGCCTGCGAGGTGGTTTCCCAGGTCAGGTATTTGTTGCCGAAATTGGATTTGTCGCCGATGGAAGGCACCGCGTAGGCGAACTCGGTGTTGGTCCAGTCGTAGTAGTTGGTGTTGTAGGTCTGCACCCAGGCGTAGTCGCCGAGGCCGGTCTGGTTGCCCTGCTGGCCCCAGCCCGCGCGCAGCTTGAGGTCATTGAGCCAGCTCACGTCCTTGAGCCACTTTTCGCCGGTGAGGCGCCAGGCCGCGGAAACGGAGGGGAAATAACCCCATTTGTGTTTCGGAGCAAGTTTGGAGGAACCGTCCGCACGGAAGTTCACGGTCACGTAGTACTTGCTGTCGTAGTTGTAGGCGACGCGGCCGAGGACGGACATGATGGCCCACTGCGACCAGCCGGTGTCCTGCCCGCGGAGACCGCCCTTGTTGCCGCCGCTCAGGCCCCAGATCTTGTCGAAGTACTCGGGGTTGAAGTTGCTGCGGGAGCCGGAGAGCTGCTGCCAGTCGGAGGTGGTGGCGGAAGTACCTGCCATCACGTCGAGGTTGTGCTTGCCGGCGAAGGTGTCCTTATAGGAGAGGATGTTGTCGTAGATCATCCTCCGGTCGTCGCTGCGGGTATCGGTCGCCTCGCCGTGCTGGCTGCGGCCGTACTGGGTCTGGACCGGATCCAGGAAGGAGTAGCTGTGTACCCAGCGGCGGTCCATCGAGACCGTCGACTTGAAGTTGATCTTCTTGGTGAAGTTGATCTGGGCGTAGCCGGTGAGGATGATGCGGTCGGTCGTGTCGAAGTTGTTTTCGCTCCGGGCCATATTCTCCGCGGGGGAGGAATAGCCGCCGAGACCGTAGAAATTGTCATAATACTGATTGGGGGTTTCGGCATTCCAGACCGGCGCGTAGGTCGGGGTGTTGATGACCGAAAGGACGACGCCGGCGCGGTTGGCGCCCGTACCGGAGATGATGCCGTTGTTCTTGTAGTGGGAGAAGGCGACGTTGGCGCCGACCGTGAGCCATTTGAACATATCGGCGTCGAAGCTCGCGCGTACATTTATCCTGCGCGCGTAAGCCACTTTGATGACACCCGTCTCGTCGTTGTAGCCGCCGCCGATGTAGTAGCGGAACTTCTCACCGCCGCCGCTCACGCCGAGCTGGTAGTTCTGGGTGACGCCGGTCTTGTAGGTGTAGTCGAACCAGTCGGTCTGGTCTGTAAGGTTCTCGGGGACGTTGATATTGAATTCCTTCGCATACTCGCGGTACTCCTCCGTATTGAGAACCTTCGGCTTGTAGGTCACGTTGGAGATGCCCACATAGCCGGTGAAGTTGATCTTCGGGGCCTGGTTGCGTCCGCCCTGCCTGGTCGTGATGAGGACGACGCCGTTGGCGGCGCGCGATCCGTAGATGGCGGCCGAGGAGGCGTCCTTGAGGATCTGCATCGTCTCGATGTCGTTCGGCGAGAGGTAGGCGATGGCGTAGGAACCCTCACCCACGGGGACGCCGTCCACGACATAGAGCGGGTCGTTGGACGAAGCGATGGAACTGTTGCCGCGGACGCGGACGGTCATGCCGCTGCCCGGGAGACCGCTGGTCTGCTGGACCTGCACGCCGGCCACCTTGCCCTGGATAAGGCCGGAGGCCTCGGTGATGGGCCGGTGGATGGCGTCGTCGGTCGAGACGATCGAGACGGCCGTGGTGAGGTCTTTCTTTCGGACCGAGCCGTAGCCGATGGCGACGACGGCGTCGAGTTCGATGGCCTCTTCGGCGATCGTGACATCGATGACGCCGCGGTTTCCGACCGTTTCGGTGACGGTCGTGAATCCGAGGGCTTCAAACGAAAGAACGGAGGAAGGACCGCCGACGGTGATGGAATATCTGCCGTCGTTTCCGGTGGTGACACCGTTGGTCGTCCCTTGCTCGATCACGGTGATGCCGATGGCGGGCTGTCCCTTGTCGTCCGTCACCTGCCCCGTAACCGTATGCTTCTGGGCGAACGCGACCGTTCCCAGGAGCATCGTCAGTAGGACTAAGATTTTTTTCATACGTTGTGGATGTTATAGTTTTGTGTCGTGTTTCAATGATGCAAAATTAAACAAAACCCCTTTCACTACACACGCGGGAGCGGCGCGTGGGGGTGAAAAGGGGAGGGTTAAAAAATTAAGCGGTTAATAATCAATAGTTTCGTAAAAAATCACGGGGCGAAAAAGTGGTAGTATGAGCGGGTCATCCGGCGTGGAATTTCTCCTCCAGCCGCCGGAGCGCGGCGATCAGTTCCCCGAATGCGGGCGATTCGCCGTAGATGAACTGGTCCTGCATCGCCCTGTAATCTTCTTCCCAGAGCGGGAGCAGATGCTCGGGCGGCACGAAGCGGATGCGCTCCCGGGCGTGACCGCCGTAATCGATGCCGCGGATGGCGTTGAAGACGCTCCGGTGGCGGACCAGCGAGTCGTACAGTTCCCGGTCGGCAACGGCCCGGTCCGCGACGCCGTTCCTGTCCAGCTGATAGATATCGTACAGATGCCTGGACATCCTTTTGTGCCGAGGATAGTCTTTCTGGAATTCCTCGTGCAGGAGGAAAACCTTCTCCAGGAATGTCCGGGTGGGGACGACGGTCGGGATGACGGTCTCCGGGAAGTCGATCAGAGGGGACAGCTCGGCGGCGAAGGGCTTGATTTCGCGCAGTTCCCGCGGTCCCCGCGGACTCCGGCAGCTGAATTCTATCTTGACCACGGCTTTGATGTAAGGGTCCTCCGGCAGGATGCTGTAATAGGGGACGAGCAGGACGGTCGGATCGGCGTCGCTGTCGCGCCGGGGAACATAGGCGAGTTCGCAGTCGTTGATGCCGAGGACGGGCAGGGTGGCGTTGAGTTCGTGCCCCAGTTCGTCGGCGATGTATTTCCGGGAGAGTTTCCGGATGCGGTCACGGGCGGAACGGGTGTCTCCCGCGATGCCGAAGAAGGATTTGTCGATGGCGATGTCTATGTCTTCTGAAAAACGCTGCGTCAGGTTCCATGCCTTGCTGAGCGAGGTGCCGCCCTTGAAGGTAAGGGCGTCGGCATCCGCGCATCGCAGCGAAAAGACGGCCTTGAGGACGTTGCACACCCACCAGTCTTTCTCGGCGGCCTTGAGGGAGATGTTCTTATTCTCTTTGATCTCCTCGAAAACGCTGATTTTCTGCTCGGGAGAGAATCCCCAGAAGTCAATTTTTTCTGTCGTCTTTGCCATAAAATCCGAGAATGATGTTTCTGATCCAGGAAGGGGTGTTGCGGAGGTCATCCCTGATCTCTTCGTAGGGAACGCCCTTGTAGATGGTCTCCATCCGGTCGAGCTCGAACTCCCACAGGTGGTCTTTGCCGATGTCGTTGAGGGCGATGACCGTCAGCATCACGATGCGGGAGCGGAAGTTGAATATCCGCGGCGGAACGTGGTAGAGGACGATGGGGCGGGCACCCTTGGCGTAGGGGATCCTCCGCGAAGGGCCGTCGGTCGTGAAGACGGGATTCATCACGACCTGGTCCGACAGACCGAGGGCGTTCTGCGCGTCTCCCGGGCACGGACCGATCCGGAAGCCGTCCTTTTCGGCGTAGGCCTTGATGACTTCGTCCGAACCGGCGGGTAGTTTCCCCATCCCCCATTTGCTTTCTGTCGGAGAGCAGTAGAGCCCTCTTACCATCCGCATTAAGACTTCATCCGCCACCAGGCGCTGGAGCGCCTTGGAGACGGCTTTCTCGGATCCGCATTCGAAGAAATCGGAGGGGAACCATACCTTTCCCTCTCCGCCGGCGCGGACCATCCGTTCGATTTTCTTTTCCGTACTGTCCATAGCATCCGTGTTTTGTCGCAAATTTAAGCCGTTTTTGCGACAAAAACAAGGATTACCAGGTCAGCAGCTGAACATTTTTGAGCGTTACCTGGGCGGGATCGTCGATCTCGGAAGTGGTTTCCGTGCAGAAAAAGATACTGTCGCTGATGCGGATGCCGTGGATCATCGAGACCGGCCCCCTTGCCTTGATGCCGATGCGGGCGTCGCGGCAGGTGACCCGGCGGATGTCGATGTCGGTGAATTCCGGCAGGAACTGCTCCGTAACCTCGGATTTGCCCTCCGTGCCGACGGGAACATCCACGTAGGTAGTCTCAAACACGACGGCCTGGTCGCGGATATCGCTCATTACGATGTCCTCGATAAAAATCTTCTCCGTCTTGCCGCCGCGGCCGGGCGCGCTCTTAAAGCGAAGGCCGGTGTCGGTGCCCGAGAAGGTATTTCTCCGGACGACGACGTTTTGGATGCCGGCGCTGAATTCCGATCCGATCACGAATCCGCCGTGGGCGTGGAAGACGGTATTGTCCACGATCAGGACGTCCTTGACGGGACCCTGCGGAAGCGCATTCGCGCCGCCTCCCGCCTTGAGGCAGATGCCGTCATCGCCGACATCCACCGTGCAACCGGCCACCAGCACCCGCCGGCTGAACATCAGGTCGATGCCGTCGCCGTTCTGGGCGTTCCAGGGGCAGCGGACGGTGACGCCCAGAAGCGCGACATCCTTGCACCGGGTGGGGACGATGTGGAATTTGGGAGAATTCTGCACCGTGACGCCCTCGATGAGCACCCGCTCGCACTCCCGCAGGGAGACCATCACGGGACGCAGGAATGTCAGGATCTCCTGTTCGTCGAGCGAGGGATCCTGGCGGTTGAGCGAACCGGCCGTCAGACGAGCTTTCCGGTAGCCTTCATCCGGATACCAGACGCTCCCGTCCTCGCTGAGGACGCCGCCGCGCCGCAGGACGGTCTTCCACAGGTCGGGCGAGACCTTGCGCTTCTTGACTTCCCGCCACGCATCGCCGTTCCCATCGATCACACCGGCGCCGGTGATGGCAATGTCCGTTGCGCCGAGCGCATGGATCGGCGACAGGCAGCGGCGGACGTCCAGTCCCTCGAAATTCGTCTCGATGACGGGATAGAGCGACCGGTCGGAAGAGAAGACGATGACCGCTTCGCTTTCCAGGTGCAGGTCGATGTGGCTTTCCAGGCCGATCGGGCCGGTCAGCCAGATGCCCGCAGGCACGACAAGCCGGCCGCCGCCCCGTTCGGACAGGGAACGGATGGCCGCGGCGA
>ONSU01000022.1 GCA_900320545.1 uncultured Bacteroidales bacterium | reverse complement strand
CCCAGCGCTGGTAGAGGGCCTCGCCGTCGGAGCGGACGGGCTTCAGGATCACATCTTTCTCCTTGCCGCCGGTCTTCACTTTGAGCGTCACCCGCTTCCCGGCCGTCCGCGCCAGGGCACGGTACCAGAGCGTACCCTCTTCGATCTCCTTTCCGTCCACCGCAAGAATGAGATCGCCCTCTTTCACGCCCGGAAGGAATTGAGCCAGAACACTTTCCGGAAGCAGTTCCCTGATGCGGAGTCCCTTCCCGGCGTAGGTCTCGTCGAAGAGGACGCCCAGATGGCCCACGTTGCCGCCCATTCCGTTGCGGTAGCGGCCGCCGGTATGGGAACCGTTGAGTTCGCCGAGCATCTCGGAGAGCAGTTCGCGGAAGGCGAAATTATCCGTGATATACGGAAGGAACTGGCGGTAATTCTCGCCGACGGCGGCCCAGTCCACACCGTGCATGTCCGGGTCGTACCATTTTTCCTTCACCTGCCTCCAGCAATGCTCGAAGATATAGGCGCGCTCCTTGTCGGGGAAATACTCGAATTCGCCGCTGAACTCCACCGACTTGGTGCTGAAATCCTTCACGTCCACCTTGGAGACCTTGCTGCCGTCCACCATAAAGAGGCTCTTCCCGTCGGGGGAAGGGATGAAGCGGCCGACGAATTTCTTCTTCAGGACCTTTACCGAACCGTCCTTGCGGTTGAGGCAGACGAGGTCGCGGCTCTTCTCGAGCTGCACGGTATAGTAGAGCTTGTCGCCTTCGGGGGTGAGCCAGTAGTCGCCGATGTGACCCGAGACGGGGGTCAGGCGGACGATGCGGTCGCGGCGGCCGTCCAGCAGGAGTTTCACTTTCTCCGGCTTTGCGGCTGCGGCAGTGTCTTTTTTGGCCGTATCCTTCTTGGCGGGCTTGTCTTCGAGGAGTTTGGCGATGCTGTCCATCTCCTTGCCGCGGGTGAATTTCAAGTAGGCCTCCTCATCGAAGAACATCGCATAGATGTCGCCTTCCGCACCCCAGCTGCCGTGGCTCCGGTAGCCGGCCTTGTCGCTCTCCCAGGTCATCGCCTTGCCGCCGAGGGCCCATTTGAAGTTGACGTCGCTGTAGCCGCTCTCGGTGAGGTCGGTCAGTTCTCCGCTCTCCACCTCGATCAGGGCCACGTCGTCGTTGTACATCCTTCCGCCGCCCTGGTAGTTGGCGAGGATGTATTTGCTGTCGGGGCTCCATTCAAAGTCAAGGTCGCCGTCGCTATAGGAATAGTTGACACCCTCTTCCAGCAGGACTTTTTCCTTGCCGCCGGAAGCGGGCTGGATGACGATGGCCGTGCGGTTGCGGAGATAGCCGACCCATTTGCCGTCCGGCGAGACGGAGGGCTGGAAGCAGATCTGGCCCTCGGGGGTGATCCGCTCTTCCTTGATCTTGCCCGCGAAGGTGAAGAGCTTGTCGCCCTTGTCGGCGATGGTGGCCTTGTAAACGGCCCATTCGCCGTCGCGCTCGCTGTCGTAGAAGAGCGTCCGGCCGTCCTTGCCGAAAACGACGGTGCGCTCCTGACCGGGTGTATCCGTAATCCGCTTGGTATCACTTGTTTCCAGCGTTGTGACATACACGTCACCGCGGGAGACGATGGCGACCTCTTTGCCCGGGGAGGATGCCGCGAAACCGGTAATGCCGGACGAAGTCACCTTGTAGGTGTGCTCCTTGAGGTTGGAATCCTTCTCCAGGGTGATGGCTACTTTCTGCGGAGCGCCACCCGCCTTAAGCGTATAAAGGTCGCCATTCCAGGAGAAGCAGAGGGTTCCGTCTCCGGCAATGCTCAGGTAGCGGACCGGATTGCCCCGGAAGGAGGTGACCCGTTGCGGAGCGCCGCCGACGACGGAGGCCTTCCAGACGTTGCTGTCGCCGGCCCATCCGTTGACCTCGACCGCCTTTTCACCGCGCTCGCTGAGGAAGTAATAACTCTGGCCGTCGGGGGCGAAGACCGGACATCTGTCCTCTCCGATGAAGTCGCTGAGTTTGGTGAACGCACCGCCTTCGACCTTCCAGATATCGCGGGTGACGGCGGAAGTATGGTGCTTGCGCCAGGGGTCTTCATAGCCCTTGACATCCTCGTACAGGATGGTTCCGGCCGCATTTACGCTCACGGCGCCGACCTCCAGGGAGAGGACCGGCGCAGGATTGAGCAAGCCTTCGGAGGCGAGCGCCTCGGCGAGCGGCAGGGAATACAGCCGGGTCTCGCCGGGGAAGGCGGAAGATGCCGCATCATCTTGATAATAAGCCGCATAGTACACCTTCCCGTCCGGAGACACGGCCAGCGGAGTTTCGGCTCCGCCGTAGTCGGTGAGGCGTTTGGGCTTGCCGCCCGACGCGGGAACGGCCCAGATGTCTTTCTGGCCCTCTCTCCAGGAGGCGAAGACGACCGTCTTGCCGTCGGGGCTCCAGAGCGGCTCCGTGTCGTGGGCGGGGTTCGTGGTCAGCTGCCGGGCCTGTCCGCCGCCGGCGGGCACCAGGAAGATATCGCCCTGATAGACGAAAGCGACGGTCTCCCCGTCGGGGGAAATGGCGTTCTGCCGCAGCCACCGCGGCGTCTCGGCCGCCGTCAGGGTCTCGGCCGCCGTCAGGGCACAAAGCAAAAAAAGAAAGGATCTCATGCGTAAACTGTAATTATTTTATTCTCAGCGACTTACATAAAACGCCTTACTCAAAAACAAGTAAGGCCTTTTTCGTAACACGCTCTATATCAGCCATATACACTTTGCGCTAACAATACATCGCGCCGTTGACCGGTATGACCTGGCCGCTGACATAGGAGGACAGGTCGGAGGCGAGGAAGAGGGCGACCTTGGCGACCTCCTCGACCGTGCCGCCGCGGCGGAGCGGGATCTGCCTGACGAATTCCTCGCGGAGGGATTCCGGCAGGGCGTTGGTCATTTCCGTGATGATGTAGCCCGGCGCGATGGAATTGGCCCGGATGCCCCGGGAGCCCATTTCCTTGGCCACCGATTTGGCCATCGCGATGAGTCCCGCCTTGGTGGCGGAATAGTTGACCTGTCCGGGATTGCCCGTCTGACCGGCGATGGAGGCCATATTGATGATGCTTCCTCCCCGCTGACGGGCCATCACGGGCACCACTTCGTGCATAAAGTTAAAAGCGGATTTCATATTGACGTCGATGACGGTGTCCCACTGCTCCTCGCTCATCCGCATCACGAGGCCGTCGCGGGTGATGCCGGCGTTGTTGACCAGTACGTCGATCCGCCCGAAATCCTTCACGATTTCGGCCACAACCGCCTGCGTCTCGGCAAAACTCGCTGCATTGGCCGCATACCCCTTCACGCGATGGCCGTACGCCGCGATTTCCGCGATCGTACCTTTCGCCAGCTCGTTGATTTCAAGATCCGTAAATGCAATGTCGGCACCTTCCGATGCAAACTGCAGGGCGACGGCCTTGCCGATGCCCCGCGCCGCGCCCGTAATCAGCGCCACTTTTCCTTCCAAAAGACCCATATCCAGTCGTTTTTGATGATTGAAACAAAGGTAAACAATTCTCCGAACTCTTGCAACTGTCGACAACCCTCCGGACGGTCGGAGGGGTATCAACGTTTTGGGCCGTTTTCGTCGATAACCACCCGTTGTGCCGGAGGGTTATCGACAGAGAAATTGCAGATAAAGGTAAATTTGGTTAACTTTGTGCCTTCAAAAATGCAAATGTATGGCAAGCGAAATCCGTGACATCAACCTGTGGCCTTCCGGCGAACTCAAGATCGAGTGGGTCCGGCGCCATATGCCACTGCTGGACACCATCCAGAAGCAATTCTCCGAGACGCAACCCTTCAAGGGGCTGAAAATCGCCCTCTCCGTGCATCTGGAGGCCAAGACCGCGCACCTGTGCGAAGTGCTCGCCACCGGCGGCGCAGAGATGTATGTCACCGGCAGCAACCCGCTCTCCACACAGGACGATGTCGCGGCGGCCCTCGTGCACGAAGGCCTCAACGTCTTCGCCCTCCACGGCGCCACGCAGGAGGAATACATGCGGGGCATCCGGAAGGTGCTCGAGGCCGGGCCGAACGTCATCATCGACGACGGCGGCGACCTCGTGACCACCATCCACAACGAGTATCCGCACCTGGTCCCGAACGTCATCGGCGGCTGCGAAGAGACCACCACCGGCATCCTGCGCCTCCAGGCGATGGACCGCGCCGGCAAACTCCGCTTCCCGATGATGCTCGTCAACGACGCCGCCTGCAAACACTTCTTCGACAACCGTTACGGTACCGGACAGAGTGTCTGGGACGGCATCAACCGCACGACCAACCTGATCGTCGCCGGGAAGACCGTCGTCGTGGCCGGCTACGGCTGGTGCGGCAAGGGCGTCGCGATGCGGGCCAAGGGCCAGGGCGCCAAGGTCATCGTGACCGAGGTCGACCCCATCAAGGCGATGGAGGCCGTGATGGACGGATTCAGCGTGATGACGATGCGTCAGGCGAGCCCGCTGGGCGATATTTTCATCACCGTGACGGGCTGCAACGAGGTGATTTCCACGGAAGATTTCAAGGTAATGAAAGACGGCGCCATCTGCTGCAACGCCGGACATTTCGACGTGGAAGTCTCCGTGGCGGACCTGCACAGAATGGCGGTCAAAGAAGCCCCTGCGCGCAATAACATCACGGCATACACCCTCGCGGACGGCAAGGTCATCTATGTCATCGCCGAGGGGCGCCTGGTCAATCTGGCCGCCGGCGACGGGCATCCCGCCGAGATTATGGATATGTCGTTCGCCATCCAGGCGCTGAGTGCGGAATGGGTGGTGAAGCACCGGGACGAACTGTCGTCCAAGCCCGGCGAAATGCTGCACAACGTCCCCGGGGAGACCGACCGCCGCGTCGCCGAACTCAAACTCGCCGACTGGGGCATCGCCATCGACCATCTTACCAAGGAACAGAAGGAGTATTTGTACGGGAAGTAATGAGACTGTTTCCGATTTTCTGGTGGAACAAGGAAGTCCACAATTTCAGGGTATCGCAGCATAAGTTTTCGAAGCAGCCGTGGGCCAACGGCGTCATCCTGCTGCTGTGCGTCGTCATCGCGATGCTGCTGGCGAACCTGCCTTTTACGAAAGATATCTACCACGCCTTCCTGGCGACGGATATCTCCATCCACATCCAGAGTCCCGCGAATGCGTCGGGCCACAGTGTCATCGACTGGATATTCCCCCGGGAAATGACCGTCGAGCGCTTTATCAATGACATCCTGATGGTGGTCTTCTTCTTCACCGTCGGACTGGAGATCAAGCGGGAAGTCATCTGCGGGGAGCTCTCGACGCCCAAAAAGGCCGTGATGCCGGTCATCGCGGCGTTCGGCGGGGTGCTGGTCCCGGCCCTCATCTACTTCTGCATCAACCACGGCACGGATGCGGCCAGCGGCTGGGGCATTCCCACGGCCACCGACATCGCCTTCGCGGTCGGCATTCTCTCCATCCTCGGAGACAAGGTGCCCATCTCGCTGAAGGTGTTCCTGACGGCCCTCGCCATCGCGGACGACCTGATCGCCATCCTCGTCGTCGCCATCTTCTACGGCGGCACCATCAACCTCGCCCTGATGGGCGTGGCCCTGCTGGTGATCGGTTTCGTTTTCCTGCTCAAGCGGCTGGGAGAGAAACGGGTGTTCTTCTATCTGGTGCCCGCCATTATCGTATGGTCGCTCTTCTACTACTCGGGCATTCACGCCACGATGTCGGGTGTGGTAATGGCCTTCCTGATCCCGATGGAGGCGCGCTACAACAAGGCGAAATATCTCCGCCGCCGGGGAATCCTCGAACGCGGGCTCGCCGAAGCGGACGGAATGGATGACGAACCCTTCCCGAACGGCCCCCAGCGTCATTATCTGCGTCATCTGAGCGGACTTTCGAAACGCTCGATCGGCCCGGCCTACCGGCTGGAGCACCTGCTCTCCCCCTGGGTGAATTTCCTGATCATGCCGATTTTCGCCCTGGCGAACGCGGGCGTGGAGATCACCGACCCGGGCTATTTCAACGTGTTCTCCTCCGGCCCCCACGGCGCCGTGGGAATGGGCATTTTCCTCGGGCTGCTGCTCGGGAAGCCGGTCGGCATCACGCTCTCCTCGTTCATCGCCATCAAATGCAAGGTGGGTGAAATGCCAGCAAAGGCCTCCTGGCCGATGCTTTTCGCCGTGGCCTGCCTCGGCGGCATCGGTTTCACGATGTCCATTTTCGTGGATACGCTGTCCTTCGCGGGCGAAGGCATCACCCCGGAAGTCACGCAGCATCTGCGCGACGCCGGCAAGATCGCCGTCCTGATGGGATCGTTGTGCGCCGGGCTGCTGGGCAGCCTGTTCATCAGCCTTATCGCCCGCTTCGAGAGGCGGCGCTAGCGCGCCATCGCGGCCTCAACGTCGTCGGGAGCGATGGGGAGGCGGGACGGTCCGAGGCGGCGGGCGCCGGTTTCGGTGACCAGCACGTCATCCTCCAGGCGGATGCCGCCGAAGTCGTAGTAGGACTGTAATTTATCGTAATTGACAAATCCTTTCCCGGTGCCTTCGGCCTTCCATTTGTCGATGAGCGCCGGGATGAAATAGATGCCCGGCTCGTCGGTGATGACGTGCCCGGGACGCAGGCGGCGGGCCATCCGGAGACTGCCGAGACCGAGCTGCCGGGCCCGGGTCTGGTCGGGATCGTAGCCCACCAGATTCTCGCCGAGGTCCTCCATATCGTGCACGTCCAGGCCCATGTTGTGGCCGAGTCCGTGCGGCATGAACAGACCGGCGATGCCTTCCGAGACCATCTCGTCGAGGTCTCCGCGGACCAGGTCGAGCGCCCTCAGGCCTTCCAGCATCTTCCGCATTGTCGCGAGGTGCACTTCCCGATAGGTAATGCCCGGACGGGTGATGGAGAAGGCGAATTCATTGCAATCATACACAATCTGATAGATTTCCCGCTGCTTCGGAGTGAACTTCCCGCCGGTCGGATAGGTACGGGTATAGTCGGAAGCGTAGCCGCTCTCGATCTCGGCGCCGGCGTCGATGACCATCAGTTTGCCGGGCGCGACGACCTTGTCGTGCAGGTGGTTGTGCAGCGTCTCTCCGTGCTGGGTAAGAATCGTCGGGAACGACACGCCCCATCCCTTCGCCAGCGTCACGGCCTCCATCTTGCCGACGATATCCTGCTCGATGATGCCGGGAACGATGCTGTCGCGGCCCACCGAGTGCATCTCCTGACCGAGGGCGCCGGCCTTGTCAAGTTCTTCGATCTCGCAAGGTTCTTTGATGAGCCGAAGCCCGATCACCGCCTTGATGAAAGGGATGGAAGGGGTCAGCGAGGCGGAAGGAATTCCCAGCAACTCACTCAGGAATAATGTATTATAATACCTGGACGGCGGCAGATAATGCACCTTGCGGCCGGCGGCAAGCGCCGCGCGGACCGACTCGGCGAAAGCGGCGTACGGAGCCGTGAAGGAAACGCCGACCTTCGCCGCCTTGGAGGCGACGGAAGGCTGCGGGCCCATCCAGATGATGTCGTCGATCTCGACGTCGTCGGCGAATATTCTCTCCTCGCCGCTCTCCAGGTCGACGAGCGCGGCCATCCGGGGCTCGTTCAGGCCCCAGAAATAGAGCCAGGAACTGTCCTGACGGAATTTGTAACAGTTGTCCTTGTACTGGGCCGGTGCCTCGACATTGCCGACAAACAGCAGGAGACCGGTCTCTCCGGCGGCACGGACACCCTCGGCGAGGGCGCGGCGGCGGGTGGTGTAGATTTCTTTCGAAAACATGATTTATGCAGTTTTAGATTTTCCGAAGTCCGGGTCGATACGGATGAGGGCCGCGACCAGGAAGGTCACGAGGCAGAGGGCCATGATCAGGATAAAAAAGTGCTGATAGCCGAGTCTTTCCGCGAGATAGCCGGAAATCATCCCGGGCAGCATCAGCCCCAGGAATGTAATCCCGGTGCAGATGGAGTAGTGGGAAGTCTTGAACTTCCCGATACTGTAATACAGCATATACAGCGTAAGGGCCGTGAAGCCGAAGCCGTATCCCAGTTGTTCCACGAAGATGAAGGAGGATATCAGCGGCAGGCTGGTCGGATGGGCGTAACTGAAATATACATAGACGACATCCGGGACCGTAATGGCCACCACCATCGGCCAGAGCCATTTTTTGAGGCCGTGCCGGCTGGCCGCGATGCCGCCGAGGATGCCGCCGAGGACCAGGCCGATCGTTCCGATCGTGCTGTAGAACAGGCCGAACTGCTCCTTGGTGAGGCCCAGTCCGCCCTCCGCGACGCTCCGGGTCAGGAACAGCGGACTGATCTTCCCGAGCATCGCTTCCGGCAGGCGGAAAAGCAGGATAAACAGCAGGGCCAGAACGGTTTCCCTGACCGGAAACTTGACAAAGAACGAGCCGAGACTCTCGCCCAGCAGCCGCCCGGTCTCTCGGAACGAGGCCGAACGCGGCACGTCTCCCTCGCTACGGGGAAGACAGAACGCGTGATACAGGGTAATGGCGATGAAGATGCCTGCGAGCGCATAGAACACGATGCACCAGCTCAGGATGGTCGTTCCTCCTCCCTTCTGCAGATATCCCGCCAGCCACACCAGGAATCCGCTGCCGAAAATCATCGCCAGACGGTACACGGTGTTGCGGATTCCCACGAAGAAAGACTGCTGATGGGCGTCCAGTTCGATCATATAATAGCCGTCGGCGGCGATGTCGTGCGTCGCGCTGGTAAATCCGGCGAGGAACAGGAAGAACATCAGACTCTGGAACCACAGCCCGGTCGGAAGCGTGAACGCCACGCCGGCGAACGCCGACCCGAGCAGCGCCTGCATCAGGATCACCCACCAGCGTTTGGTCTTGATGATATCCACAAACGGACTCCAGAGCGGCTTCACGATCCAGGGAAGCCCCAGCCACCCGGTGTAGAGGGTCGTCTTGGCGTCGCTCAGGCCCATATCGCTCATCACCAGAAGGGATACGGTCGTAATGACGATATACGGAAGTCCCTCCGCAAAATACAGCGTCGGGATCCAGGTCCAGGGTGAGCGTTTCGCTTGCATCGGGAATTATTTATGGAGAACAGGCGGCGGAAGCGGCGGCATAATGGGCACGACGGCGGCTTCACGGACCCGCGCGCCGGGAGTCCCGGAAACGGCGACGTCCCGCAGCGGATCGGTCGGATTGTCCAGCGCGAGGAATGACTCCAGACTGAAAGTTCCTCCCGCGAGGTCCATGATCCGCTTGACGATCAGTTCCCGCTGCCAGACGGAGAAGTAGAAGCGGTTGTCGATCATGCAGCTGATCTTTTCACATCTCCAGCGGTTGAGCGATGAATAATCCCCGCCCTGAAACACGCCGAGGCGCTCATAGAGCGGATTGGCCTGGACAAGGGACGCTTTCCTGTCGAGTAAATCGGCCTGCCAGAGCGGCGAATCATAGGTCGCCGAGATATTCAGGCCGAAAGGAACGGGCCAGTTGTGAACCGATATCTCCGTAACGGGATCCAGCGCCGAATCGTACCAGTATTCATCATTCAGACGGGAGAAGGCGTGACCGCCGAATTCGTGCACCAGGGTGTTGCGCCAGTCGCCGTAATTGATTCCCAACGCGGCATACTCCTCGTCGGTCGTGGCACGGGTCCCTTGCGAGGGATCGCTCTCGCTGACAGCCGTTATTTCGGGATATCCCCATCCCAGCATGCCGCCGCCTCCCGTCACGGGAGCCTGACAGTAAGCCTTTCCATTGGAATAGGAGTGGCAGATGCCGCCATACCGGTCGTCGTTGATGATGACCAGGACGGCCACCTCTCTATCGTTGTGCGAAAGGTCTGACAAATCGGGGCAATATGTCTTGACAAATTTGTACAGGGTGGTTTCATCCAGACTCATGTCGCCATACGAATCGCTGCCCCATTTGGAGCCGAAATAACAGTCCCGGGGCGTCGTGATATTTCCGTTTCCGTCCGTAATATTAGCCCCGGACTCGTTGGAGGCCACCTTCAGGAGCCAGACGTTGAAATAGGAACGGTACGACTTGAACGGCTCCGTCGCGAACATCGCCTCGATGCCGCTTTTGGCCAGCATCTCATAGCGGTCGAGTTCCGCCGCCGTGAAACCGTCCGGCACGACCGCAATGGAAACGGGTTTCAACCCGGCCGTCGCCCGGATATACAGCTCCGCCGACGGACCGCTGTACGTCGGGAAAGTATCCCCGATGTCAATGGTCCCGAAATCGCGGATGCGTCCGCGCGGGAAACTGACCGTCTTGCTGACAACCTTATTGACCACGCCGTCATCACCCGCGAAAGAGAGCGTCAGTCCGTTCTGGTCGCCGGCGCCAAGGACGATGTAATAGTCCTCCCCGGCCTCGAAGCTGCCGCTCAGGGTAATTTTGGACGAAGTGCCGTCATAACCGAGTTCGTAGGTCGACTGCACGTTGCCTTCGCTGTCGAAATACACCATGGCCGGACCGGAAAGCGGGGACGAGCCCTGCAGCACGACAGACTTGATGGACGGGACCAGGGCTCCGCTGAGGCGGAACTTGAGGACGGATCCGATATTCTGGAAGTGAAGATTCTCCGTCCGCGAGGCGGAAATGGCTGCGGACACATTGGTTTCCGGCGCCACATTGCCCGCCACGGCCGTCTGCTCGGTCGGAATGGGGACGAGCAAAGCCAGTCCATATCCGTAATCACTCAGATCAGCATAGCCCGAAATCCCATCAGAATAAATGCTGTAGAACTTGTCCGAAGCCGGAAGGCCGTCCATTGAGGTAAACGTGGCGGTCTCTCCACCTTCAAGGGTCGTATAACCGGCGGCATACGCATTTCCGGAGGCGGAATCCAGGGCCAGCATCAGGAAACTGTCTCCGGGATTCCAGACGACGGAGGCAAAAGTTCCGCCCGCGTTCATCTCGAAATGCGTGCGCGTCGGGATGTCATAGGAAGACTGCAGGGAAGAGGGCTCTCCCGGTACGGTCAGGATACCGGTGGAGAACTGGAAAGGATAGATGATGTTCTTCGTCGAATAGATATCCGACAAGGAACGGACGGGCTCCGAGGAAGGCACCGGCGTCAGCGCTTTCGTCGAGCAGGCCGCAAGCGCGGCAAGGGCGGCAAGGGCCGCGATAAATGTACGCGCTTTCATCATCCTTCAAATATTTCAGGGTCAACGGGATCGACGGGCAGGCCTTCGTGGCTGACCGTCAGGATGTGCTCTTGAAACAGCGGGCCCGCTACGCGGACCGAGGGGGGTGTGTAAGGTCTTTTCATGCTATCCCAATATTTTTGCGAGCGTGCCGGCCAGCGCGAGGAAGGCCTCGGCGTCCGGACGCGAGGAAAGGGCTATGGGTTCTCCAGCGTCGCCGCTCTCGCGGATGGACTGAACCAGCGGAATCTGCCCCAGCAGCGGAACATCAAAACGCTCCGCCATCGCAGCGCCGCCGTCCCGGCCGAAGATATAATACTTCTCCGAAGGGTGCTCCTCCGGGGTAAACCAGGCCATGTTCTCCACGATGCCGAAAACGGGACGGTCGATGTTCTTGTTGCGGAACATATCGATCCCTTTCTCCACATCGGCCAGGGCGACCGCCTGGGGCGTCGTGACGATGACCGCCCCTTCCATCGGGACCTCCTGGACCAGCGAAATATGGATGTCTCCCGTTCCCGGAGGCATATCGACCAGCAGGAAATCGAGCGGTCCCCACTTCACCTGGAGAATCATCTGCTTGAGGGCGTTGCAGGCCATCGGGCCGCGCCAGATCAGCGCCTGGCCCGGACGGGCGAAATAGCCGATCGACATCCACTTCACGCCGTACTTTTCCAGCGGGACGATCAGTTCCATCCCGTCCGCCTCTTCGGAGGCGGGCACCTGGCCCTCCGTTCCGGTCATCATCGGCACCGAGGGGCCGTACACGTCCGCATCCGCCAGTCCGACCCGGTAGCCGAGCCGCGCCAGGGCGATGGCGAGGTTGACCGCGACGGTGGACTTGCCGACACCGCCCTTCCCGGAAGCCACACCGATGATATGGCGGACTTCGGAGAGCTGATCCAGCGTCAGGTCGCGGATATCCTGCTTCTTCTGCGGAGCCTCGTTGACCACGGTGCGGACCTCGACGTCCGCCGACGGGTCGTGGCGGAGAATCGCCGCCTTCGCCGCCCCGGCAAGATAGTCCTTCAACGGGTCTTGCCGCCCCGTAAATCCCAGCGTAACAATGATTTTCCCATCCTCCAGCACGATATCCTCCACCATTCCCAGGTCGATGATCGACCGGTCTTCCCGGGCCGGATGGGTCACCTCGGCCAGTGCGTGCAGTATCTCTCCGGTCTCCATCACTTCGCGAATTCCATTTCCTTGATCAGATGGCCGGCGCCGCCGAACTTATCCACGAGAAACAGCACGTAATGGATGTCCACGCAGATGCAGCGCTGAAGGTCGGGCTCGAACATCACGTCCGAGGACATCGACTCCCAGTTGCCGTCGAAGGCGAGACCGATGAGGTTGCCGTCGGCGTCCATCACCGGCGAGCCGCTGTTGCCGCCCGTGATGTCATTGTTGGTGAGGAAGCAGGTACGGAGCCGTCCGTCCGCGGCGGCGTACCGGCCGTAATCCTTCGCCTCCCAGAGCCGTCTGAGCTTCTCGGGAACGATGAATTCCGGGTTGGACGGATCTTCCTTCTGCATCACTCCCTCCAGCGTCGTGTAATACTGGAACAGGACGGCATCCTTCGGGGAATAGGGCATCACGTGGCCATACGTGAGACGCATCGTGGAATTGGCATCCGGATAGGACGGCTTGCCTTTCTCCCATTCGAGAAGGCCGGCCGCGAAAGCCTTGCTGCCCTTTTCATACTGCTCATTCACGGATTCTAGGGCCGGATACAACTTCATCATCTCCGCCATAAGGGCATCCCGGAGGGCGAAAGCCGGGTCATCGGCCTTGATCTTCTCCAGGCCACCCTCCTCGGCGAGCGCCTTCTCCAGCTTCTCCGGAGAAGTCAGCACGCTGGTGTCGAAGAGATAATCCACGTATGGGCCGATCTCCATCGTGGCGAAGTCGGAACCGTCGCCGAGATCCTTGGGATAATCCTCCTTCCGAGCCCTTTCCCGGTAGAATGTCAGCAGGGCCACGGCCTCCTTGCGGTCGATCTCCTCCACATAATCCTTATAATAATCTTTCAGGGCCTCGGGGCCGCGCCGGCCGAGCACGTTGGCCAGCGTCAGGAGTTCGATCCGAAGCGGCGCTTCGTAGAGCAGGGTAAGCGCTTTCATCGCCTCGTCCCGGCCTTCCACCGCGGTGCTGATATCGCTGAGCGCCTCCTGATACTTCTCGGCGCGGGGTTTCTTGGCGCTGTACCATTTCACGAAATCGGCCTCCTTCCGCTCCTCGCGGGCGATGATGCCGAGTTTCCCGAACGCCAGCTCCTCGCCCTGCCACTTCTTCCAGCCGTTGGCGGAAGAGGCGTACTTGTCGGCGTACTTGAGCTGCACGTCGGGATCGGCGCACATTGCATCCCACATAATCTGCTGCCGCACGGTGCGGGCATCGATGCGGATGCGGTTCGTGGCGATCATCTGGTTGAGTTCGGCGGCCGTCTGGAAGCGCTGGGTGCGGCCCGGATAGCCGAGAATCATCGTATAATCGCCTTCCTTGAGGTCCTTCAGGGAGATTTTCAGATGGCGGACGGCGCGCAGCGGCTTACCGTCGTCGTCATACACGCGGAACATCGAGAAATCGCCCGTATGGCGGGGCCACATCCAGTTGTCGGTCTCTCCGCCGAATTTGCCGATGCTGGCGGGCGGGGCGCCGACGAAGCGGATGTCGCGATACACCCTCGTCGTGATAAGGTACCAGTAGTTCTTGTTGTAGAACGAAGTGACGAAGGCCTTGCAGCCCGGATTGTCCTTCTCGGCCCGGTCGACGGCCTCCTTCACGAAGGCCCTCTTGTCCTCCGCCTTGTCATAGGCATCCGTCACGTCCTCCATCTTCCGGAGGAAGGTGACCGTGAGACCCGGCACCTTGAGTTCCTCATCGCGGGTTTTGGCCCACCAGCCGTCCATCAGATAGT
Source organism: uncultured Bacteroidales bacterium (assembly GCA_900320545.1). GTDB lineage: Bacteria > Bacteroidota > Bacteroidia > Bacteroidales > UBA932 > Cryptobacteroides. Next base: position 24,493 of record ONSU01000022.1, on the reverse strand, counting down.
TGTGCTCCGTCGTGGAGAGCCCCTGGATGCTGCTGTAGCCGCAGTGATGGTTGGTCACCAGCAGGCCTTCGGCCGAAATGATCTCGGCCGTGCAGCCGCCTCCGAAATGCACGATGGCATCCTTGAGGGACGAACCGTTGATGTTGTAGATTTCCTGCGGAGTCAGGCGGCAGCCGGCCTCCCGGAGGGCCTTGCCGTTCATCTTCTCCAGGAGCGGCAGAAGCCACATTCCTTCGTCCGCCCGGGCGGGCAGGACCAGCGTGAGGGCCAGGGCCCAGAGAACCAGTTTTTTCATCTTATTTCTTGATTTTCATTTCTTTGAGAAGGTAGCCCGCACCGCCGAGCTTGTCGACGCAGAACAGCACGTAACGGATATCCACGCAGATGCAGCGGGTGAGTTCCGGCTCAAAGAGGACATCCGAGGACATCGACTCCCAGCTGCCGTCGAAGGCGAGGCCCACGAGGCGGCCGTCCGCATCCAGCACCGGAGAGCCGCTGTTGCCGCCGGTAATGTCGTTGTCGGTGATGAAGCAGAGATGAAGTTTCCCGTCCTTCTTATCGGCATAGCGGCCATAGTCGCGGGCGGCGTACAGTTGCTTCAATTTCGCGGGAACATCGAATTCCATATCGCCCGGAATCTCCTTCTCCATCACGCCTTCCAGCGTGGTATAATACGCATATTTGAGACCGTCCTTCGGCAGATAGGGCAGCACGTGGCCATAGGTAAGGCGCATCGTGAAGTTGGCGTCCGGATACAGCGGCCTGTCACCGTAATATTCCAGCAGACCGGCCGTATAGGTGCGGGAAGCGTCGGATTTTTCAAGCGCCGTGACGACCGGATACACCGAGAACAGATAGCCCATAACCCGGGTCGACAGCACCACGGCCGGATCGTCAATCAGCCGGAGCGCCAGGCCCGTGGTGTCGGCCGTGGCCTTCTCCAGCTTCTCCCGGGAAGTGAACATGCTCTCGCGGTACAGATAATCGACGTACTTGTCGATGTCGATTTCGGAGAACTTCTCGAAGCCCGTCCCGAGCGAATCGAGCGCCATTACCGCCGGCGCGTGCTGCTGATAGTACTTCAGCATCACGGACGCCACTTCCTTGTCGACGGCGACATCGTAATCCTTGTACGCCGCCAGAACCTCATCCACCGGCTCGTCCTGCATCGTGGCATAGAAATACATCAGGGCAAACTGCTGCAGTTCTATGCTGTAGGGTGCCTCGTAAAGGAGCTGGAACGCACACAGGGGATCGAGCGCCCGGGCGGCGCCTTCCGCAATCTCCTGCAGGGCCGTTCCATATTTCGCCTTGCGGTCCGGATCGGAATCCGCCCACCGCTGGAACGCGGCCTCGTCCCGGCGCTTCATATCCAGCAGCCCGAGTCGCTTGAAGGAGAGTTTCTCCCCCTGCCATTTCTTCCATCCGTTGGACGAATCGGCATATTTGTCGGCATACTTCAGCCGGATGACCGGATCGGCCTCCATCCATTTCCAGAGCACATTCTGCCGGATCGTCCGGCAGGCGATGCTGATCTCCTGGGAAGCGAGCATCATCTCGAGCTCGGCCGCCGTCTGGTAGCGCTGGGTGCTGCCGGGATAGCCGAGAATCATCGTGAAATCGTTCTCCTTCACCCCTTTCAGGGAGATCTCCAGGCTCTTTTTCGGCTTGAGCGGCCTGCCGTTTTCGTCATACACGCGGAACATCGAGAAATCGCCCGTATGCCGCGGCCAGACCCAGTTGTCGGTGTCGCCGCCGAATTTGCCGATCGCGGACGGCGGGGCGCCGACGAAGCGGACATCGTCGTACGTCTTATAGAGGATCAGGTAGAAGACATTGCCGCTGTAGAAGGATTCCACCTCGGCCTCGCAGCCGGGATTCGACGCCGCGGCCGAATTTTCCAGGTCCTCCTTGAACTTCTCCAGCGCCTCCTTCCCGCCTTCGGCCAGCGCGGCGGCGGCCCGGTCGGTCACATCCTCCATGCTGACGAGGAAAACGACCTTAAGCCCCGGACAGGGGATCTCCTCCTCCCGGCTCCGCGCCCACCATCCGTCCATCAGATAATTGTGCTCGGGCGTGCTGAGCGCCTGAATGCTGCTGTAGCCACAGTGGTGATTGGTCACCAGCAGGCCTTCGTCGGAGATGATCTCCCCGGTGCACCCGCCGCCGAAAATCACGACGGCGTCCTTGAGGGAGCTGTGGTTGACACTGTAAATCTGTTCGGATGTGAGCCGGCAGCCCTCGGCCGCCATCACATCGGCGTTCAGCGACTTCAGGAGCGGCAACAGCCACATCCCTTCGTCCGCCGACGCCGTCAGGGCGGCCATCGCCGCCAGGGCGGAAAGCAGTATTTTCTTCATGGCGAATTATTTTATGCCAGGTCACCCAGCTGAGAGTCCTCGACGGGACCGAACCACTCGGTGACCTTGATCTTCGCGCGGGTCTTGATGTCGTCGTTGATGGCCGAGGCGACGAAGGCGACGGCGGCCACCAGGGCGGCCCAGTCATCGGCCATTCCCACGAAGGGGAAGAGGTCGGAGATGAAGTCGAACGGGAGGATCAGGTAGCCCAGGGCGCCGGCGATGACCGCCTTGTAGCGCTTGGGCGTGTCGGGACTGATCAGCACGTAGTACAGCACCATCGCGTAGTACACCAGCTTGATGCCGGCCTTTTTGGCGATCCGCCCGATCTTTTTCCAGAAAGCGGCCTCCGAATAGTGTTTTTCGTACTTCGGGAGGTCCCCGGAGGTGAGCATATTCTTAGCCATGACCTACAGACCGCGGAGAAGGTTGGACATATTGACTTTGGCGCCGATGATGGCGGGGAGATCTTCTATCTTGACGCGGGTCTGCTCCATCGTGTCGCGGTCGCGGAGGGTGACGGTGCCGTCGGCGAGGGTGTCGTGGTCGACGGTGACGCAGAACGGCGTTCCGACCGCATCCTGACGGCGGTAGCGCTTGCCAATGGAGTCCTTCTCGTCGTACTGATAGGCGAAGTCGTATTTGAGCAGGTCAACGACCTCCTGGGCCTTCTCCGGCAGACCGTCTTTCTTGACGAGCGGCAGGATGGCGACCTTCACCGGGGCGAGCGGCGCGGGAATGGAGAGCACCACGCGGGTCTCGCCGTTCTCGAGCTGCTCCTGCTTGTAGGAATGACTCAGCACCGCGAGGAACATCCGGTCGACGCCGATGGAAGTCTCGACGCAGTACGGGACATAACTCTCGCCTGTCTCGGGATCGTAGTACTGGATCTTCTTGCCGGAGAGTTTCTGGTGGTTACCGAGGTCGAAGTCGGTACGGGAATGGATGCCTTCGAGCTCCTTGAAGCCGAACGGGAAGTGGAATTCGATATCGGTGGCCGCGTTGGCGTAGTGGGCCAGTTTCTCGTGGTCGTGGAAACGGTAATTCTCCGCGCCCATCCCGAGGTTGACATGCCATTTCATCCGGTTCTCCTTCCAGGCCCTGAACCATTCCATCTCGGTGCCGGGGCGGACGAAGAATTCCATCTCCATCTGCTCGAATTCCTTCATCCGGAAGATGAACTGGCGGGCGACGATCTCGTTGCGGAAGGCCTTGCCGATCTGGGCGATGCCGAACGGAATCTTCATCCGGCCGGTCTTCTGGACATTCAGATACTCGACGAAGATGCCCTGGGCGGTCTCGGGACGAAGGTAGAGCTTGTCATCCGCATTGGTGGTGGAACCCTGCGTGGAGAACATCAGGTTGAACTGACGGACCTCCGTCCAGTTCTTGGTGCCCGAGATGGGACAGACGATGCCGCAGTCGAGGATGATCTGGCGGTAGGCTTCCAGGTCATTGGCGTCCTCGGCCGCCTTGTAACGCGCGTGAACCTCGTCGTAATGCGCCTTCTCGCGAAGGACGTTCGGGTTGGTCTCCTTGAATTTGGCCTCGTCGAAGGCGTCGCCGAAGCGCTTGCGGCCCTTGTCGACCTCCTTCTGGATCTTCTCCTCTATCTTGGAGAGATAATCCTCGATCAGCACGTCGGCACGGTATCTTTTCTTGGAATCCTTGTTGTCGATGAGCGGATCGTTGAACGCCGCCACGTGGCCGGACGCCACCCAGGTCTTGGGGTGCATGAACACGCAGGAATCGATGCCTACGACATTCTCGTTGAGGCGGGTCATCGCCTCCCACCAGTACCGCTTGATGTTGTTCTTGAGCTCGACGCCCATCTGGCCGTAGTCGTATACGGCGGCGAGTCCGTCATAAATTTCACTCGAAGGGAAAATGAATCCGTACTCCTTGCAATGGGCTACGAGAATCTTGAAAAGTTCATCCTGTGTCATATCTTCTATTCTTTTTAGTCTACAAATATAACCATTTTTTCTATCTTTGCGGAATATGAAACGCACCCTCTGCTTTATTCTCGCCCTTTTTGCGCTGGGGACAGCCTACGGGCAAAGTTTTCTGGAAGACGTACGTCTCTCCCTCGACAAGGGGTTTGAAGGCGTGTATGCCAAAGGTGACACCGTCAAAGTCTACGCGGAAGTCGGCAAAGAGACGCCCGCCGTCGTCAAAATCTATCAGAACGGCTACTTCAAGGAAGCGCGGGAGACCCTTCTTCCCGCCGGGAAAAGCCAGGTATTCAGCGGGGCTTATGACGAGGCCGTTGCGCTGATGTTCCGCCTCGCGGATCCCGCCGACCCGAAGGATTCCACCACGGTGGGAGCCATCGTCTCGCCGGAAGACTTCCGGCCCGGATTCGACGAGCCGAAGGACTGGCGGAAATTCTGGCGGAAACAACTGAAGCAGATGCGGCGTCAGAAAATGGAAGTCAGGCTGACGCCCGTCGCCGTTCCCGGAAAGGACAGTCTGGACTATGTCTGCTATGACCTGGAAGTGAATTGCATCACCGCGCGGCCGGTCCGGGGCTATCTCGCGCTTCCGCGGAATGCCGCTCCGCACAGCCTTCCCATTGCCATCAAGGCCCACAGCGCGGGCAAAATGACGGACCGCTGGACCAAAGCCACCATTAAGGATGCCGTCAAACTCGCCAAATCCGGCAACGGCGCCATCGCCCTGGACATCAACGCCCACGGCATCCTCAACGGGCAGGACGACGCCTACTACGAGGCTGTCGGAAAAGAGCTGAACGGCTACTCCGGATGGCCCGTCAAAGACCGGGAATCCTTCTACTTCAACGGGATGTTCCTCCGCCTGGTCCGCGCCCTGGATTATCTCTGCTCCCGCAAGGAATGGGACGGGAAGCGGGTGCTCGTCACGGGAGGCAGCCAGGGAGGCGCCCAGAGCGCCGCACTGGCCGGTCTGGATCCCCGTGTCAGCATGGTGGTCGTGGATGTCCCGGCGATGTGGGACGTGGGAGGAATGCTCGTCGGCCGCCTCAGCGGTTGGAATAAACCCCTGGAGCGCGCGGGCGTAGATTCACCCGAAGCGAAAGTCGCGCCCTACTACGATGCAGCCAACTTTATGCGTCACTATACCGGGGAACTCGTCGTCAACGTCGGCCTCATCGACCTGACCTGTCCTCCCGCCGACGTCTGGGCCGTCTACAACGTCTGCCCCGCCTCCTCCAAAGTCATGCACCCCTGCGCCTGGAAAGGCCACAGCGGCAAATACTCGCTGTCCAAGGAGGAACGCGCTCAGGTCAAGAAAAAGATGGACCAGTACCTCTCCGAGGCCATCGACGCCTATCTGCAGTAGATTTCCTTCAGCGGAACCGTCACGAACTCCCGCTCCCGCATCAGCGGGTGGGGGATGGTGAGGGTTTTTGTGCGCATCCGGAGGGTGCCGAAGAGGAGGATGTCGATGTCGATGATGCGGTCTTTGTATCCCTCGCCGGGGGCGCGCTGGATGCGGCCCATTTCGTTTTCGATGTCCTTGCAGAGGGCCAGGATGCGCCGGGCCTCGGGCCGGGTTGCGGGAAGGTCGAGGTCGAAACGGATGCAGGCGTTGAGGAAAGAATGCGGGCTCTCATAACCCCAGGGGGCGGTTTCAAGGAAAGAGGAGAGCGCGGTGCGTGGCGTTTGCAACCGCTCTTCAAGGAGCGCTACGGCGCGATGCAGATTGGCGGGCTTGTCGCCCAGATTGGTGCCGAGGGAGAGATACAGCGACGTCATTCGTCTTCCATTCCGAGTTCGATCTTCGCCGCGTCCGAGAGCATGCTCTTGTCCCAGGCCGGCTCGAATACGAGTTCGATCTCGCAGCCCTTGATGCCGGGCACGTCCTCGACATTGTTCTTCACGTCCATCATCACCTCGTCCGCCATCGGGCAGTTGGGGGCGGTGAAGGTCATCCGAATGCGGGCGACGCGGTCTTTGCCGATCTGCAGGTCGTAGATCAGGCCCAGATCGTAGATATTCACGGGAATTTCCGGATCGTAGACCTGCTTGAGGGCCAGGACGACGTTGGAATAGAGCGGGGCGATCTCGCGGGCGTCATCCGCAGTCAGCACCTCCATATTCTCCCGGGCGGCCTCCTTGAGGCGGGCGATCATCGAGGCGAGGCCGTTGGCACGGGTCGGGGAAAGGTTTTCCTTGAGGCCGATCGACTCGATGAAGCCGAAGTCGTCCGCCGCGATGTCGGACGGCGTTTCGCCGGAATAGACGCCGATGAGCAGCGAAATGATGCCTTTGGTGATGATCGCATCGCTGTCGGCGGCGAACCAAAGGCGGCCGTCCTCCATTCTCCAGTTAAGCCAAACTCTTGATTGACAACCTTTTATCAAATAATCATCGGTCCGTTTCTCCTCCGGATACGGGGCGAGATTCTTGCCGAGTTCGATCAGATATTCATACTTGTCCAGCCACTCGTCATACATCGAGAAATCCTCGATGACTGCGTTTTTCTTTTCCTGCAATGTTGCCATGTTATCGTACCATATTGATCGCCTTGTCGAGGCATTTCGTCAAATATTCCGCTTCCTCGAGCGTGTTGTAGGGGGCGAAGGACGCCCGCAGCATTCCCGTGACGCCGAAATGATCCATCAGCGGCTCCGCGCACATCTGTCCGCTCCGGACGGCGACGCCCATCTTGTCGAGAATCAGCGCCAGGTCCTCGTGATGCGCGCCCTCCACCGTAAAGCTGTAGAGGTTGATCTTGTCGGATGTTCTACGTGGAACACCGAAAAGATGGATATCCTTCCGGGTCGCGAACCAGTCCAGGAGATATTCCCGAATGCGGGCCTGTTCTTCGACAACTTCCTTATTCTCAAGTGCTTCCTTCAAGAATTCCAACGCAGGAACAAGCGTCGGAACACCGGTAAGATTCTGCGTTCCCGCCTCGAATTTCCCCGGAAGCGGCGCGTATGTCGTTCCGCTGAAACGGACCGTCCCGATCATCTCGCCGCCACCCATATACGGCGGCATCGCGTCGAGCCATTTTTTCTTGCCATAAAGGACACCGGTGCCGGTCGCCGCATAGATCTTATGGCCTGAAAATGCATAGAAATCGCAGTCCAGCGCCTGCACGTCGACCCGTTCGTGGACAATTCCCTGCGCCCCGTCGATGAGCACGGGCACGTTCCAGGAATGGCAGAAATCCACCACATCCTTTACCGGATTGACCATTCCGAGCACGTTGGAGATGTGCGTCACGGCCACAAAGCGGGTTTTATCCGTAATTTTCCGGGCCAGATTGTCCATCGAAAGGAAGCCGTCCTCATCGAGCTTCCAGACCTTCAGCACGGCTTTTTTCCGCTCGCAGAGCATCTGCCAGGGAACGATATTGCTGTGGTGTTCCGTCTCGGTGACGATGATTTCGTCCCCCTCGCGGATAAAGGCCTCCCCGAAAGAGAACGCCACGAGATTGATGGAAGCCGTCGTTCCGGATGTGAAAATAACCTCCTCCCGGCTGCCGGCGCCGATATAGGCCGCCACGGCATCCCGCGCCCCTTCGTACGCTTCCGTCGCCTTGCCGGACAGATAATGTACGGCACGGTGCGCATTCGCCGTATAGAAACGGCTGAGTTCCGTATACTTATCGATTACGCCTGCGGGTTTCTGGGCCGTCGCCGCATTGTCCAGATACACCAACCGCTTCCCGTACACCTGCTGCGCAAGCGCCGGAAAAAGGGCCCTTATGTCCGATTGCGTCATCCTTTCCGTTAAAATTTAAGCGCAAGGGAAAGTCCGGCCGAGGGTTGCAGGCCCTTCGGCGTATAAGCGGGTGCAATGAACGGCGAGACCTCCAATTTCACACCATACTGCTGCGAGCCCGCCATCGCGTCCAGATCGTGCAGGTACAGCGACTTGGTCTTGGCGATCTTCACGGCGTTGGAGATGGAGCACATTTCCGTAATGAAATACCCGATGGCTCCGGCGAGCATAATGAACATCGGGGGATTCTCTTCAAATTCATACCCGCAACCTTCCACTTCTCCATAATAATACGTCAGACCGGCACCGGCCGACATCACGGCACTCATAATGGCGGCAGGGACGACATAGTTGATTCCCCTTTTGCGCTCTCCCATCGTAAACTGGGCGATACCCGGGAACAGGAGGTTAAAAGCCGCACGGCCTGTACTATACCTCGGGTTGGATAAAGAACGGTAATCTTTCTTATCATACAGTTTCCGGTAATCCCAATACTTCATATCGGGATGAATCCGGGAGGGGTCGGAAGCATAGATGTGCGTATCCGCAGGAAGCGTCTCGACAGGCGCGTAGGTCTGCCCGGCGGGCTGCTGGGGGACGGGAGCGCTCTGGTTGATGATCTCCCTTTCACCATTGGCGTACTGGATCATCAGAATCTCCGAAAGGGGAAGTGTGTATGTCGGACCCTCCAGGTTGGAGAAGGACTTGTAGCGGATATTGTCCAGATTGACTTCCAGAATCTTCGCCCTGATATCCGTACCGTCTTTCTTCGTAACGATATCCTGAGCCGCGGCGGAGAAAGCGACGCCGAGGGCAATTATGAATAAGGTAATGAGTCTTTTCATTTTACTTCAGTTTTGCGAGTTTCTTGACCAGCTCGTTATAGGCCCAGCCGAGCCGCTGCTCCTGCGTATAGGCAGGGACGCCTTTGATGTTGTTGAACGCGATCACAAGGGTCGTAGAGCCCGTTTTCACATCACGGACTTCCAGGACGCCCGAGATGACGGCGCCGCCGGCCTTGTTGGCGAAGGGAACGAAGTTGCCGCCGGTGAAGCCGAGGTCCAGTTCCTGAATATGCAGCGTCAGGATGTAATCCGTTCCGGCTTCCTGAAACTGCATAGCCAGGCCGTTTTTGAATTTTTTATTGTAGTAATTCGGGAAATACTGGTTGGCGCTCTCCGACTCTTTCGGCCAGTCGCGCTCGTATTCGGGACCGTTGGCGCGAAGGAACTGCGCGAGCGGCTTCCCGCCGACAAGCGTCTGTGAATAATCGAAGGTGGCATAACCCTTTGCGCTCTTGCGAAGGACACCGACATCGCCGGAAACCACCGTTAATCCTTCCGAAAACGTTTTGGCATTGGGGATCGCCACCGGCCGGGCGGACTGAGACGGTTGCTGCTGAGAAGCCGCCGCCGGAGACTGACCGGCAAACACCTCATTGGACCCGTTCTCATAACGGATAATCAGAATGTCGCTTTTGCGGATCGTGAAAACGGGGCCGTCCAGATAAGTGAATTTCTTGTATTTCACCACATCCGGAAGGACCTCGGTCACCTTGGCCTTAATGTCCGTACCATCCGTTCTGGTAATGACATCCTGGGCCTTGGCAAGGGCGCAGAGGCACAGCGACAAGACGATGACTGAAAAGATTTTCCTCATGCTAAAATGGTTTAAGTTCGTGTACAACTAATTAAATATCAATATTTTATATATTCCTTCCAGGGCGCCGCCATCCTTCTCTCCCCATCATCCGGAATGAAACGAACAAAGTTAGATATTTCAACACAAAAATACAATTTTATCGTTATCTTTGCACATTATGATCGACTACATCAAAGGACACATCACCGAGTGCACCCCCGCCGAAATCATCATCGAATGCGGCGGCATCGGATACAGCTGCCTCGTTTCTCTCCAGACTTTCGAAGCCCTCCAGGGCAAAGGCGACGCAACCATTTATATCCATCACTATCTCCGTGAAGACGAGGAACTTTTCTATGGCTTCGCCACCAAGGACGAGCGGGAACTCTTCCGCCTGCTGGTCAGCGTCTCCGGCATCGGTGTCAATTCCGCCCGGATGATGCTCTCGTCGCTCACCGCCGACGAGATCCGTAACGCCATCATCGGGGAGGACGTCAACAAGATCAAAAGTGTCAAGGGGATCGGTCTCAAGAGCGCCCAGCGTCTCATCCTGGAGCTCAAAGACAAGATCGTCAAGGGCGGCGGTGCCGACAACAGCGCCCTTTTCGTGGCCGAAAATTCCGCCATCGCGGACGAAGCCACTACAGCCCTCGTGATGCTCGGCTTCTCCAAAGCGGCCATCGCCAAAGTCATCCCCGGCCTCCTCAAGGAAACCCCCTCCGCCCGCGTCGAAGACCTCATCAAAGCCGCCCTCAAAAAACTCTAGGGCACCTCTGTTCCACGTGGAACAATTTTTCGGATAAATAGACTTATTTTCTATAAGATTCTATATCAGACGATAGTTAGAGACTTGTTTAAATAATAACTTGTGCAAGAATAACCCGTGCAAGTTGCACTATTATTTATTTAAAATAACATCGTCAGACTAGCTTCTAATGCCACTTTTCATAATTATCCGTCAGTCATTTGCACTAACGGATAATTGGTTGCTTCTTTGTAAAACGAAACCCGATAACTTGGATTTCTCCAGAGGTTACCGGGAATGAACATAACAAAGATACTGCTAATAATTTATCTAAACAAACTTTTTGTAATGAAATACTGTGACTTTGAAGAAATCCTTTCCGAAGATCGAATGAGACGCTATGTAAAAGCGTGTGGCGGCAATAAGAAGAAGGGTATGACACTATACCGTTATAATCTAAATCTTGCAGGGGAAATGCTTAAGAACTATTTTCCTGGATGGGAATTAACGGGAGAAAACTATTATACGGAATAGATCACATCCCTAAAATTCGCGAAGAAATTATTTCTAAACATCTATCTCCCGAAATAAACCAATAGCACGGAAATGTCCGACGGGGAAACGCCGGAGATGCGGGAGGCCTGGGCGATGGAAGAAGGACGGTAGCGCTTGAGTTTCTGGCGGCACTCGATGGAGAGACCGGAGACGGTGTCGAAGTCGAAATCGGCGGGAATTTTGAGATTTTCAAGCCGGAGAATTTTCTCCGCCTGCTGATTTTCCCGGTCGATGTAGCCCTTGTATTTGATGGCGATTTCTACGGATTCCACCACTTCTTTGGGATAAAGTGTTCCACGTGGAACATTTTGCAGAACATCAGCAAGACGGACGGAAGGACGTGAAACCAGGTCGGCGACTTTCTTCGAATCCGTAATCGGCGCCTCTCCTACTGAAGTTAAATAATCATTGATCTGCTCGGCACGGACCTTCTTCGACTCGGCGAAAGACTGCAAAGCGGCCACATCTTCATACTTTTTCATCGTCAGCGCATAACGCTCCTCGGAGCAAAGACCCGCCTCGTGCGACAGGGCCGTCAGCCGGAGATCCGCGTTGTCCTGACGGAGAAGGATCCGATATTCCGCCCGAGAAGTAAACATCCGATACGGCTCGTCCACGCCTTTCGTGATCAGATCATCGATCAGCACGCCGATATAGGCCTGGTCGCGGCGCAGTATGAACGGATCCTTGCCGTGGATCTTCAGGTGGGCGTTCATTCCGGCGATAATTCCCTGCGCGGCCGCCTCTTCATAACCCGTCGTGCCATTCACCTGCCCGGCGAGATAGAGATTCTCCACCACGCGGGATTCCATCGTGGCCTGCAACTGGACCGGATCGAAATAATCGTATTCCACCGCATAGGCGGGCCGGTAAATCTCCACGTGCTCCAAACCCTCGATCTGGTGCATCGCCTCGATCTGGACCCGGAGCGGAAGAGAAGACGAGAATCCCTGCAGATAATATTCATTCGTATCGCGTCCTTCCGGCTCCAGAAAAAGCTGGTGGGAATCCTTGTCGGCGAAAGTCCGGATCTTGTCCTCGATGCTCGGGCAATACCGCGGACCGATCCCGTGGATCATCCCGGTAAAAAGCGGCGATTCTCCAAAGCCGGAGCGTAGCACGTCGTGCACCTTCTCGCTCGTATGGAGAATGTAACATTGCATTTGCGGACGGCCGCCCTGCACTGCGGACGGAATCGGAAGGAAGGAAAAACGGTCGGGGTCGGGGTCGCCCTCCTGCGGAAGAAGCCGGGAGGTGTCGACGGAAGAAATGTCGATCCGGGGCGGAGTTCCGGTCTTCATCCGGGCGGTCGCGATGCCGAGGCCGGTGAGCTGTTCGGTGAGGCCGAAAGAAGATTTCTCTCCGATACGGCCTCCTTCGAAAGAAGTCCGCCCGATGAAAAGTTTCCCTCCGAGGAAGGTTCCGGCGGTCAGAATAACCGCCTGAGAATGAAAAATTGCCCCGGTAAGTGTCTTGACTCCCGTAATTTTTGCATTCTCAAAGAGGAAAGAAGTCGCAGAATCCGCGTAAATCCTTAAGTTAGAGGTGTTTTCGAGGGTTTTTCGCCAGAGCGCCGAAAACTGCATTTTGTCGCACTGGGCGCGAGGACTCCACATCGCGGGACCTTTCGAGCGATTGAGCGTCCGGAACTGAAGCGTCGAGGCGTCGGTCACGAGTCCGGTGCATCCGCCGAGCGCATCGATCTCCCGGACGATCTGTCCCTTGGCGATTCCGCCGATGGCGGGATTGCAGGACATCTTGGCGAACGCCGTCATATCCATCGTGATCAGCAGGACGGACGACCCCATCCGCGCGGCGGCCACTGCGGCCTCGCATCCGGCGTGTCCTCCTCCGACAACGATGATATCGTACCGCTTTTCCATCTAGACAAGTTCCCGCAGCGAAAGGTAATAATTCTCCTTCTCACGCATTGTCTTCTGATCGGCCTTCGTATGGTCGTCGTATCCGATAAGGTGAAGGATTCCGTGCACCATCACGCGGTTGAGTTCATCCTCGAACTCCGTCCCGTACTGGACGGCATTTTCACGGACGCTGTCGACGCTGATGAAAAGGTCGCCGGAAATCTTGTCGCCCTCGCAATAGTCAAAAGTGATGATATCGGTGAAATAATCGTGCTGGAGATACTTCAGGTTAATGTCCAGAATGTAAGGATCCGAACAGAAAATAATGGAAACATCCCCCATCCTGCGGATCTCGCTCTCGGCGACCAGCCGGAGCCAGCGGTTGTTGCGCTGCCGGCCCTTGAAAACAAATTTCGTGTCCTCGAAGAAATAAGAAATCATAACCTATCCTTTTTTCGTTTGCAAATTTATGATAAATTTGCGGAAATATGTCGAGAACGCTGAAAATAATAGCCCTTCTTCTTCTGGGTCTCCTTTCTCTTGGCGCCTGCCAGAAGGGAAGCCGGTATTATGCCGATATCGTCGCCGATCCGGGAAACGATCCCGACAGCCTTCTCCTTCTCCTCGAGAGCCGCAACCCTCTTTTCGACAGCGCCCCCGACAAGCGCAAAGAGGCAGAATACGCCGTCCTCCACCAGCTGGCGTTCTCCGACCTTTACGGATTTGCCGATATGGACGAAAAGGGAAGCGTCCTGGAAGCCAGGAACTATTTTTCCAGGCATCGCAACCGCCCGATGCTTGCCCTCAGTATGGACGCCCTCGGCCGGATCTGCTATTCGGGAAAAGACTACAATACCGCGCTGAAATGCTTCTCCGCCGCCCTGCGGCAACTGGATTGGCAGCGGCAGGGAGACTACGCACGCAAGATTTGTTCGGCGATGGCCCGATGCTACAAGGCCTCCGGGATGGAAATCGACGAGGGGCAGTATCTTTACTTTGCCTATCAGGGATTCAATACCTCCCGGATACGGAACGAGCGCATCCGCCTCATCGCGCTGGCTTTGTTCTTCCTGGCGGTCACCGCGAGTCTGATCTGGTACTTCATAGCACGTAAAGCAATGATTGAGAGGCAGTTGGAGGAAACCCGCGCCGAGGCGGAGGCCTCGATGGCGATTGCCGAAGATCTCAAAACCCGCCTTTCCGGGAGCAAATTCCCGGCCGGGACCGAACTGCTCGAACGACTATGCGCCCAGTACTATGTCAACGAGGGCTCCGACCGACTTCAGGGCAGCATCGTCAAGGAGGTCCGCTCCATCATCGACGGTTTCCGCAACGACAAAGCCGTCCAGCGGCAGGTCGAAGAGTCGCTGAACGCCTCCTCGGATAATGTGATGACACGCCTGCGCGCGGCTTTCCCGAAATGGAAGGAAGAGGACTTCCACATCTACGCCTACACGGCCGCCGGCTTCTCCAGCACCACCATCGCCACGCTCCTGGAAAAAGACAAACCCTTCGTCTACAACCGCCTCTACCGCATCAAGTCCCGCATCCAGGCCTCGGATTGTCCGGATAAGGAGTTCTTTATTGAAGTTCTGCAATAAAAACGAAGGGGGCCCCCTCCGTTTTATACAAATGCAATATCAAAATGAAGTCCTGCGAGATTTTTGGAAAAAGAATTATTTACAACTATTTAAGAATCTGTAGTTTATAAAACTCGCCTGCGAGATTAAAATTCGCAAAAAAATAGGAATCGCCAAAGAGTCTTCGTAACTTTGCATCAGTGAAAATGTGAAACCCTATAAAGGATTTTATTATGGAAGTCAAGAAAAGCCCCAAAGCGAGCCTTGAGAACAAGAAGTTCCTGTTTACCGAGATCGGTCTCGTCGTAGCCCTCGGTATCCTGTACGGAGCTTTCGAGTGGTCCACCAAGGAGGCGGACGTCGCAATGCTGGCCGACAACACCCAGGTCCAGATCGAAGACGAGATGATCGCCATCCAGAACGAGACGCCCCCGCCGCCGCCCGAGGCCCCCAAGATCCCCATCCTTTCCGACCAGATCGACATTATCGACGATAACATCAAACTCGACGACGACCTGTTCATCAACCTCGAGGACGATGCCAATCTCGGTGTGGAGATCATGGACTACAAGGAAGTGGAAGTGGTAGAGGAAGTCGTTGAAGAAGAGGCGATTCCGTTCCAGCTCGTGGAAGAGAAGCCGTCCTTCAACGGCGGAGACGCCAACGAATTCTCCAAATGGGTCAACTCCAAGCTCGTTTATCCCGAGATCGCCAAGGAAAACGGCGTTCAGGGCCGTGTCACCCTCTCCTTTACCGTGGAGAAAGACGGCTCCGTGACCAACGTCCGCGTCCTTCGTGGCGTCGACCCTTCCCTCGACGAAGAGGCCGTCCGCGTGGTGAAGAGTTCCCCGAAATGGAAACCCGGCAAGCAGCGTGACCGCGCCGTCAAGGTTACCTACACCTTCCCGGTTATCTTCCAGCTCCGCTAAGACGCGGGGTCTACAAACAAAAATCGGTGTCAAAATATCTTGGCACCGATTTTTTTCGTTATTTTTGCAGGCGATATGGAAAATCAACACACGGAAAAGGCCGTCTTTGTCGGCGTCATACTGGAGAAAGGAAGCGAACGCAAGGTGATGGAATACCTCGATGAACTGGAATTCCTCGCCGAAACCGCCGGCGCTATCGGCGACAAGAAGTTTGTTCAGCGGCTGGACCAGATCGAGAAATCCACCTACATCGGAACGGGAAAACTCAAGGAAATCAAGGAATACTGCGAGGAAAACGACATCGAATATGTCATTTTCGATGACGAACTCACGGGAATGCAGCAGCGCAACATTGAAAAACTGCTCGACAATAAGCACCTCAACGTCATCGACCGTACTTCCCTGATCCTTGAGATCTTCGCCCAGCGAGCCCGTACTTCCTATGCGAAGATGCAGGTAGAACTGGCTCATAATCAATATATTCTCCCGCGACTCGCCGGTATGTGGACACACCTTGAGCGCCAGCGGGGCGGCATGGGCACCCGCGGCGGTATGGGTGAAACCCAGATCGAAGTCGACCGGCGGATCGTCAAGCAGCGCATCGCCAAACTCAAGGAAGACCTCAAGAAAGTCGACAAACAGATGGCCACCCAGCGGAGCAACCGCGGAAGCCTCGTCAGACTCGCCCTCGTCGGCTATACCAACGTCGGCAAGAGTACGCTGATGAACCTCCTGGCCAAGAGTGACGTCTTCGCTGAGAACAAGTTGTTCGCCACCCTCGACACCACCGTCCGCAAGGTCGTCATCGAGAATGTACCCTTCCTCCTGAGCGACACCGTCGGATTCATCCGCAAACTCCCCACGCAACTCATCGAGGCCTTCAAGAGCACCCTCGACGAAGTCCGCGAGGCTGATATCCTCGTGCACGTAGTTGACATCTCCCATCCCGAATTCGAAGAACAGATGGAGGTGGTGGAGAAAACCCTCCGGGAAATCGGGGCCGGTGATAAGCCTACCTATGTGGTATTCAACAAGATAGACGCTTACCAGCCGGAAGAATACGACGAATTTTCCCTGGAGCCGAAAGGCAAGGAGCACCGCACGCTGGACGAACTCAAAAACAGCTGGATCGCCCGCGAAAAAACACCCTGCATCTTCATCTCGGCCCTCAACAAGACGGGATTACCGAAACTCCGCAACGACATCTATAAGATGGTTGCGGAGATTCACGCGGGAAGATACCCGTTCAATAATTTCCTCTGGTAGGAACTTCCTTTACAAACGCTTTACTTGGAGAACTAAGTCGTAATCTCCTGTGAGAACGTCTGCGCGATGGTCTGGTGGACCAGAGCGGCTCACCTCAAATAATATACAATAAAGCGGCTAATATTTTTAAACATTAACCGCTTTATTATTTTAATTTATCAGGCCTGAAAACTACTTGTTCGCAGCGTCCTGGGCAGCCTTGGTAGCGGCGTCTACGCCGGCCTTGGTGAGGTCGATGGCAGCGTCGGCAGCAGCTTCCTTGAGCTTATCTTCCGTGCTCTTTTCCTTTGCAGGGGCCTCTTTCTGAGGCTCGGCGGCGGGTTCCTCTTCGGCCTTCTTGTTGTTGTTTCCGCAGGCGGCGGCGCAGACCATCAGGGATGCGATGGCGATCAGGGTGTAAACTTTCTTCATGGTACTGAAATTTAAAAGGTTATAGAAAAAATGGTTTTATTCCGAGAACTTTGCCTTGAGGTACTCCCGGTTGAGCCGGGCGATGTGATCGATAGTAACATGCTTCGGGCACTCCATCTCGCAGGCGCGGGTGTTGGTGCAGTTGCCGAAGCCGAGTTCGTCCATCTTGGCGACCATCGCCTTGGCGCGGCGGGCGGCTTCCGGTTTACCCTGCGGAAGCAGCGCCAGAGAACTGACGCGGGCTGCCACGAAGAGCATTGCAGAACCGTTCTTACAAGTCGCCACACAGGCACCGCAGCCCACACAGGCCGCCGCATCCATACTGTCCTCCGCCGTATCGTGCGGAATCAGGATCGCGTTGCCATCCTGAGCCTGACCTGCGCGGACGGTGATAAAGCCGCCGGCCTGAAGGATCTTGTCGAAGGCGCCGCGGTCGACCACCAGGTCCTTGATCACGGGAAACGCAGCCGATCTCCACGGCTCCACGGTAATCGTGGCGCCCGGCTTGAAATGACGCATAAACAGCTGGCAGGTGGTCACCTGGTCGTCCGGTCCGTGCGCGCGGCCGTCCACATACAGCGAACAGGCGCCGCAGATGCCTTCCCGGCAGTCGTGATCGAATGCGACCGGCTCCTTTCCCTGACGGATGAGCTGGTCATTCAATATATCGAGCATCTCGAGAAAAGAGGCGTCCTCCTCCACATCCGTAACGTGATACGTCTCGAAATGTCCCTTTGCCTTTGCGTTTTTCTGACGCCAAACTTTGATATTGTATTCCATAATCCGTCAGTCTTTATAGTTACGGGTTGCAATCTTGATATTCTCGTACTTGAGCGGCTCCTTGTGGAGTTCGGGCTCGACGCCTTCACCCTTGTATTCCCAGGCGGCGACATACATGAAGTTTTCGTCGTCACGCTTGGTTTCGCCTTCCTCCGTCTGCATTTCCTCGCGGAAATGACCGCCGCAGGATTCCTTGCGGTTGAGCGCGTCACGGGCCATCAGTTCGCCGATATCGAAGAAGTCCACCAGACGGAGGGCTTTCTCGAGTTCCTGGTTGAATTCCTCATTGGTGCCGGGCACCCGGACCGTCTTCCAGAATTCGTCGCGGAGTTTGCCGATTTCCTCGATGGCCTTCTTGAGACCGGCCTCGGTGCGGGCCATTCCCACATATTCCCACATGATGTGGCCGAGTTTCTTGTGGATACTGTCGACCGTTTCCGTACCCTTCACCGCAAAAAGTTTGTCGATACGGGCCCTGACCGCCTTTTCGGCTTCGTCGAACTCGGGAGCGGAAGTATCGGTCTTCGGCTCACTGAATTTGTGTGACAGATAGTCTCCGATGGTGTAAGGAAGGATAAAATAGCCGTCCGCAAGACCCTGCATCAGGGCGGAAGCGCCGAGACGGTTGCCGCCGTGGTCGGAGAAGTTGGCCTCGCCGATGGCGTACAGACCCGGGATGGTGGTTTGCAGATCATAATCGACCCACAGACCGCCCATCGTGTAGTGAATAGCCGGATAGATCATCATCGGCTCTTCCCAGGGGGAAGTCGTCGTGATTTTTTCGTACATCTGGAAGAGGTTGCCGTAACGCTCTTCCACCTTCTGGTGACCGAGCCGCTTGATGGCGTCGGCAAAATCGAGGAATACGGCAAGACCCGTCTCATTGACACCGTAACCGGCGTCGCAACGCTCCTTGGCGGCACGGGAGGCCACATCGCGCGGCACCAGGTTGCCGAAAGCGGGATAACGGCGCTCGAGATAGTAATCGCGGTCCTCTTCGGGAATCTGCGAGGGCTTGATCTCGTGCTTGCGGAGTTTCATCACGTCCTCCATCTTCTTGGGCACCCAGATACGGCCGTCATTACGGAGCGACTCGCTCATCAGCGTCAGCTTGCACTGCTGGTCGCCGTGAACGGGGATGCAGGTGGGGTGGATCTGCGCGAAGCAGGGATTGGCGAAGAACGCACCCTTCTTGTAGCACTGCCAGGCGGCGGATCCGTTGGAATTCATCGCGTTGGTAGAGAGGAAGTAGGTGTTGCCGTATCCGCCGGTCGCAAGCACCACGGCGTGGGCGCCGAAGCGCTCCAGTTCACCGGTAACGAGGTTACGGGCGATAATGCCTTTTGCCTGACCGTCGATGATCACAAGGTCGAGCATCTCGTGACGGGGATAACTCTTCACGGTACCTGCCGCAATTTCTTTGTTGAGCGACGCGTATGCACCGAGAAGCAGCTGCTGTCCGGTTTGTCCGCGGGCGTAGAAAGTACGGCTCACCTGCACGCCGCCGAAAGAACGGTTGGCAAGATATCCGCCATACTCGCGGGCGAAAGGAATACCCTGGGCAACGCACTGGTCGATAATGGCGGCACTCACCTCTGCAAGACGATAGACGTTAGCCTCGCGGGCACGATAATCTCCACCTTTGATAGTGTCGTAGAAGAGCCTGTATACGGAATCGTTGTCGTTTTGGTAGTTCTTAGCAGCATTGATACCGCCCTGAGCCGCAATAGAGTGCGCCCTGCGGGGGGAATCGCTGATGCAGAAAATCTTTACGTTATAGCCGAGTTCACCGAGGGAGGCAGCTGCAGAAGCACCGCCTAGACCGGTTCCCACCACTATAATCTCGAGTTTTCTTTTGTTGTTGGGACTCACAAGGTGAATTTCTGATTTACGCTTCGTCCATTTCTGGGCTAAAGGTCCCTCAGGAATCTTTGAAGTAAATTTATCGGCCATTTGTATATAAATTAATTGGTATTCTATAATAGGGCAAAGATACAACTAAAAAATGACATCTAAAAACAAGATATCACCTGGATTCCATTTGTCGTTATATGTTCCTGAGCCATACGGGAAGGGTTGTGTCCTTGACCAGGTCCGCCAGTTTTTCGCGGATTTCCGTATTTCTTTGGTAGATACTGCGCTGCCCGAGTATGTCCGGGAGCTCTTTCGGGCGATAGTCTGTAATGTACAGAGCACAAACACCGATTTCTTGCGCCGTCAGTCCTTGCCGGGCCAGAACTGAAGCAAAACGGGGGTGTGTCACTATCCTCAACCAATTTAGCCAGGTTCTTTCTTTCTCCCGACCCCGGAAAGGGAGGTGTGATATATTAACTAAAAATAGTGTATGGGTAAATACTTATTTTCGTTCAGCGACAATGCGTATGCCAACGGTGTTATATGCGCCCGATGGGCGTCTGCCCTCGCCACGGAACGACACTTTGCAACTCGATGATGTGGCATACCACGAGCCTCCACGAATGATATTTACCTCATCGCCCTTCTCGGCTCCGTTTTGTGCAACTTCAACTGTCGATGTCCACTCCCAGCAGTTTCCCGACATATTGTAACAACCACACCAACTGATGCCATCGGCATAGGCATCTACGGCACAGGTGTTTCCGCCTGCACTGTTTATCTCAGAGAAGATGTCGGTATAGATAAAACCTGTGTAGTTGCTATGCTTTACCCAGCCGCTAACACCTCCGTTGCTATTAATGCTTATTATATCCCCTATGCGCTCCTGTTCGCCGTAACGCTCCGACCTTTCGTTGTTGTAGGTCGCCACTTGGTCGGGGTTATTCAAGACCTTGGCAGCAATTACACCGTTGTAGTTGAAGCGACTTGTCAATATACCATCTTCGTATGAAACATCTGCGCTGTCGCCCCAAGGATATATACTGCCATTGTTGCTGGCTGCATACTCCCATTCGGCTTGTGTAGGTAGGCGAAATAACCACTCTTTGTTTGAGGAGGAGAGCCATCTGCAATAATCCTCTGCTGCATTGTACGATACCCACAATACGGGGTGTTTTTCTCGACCGGCAGGTATTTCGCCATTGTTCCAATATATTGGTGCAGACTCTCCACAAGCATCTATATATGCCCTCCATTCGGCATTGGTGACAGCAAATTTGCAAATCCAATACTCTTTGCTTATCTCTACTGTTTCGCCATCTCCGATACTGTTGTATGAGTCGGCAATATAGGTGTATTTGCCGTTGGTTGTAATATGCACAAACGAATTGTTGGGTAGAGTGGTTGGTGTGTCGTTATTGTCGTTGTTTTGCGGAGGTTGTTGTTGCTCGGTGCTGTTTGTATTGTCTGAATCTGTTGAGTTTGAACATGCAATGCCGATACAAAAAAGTGTAACGATAAGAAGTGTAAATTGTTTCATTGAGGTTTTTATTTTCGTAAGACACCATTAGATGCCAGAGGTTAAATTAAACAGTTGAAATTGTAGTAAATTACTTTAAGTCACCGTCATTCCGGCCCGGATTAGGCGTTCCGGGGCCCGGACGGCGGTTTGCGAGTGCTTGCGGGCCCAAAATCAGATTTTCCGGGCCAGAACTGGAGGCTGTCTAACTGTCGGACGGGATGCCGCTTCCCCATAAAGTGCCTTCTTCAGGTTCTTTGATGAGGCCGAGGTGCTTGTAAGAAAGTTCTGTGGCGATGCGGCCGCGCTGGGTGCGGACTATGAATCCTTCTTTTATGAGGAAAGGCTCGTACACTTCCTCGAAGGTGCCTTGGTCCTCGCCTATTGCGGTGGCTATGGTGTTGGCTCCCACGGGACCGCCCTTGAAGGTCTGGATGATGGTGCGGAGTATCTTGTTGTCGATGGCATCAAGGCCGCGGGTGTCAATGTTCAGTTTGTCAAGGGCATAGCGGGCTATCTCGAGATTGATATGCCCGTCGCCGACCACCTGCGCGAAATCACGCACCCGCCTCAGCAGGCCGTTGGCGATACGGGGAGTACCGCGGCTGCGAAGGGCAACTTCGCTCGCTGCGTCATCGTCTATACCTATATTGAGAATGTCGGCGCTGCGTTTCACTATCTTTACAAGCTGGGGCGTGTCGTAGTATTCAAGGCCGGCGTTGATGCCGAAACGGGCACGCAGCGGAGCTGTCAGAAGGCCGGAGCGAGTCGTAGCTCCCACGAGCGTAAAAGGATTGAGGGAAATACGCACCGAACGGGCTCCAGGGCCCTTGTCTATCATAATGTCGATGACATAATCCTCCATTGCGGAGTAAAGATACTCTTCCACTTCCGGGGAGAGACGGTGGATTTCATCAATGAAAAGCACATCCCCGCTCTCAAGAGAAGTCAGGAGACCTGCAAGATCGCCGGGGCGGTCAAGCACCGGGCCGGAAGTAATCTTCATATTCACTCCCATCTCGTTGGCTATGATATGGGCAAGGGTAGTCTTTCCCAGACCGGGAGGACCGTGGAAAAGGGTGTGGTCGAGAGGCTCGCCACGCATTTTTGCCGCCTTTATGAAAACCTTGAGATTCGAGACAATTTCAGATTGTCCGGTAAAATCTTCCAGTTCCTGGGGCCGGATTATTCCGTCTAAATCCTTATCTTTGCCCTCGTTTGTGTTGTGGGGGTTGAAATCCGACATTTCGTTTCGTCCTTTATAATTACAAATATAGTTCTTTTAATTTATTATTTGATGATTATTATACTTTTGTGAATTTGTTTAAAAATTTCTAAGAGGTTTAATATCAAATATTTATAATTAAAAGAAATGTTGAAAACTTTGTTATGAGCCCTTACCTGAATATGTGGAAAACTTCCCCACCCCGGATTTCAACATTATAATCCGGATTTTTTAACAGGGTTTTCAACCGCGTTTTTAACAAAATAGAAATTGATGTTAATAAACAAAAAGTCAACTTCGCTCCTTAAAGACAGATTACATTCCGGAAAGGATGTTTTCTGTCGGGGATTATATTTGTCCGCAAGGTGGTTTGTGCTTGGCGAAACAGCCCTGGAAGGGCTTCATTTCATTATTCTTCCATCCCTTGAAGCGGCTGAGTATTGTTCTTCCGACCTTTATAGCCTCGTGGAAGGAGACTGTGTATTCTTCCTTCCCTCTTCAGGAAAGAATATAGAAAGGAGCAATTATAAATCTTCCCTCGGGGTACAGCGCACCTCGGCCGTCGAGAAGATAATAAACTATGACGGCTCCCGCCTGCTTGTGGTTACTTATCCTGAGGCAATAGAAGAACTCATCCCCTCGAAGAACAAGATAGAAGAAGCTTTCTTCGAACTGAAGATTTCTGACTCTATATCTCAGGATGAAATAGTAGCTAAACTCGCGGGGGGAGGTTTCGAGAGGGTGGATTTCGTCTCAGCCCCCGGGCAGTTTGCCATCCGCGGCTCTATAGTAGATATATTCTCATATTCCCGCAACCACCCCTACAGAATATCATTCTGGGGAGATGAAGTGGAAAAGATAAACCTTTTTGACTGTAATACCCAACTCTCCGTCGAAGCCCTGGAAAGCGCTGAAATCATTTCCGATCTTATATCGGAAGGAGCCGAAAGCGGACAAAATATACTTGAAATCCTGCCGGATTCCACTACCATCTGGCTGGATTCGTCTGATATGTATAAGGAAAAGGAATTCTTTTTCCTGACTGAGCGCTACAGGAGGGTGTTTATCGATACTCCGCTTTCGAAACAGCAAGAGGATGCCGTCGAATTCGACATAGCTCCCCAGCCTGTGTTCAACAAGAATTTCGAACTGCTTTCGGCCGACATACGTGAGAAAATGGAGAGCGGCTACGAAGTCTGCATATTCGGCGAGAAACAGACCCAGCTGGACCGTATCCTTTCGATTCTTTCGCAGAACGGAGGCCTGATACCCAAGTTCCTGGCGGGTAAAAACATCCACAACGGCTTCATAGACAAGCAGGACCGCATCTGCTGCTACACCGACCACGAAATATTCGACCGTTTCCACAGGGTGCGCCTGCGCAGGACGGTGGAGAAGTCTGAGCAGCTGACCATCAACGACCTCAACTCTTTCAACATAGGCGACTACGTGGTGCATATAGACCACGGCGTGGGAGTGTTCGGAGGACTGGTCCGCCTGCGGGACGATTTCGGACGGATGAAGGAGGTGGTGAAACTGACCTACCGCGACGGGGACGTGGTGTTCGTGTCTGTGCACGCGCTGCATAAAATATCCCGTTTCCGCTCCAAGGACGGCGAGGTGCCTAAAATCAACAAGCTCGGCTCCAAGACCTGGATAACGCTGAAGAATAACGCAAAATCCAAGGTCAAGGACATTGCAAAAGACCTTATCCAGCTGTATGCCAAGCGCAAGGCTTCTAAGGCTTATGCGTTCTCTCCCGATACCTATCTGCAGGAAGAACTCGAATCTTCGTTTATGTACGAAGACACTCCGGATCAGGAACTTGCATCCCGCGCCGTCAAGCGGGATATGGAAGGTGACTGCCCTATGGACCGCCTGGTGTGCGGCGACGTGGGATTCGGAAAGACGGAAATAGCTATCCGTGCTGCATTCAAGGCAGCGGTGGACGGCAAGCAGACCGCAGTGCTGGTGCCTACAACCAGCCTTGCCCTCCAGCATTTCAACACCTTCTCCGAACGCCTGAAGGACCTTCCTTGCAGCATAGACTAT